>PESC01000038.1 GCA_002929135.1 Methylomonas sp.
ATGCAAATACACCTGAGCCGGAAACCCCAGCCCGTCCCAAGCTGTTGGATCAGGTGCGCGACAAGATTCGCGTGAAGCATTACAGCATACGCACCGAGCAGGCCTATACGGATTGGATACGGCGCTTCATTCTGTTTCATCACAAACAGCATCCTTCGGAGATGGGGGCGGCGGAGGTGGAGGCGTTTCTGACGCATCTGGCCGTGGTAGGGAATGTGGCGGCTTCGACGCAGAATCAGGCGAAGTCGGCTTTGTTGTTTTTGTACAAGGAGGTGCTGGCCGTTGAACTACCCTGGCTGGATGGCGTGGAACAGGCGAAGGCGCCAAAACGTTTGCCGGTGGTGCTGACGCACGCAGAAGTGAAGGATTTGCTGGGCCGCCTGACGGGTACGTCGTGGTTGTTGGCGAGCTTGCTGTACGGTACGGGTATGCGTCTGATGGAGGTGATGCGTTTGCGGGTGAAGGATGTGGAGTTCGCCCGTCTGGAAATCGTGGTGCGTGATGGCAAGGGTTTCAAGGACAGGGTGACGATGTTGCCCGCGAGCCTGGCCGAACCCTTGAAGGCGCATCTTGAAAAAGTGAAAGCACTGCATCACGAGGATTTGCAAACGGGTTACGGCAGTGTCTACCTACCCCATGCCCTGGAGAAGAAGTATCCCAACGCCGGGCGCGAGTGGGGTTGGCAGTATGTGTTCCCGTCGCACAAATTGTCGGTCGATCCACGCTCGGGCATCACGCGCCGACATCACCTCGACGAGAAGGGGGTGCAACGGGCCATCAAACAGGCGGTGCGCGATAGCGGCCTGGTAAAGCCAGCGACCCCGCACACCTTGCGCCACAGCTTCGCCACCCATTTGCTACAGGGTGGCTATGACATCCGCACCGTGCAGGAACTGCTTGGACACAGCGATGTGGCAACCACCATGATTTACACCCACGTTCTGAACAAGGGCGGCCAAGGCGTGACCAGCCCTCTTGATCGCTTGTAAGGATTCCGTCATAAATAACATCCTTGTTTATCCCCTCTCGCTTCGCTCTGCGCTGAGGACAAGACCGGGAACAATGTGGACGTTATTTGTACCCCAATCCTATAAAGACGAATATAAGGAATGTTTCGACAAGGCGACGATGTTTAAGGTGCTATCCAGTTTTTCAAACGCCTCATGAGAGTGGTCAAACTGGGCGGTAGTCTGCTGGCGACACCGGGTTTGCGCGACTGTATTCAGCGTATCGCCGCGTGTGATAACCCCAACGTGATCGTGCCGGGTGGCGGTGTGTTTGCCGATGCGGTCAGGTCTGAGCAGTCACGCTGGCAGCTCGATGATGTGACGGCGCATCGCATGGCTGTTCTGGCGATGCAACAAATGGCGTGGTTGCTGACCAGCGTGTTGCCATCATTGCAACCGGCGGCAACGGTGGCGGCCTGCCGTGCGCTGGCGCAGCCGGTTGCCGTCTGGTTGCCTGATGTCAAGGAACTCGATGCCGCCGGTGTCGAGGCCGACTGGTCGGTGACATCCGATAGCCTGGCCGCCTGGCTGGCGGGCCGTTTGCAGGCCGATGAGCTGGTTCTTGTAAAGGCGGCAGCGGTCGAACACGATGCAGCGCTGGCGACACTACAGGCGCAAGGTGTGGTGGACGAGGCATTTCAGCGTTACGCAACCCTTGCAGGCTGTCGGGTTCGTGTCGTCAGTCAGGCGGGTTTCTTGGCTGAGCCATGATGCCTTGCATCAAAGACCCCAAAAAACCCTCCAACTGTCAGCGACTGCCGTTGTTTCTGCCAGCAAACCACAGTTCCAGCATCATCAAAACCCAGATCAGCTCGCCGTAATAGGCGGCATGGATGCTTTGGTGCATGGCGATGGCATGATCGAGAAACGCGGGTTTGAAATAGCCGCGTTTTTTTAGATCGTGAATCGCATCGTAAGCCAGTGACTTCAATGGCTGATGGTCTTTCAGCCAGATGCCGAACGGCAGGCCGAAGCCATGTTTGGACTTGTTGATGATGGCATCGGGCAAAAAACCACTCATCGCCTGCTTGTAGAACCAGCGCAAACGCTGGCCTTTCAGCTTGTCGGCCGACGGTATGCGGCACGACAGCTCGACTATGGCTTGATCGAGCAAGGGGTAGCAGACTTCGACCCCGGCCAGCTCGCACATGCGGTTGACCTTGACCAGATCGTTGTCGTGCAGCGTGGTTTTCCAGTCCATGTACAACATGCGGTTCAGCGTACTGGCATGGTCGGGGCGATGGTAGGTTTCCCGCAGCAATTGCAGTGGCTGATCGATGTCGATCTGGCGCAGGAAACCGTCTTCGAAAATATCAGCTGGGTCGTGGCGATGCAGAAAGTTGTATTCCTGCAAGCGATCCGGCATCGGCGCCTTGGCTTGTTCGATGTAACGCCTAGCCTTGAACGGCAGCTTGCTGTTCGCCAAACCTGACGGCAGGCTGTTCAGACCGGCTTCCAGCGCGGCACTAACAAAGCCGGGCAGGCGCGTGTAGTGATCGAACAGCAGTTGCTTGGCGTAGCGTTCGTTGCCGGCAAAAATCTCGTCGCCACCATCGCCGGCCAGCAAACGCTTGATACCGTTTTCCCTGGCGAGTTTGGCGCAGTAGTAGGCTGCCAGCGCCGAGGAGTTGCCGAACGGCTCGTCGTAATGCGCCGCGATCATCGGCACGGCATCGACGGTATCTTCCGGTGTGACGTAATACTCGTGCGAGCGTGTCGAAAACTGCTGGACGGCAACACGGGCAAAGGCGATTTCGTCGTAGCCTGCCACCGGAAACCCCATCGAAAAAGTCTTGGCCTTGCCCGGAAACACCGCTGCCAAAGTACCTGCGACACTGGAACTGTCGAGGCCGCCACTCAGGAATGCGCCGGTATTGTCCTCATTCAATACACTGGCTTTCACGGCATCGAGCAAGCCCTGCTTCAGCTCGACACCGGCCTGTTGCAAATCGACAGCCTGTTCCTGGAAACGTGGCAGCCAGTAGCGATCCAGCGCAACCCGGCCCTGGTCGTACACCAGGCACTGCCCGCCATCCAGCTTTTTGACCCGCGCGTAAATCGTGTTCGGACTGGGGCAATGATGGTAGTAAACGTAATCGAATACGGTTTGGGCTGAAATGGCGTCGCCAACGTCAGGATGGCGGGCAACGACATCGGCACGGGAGGCAAAAACCAAGCCGCTATCAGTCTGGCTGTAATACACATGGGTCAATCCGATGGGATCGGTAGCCAGCACCACGATGCGGCGGGCAGCATCGATCAACACCAGACAAACCGGCGGCGACAGGTGTTTGACGAATTCGACGCCGTATTGGCGATACGCTTGCGCATACTGCGATAGTGATGCACTGTTTTGGCCACGCGCGACCGGGACTATCAACGTCAAATCGTCGTCGGTGTGGACGTTATCGCCCTCGGCAACCAAGGCAAATCCGTCGCCCTGGCGAATGTTGCCCGTCACCGGGTAAGCCATCATGGCACTGAGCGCCGATTGCGCCTGCGTAGTGCCCTCCCCTGTTCCTATCCAGCCTGCGTAGTGTGCCATGGCGATATATTTCCTGATTCAAGGTCTGACGTGACTGATGACATAACGAAACTTGCCGGAACGTTCCTTGGCAATGAAATCGACATACTGAATGACGACATCGACACCCGCCCCCAAACGTTTTTTGAATTCATCCTGAATGCGCTGCTCGGCCGTTGTTTTTGCATACTCCGGGTTGGCCACGATCAACACCGTGACCTGTTGCAGACTGTCCTGCACGATCTTGAAGGCATCGACGCCGTTCATGTCGCGCAGCACATAAATCAATGCCAGACCGTGCAGCACCGTACCGTCCTGAGCAACGACGAAATCGGTGGTGCGGCCCTGCACCTCGTCCAGTAACGGCAAGCCCCGGCCACAGGCACAGGTTTTGTCGGACAACACACCCATATCGCCGGTGCGATAGCGTATGAAGGGGAAATCCCGGGTTGCCAGATGGGTGACGACGATTTCGCCCAGTTCGCCCGCAGGCAATAGCTGACCGTTGGCATCGACGATTTCGACGATGATGTCATCAGCGGTGATATGCAGACCACCGCTAGGGCACTGATGGGCGATGAAACCGGCATCGCGACCGCCGTAACCATTGGCCACCGGGCAACCGAAGATGCTCTCGATTTTTTCCCGCTGATGATCGTAAAGCCGCTCGGAGGTGACGAACGCCACCTTGATGCCCAGATCGTTCATCGCCACGCCTTTTCTCTCGGCATGTTGCGCAATGTGCGCCAGGGCCGAAGGGTAGCCAAACAGCATTTTGGGCCGGATTTTCCGCAACTGACGGATGAAAGCGTCGAGCTTTTCCGGCGACATCTCGAACGCCGGTATCAGATGGGTACGCAGCAATTTGTCACGAAAAAAACGCAGGTAATCCTGGGCGCCGAGTTCGATCGGCGAACCCCAGACCACGGCTTCGGTGTCGCCTATATCGACACCCCACCAGCGCGTCGCCCGCCATTTCGCCGCCACATCGTGGCTGACCCGGCGTCGACCGATATAAAAAATCAACGGTTCACCGCTGGAGCCGCCGGTATTGAAACGCGACAGGCCCACGGCATCGTCGGCGCGCATATCCGGCAAATGCGCACGTATCGTGGCCTTGTCGAGCAGCGGCAGTGCCGCTAGGGCTTGCGGGCCGGTCACGCTGGCGGGATCGAAACCCCGTTCGGCAAACAGCTTGCGGTAATACGGCACATGCTGGCCGACATCGGTCAGAAAGGTTTTCAACGACTGGCTTTGCTGCGCTGCGATTTCATCGCGGGTTTTCCACTGGGTATTTTCCATGTCACGCCGCAGCTTGACGGTGGTATGGCGCTTCAGACGCTCATGAAGGGGAAACAGCAGATTCGAGCAGATGTTGGTATAGAAGCTCATGGATTCACCACGGTGTTGAACAGTTGGGTCAGTAGCGATACGCGCTTGTCCCAGGCATTATCGGCGGCGTAGGCCATGATGCGCTGACGATCCCACGAGGTGGCCAGCGCCTGGCCGATGGCCGATGTCAAGGCCGACTGATCGCCAAACGGTACGATCAGGCCCAGATCAGCATGGCTGACGACTTCGCGGTTGCCGCCAACATCGGTCGTCACCACCGGCAGGCCGCAGGCCATGGCTTCCAGAAACACGTTGGCCCAGCCTTCGTTGGCCGTGGCCAGAACGAACACATCGGCGGCCGACAACGGGGTTTTCAAATCCTCCGAAGGATAAGCCCCCAAAAAACGCACATGGTTTTCCAGCCCCAGCGTGGCTACCTGTTGTTCCAGTTGTCGGCGGATGTCGCCTTCAGGGCTGGCACCGCCAACGATCAGATACACCAGATCGGCATGGCGCTGCACCAGCGCAGGCAATGCATCGATGACACGATGAAAACCTTTGCGCTCGACCAGGCCACCAACCGACACCAGAACGGGTGCCTGCATGGGCAGCCCCAAGCGCTGCCTGGCCAGCACTTTGTCGATGGCGGTAAATTTGTCCAGATCGACGCCGTTACCCACCACAGTAATTTTGGCGCCGTCCGCCCCCAGCCCGACCACATAATTTTTCAAGGATTGGGATACCGATACGACGCGGGCCGCACTTGCCAGCGCTTTCAGCATCAAATCGCGGCGGCGTTCGCTACGGGACAGTGGAACTTCCGTGCCTCGCAGCGTGATGACAACCGGCACCCGCAACCACTGCCCCAGCCGGGTTGCCGCATAGCCGTCAGGATAGGCGAAGTGGGCGTCTATCAAATTGAAGCAAAACAACTTTTTGAGCTTGAAACACGTCCAGGCGCTGCACAAAGCCATCGCAAAGCCATCGCAGGAACGCCCGATACCGGGCAGCGACAAAAAGCGCGGAAAATGCACGGTAACGCCATTGTGCATTTCGAACCGGGGCGGTTGTGGCCGGTAACCGGGTCGCCACAGACGAATCAGGCCTTGCAACGGAAACCAGGGCACCGGCGAGACGACGACGATAGGGCAATGCTCCGCTACCCGCGTCATGCGCTCCCGTATGAACAAGCCCGCCATGGGCCTGACCGAACTGGGGTACAGCGAGCTGAATACCAGCAGACGTGGCTGTTGGTTAGCCATGTTTCGATCCCTGTCCCGAGCCAAGCAAGCCCGAGTAAACCGCCTGATAGCGCGACACGCTGATCGGCCAGTTGCGTTCCAGTTCGACATAGCGCCTGCCCGCGTTGCGCATGGCATCCCAGTTGGCGCGATCAGCCATCGCCGCAAGCAGGGTGACAGCCAAAGCCTGGCAGTCGTCGGCCTTGAACAGGTAGCCGGTTTCGCGGTCGCGGATCAGCTCATGATGGCCACCGACATCGGAGGCAACCAGCAACCGGCCTTGCGCCATGGCCTCCAGCGGCTTGAGCGGCGTTACCAGATCGGTCAGCCGCATGGCCAGACGTGGATAAACCAGTAAATCGATCGCGTTGTAATAGGCTGGCACCTGGTCGTGCGCCACCCGCCCGGTAAGTGTCACCACAGCTTGCAGGCCCAGTGTTGCTATTTTTTGTTTGATGGCATCGGCTTGCGGCCCGCCACCCACCAGCAACAGATGGACATCGGGCCGCGTCTGCACCACCGCAGGCAGAGCATCCAGCAGCAGCAGCAAGCCTTCGTAGGCATAGAACGAGCCGATGAAGCCCAGTACGGTCTTGCCCGTCAAACCCAGCGACTGCAACAAGGCCGGATCGGCTGCCTCGCCAAAACTGAATTTGTCGACATCGACAGCATTAGGTATCACGGTGATTTTGTCGGCGGCAATACCGCGCCGGATGATGTCGCTGCGCAGGCCTTCGCAAATCGTGGTCACGGCATCGGCCCGTTTGAACACATGGGTTTCCATGGTTTGCGTCAGCCGGTAACGCACACTGCCTTCGGTCGTGGTGCCGTGATCGACGGCGGCATCTTCCCAGAACGCCCGGCATTCATACACCAGCGGCACAGCGTATTTGCGAGCCATCGCCAGCGCGGCCAGCCCGTTCAAGGCTGGGGAATGGGCATGCAGGATGTCGGGCTGGATTTGTGGAATCAGGTCATCCAGCCGTTTTTTCAGACTTTGCACGATGGCCCATTGGTTCGCCACCGGCAGGCTGGCAAGCCAGCCCTTGGGGGTTTCGGAGCGGTAGAAGGTCAGGCCGTCGACGGTTTCGACCGGGGCGCTGGCATTGACATGCTTGGCCGAGGTGACATGAAAGGTTTGCCAGCCCAACCGGCGTTGTTGTTCGAGTATGGCGCGGGTTCTGAAGGTGTAGCCGCTGTGCAGCGGTATCGAGTGGTCGAGAATATGCAGTATTTTCATCGGTGTCAGTTTGAAATCGCGTTGTCTGATGATTTGCCCTCAAAGCCAGCCATTACGTCATCCGGCAACGGATCGTAAAACGCCGGTGGAATCTCAAGCTGATGTTTGACCAAGCCAATCGGACGTAATTGCGACGAGGTAACCCGCTCACAACTCAATCCCAACCGAAAGTAATGAATCAAATCGTAAATTTCCGCCAGTTTGTCATCCGGTATCTGCTTGATTTCGGCGATGATTTGTTCTTGTAGCATGACGGCGCCCCTCGATAGGCTCGTATAAAGACCCAAAACGCTTAACCCGATTTTCTGTTCCTTCGCGTCCCAAACCCCAGCATCAATGCGCTTCAGAGTTCGATAGCCTCAGCCAGGCTTTGCGCAGCAAATGCGGAATCAGCAACTGTGGCGGCATTTTCAGCCAGTGCGAGCGCAGATACAGCAACCAACGTGCGACAGCAACGCCCAGCCCATCGCAGAGTGGGTGGCTTGGCCTGAGCGCGGCCAGCAAAATGGCCGTCATCAATTTCAGGCGTAGCCGACCAAGCTTGGCAGTGGATTGCAACTCGTGCAGGACAGAATCGGACAGCGGGGTATGGAGCAATGCCTTGCACGCCCACAAAGCATAGAACAAGGGCAGCGCAAGCCCAAGCTGAGCGGCCCGTGCCAGCAGTTTGCGCTGAAAATCGGCGTCGTCATCGCAGGCTTGCCGTAGCAGCAAGTCGATGTCGGTCAAATCCCGCAGGCCGTTGTCGAATTCGCCCCCCAACATCAGGTGAGTAGCACTGTGCAACAGCCTGTCTTCAGGCGACAGCATCCAGTACGCTGTGCCGTCGATGTTGACTGCGGCATCCAGCAATAATTGGGCGTTGGGGCACAGGGAACAGGTTTCAGGCACGATGTTGTGGTGCACATCCAGCGTCGTGCCACGTTTGATGTGGCGCATGGGCGGCAATTCATGCATCCAGTGTTCGTAATAATGCTGATCGTAACGATCCAGCGGCAACTGATACCAGCCATGCCATTTCAGGGCTTCCTTGAATTCACCCAATTTGCTCTTGGGTAGCAGAATGTCGATGTCGTTGAATACCCTGCCCAAACCTGCATGCAAATCCGCCGCACAGTACGCGCTGCCTTTCAGCACGATCAGCGGCAGGCCCAAAAACGAACACACCTTTTCAAGTTCGTAAAGCTCCCATTGCACGATACGTTGCTGCGCCAGCCAGTAGCTGTGCGCGGATTGCAAAGTCCAGGCCACAGATTCCGGCGGACGGAAGCTGCCGAAGCGTTGGGCATACAAGGCCAGTCTGGCGACCAGCCCGCTGGAACGGGCCAAGCGCACGACCTGTTCCCAGCGTTGGTCGGACAAACAATCGCCGCTTTCCGACAAGCGCAATTTTGCCAGCAAATCCGTGAATGCCAGTTTGGTCATGACGCGGCATCGCCCAGCAAGGCGTCGAATGTTTCGGCCGCCTGGTCGAAATCGCCGCCATAAGCAAAATCGTATGCGCGGCAATCCGCCACCATATTGGCCAGCACATCAAAGCCGACGCTGCCCAATACGCTGTAATTGAATGATAAATCAGCCAGTTTCATAAATGCCGTTGCCTGCGACAAGGGCGCAAGCGATAGTTCGGCATTGGGTTGAAAGGCCGGAAAAACTACCACGGCAGGCATTGCGGTTTCGTCAGCCCGCACAACTGCCGCTTGGGGCGGTTTCATCAATGCCACACTGCCTTTCAAGGTATCGTTGACCACCGGGCTGAAAATGGCGTCGGGGTAGCGTTGTGCAATCAGATCGATCGATTGATTTTTCAGACTGACCGGCCTTGGAACCGGCTGGATTACGCCGCTTTGGCAATCGATCAAGGTCAGTTCATCTGACAACAAGCGCCAACCCTGATTGACCAAGGCTGCGCACAAGGTGCTTTTACCGGCACCCGGTGTGCCGGGCATCATCAAGGCCTTGCCGTGCTTCTCGATAACCGCCGCATGGATGATGAGAAAGCGGTGGGCATAGCCCGAAATACACCAGTTAAGCCCCCACTCGAAAAACGGCATGGCCTGGTTGTAAGGCAAGGGTTTGAACGGAATGAACTGGTCGAACGCGAAAATGACCTGCTTTCTTATAAAGCGTCTGATACCGACGGGCGGAAACAAGCGGATTTGGAAATCACAAAAAACGGAAGACGGATGCTGGGGGTAATCGGCATACAAACGATCAAGCCCTTGTTTTACCGCCGGAATGTCGCAATGGATGCGCACACGGAAAGGGCCGATTTGCAAAACACGGGCAGCATCATGGCTTGGCATCGGCACCTTGTTCAACACGCTTGATGAGATGACGTTCTGTCAGGGAAGCCAGTATGGCGTCGATGTCGGCAGGCGCCAGATCGGTGTAGGCGTCGTATAGCTTTTCGGCAGACATGGCGGAAGGATGGTTGTAAAAATCGGCAAACAGCGCTGCTGTATCACCTTGCAGGCAATGGGTATCGCCCGTGCCAGCATGGTAAACCAGCCATTCACCGTCGAATTGTCGGCACCTTATTTCGAACGCAGTGAACAGCCGGAATGCTGGGGCGTCGTCAATCAAATACTTGCGCTCCGCTCAAAGCCTGTTTCGCAGGGTTCAATGTTGAAGCATCTCGAAGTAAGCTTTCTTCTGGTCAGCACTCAATGAAGTGCTGTTATAAATCGAGACGATGTAAGCCGGTGTGATTTCCAGATAAATCGGGTTGAATTGTCCGGTTACCTGATTCAAGCGGGCGTTCAAAAAGACCGCGATGGCATGGAATTCAAGGCTGCCTGACTGCTGATCGAGAACATCCCATAATGATCGGCTATTGGTGCCACCGAAGACCGAGCTGAACGTATGGGCGGCTACACCATTCCCAAATCTGTTGTTTATAAGGCCATATATTGGTTCCCAAGTCACACCAGTTCGCCAAATACCCTGGTACCGAACCTGATTCTGGAATACACCATTGACTCTGGTTCTGCGTATCGAAAACGGATTGACACCCGCAGCAAGCCACTGATTGAGATTACCATCGGAATTACCCGTGTTATTAGCATTCTGCCACCAGCCGCCTGGCGAAAAGCCGACACCGCAATTGGGCTGACCGGGATGGCTGGACAGATTACCCGACTGCATGCCCGATACGGTGCAGAGGTAAGGCGTTCCCAGCGCGGTTTTGCTGGTTAAGGTCAAGACCGCCGGTAGCGCCGTGATGCCGAATCGGGAAAACGCCCGGCGGCTGGAATCGACTCCGCTACGACCCGTATGGTCGGTACTGGCTTCATTTACTGGCTTTTCATGGTTGGTATTCATGGTGAAATCCCCTTTCAAAAGTTTGATATTCTTCACAACTCTAGCAAAACAATTGAACCCTGTCGACTGCCCCATCGTACAAGGAAAACGTTCGGCATTGGCTCAAGAAACCTGGGTTCGCAAGAACGCCTCGAACATCAGCAGCGCCCAGATCGACGCGCTGTAATCGCGCAAACCAGACTGATGCTGGCTGACCAGATGCTCCAGATAGCCCTGATTGAACCAGCCGGTTTGCTGTAACTGGCCTCGCAACAGCGACTCCTGCACCCGTTGTTTCAACGGCCCTCTGAACCAGGCGCTCAACGGTATGGCAAAGCCCATTTTGGGGCGGTACAAAATATCGTTCGGCAGATACGGTTCCAGTGCTTGCTTGAACACATATTTACCTTCGTGGCCTTTGAGCTTGAGATCGGGCGGCAAGGTTGCCATCCATTCCACCAGCTTGTGATCGAGCAAGGGCACCCGCACTTCCAGCGCATGCGCCATGCTGGCTCTATCGACCTTGGTCAGAATATCGCCTGCCAGATAGGTTTTGATGTCGAGATACTGCACCCGCGATAACGGATGCTCCGGCGCCTGTTTGCCGTAGCGCCGAAACACCTCAACCGCCTGATAGCCTTGCAGCTCGCGCTTGAGCTGGTCGCTGAACAAACGCTGGCGCATGTCGTTCGACAACACCGACACACTGTGAAAATAACCGGCCAGGGCATCGCGCCCGATCGATTCCAGCGTGGTTTTCGCCCGCAACACTTTGGGTGCCCAGTCCAGTTTGGGATAAATCCGTCCCAGCGTCGAGAACAACGGCACCCGCAAGGCATCCGGCATCAGACTGCGCATGCGCTCTTCGTAAGTATGCCAGCGGTAACGGCGATAACCGGCCAGGTTTTCGTCGCCGCCATCGCCCGACAACACCACCGTCACCTGCTTGCGTGCCAGTTCGCAAACGCGATAAGTCGGCAGCGCAGAACTGTCGGCATAGGGTTCGTCGTACAGTGCCGACAAGCGGTCTATCAGGCTGAAATCGTCAGGGTCGACCTGCTCGACGCGATGCGCGGTGTGGTAGCGTTCGGCCACTTGCGCGGCAAATTGCGATTCGTTGAATTTGGGATCGCCAAACGAGATGGAGCAGGTGTTGACCGGATCGGGCGACAAACCGGCCATCAGCGCGACGACGGCACTGGAATCGACACCACCCGACAAAAACGCACCCAGCGGCACATCAGCAACCATGCGTATCTTGACGGCTTCGCGCAGGCGTTCGATGAGTTCTTCGCCAGCTTCCTCGGCCTGACGCCCGGTTTGAGGCTGAAACCTGACATCCCAATACTGCCTGGGCTGCCAGCCGGACTGGCCACGGCGTATCGCCAAACAATAGCCAGGCTCCAGTTTGTAAACGCCTTGGTAAATGGTTTTTGGATCGGGGATGTAACCAAAACCGAAATAATCTTCGATTGCGCTGGGGTCTATTGCCGTTGGCAGCAGAGGATGTTCGCGCAGCGCCTTCAGCTCCGAACCAAAAATGAATTGGCCATTGGGCAGCAGCGCATAAAACAGCGGCTTGACACCCAGACGGTCACGCGCCAGAAACAGGGTTTCGCGCGGTCTGTCCCAAATCGCGAAGGCAAACATGCCGCGCAAGCGTTCGACGCAAGCCTCACCCCAGGCTTGCCAGGCATACAGAATCACTTCGGTATCGCAATGGGTGCGAAAGCTGAAGCCCAAAGCCTGCAAGTCCTCGCGCAATGCCGGGAAATTGTAGACCTCGCCGTTGTAGGTCAGCACCACGTTGCCGTCCTGGCTGTGCATGGGTTGCTGGCCACTGGACAGGTCGATGATGGACAAGCGGCGATGACCAAATCCCAATCCGGGTTCGCTGTGCAAACCACCTTCGTCGGGGCCGCGATGAAACTGGCTTTCGTTCATGCGCGATAGCAGTTCGCGATCGATCTCGCCGCTGCCTTTGGTATCGAAAATGCCTACTATGCCGCACATATTGGGTTGTCTCTGGATATCAGGATGGTTGGTAACTGTTTACTTACCCCCTCACCCCAACCCTCTCCCGGAGGGAGAGAGTGCAAAAGCCCCTCTACCATTGGGAGAGGGGTTGGGTGAGGGAGATTCTCGTTCCCACGCTCTGCGTGGGAATGCTTATCGGACTTGATGACACAGGGTGCTTCGATCGCCCGGTATGGGTTTCCACGGAACCGTGGGAACCAGAACCTTCGCCCTCCTCGCTTCACTCTCCCGGAGGGGAGAGCGAAGCGAGGAGGGCGAAGCCGAGAATAATGAGGATGTTATTTATGACCAAATCCTAAATAGTTACAGCAATTGCTCATAAACCTGACGATAACGCGCCACCATGGTGTCGATCGAAAATTCCCGCTCGGCGCGTTGTCTGGCGGCGTTGCCCCACGACTTGCGTTTGTCATCGTCCAGCGTCAATTCCAGCAAGGCGGTTGCCATGGCCTCGGGATTTTGTTTTTCCACCCAACGCCCGCATTCGCCATCGACCACCAGTTCCGGGTTGCCGCCCACAGCGGTTGCAATCACCGGCAAACCACTGGCCATGGCTTCAAGAATAGTATTCGAAATGCCTTCCGACTGGGATGGCAGTACAAAAATATCGAGATTGCGCAAAATCTCCGCCACATCCGACCGTTCACCCGGCAACCATGTCTGGTCTGCCACACCCCGCTCTGCCAGCAATTGCAAGGCAGGCTGTCTCAGCGGCCCGTCGCCCACCACCACCAGAACCGCCCGCGCGGAAAACTCCGACGATTGTTTACAGGCTGCGATGAAGGCACGCACCAGCGTCAATTGATCTTTGACGCCGTGCATTCGACCCACCGTGCCGATTGCTATCTTGCCGTCGAGATCGACATGGCAGCCTTCGATCAAGGTCTTTGAACCGGAACGAGGATAAAAAACCTGTGTGTCAACGCCGTTACAGATGCGACTTATCTTGCCTGGCGCGATGCCAACCCGGTCGAGCAGGTAGTGTTCGAGCTGCAACGACAGCGGAATGAAACGGTGAATGACCATGCCGACGATGCGCCGCAGCCACTGATATTTGACATTGCCACCATCGGGGTCGAACACGTCCCAGCCGTGCTCGCCGTGAATACGATGGCGCACACCGGCAAGCAGCGCACATAGCTGATATTCGATGGCTGCAAGATTGCGGGTGTGCACGATGGCGGGCTTTAAGCGGCACAACAAACGATAAACCGTGACCAACGAAAGCCAGTCCTGGCCGGGCCGTTTGTGGATTTCATGAATCTCGACGCCGCTGCGGCTGATTCTGCTGCTGAACGCCGTGCTTTCGGTCAGGCAAATAATGGCATGACGAAATTTGTCTTCCGGCAGACGATTGATGAGATTGACCAAGCCGTTCTCCAAGCCTCCAACTCCCAGCCGATAGATGATGTGAACGATTAGTGGTGGCGATGGGGCTGGCGTCGTCATGCGTTCAAATAGTCACAAAGCCGTTGACCATTGGGCAGCCAGCCAAAATGCTGCATGACGTAATCGCGATTGCGGCTTGATTGCCTGATGGGCTGGCGCAATTCGCGCAACACACAATCGGCAAAGTGTTGCGGCTGGTCGGTCACGAAAACGTCCAGGTTTTCGCTTTCCGGGATGCCTTCCATGCCGGCTGGCGTGACGACGACGGGACGCGCCATGGCCATGGCTTCCAGCACTTTGTTTTGTATACCTCGGGCAATACGCAACGGCCCCACGGCGACATGGGCATGACGCACGTAGGGCCGGACATCATCGACGCGTCCGGTGACGACGATGGCGGGATGGTTCTCGGCCAGTTGCATGACAGCATGGGCGGGTTTGGAGCCGACGATGTAAAACCGTGCGCTGGCGTCCTGCGCTGCAATCAAGGGCATGACCGTCTGGCCGAACCAGAGTACGGCATCGACATTGGCCCAATAATCCATGGCCCCGGTAAACACGATGGCTTTTTCCTGCGAATCATAGGGCGAATTCAACGCTGATGACGGGTCGAAAAATTCGGTATCGACGCCGTTGTTGACGAAGCCGATTTTGTCGGCATATTCCGGCGCCATGCCCTGGAACAACTGCGATTCCTGTTCAGAGACAAACAGCGTTTGCGCAAACAGGCCCGTCATCTTGCGTTCGAATTCGAACAGTTTTGCCGCCTCACGCCGGTAAACCCAGTTCATCGGCCAGGATTTGCTCGCCGCATATTGCTGCCATTTGTCGGAATCGACATCGACAAAGTCGGCGACAATGCGCATCGCCGGTTTGTCGGCCAGGTATTGCGCCATGGGCGACGAAAATATCAACGCGCGGTCGATGGCGTGATCGGCGATTACCCGGTCGACCCAGTGTTGCAGAGCGGCGTTGCGATAGTAAGGCAGGCTTAGTGCCTCGCCAGTACAAAACCCCAGCAGGCTTTTGATTTTGCTCACGTCTGGCTGCAAATCGAGACAAAAAACCTCGACGCAAAATGCTTTTAAAGTTTCGACATGAACCCGGTCTTCCGGGTCATCGATAAACGCGCCCAGATAAACGTCAAACCGTTCCGCCAGGGCTTTGAGGAAATTAAACGAGCGGATTTTGTCGCCCTTGTTGGGGGGATAGGGAATGCGGTGAACCAGATACAACAACTTGGGTTTGGCCACGAATCACCCTAAATCCTTGGCCAGCCACGGGCCGACCAACTGGCTGACGGCAAGCGGCAAGCGTTTCCAGGCGGCGATGAATAACTGGTATTTCGGATTGAGCGGGTTGATTTCAGGAATGGCGCTGGCTTTGACCAGATCCACCTCGTAAAACAGCGGCTCCGGTTCGAAGCCCCAGTGTTTTTTGAAGCGGTACGAACCGGTATCGAGTTTGCTGCGGCCAAAATCGAATACCCGGCAGCCGCGATCGACCGCCCGCCGCATGACCTCCCAGTACATGAAATCATTGGCTTTGAGATCCCGCGCCGCTTCGGTTCCACCGCCGTAATACGGCAATACCTCGTCGCGGAAGTAAAAATTCATGACGCTGGCAACGGGCTGCCCTTGGTGCTCCACCGTCACAATGTCGCAACGTTCAGCAAAAACGTCTTGCAAAATTTGAAAGTAGCGTTTAGGAAACACCGGCGTGCCAAGGTTTCTGACGCTCTCGGCATAAGCTTGGTAGAAACGCTCGACGGATTCATCGATGACACCGACCAATCCGGCCTTGATGCCCGCCCGCACCATCGCGCGCTGTTTGCGCGGAATGGCGTTCATGTTTTTGTCGTGGTCGCTATCGAGTGTTTTTCTGAAGGTGACATACAACGGTTTGTACGGCCAGTCGGGGTGTTTCTGCTCACGATTGCGCATTTCAAGGCAGTCAACATTCAGCTCGCGCGCCAAGGCTTGCGCTTTGTCTTTCAGCGCATCGAAAACCTGCGGGTCATCGGCAACGATACCGCCGTAAACGCAAAATGCATTCGAGACCAGGGTGTTGCCAAATAACAGACTGTTGATGTGCACCAGGGGCAATACACCGACAATCAGGCCATCCTGTTCGGCATACAGATAATGGGTTTTATGGCCGAATGCCTGTTCTATGACGTGTTGCCAGGCGGCCAGATGGAAAAACGTCGCATCGGTTCGACCATCGAGGTAACGATCCCAGCGTTGATGCTGATCGGCATCCAGTAATTTAATCATGGCACCACACGCACTTCGGGCTGATTGCGAAGAAAGACGTTTTGCATGGTATCCCATGCAAAATCATTGATTAGGCAAACCAAGCGCGTTTCCATGCGATCGAGGTTAAGGTAATGGCGAAATCGCGATTTGAACGGCAGATTTTGCTGTCTGGGTTGAGCCGGGTCGATTTCCCAAGGGTGAAAATAAAAAATGCCGGGTTTCTGTTCCACTTGATTCAAATGCCGATAGGCTTTTTGGGAAATCCAGTAAGGATAAAGCCTGAAAAAACCGCCGCCACCACACGGCATGTTGCGCCCCAAAACCGGTAGCGTTGAAATCGGTATTTCCAGCAAGCGGCTGACGTTATCCGGCTTGAATAGGAATCGTGGCGCCGACGGCATACCGTATAAATCGTGTTTCACCGGATAAATGCTGGAACTGTACTCAAAGCCTTCGTCTTCGAGTATCTGCAAGGCCCACAGATTTTTGGCACCTATCGAATAACTGGCCGCGCGATAGCCAATGACCGGCTGTCCGGAAATGGCTTCCAGCAACTGTTTGGTTTTTCGAATATCGGCGCGAAATTGCGTCGGTGTTTGCTCTGTTACACGAATATGTTCATAACCGTGCGACGCCAGTTCATGACCATCCGCAACGATGCGTTTCACCAGTTGCGGATAGCGCTCGGCCACCCAGCCCAAGGTAAAAAACGTCGCCTTGATCTGGTGTTCGGCAAATACATCGAGAATTTTCGAGGTATTGGCATCAACACGATGCAATAAACTATCCCACTGGTTTCTATCGATATGTTTTTCGAAGGCCGATACCTGGAAATAATCCTCCACATCCACCGTCATGGCATTAACGATACGATCGGCAGCCAATGTCATGTCACCTCACCCGAAAAAATACTGCTCTAAGGTCTTGACTATGCGCTGTGCCGCATGGCCATCCCAATACTCCGGTACCCTGCCCGCTTTGCCGCCGCCCAGTAGAATATCGTCGACACAAGCCATGATTTGATCAGGATCGGTTCCGACGATGGTGTTGGTGCCTTCACTAATCGTGATGGGTCGTTCGGTGTTTTCACGCAAAGTGACGCACGGGACGCCCAGCGCGGTGGTTTCTTCCTGCAAGCCACCGGAATCGGTCAGCACGAAGCGGGCCGATTGCATCAGGCCGAGAATTTCCAGATAGGCCACCGGCGGCAAGACGATGACATTGTTGGCCGCCAGTTCGTCGAATAATCCGGCATCACGGATTTTTTGTTGTGTGCGTGGGTGTACGGGAAAGATCACCGGCAATCTGTTACCAATTTTCACGATCACCTGGATCAAACGACTCAAGGTTGCTGCATCGTCGACGTTCGATGGCCTGTGCAAGGTCAACAAGGCAAAGCCTTTGTCCTCGATAGCCAAATTGACTTGATAGCGTTCCAGCGTCGTCCTGAAAGGCGTCGCCTGGGCACAATTGGCCAGCAGGGTGTCGATCATGACGTTACCTGCGAAATGAATACGACCAGGATCTATGCCTTCCTTAATCAGATTGGTGGCTGCATCGCGTTCGGTTGTGAACAACAAATCGGAGAGCTGGTCGGTCAATATGCGGTTGATTTCCTCGGGCATCGCCCGATCGAAACTACGCAAACCGGCTTCAACGTGAATGACAGGAATCTGTTTCTTCACCGCCACCAAACCACAAGCAATGGTGGAATTAACGTCGCCAACCACCAGAACGGCAAACGGCTTGACCTCATCCAGAACCGGCTCGAAGCGCAGCATGACATTCGCCGTTTGCACCGCATGACTACCGGAACCGACACCCAAATCCTGATCAGGCTCGGGAATGCCCAGTTGCTCGAAAAACGTGTCTTTCATGGTTTGGTCGTAATGCTGACCGGTATGCACCAGATAAGGCCGAATCCCACCACCCGAATTTTTCAATTGCTTGATGATGGGGGCTATCTTCATGAAATTCGGACGCGCACCCACTACGCATATCAGGGTTTTTTCGGCATTATTATTTTGCTTTTCCATCGTAAATATCATCCATATCGAGTTGAATCAGTATTGCCTTTCTGAGTAACGCTCTTTCTTTATTCAGCGTACCTTGCAGATTTGACACAGCAGATTCCAGCCGTGCGAGACGTTCATCGAAACTACCGGATTGCGGTTCGATTGCGATCGAAGTCTGAGGGATATACGCTGGAACAGTGGACGAGTCGGTCGACTCAAGTGCAAACTCGTCCTTTACTTCTGCAATGACTTTATTCACCGCATCGGTATCCAGCATCCGTAACTCCTCCAGGAATCCGAATAACAGCAGCCGATCGCACAGCGAATTGATTTTCCTCGGAATGCCTTCGGTAAAAGCGTGAATGGCTGTGAATACATTGGTTTCGAATTCAGGCGTACCATTCCAGCCTGCTGCTTGCAAACGAAACAGAATGTATTCCTTCATTTCTTCAATATCGAGCGCGTCCAGATGGAAGGTCGAAACCAGCCGTTGTTTGAGCTGCTCCATATCCGGCGAATAAACCGTACGCTTCAGCTCGGGTTGTCCTACCAAAAACACCTGAAAAACCGATGTGCCATTGACATCAATATTGGTGAGCATGCGCAGTTCTTCGAGTGTCTGCCTAGGGAGGTTTTGGGCTTCGTCAACGATCAGCAGCAGACGCCGTCCTTCCCTTGCTTTTTCGATGACGAATTGCTCGAAACAGGACAATAAATTGGCTTTGTCATTATGCAGATACTGAAAACCGAACGTAGAAGCCATCAGGCGCAGAGCATCTTCCGGGCCGACTTGCGATGTCATCATCAAGCCAATCAATAATTTGTCACGATTCAAATTCTTGACCAGATTTCTGACCAGCATGGTTTTGCCCGTTCCAGGCACGCCCGTCACCAGCACAAAACCTTCGCCCTGGGTAAGCCCGTAATGCATATACGCCAACGCGCGTTTATGAATGGAACTTTGAAAGAAAAAATCGGGATCAGCCGTCAGCTGAAACGGCTTTTTGGTCAGATTGTAAAATCCGTCGTACATCAAGAAATCCAAATTTTAAAATTGCACTGCAAAATTTGCAGTTGCACGGTTTTCAGTGAAATCGAAACCCGATGTATCGGAAGATTGGTTGATATGCCGAAGTTCAAGTCGGGTGTTCATCAGCGAGGGTCGACCCCAATTGACAGGTATGGATCGGGTCACCCCCAGGGCCAGATCGTAGCGATTATTATCTGACGCCACGCCTTCCGTCGCTTGCCACGATGGCTGAAAATAAAAATTCAACCGCGGCTGAAACTGCCAGGCCCAACTCCCTGTGGCGCCATAAGTCATGTCGTCGTTTGCTTGTAATTCGTATAGCCGCCGCTCGTTATGCAGTCCAGCGGAATAGGTGCTTTTACCAGTCGTGTAAGAAAATGTCAGATCCCCACGCTTTCTGACGATGACATCATCAACCAGGTTCGGCAGGGTTGGATTAAAACCAGGTGGCAATATCACCGGATTATTCGGATTGCCGAATACATTTTGTTGAAATAAAACCTGCTGGACAGTGACGGTTTCCTGAAAATACCTGAACCCTATCGTCGCCTGATTCAACCAATAATTAAAGTTGGCATCCCAGGAGCTGCCGGTATTGAGGCCAACCTCTTTATATCGGTAGGTAATTGTTGAACTTAATCTTGTCGATGGATTAGCCACCAGAGTAACATGACTATTATTACCCAAGCCTACTTCCAAAGAATACCAGAGACTCGGCTGCCACCGACCGCCCAGCGTGTAATGAAAACCATTCCTTATTCTACCCGCTTGAGTCGCAAATGAATTGTCATCAAAACCGCCCGAAGCAAAAACATTGAAATTCCGGTTAATGAAGTAACGCAAATTACCCGTGTATTGTTCAAAGGTAACATTCCGCCCCGATTCACGATTTTGATCCTGTCCGGAATAGTTCAAACCCCACATAACCCTGTTGAACTTGCTCCCACTTGTCAAACCCGCTTGGCGTGTATAACTTTCGGAATCCGAAATCAAATTACCTAGCAAAGCGTTATTTACCAAATCAATTTCGTTATTGAAACTTGAATGCTGATAACCCATTCTGAACAAGCCCGTGGCATACTGACCAAAACGCGGCGTCCAGAAAGGAGAAATACTGAAGTTTTGGACGGTTGATCTATTTCTCTGTCCTGACAAGTTATCGGTTGCTATCAGCGCATTATTGATATTCTGCTGACTGATTGATGCTGTACTATCGACAAACAACTGGTTACGCACAAGTTGATAAAAGGTTTGCATTTGCAACTGATGATTGATATCGATTGCATCGCTGGCACCGGCGTTATGCAGCCCTTGTAACCTGTAACGCAAATTACTGCTTCCCCATGGCGATACGCCAAAAACCGACATGCCTGGCGCCACCTCAGTAACGAAACCACTTTTTTTCGCGTTATCGGATAAATTCAAGTTATCGGAAAACATCTCGGTCAACGACAGACTTGGAGCCAGCATCCAGTCAAGCGCAACCACCTGTTCTGCGTTAGCTAATAAAAAAATTATCGATACGCCAATATATCGCTGATTATTACGCAATCAAAACCACCAAAATCATTGACCGTACTTACCGTAACCGTAGTGATACCCATAAATATCGATATCTTTTTGGGTTTTATTGAGCAGTGTCATTACGACATCGCAATGACTTAACTTCGCAATCGAATCGTTGACAACAGCCTGAGGCGTTTCTTCTGCCGCGATGACCAAAACGACTTGTCCCACCAATTCGGCAAGAACCTGTGCTTGGGTTGCCACCAACAGTGGCGGCGAATCGAAAATAACAATTCTATCCTTATAACGTCGACTCACCTCGTCTGCAAACAGATACATCCGCTGACTGGATAACAACTCCGTTGAGAACTTATGTCGCTTACCTGCCGGAATAACACTCAAGCTGGCAAGATCGGTTTTAAGAAGTATGTCTTTGAAATTGACCTTGTCGTCTTCCAGGTATTCAATAAGACCTGGCGACTGCTTTATTCCCAGATATTTAGAAATACTTGGCTTTTCAACATCAGCATCGATCAACAGAACTTTTTTGTCCAGTTCATTGGCAATACTGAGCGCCAGGTTGATCGACACGAAGGTTTTACCTTCACCAGGCAAGCTACTGCAAATCAGTATCAGATTCGATCTCGATATTCGGTTGGCTTCAGAACCCTGAATATTGTTCATCAGCGGTCTTTTGATAACCCTGAACTCTTCTGCTAATTGTGACTTGGTATTGGTTCTATCGATAAAACCATTGTTTTCCAATAATGCCCAATCTATCGACACCAACTGATCGGCATCATGCTGACGCTCTTTATTATCGACGTGGCTATTGGTAAAAGCTGTATCAATTCTAACCTGTTGCAATACCTCATGCTCGTTCGATATTGTTACCAACTCGTCTTGCTTACCCGCTTTCTTAAGTGCATTTTCAATAATGCTCATCGTTACCACACAGATTATTTCAGGAACTCTGACAACATGAACATCGTATAACCCGCCAAGAGTAACGATACTGCTGAAATCATAATCCAATCTTTATTGACCGCCGTACGGTTGACGACATTCGTCATTGATACTGCGCCCAATGAAGGCAAGCCAGTTACAACTCTAACCTGGCGTACCGACATGAAAACCGGCTTTATGAAGTAAATCAAAAATGCCACGGCAAAGCCTAAAATCAAGCTTGCCAAAAAAATCAATGAATAAAAAAGTTTTCTGTTGGGCGATGTTGGCGCTGCGGCCCGGCTGGGTGGATCGGCTATTCTGAATTTCAAACGCGAGGTTTGATCGTCGACTTTTTCGGTAATTCTCGCCTGCTCACGACGCTCCAGCAAGTCGGTAAACTTTGCACTGATAGTTTCATAGTCCCTGTTGAGATTTTTCATCTCGGTTTCGATGTTCAACCTTTCGTTAAAACCCAGCTCAAGCACTTTGATCCTCTCCTTTATGGAGTCAACCAAGGCTTGCGCCGATGCCACTTCCGCCTGTGAATTATCGAAGCCCATTTTCAACGCTTGAACGTAGGGATTAGCCATTTTCTTTGGACTAATAACATCAACTTCATTAATATCTTTCTCAGGAACAACGGGTTCTTGTTTTTTGGCTTCGTCCTGTAAAGTCTTTATGAGTTTATCAATTTCGACGATCTCGGGATGGCGTTCGGTATACTTCAGCAACAAGTCGGTACGTCTCGATTTCAAAGTTTCGATTCGCCCATCTTCCGAACTAACCACTTGAGGCAAATTACCTACACCCCAATCCTCGTCAGACCCCTGTACATCACTAACCTGCTCAGCAAGAACATCGCGTCTTGAAGCAGCTTGTTGCAATGTAGTATCGGCATCTTGCAACTGCTCCTTCATCCGCTGCAAAACCTGAAACTGGCCATCATCACTGAGCAAATCCAGATTGGAGCGTTTGAAGTCTTCTTTTGCTTTTTCAGCCTCCTGCAATCGAACTTCATATTCCCGAATTTGCTGTTCTATGAACTTTTGCGCATCGGTTGCATCCGCCAATGCCTTACCTTGAGTTTGCTCGGAAAACACTGTAAGCACCGCTTGCACCACGCTTTTTGCTACATCAGGACTAGTCGCTGAGTAGCCTATATCAAAAATATCCCTGTCTCTTGCAGCCGTTATGGTTATATCTTTTTTCAACTTTTCGATCATCTCGGCACTAACTTTACCGTCAGGCACGCTCAACTTCAGATCAGATAACTCGACAATTTTTTCCAGATTAGGTCGCGTAAACATCAACTGCTGAATGATGCGAATCAATGCCGACACATCAGGCTCGATCACCATTCCTCTCATCAATGGCCTGAGTATGGTAGATGAGTCTATATGAACTTTTGCCTTGGATTCATATTTATCAGGCATCGTCAGCACAAAAAGCCAAGCGCCAATACTGACTATAAACGCCAGAACAACGGCAACACGCCTATACTTAAGCGTACCTTTCAAATAAAAATAAACTTCTGTTAATTCTTGTTGCATGTAAACCCAATAAATCAACCAAAATAAAAATCGATAGCCCAATATTCTTTAAAGCCGCGATAATAACAGAACCATTGTAACCGCTCAGCCCCCCGTCTATTTTATTTCCTCACCCTAGGCATCTCCCACAGGGAGAGGGGATTTAAGGTGGGGGCTGAACGGTTACGAACCATTCAACAAGAAATCTGCTCAAATTATTTTAAAAATTCTAATTGCACGTTTCGACTTTGTAGCCAATAGTATCCAATGCGCTTGCACAGACTTACCTTACGCTAGCAATTTAGAAAAACGCATCAGGTATAATCAGAATGTCGCCTGGCATCATCAATACGTTTGCAGACAAATCTGCGTTATCGATGAGATCATCAATACGAACACCGTAAGCTTTCAATTCGCCATTCATTTCACGAACGACTCGCGCACGATTGCCATCGGCAAACTGCGCCAATCCTATTTGGATAACAACATCAAGTAGTGTCATGCCCCGTTCATAAGGGATAGCCTGTCCTTGGTAGCGCCCCATACCACCACCCATACCACCACCCATACCACCACCCATACCACCACCCATACCACCACCCATACCACCACCCATACCACCACCCATACCACCACCGCCAATTCGACCGATAACTCTGATTTGCTGATCCTTTATCCCTTTGAACCCCGATACCATCACAACCACCTGAGGGCTTTTGACGTAAGTAGCCAAAACACCTTCTATATCTCTAGCTAATTGATAAGGTGTTTTACCACTGGCAAGCAACTCTTCTACTAATGGAACGGTAATTTTGCCGTCAGGACGAACGGGGGCGCTGGTGGATAACTCAGGATTTCCCCAAACGAAAATGTTTACTGAATCACCAGGACCAATCTGATAGGTATAGTCAGCCGATTGCTGCACATCTTCCAATAACGGAACACCGCATCCAACAAAACACAGGGTTAAACAAATCAAGAACAATCGTAAAACCATTTTGTTTTATCCTAAGCAAAAGTTATTGAAAATCTGACCATGGAAAGTCACTTACCTGCTAATTCACTCAAAAGCTGTTTTGCCTTCTCTTTGCCAACAAAATTCCGTTGGAGTTTTTCTGATAACGCAATGGCTTGTTTGAACTCGGCCATTGCAGTTGCCTTGTTGCCGTTATTCAAATAAGCCACACCTAGGTGATACCTAATTTCAGGCACCTTAGGATCCTTCAAAAGCAGTGATTCAAGTACTTTAATCCCCTCAGTGACATTACCAGACTTCACAAGCGACCAAGCGTAGGTGTCAAGGAAATATAGATTATCGGAATCCTTGAAGTTTTCCACCAATTTCACTGCCGCAGGAATATCCTCGGGTTTACCAAAATCCAACAGCAATGACGCGAGATTATTCGCTGCCAACGCGAAATCAGGATTGCTCTGAAGCAACTTCTCATAGACACGACGGGCATTGACAATATCGCCAGTCTGTTCATAGGCGCCAGCTAAAGCCATGGATAACTGCAGATTATTCGGATGCACATCCAAACCCTTTAGATAAACCTCTTTAGCGCCCTCTACGCTTTTACGGATTAACGCCTCGACTTTGGCAAGCGCCATATACAACGCCGCAGAATTAGGCTGGTCGGTTTCTATTTGTTGATTCAACAAGACCTTGGCCTTGGCGAGTTCGTTATTGGCAACATACAAATCAGCCAGGACACCGACGACTGCCAAACTATCGGGATGCTTTTTGCGCAAGGATTCGAAAAACACGATCGATTTATCCCTGGCATTCAAGCCTTCATAACATTTTGCAATATTGACAAGTGCGTTCACATCATTGGGATGTTCAGCAATCACTGACTGATAAAGCTTGATGGCCTCATTGAACTGGCCTTTGCTTTGATGGATATTGGCCTGGAGATAGACAGGAATCATCCTGTTCTTCGAAAACAACGCGATACGCCGCACTGTTTCTTGAGCATCATCCCACCGTTTTTCAGCAATATCGAGGTCGACCTTTGCCGTCAAAAGTACAACTTGATTAGGTTTTGCCTGTAACGCCTTTTCAAGATATTGTCTTGCAACATCTTTTTGATTGGCTTGAAGATAATTGCTATAAACCGGCATCAAAGCGGCAATATTGGCGGGATTGATTTCCAATGCCTGCTTGAAATTTTTATCGGCTAATTTTTGGTCTTTTTTCAGCTGATGAGACTGGCCCAAAACAGTAAATACTGCATCGGATTTGTCGTTACTCCACGCCAACTTGTTCAGAAATTCGATGGCCTCATCGACTTTCTGCTGACTAAGTAAAAGTCTGGCTTTCAACAAATTGGCATCCAGAAACTCCGGATTAACTGCCAGAATCTCCGAAAGAGATTTTTCAACTGCTTGGAAGTCTTTCTGTACAAGCGCCATTTCTGCCAACAATGTTTTAGCAGTCAATCCAGCATCCGAATCCAAGGCTTTTTTGACGATCGACTCAAGTCCTCTTCGACCTTGCTCGCCATAGCCTGACGACAACATCCACTTCGACAATTCAAGCATTTGCTTGGGCTGGGAATCAGTCAGCGATAGTATGCGTTCAAGTTCGGCAGGAACCTTGTCTTTCAGCTTCGCATTCAGAAACTCCAGCAGAATAATTTTTGGCTCGACGGCGTCAGCCTTGTTTTCTGCCATACCACGTAACAAAGCTTCTGCCTCAGGCAATTTATCCGTCATCGAATAAATCGACGCCAAACTCAATTTGAAATTATCGACATCAGGATACAGTTCGACCAATGCTCGATAGTCTTCGAGGACGGAGGTTATATCGTTATTTTTGGTATGGATTTTGACCTTGAACATCCTCAAAGGCAGGTTTTTGTGGTCTTTCTCCAAACCTTTTTCCGCAAAATTTAGTGCATTCACCAAATCATCTCGTTGAAAAGCAAATGCGGCTTTCAAAGACAATGCGTCGATATTGTCTGGCGTATGGGAAAGAACCTGATCGACGAGAGATTCTGCCTCCTCATTCTTGTTTTGGCGCATGAAAACCGATGCTCTGAGCAGTTTCGCTTCGGCGTCATCCGGATTGGCTGCGCTGATCAAATCGGCTTGTTTGAGACTGTCTTCGAGTTCACCAAACAATAAATGCACCTTGCCGAGCTTACGATGCGCATCCATCAGATTGGCATCAAGTTCGACAGCTTTCAGCAAGTTCTGCCTCATCGACTTGAAATTGTTATTTTTTTCGTCAAGCAAAGCCATGTAGTAATAAGTCTCTGCCTGCTTGTTGTCACTTTGAGCAGCAGTTTTGAGTTCGAGTATGGCCTTCGCGTATTCACCTTGGTCAAAAAGCGCCTTGCCTTTTTCTAGGTGCGCCTTTGCCGCCTCCTCTGGGGACTGGCAACCCACCGTGGCAATCAACATACCCAGCAAAAGACATGTAGAACTTTTCATACTAAACCTATTTGAACCCATTGATTTGAATACCTAAAACAGCAAATACAACACTACTACAAATGCTTGTCTATATCATGAACCTTGATGCCCCACGCCAGTAGCTTGCCGATTCTGTCATTGGCAATCTCCAAGCGTCTGACAAGTACGCCCAATATCGCTTTCAACAAAAAATAGCCTTCGTCGGGATGTTCGTCCAGATACATCAACATGTGTTCGCTGTCTATCTCGATCAGGCTCACCTCGGTGACGGCAACGATGGTCGCTATACGCTGCTCCATACCGAACAGACTGAGTTCACCAAAACACGCATCTTTGCCCAGGTCGCACAAGCCAGGGCTTATTTTTTTGTTGCCATCCAACTCGGCCTCACCCAAAACCCTGACGACGCCTTCGTCCATCAGAAAAAAAGTTCGTCCGATATTACCTTTTTTTACAATCGCATCCCCCGCGTTGAAGCGTTTGCGCTGCCACGCGATGCCTTCTGCAAATGCGGGGGTGTCCAAAATGGCTTTCAATATATCTTTCACGAAGTCAGCTCCAAAAGCCTGTTACGAGATCACCAAGGATAGTACGCTATAGCTCGACAGCAACGGCTGTGCTCAAACATTCAAATTTTTACTAAATCATGCGTGACTGGATACCCTCAAGCGCCATCGTTTGTACTTTCGCCTATGCGACATTATTGATTCAAGCCCTGACCAGGAAGTGGCGCTATGTCCCTTTGATCGTAGCTTTGGTGATGTCGACAGTCTGGAGCGCCTACGTATCGTACAGCTTTATCGGCAAACAGGTCTTCATTGTCGATACCTTGCCGCTGGAAACACTAAAAAATGCCGCCTGGTTTTTTTTATTGGCATCTCTGCTTTCACTAACCCGATTGAAAGATAGCTACGCACTCTTCAGACAACGGTCGATCGGCTTGTCAGCCGGTGTCTTTGTGCTCGCTGCACTAAGTATAGAAGCTTTTCCAGATATCCAGGATTTCATCAAATCGACTGTTGATACAGACCTGCGTTTTGTCATCCACGTCATCACGGCTATCGCCGGACTCATTCTGATCGAGCAGCTCTACAGGAATACGCCACTCGCTCTGCGATGGCATGTGAAATTTCTTTGCATTGCTTCCGGAACCTTGTTTGCCTTCGATCTTTTCATGTATAGCAAATCATTGCTTTACAAACACCTGGACTACACGCTCTGGGCATCGAGAAACCTGCTACATATTTTCACCACCATACTGCTGATTTTCTCGCTGAAGCGTATCGAAACGCTGGTATCAACGCTCACCAAATCCGACAAACCGCAAAAAATCACCTTCTATTCCACCGGATTGCTGGGATGCGGCTTGTATCTGATCACCATGTCGATTGCAGGCTATTATCTGAAACGGACAGAAGCGCCCTGGAATGAAACGGCACAGACCTTGTTTCTGTTCCTGACCATGCTGCTTATGGGCGTTTCGTTTACATCCGGACGAATACGCGCGATTACCAAAGTTTATTTCAGCAAACATTTCTTTCAGTACCGTTACGACTACCGAGAAGAATGGCTCAAAATCAGCCGAGCACTGGCGCAGCTGGAATCGTTGCAAGAACTCAAAAACTTCACCATCACGACGCTGACCAACCTCGTGGAAAGCAGCGGCGGCGGGCTTTGGATGAGAAACGATCAAGGCCGTTTCTTCCTGGCTGCCGAACAAAATCTCAGGCTGACTCCGCAAGAAATGGCCTATTTACGCAATAGCAGCGATGATCTTCCCAACTATCTGAATAACAAGCAATGGGTCATCGACTTCTTCGAGCTGGCCCACGCCCCAGAAGTGTATGAAGACATCGACTTATCCCCCTGGTGTTACGAAGACAGCCAGGTCTGGCTAATCGTCCCCCTATTCCATCGCAACCATCTGGAAGCCTTCGTCGTCCTGACGCAGCGCAGAATCCCCCGCAAACTGAACTGGGAAGACCATGACCTGCTCAAGACCGTCGGCATGCAACTGGCCAATGCTCTGGCACTCCACAAAGCCAGCGACCAATTGGCCAACAACCGGCAATTTGAAGCCTATCACCGCTTGTCGGCGTATTTGGTGCATGACCTGAAAAACATCACCGCGCAAGTCGGACTCATCGTAAAAAATGCCGAAAAGCACAAACACAACCCGGAGTTCGTCGACGACACGATAGCAACCCTCGCCCATGTCGAAAACAAAATGCGCCAGATGGTCGAACAGCTCCGGCAAGGACAAACCACCTCGGCAAGCCTGGTCGATCTGGTCGACATCGTCAGCCAAGTCAAAGCCCAATACAGGGGTGAACCGATACTGACCGTCAGCAGCGACGTCGATCAAGCCATCGTTTATGCTGACAAAGGCAAACTAACGACTATTCTTGCCAACCTCATTCAGAATTCGGAAGATGCCATCCAAACCCAAAATGGCCTAATCAAGCTTGAATTGAACAACAACCAGGGATATGCCGCCATTGCACTATCAGACAATGGCATCGGCATGGATCAAACCTTCATAGCAGAGCGGCTATTCAAACCCTTCGACACCACAAAAGGCAACGCCGGCATGGGAATTGGCGTCTATGAAGCCCGCGAGTACATCAGCAAAAACGCCGGCCAACTGACAGTCGACAGCAAACCGGGCGAGGGAACCCGGTTTGAAATTCTTTTTCCTTTAGCAAAATCGCAACAACCTGATGAGGCCTGACAACGATGATCCAACCGAAACGCTTACTCGTGGTTGAAGACGATCCCGGCCTCCAGAAACAATTCAAATGGAGTCTCGATCGCTATGACATCATGATCGCCAGCAATCGCAGCGAAGCCATCGCCGCATTCAGGCGTCATACACCTAGTGTTGTCACCCTGGATTTAGGTTTGCCGCCTGATCCGACCAACGCCAGCGAAGGCCTGGCCACCCTGAAAGAACTCCTCGCGCTTGCCCCCAACACCAAAGTCATTGTCGTCACCGGCAATGACGATCGCAAAAACGCCATTGAAGCCATTGCATTGGGTGCCTACGATTTTTACCAGAAACCCGTCGATCCCGACGTGCTGAATCTGATCATCGAACGTGCCTTCAACCTGGCCAATCTCGAATCCGACTTTAACACCCTGCAACAACAAACCAGCTCCAGCGAAATCATTGCAACCAGCCCGCAAATGCAAACCATCATTCGGAACGTTGACAAAGTCGCCCCCACCAGTGCCAGCGTCATGTTACTGGGCGAAAGCGGCACCGGCAAAGAAGTTCTGGCCAAAGCGCTGCACCAGCTAAGCCCCAGAGCCAATCACCCCTTCATCCCCGTCAACTGCGCAGCCATTCCGGAAAGCCTGCTGGAAAGCGAATTATTTGGTCACGAAAAAGGCGCGTTTACCGGCGCGGTCTCGCAAACCAAAGGCAAGGTCGAATGTGCCGACAAAGGCACTTTTTTTCTGGATGAAATCGGCGACATGCCCGTGGCGCTGCAATCGAAGCTGCTGCGTTTCATCCAGGAGCGCGTCATCGAACGCATAGGCGGGCGCAAACCCATTGCGGTCGACGTTCGCATCATCTGCGCAACCCATCGCAATTTGCAGGAACTGATTGCGCAAAATCAGTTTCGCGGCGACCTTTATTACCGGCTCAGCGAAATCGTCATTGACATCCCCCCCCTGCGCGAACGCGAAGGCGACATCATCGTCATCGCCAACACCCTGTTACAACGCTACTGCCGGGAAACCCAAAGCAAACCCAAACGTTTCAGTTTAGAAGCCATTCAAGCGCTGGAGGGGCACGATTGGCCTGGCAATATCAGGGAACTGGAGAACAAACTCAAACGCGCCGTCATCATGTCGTCCGGCCACACCATCCAGCCCGAAGATTTGGAACTGACACCGCCTGTGGACAAAACCAACCCGTTGAATCTGAAAGAAGCACGGGAAGTCGCCGAAATTCGGGCCATAAAACGGGCCATTCAGTTTACCGAAAGCAATATCTCGGAAGCCGCCCGCTTACTCGGCGTTACCAGGCCAACCCTATACAACCTCATAGAGAAATATGGCATTCAACATAGCGCTGACGATCAAGAGGAATAAAAGAGCGTGATGGCCAACTAAAATACCCAGCCACACTTCTCAAATAATCCCGCTCGAACTGAAGCGAGGATAAGTAACCACAAGCCAAGTGGCTTCGACGGCCATTGTGACACCGCAAACACGGGCATCAGCCTCCAAGGAATCATCATGTCGGAACACCACATCTACCCGGTCAAACCGCACATCGCACAAACAGCGCACATCGACGCCGCAAGTTACCAAACGCTCTATCGGCTATCGATAGAAAACCCCGAAACCTTCTGGGCCGGGCAGGCGAACGATTTTCTCGACTGGCAGCAACCCTGGCAAACCGTCATGCAATGTGATTTTGCCCATGGTGACATCCGCTGGTTTCAAGGCGGCAAACTCAATGTGACCTACAACTGCCTGGATCGCCATCTAGCTACACGCGGCGATCAGACGGCCATCCTCTGGGAAGGTGACGATCCCCTGCATGACCGCCGCATCAGCTACCGCGAACTGCATCGTCAAGTTTGCCAGTTCGCCAATGTATTACGCTCGCACGGCGTCGAAAAAGGCGACCGCATCTGCATCTACCTGCCGATGATCCTGGAAGCGGCGGTGGTGATTCTGGCCTGCGCCCGCATCGGCGCCGTGCACTCCATCGTATTTGGCGGCTTTTCGGCCGACGCCTTGCGCGACCGCATCCTCGATGCCGATTGCCGCCTGCTCATTTGTGCCGGTCACGGAAAGCGAGGCGGCAAGACCGTGCCCAGCAAACTCAACGCCGACAAGGCCGCAGCGCAATGCCCGAACCTGCAAACCGTCATCGTCATCCGCGACCCGGACGAAGCGCTGCCCTGGGCCAAAGACCGCGATGTTTGTTACCAAACCGCAATGCAAAGCGCATCGGAACACTGCCCGCCGGTGTGGATGGATGCCGAAGATCCGCTGTTCATCCTCTACACCTCAGGCTCCACCGGCAAACCCAAAGGCCTGCTGCACACCACCGGCGGCTATCTGCTGTACGCCGCAATGACCCACAAATACATTTTTGATTATCACGACGGCGACATCTACTGGTGCACCGCCGACATCGGCTGGATCACCGGCCATTCCTACGTACTGTACGGCCCGCTGTGCAACGGCGCCACCACGCTGATGTTCGAAGGTGTACCGACGTATCCTGCCGCCGACCGCTTCTGGCAAATCGTCGACAAGCACCAGATCAACATCTTTTACACCGCACCCACAGCCATACGCGCACTGATGGCGCAAGGTGACGATTTCGTCAACCGCACCGATCGCAGCAGCCTGCGCATCCTCGGCAGCGTCGGCGAACCGATCAACCCGGAGGCCTGGGAATGGTATTACCGCGTCGTTGGCGACAAGCGCTGCCCCATCGTCGACACCTGGTGGCAAACCGAAACCGGCGGCATTTTGATTACCCCGCTACCCGGCGCCACCGCACTGAAGCCCGGCTCGGCCAGCCTGCCGTTTTTCGGCATCCAGCCGGCCATCGTCGATAACGACGGCCACATCCTCGACGGCGAAGCCGAAGGCGTACTGGTATTCCCCCACTCCTGGCCTGGCCAGGCACGCACCATCTACGGCGACCACGCGCGATTCCTCGACACCTATTTCAGAAAATTCCCCGGCTTTTACTTCGCCGGTGACGGCGCCCGCCGCGATGCCGATGGCTATTACTGGATCACAGGCCGCGTCGACGATGTCATCAACGTCTCCGGCCACCGCCTGGGCACCGCCGAAATCGAAAGCGCCCTGGTGTTACACCACGATGTCGCCGAGGCCGCCGTCGTCGGTTGCCCCCATGCCATCAAAGGCCAGGGCATCTACGCCTACGTCACGCTGAATATCGGCGTCACGCCGTCCGACGATTTGAAAAAAGCCCTGCGCGAGCTGATTCGGGAAGAAATAGGCCCTATCGCCCTGCCCGACCACATCCAATGGGCGCCAGGATTACCCAAAACCCGTTCCGGCAAAATCATGCGCCGCATCCTGCGCAAAATCGCCGCCAACGACGTAGCCGACCTCGGCGACACCTCGACGCTGGCCGACCCCAGCGTCGTCGCCGATTTGCTGGCGCAACGCGCCCATCAGTAAAGGTTAAACGTTGACCCAAACACGCAGGCACTGATGTCAGCATGACAATATCCGACTGAATTACAGGCAAAAAATAACGCTTTTGCCAACCATGCAACCCCGTCCCCATTCGAAAAAACTGCCGGTACTGCTGCTCACAGGCTTTCTCGGCAGCGGTAAAACCACACTGCTGAACGCCCTGCTGGCCGATGGCATCAAAACCGCCGTCATCATCAATGAATTCGGCGAAACGCCGATCGATCACGCCTTGCTGAAACGTCAGGACTTGCCGATGACGGTGTTGTCGGGCGGTTGCCTGTGCTGTCAGATCAAAGGTGCGCTGACACCCACATTGAAGAATTTGTGGATGGCCTGGAACCAGGCATCCATCAAGCCCTTCGAGCGCATCATCATCGAAACCAGCGGCGTTGCCAGCCCGGAACCGATACTCGACACCCTGCTGCGGGAACGCTGGGTTTCTGGTCACTACCAGCTGCAAAAAGTCATCACGACGGTTTCGGCCCTCTCGGCAGCCGATCAGCTCGCACGCTACGCAGAAGCCCAGTCGCAAGTGGCCTGGTCGGATCTGATTCTGCTGACTCACGCCGATCAAACCGATGCCGCCACCGTGTTGGCGCTGAACACCACGCTAACTACCCTCGCCCCCAGCACCCCGACGCAACGCTTGCCATTTCCTTACGGCCTGGCCGATCTTGCGCCAAGCTCAAACCCGCGTTTTCGGCCACTGCCCAAGCCCCTGCCTGCCGATCCAGACCGCTTCCGTAGCGTTTCGCTGATCTTGCAAGCGGGCGTAACCCTAGCCAGGGTGGAATCGGCATTACAGGCCGTGTTGCAACAGCACGGCCACTGCATTCTGCGCATCAAGGCCTTGATCCACGACACCTCGCAAAACCGGTTTTTTGCCCTTCACGCCGCCGATGGTCGCTTATATCCTGCCGCAGCGCTGAATACAGTTGCAACCGACAACCGCCTCGTCGTCATCGTCGATTCGGCGCTTGATGACATAACAGACGACTTGAAGCGCATGTTGTCCGATTTGATCTGACCTGCCACCGCTGTAATGGCCCAATTTTTGGTTGTTGCACCGCATCGTCGCCACCCGGATTACTGGCTTGATAGAGTGAAACCTTGATTCAACACCACTTCTTCAACAAGCCTCATGCGCCGCCCAACTCGGCGCTTACGCTCATGCCAACGGCCTGGCCGTTACCGCCGAACAGGCGCAACCCGTTTATCTGCGCGACAAGGTAGCGAAAAAACCCGGCGAGCATTAGGCGCTGTTCATGCACAGATTCGACAATGCTACGGGTGCGCACACTGTGGTTCTCACGCGCAGCAAAGGAATGCAGACGGACGCGAATGAAGGCAAAATCTGCGCAGAAAGGCCGATATGGGTTCCCGCGCAGAGCGTGGAAACCAGCAAAACGCACTCATACGTTTGTCCGGACGGTTAGCGCTATTTCAACCATTCCGCCATGGCAATCACGTTTCTGGCCATGTCGCCCAACGATACCTTGCGATCCATCGCCAATTTGCGCAGGGCGTGATAGGCCTCGTCTTCACTGTAGCCCTTCGATTGGATCAGCAGCGCCTTGGCACGGTCGATGTATTTGCGGTCTTCCAACTGGGTTTTGGCTTTTTTCAGTTCGTCGAGCAAGTGTTGCTGCTCCTTGAAGCGGGCGATGGCGACTTCGACGATGGTCTTGATTCGCCTCGGCTCCAGCCCATCGACGATGTAAGCGCTGACGCCCGCCCGGATGACCTCGTTGATGGTGCCGGTTTGCTGGTCTTCGGCAAACATCACCACCGGTAGCGAATGCTGCTGGTTGATGGTGCGGATCATCTTCAACACCGTGTCATTCGGCGAATACAAATTCAATATCACGACATCCGGGCGCAGGTGGGCTATCACCTCGCCGAGGTTCAACTTCTGTAGTTTCAGCGTTGCCACCTCATAACCCTGTTGGCGTAAACAGGTTTCCAGTACCCGGTCGGTGTCCAGTTCATCGATGACCAGCACATTCAGCGTTGCCATGGTCAGTCCAGTTCGATTTTGACCGAGCTGCCGTCCGGCATGATTTCGGTGATGAAATTTCTCGGCTCATCCAGCCAATACACCAGCGCCAGCAAGACGAGGCAGCAGAGGGCCAGCATCAGGAAAAAGCGGCTGGGGTCGAGCAAGGTGAATGCGATCAGAAACACGATGGCTCCGGCGTTGCCATAAGCGCCGACGATACCGGCCACCTCGCCGGTGATGGCCTTGCGCACCAGCGGCACGAAGGCAAATATGGCGCCTTCGGCGGCCTGCATGAAGATCGAGCAAATCAGCGTGACCAATACCGTCAGCGTCAGCGACCACTGCGGGGAAATCATCGCCATCAACCCATAACCGATGGCAAGGCCGCCACTGAACAGGGCCAGCGAGCGTCGGCGACCGATGCGATCACTGAACCAGCCGCCAGCGGGGCGGGCAACGATGTTGGTGATGACGAAGCTCGATGCCAGCATCCCGGCATTCAGCATCGACAGACCCTGGCTATCGTTGAAAGTATTGAAAAAAAACAGCGGCAACATCGACAACACCGCCAGTTTTGAACCGAAAGTAATGCAGTAGGCCACGGCCAGAATGAAGACCTGGCGGTAGCGGTACTGCTGAATGCCAGGGATGGGTTGACTCAGGCGCTCGCTGTTGCTGGTGACAAGCCGATAGGCATGGACGAAAAACACGTTCCAGATCAGTGCATGCAGTGTCAATGCCCAAGCGGGCGACAGCATGGGATTCAGTGATGACAACGTCCAGGTCAGCAACGACAGGCTGGCATACAGCGGCACCAGGCTGAGCATGTACAGAAATAGGTCGTGTATGCTGCTGACCTCCATGGTTGCAGCCTGCTTGCTTTTGAGGCCAGCCCGTCCGGGCGGAAAATCTTCGACATGTCGGTAATACACCGCCGCATAAAACAGCGCCAGCAGACCGGTCAGCGCCACCGCATGACGCCAGCCACCGAAATACAGCGCTACGGCAGGCAGCAGCAAGGCGGCGACGGCTGAACCGAAGTTGCCCCAGCCAGCGTAGACACCTTCGGCAGTACCTATCTGATGCGATGGGAACCAGTCACCGATGATGCGCACCCCTACCACGAAGCCGGCGCCGATGAAGCCCAGTAAAAAGCGCGACCAGGCCAGCGTGGCGAAATCGTCGGCCAGTGCGAACAGAAAACACGGCAGGCTGCATACCGCCAGCAACACGCTGTAACTGATGCGGGCGCCGAAACGGTCGACCACCAGGCCGATGATGACCCGTGCCGGAATGGTCAACGCCACGTTCAGCAGTAAAAGTGTTTCGACCTGAGCGTTGCTGATGCCGAGTTCCTGCTGAATCAATACCAACAATGGCGCCTGATTGAACCAGACCAGGAAACTGATGAAAAACGCGATCCAGGTCAGGTGCAGGATTTTGTACTTGCCTTTCAGACCAAAGACTTCAAACGGCGAAAACGACATGGACTGACTCGGAAGTTGACGGAATCGGTTGTCGTCAAGCAAGTGACATGCCAGGGAAACGAGGGAGTAGCCCGCTCGGGGATGACGATTTATCACCTCGCCCCCCTCGTTCCCACGCTCTGCGTGGGAACGCATACGGACGCTGTATGAAGGTAAGTCTGTGTAGAAAGGCCGGTATGGGTTGCCACGGAGATAGTGGAAATCGAATGGCTGCGCCACCAGGCGTTCGGCTTGGTGCAGCCCACAGACTCATCGCACCTGAATGGTGCGACTTTGCCCGCAAGGGTGTCGCCAATTTTGCAACACGCCGTGCGCGATAACCCGGTCGATGCCGAGGCCACCCCCCCTGTGTTTTCTGCAAGCCTTGCAGAGCTTGATTTTCACCATGTCCGCCACGCTGGCGTGTGGAAAACAAAAAAGCTGGCATCACATTTGCTTTAACCATTGCGAGTCTCTTGCCGAGGCTCCCTTGCATTGTTGTTGTTTCGGACAAAGGCGTCCTGATTGAACGAGCGTAGCTCGTTAATTCAGGATGCCTTTTTTTTACCCCTGAAACACGGCACGGCTTCGGCAAACCTAACGATCGCAACGCATTAGAGGTAAATGTCATGACGCGAAAACAAACACTGGTGGTCATCGGCAACGGCATGGTCGGTCAGCACTTCATAGCCAGTTTGATGGAGAGCACCGCCAGGGATCACTTCGACGTAGTCACGTTCTGCGAAGAATCCCGGCCCGCCTACGACCGCGTGCACCTGTCGGCGTATTTCACCGGCAAGACGGCCCAGGATTTATCGCTGGTGCCCGACGGTTTCTTCGAAAGCCACGGCATCACCCTTCATCTGGGCGACAAAGCGGTCGAGATCGACCGTGTTGCCAAACGAGTAACATCGGCCAACGGTATCGTTGTCGATTACGACAAACTGGTGCTGGCGACCGGTTCTTACCCTTTCGTGCCGCCGGTGCCGGGCCATGACAGGCCGCATTGCCTGGTGTACCGCACCCTGGATGATCTCGATGCCATCCGGGCATCGGCACAGGCTTCCCGCATCGGTGCCGTCGTCGGCGGTGGCCTACTGGGACTGGAAGCCGCCAAGGCCTTGCGTGATCTGGGTCTGGAAACCCACGTCGTCGAATTCGCACCGCGTCTGATGACCGTGCAACTGGATGACGGTGGCGGTGCCATGCTGAAACGCAAGATCGAGGCTCTGGGCGTCAAAGCGCATCTCAACAAGAACACCTCATTGATAGACGACGGCGCAAGCGCCCGTCATCGCATGAATTTCGCCGACGGCGAACACCTGGAAACCGATTTGATCCTGTTCTCGGCCGGCATTCGTCCGCGCGACGACATCGCCAGGGCCTCGGGCCTCGATGTCGGCCCGCGCGGTGGCATTGTCATCGACAACCACTGCCGCACCTCCGATGCCGATATTTATGCCATAGGCGAATGCGCCTTGTGGAACGGCCAGATATTCGGCCTGGTAGCGCCCGGTTACACCATGGCGCGCTGCGTGGTAGCGCATTTGTCAGATCAGGAACACGCCTTCACCGGCGCCGACATGAGCACCAAACTCAAGCTGATGGGCGTCGATGTCGCCAGCATAGGCGACGCCCAGGCCAGAGCGCCCGGCGCCCTGATTTACACCTATCAGGATGGTCGCGCCGAGGTTTACAAACGCCTGGTGGTCAGTGCCGACAACCAACGCCTGCTCGGTGCCGTGCTGGTCGGTGATGCCGCCGACTACGGCACGCTGCTGCAATACTGCCTGAACGGCATCGAGCTACCCGAACAGCCCGAAGCCCTGATTCTGCCCGCCACGTCCGAGTCCGATCAACCAATCGGCCTGGGGGCGGATGCCCTGCCCGCATCGGCGACGGTATGCTCGTGTTATTCCGTATCCAAAGGCGACATCTGCGCCGCCATCGCCGACGGCTGCAACACGGTGCCCGCGCTGAAAACCACCACCAAGGCCGGCACCGGCTGCGGCGGTTGCGCCGCCCTGGTGAAATCGGTGCTGGACTGCGAACTGAAAAAAGCCGGGGTCGAGGTCAACAACGATTTGTGCGAACACTTCCCCCATACCCGGCAAGACCTGTTCAACCTGATTCGCATCGACGGCATCAAAACCTTCGATGCGCTGATCGAAAAACACGGTCGCGGCCTGGGTTGCGATGTCTGTAAACAGGCGGTGGGTTCGATGCTGGCCTCGCAGTGGAACGACTACATCCTGGAAACAGCGCACATCGGCCTGCAAGACACCAACGACACCTTTCTGGCCAATATGCAGAAAGACGGCAGTTATTCCGTCGTGCCCAGAGTGCCGGGCGGCGAGATCACGCCTGACGGCCTGATCGCCATCGGCCAGGTAGCCAAGAAATACGGGCTGTACACCAAGATCACCGGTGGCCAGCGCGTCGACCTGTTCGGTGCCCGCGTCGAGCAATTGCCCGCCATCTGGGGTGAATTGATAGCCGCCGGCTTCGAATCCGGCCACGCCTACGGCAAGGCGCTGCGCACCGTCAAATCCTGCGTTGGCAGCACCTGGTGCCGTTATGGTGTCGATGACAGCGTGGGCTTGGCGATCGAACTGGAAAACCGTTACAAGGGCCTGCGGGCACCGCACAAAATCAAGTTTGCCGTCTCGGGCTGCACCCGTGAATGCGCCGAGGCGCAGGGCAAGGACATTGGCGTCATCGCCACCGAAGGCGGCTGGAATCTGTACGTCTGCGGCAACGGCGGCATGAAACCGCGCCACGCCGACCTGTTTGCCACCAGCCTCGACAAGGCTACGCTGATCCGTTACATCGACCGTGTGCTGATGTTCTACATCCGCACCGCCGACCGGCTGCAACGCACCTCGGTGTGGATGGACAACCTCGAAGGCGGCCTGGCCTACCTGAAAGCCGTGGTCATTGCCGACAAACTGGGTATGGCCGATGAACTGGAGCGACAAATGGCACATGTCGTCGATACCTATCAGTGCGAATGGAAAACCACGCTGGAGGACGACAACAAACTCAAACGCTTCCGCCATTTCGTCAACAGCGACCAGCCCGACGACCATATCGTGTTCGTCGAGGAACGCGGCCAGATTCGTCCGGCCAGCCCGCAGGAGCGCAAGCATTTTCGCCTGATCGAGGAGGTTGCATGAACCGCTGGATCGATGTCTGCGGGGTGGACGATCTACAGCCCGACTCCGGCGTCTGTGCGCAGGTTGCAGGCCATCAGGTAGCGATGTTCCATCTGCCCAAACTGGATGCGGTGTACTCGCTCGACAACTTCGATCCGATCGCTCAAGCCAATGTCCTGTCGCGCGGCATGGTCGGCGACCTGGGCGGCGAACCCATGGTGGCATCGCCCATGTACAAGCAGCATTACAATCTGAAGACCGGTGTCTGTTTCGAAGATGCCAGCGTCAGACTGACGACGTATCGGCTGCGTATCGCCGATCACCGTGTCTGGCTACAGGTCGATGAACACGGTGTGCCAGTCGCAATGCCGATTGCCACGCCATGAAGACGATCAAAACCACCTGCCCGTATTGCGGTGTCGGCTGCGGCATAGCAGCCCGCGTCGATGCCGCATCGCGGCAGGTGACGGTGCAAGGCGATCAAAACCACCCGGCCAATTTCGGCAGACTGTGCTCCAAAGGCCTGGCGCTGGCCGAAACATTGGCGCTGGACACCCGCTTGTTGCGGCCACAGATTGGCGACCGGGTGGTCAACTGGGGAGCGGCGCTGGATCATGTGGCGGACGGTTTCCGCCGCATCATTGCCGAACACGGGCCGGATGCCGTCGCGCTGTACGCTTCCGGCCAATTGCTGACCGAGGATTATTACGTTGCCAACAAGCTGATGAAAGGCTTTATCGGCAGCGCCAATATCGACACCAACAGCCGCTTGTGCATGTCGTCGTCGGTTGCCGGGCACAAGCGGGCATTCGGTGCCGACACCGTGCCCGGTTGTTACGAGGATTTGGAACTGACCGACATGATCGTGTTGATCGGCTCCAACGCCGCCTGGTGTCACCCTGTGAGTTTTCAGCGCATCCGCGCCGCGAAAAAGCTGAGGCCGGACATGAAAATCGTCGTCATCGATCCGCGCCGTACCAGCAGTTGCGACATTGCCGACCTGCATCTGCCGCTGGCACCCGGTAGTGACGTGCTGTTGTTCAACGGCCTGCTGCGCGACTTACAGCAACGGCAGCGGCTGGATGCCGAATACATCCAACACCATACCAACGGCTTTGCCTCGGCCATGGCCGAGGCCGACAGCGCGACGCCTGAGCGGGTTGCCGAAGGCTGCGGCCTGCCACTGGCCGATGTGACCACGTTCTACCGCTGGTTTGGCGAGCACAACAAGGTGATGAGTCTGTACAGCCAAGGCGTCAATCAATCGACCTCGGGCACCGATAAAGTCAACAGCATCATCAATTGTCACCTGGCCACAGGCCGCATCGGCAAGCCTGGCAGGGGGCCGTTCTCGCTGACCGGCCAACCCAATGCCATGGGCGGGCGTGAAGTCGGTGGCCTGGCGCACCAACTGGCGGCGCACATGGACTTCACCAACCCGAACGATGTCGAGCGCGTCGCCCGCTTCTGGGGCAGCGAGCGCATCGCCCGTCAGCCCGGTTATCCGGCGGTGGCGCTGTTCGATGCCATACACCAGGGCAAGGTCAAGGCGGTGTGGATCATGGGTACCAATCCGGTCGTCAGCTTGCCGGATGCCGACAAGGTCAGGCAGGCACTGGCGCGTTGTGAGTTGGTCGTCGTCTCCGATTGTGTGGCGCGTACCGATACCAGCGCATGGGCGCATGTGCTGTTGCCCGCCGCAGGTTGGGGCGAAAAAGACGGCACGGTGACCAATTCCGAACGACGGATTTCCCGGCAGCGGGCCTTGCTGCCGTTCGCCGGTGACGCCAAGCCGGATTGGTGGATCATCAGCCAGGTAGCCCACCGCCTGGGCTACGGAGCAGCCTTCGATTATCAAACGCCTGCCGATATTTTTCGTGAGCACGCCGCCTTGTCGGGCTTCGAAAACGATGCCGAACACGGTGTACGCGATTTCGACATTTCCGGCTTGGCGAACCTGGATGATGTGGCTTACGCCGAGTTGCAGCCCGTGCAATGGCCGGTGAACCCGGCATTTCCCGAGGGCCGTGCCCGGCTGTTCGACGATGGCCGCTTTTTCACCGCCTCGGGCAGAGCGCAATTCGTCGCGGCGACACCCAAACCACCGGCGCATCCGGTCGATGCCGATTACCCGCTGGTGCTGAATACCGGCCGGGTGCGCGACCAATGGCACACGATGACCCGTACCGCCATCGCCGCCAAGCTCAACCAGCATCGGCCCGAGGTGTACGTCGATGTGCATCCGGTCGATGCCGAACGTCATCGCCTGAGTGATGGCGGCCTGGCCCGACTGGACAGTATGCGCGGCCACCTGCTGGCACGGGTACGCGTCACCGACGACCAAGCCCCCGGCAGCGTGTTTGTGCCCATGCACTGGACTGCGCAGTTTGCCAGTCAGGGCCGGGTGGGCGTGTTGATCGGTGACAGCGTTGATCCCATTTCCAAACAACCGGAAAGCAAGCACACACCGGTGAAAATCGCCGCGTTCGATACCGCCTGGCAGGGTTTTGTGATGGCGCGACAGCCATTCGATGTCGAGGGGATCGACTACTGGAACCGGATACACGGCGACGAATATCAGCACTACGAACTGGCGGCGACGCAGGCGCTGGGCGACGTATCGCACTGGCTGCGCAGCAGGCTGCCGATGCAGGTGCATGATGAGTGGCTGGCTTGTTTCGACGCAGGCAGCGGGGCTTATCGCGCCGCGCAAATCGTCGATGACCGTCTCGAAGCCGTGGTCATGATGGCTTGCAGTGGCACGTTGCCGGATCGGCAATGGCTGGCTTCGCTGTTTGCCAAGCATGCACTGGATGCCACCGACCGTCTGGGCTTGCTGAGCGCCTGCCCGGTCAATGGTCAGGCGACCGACGGCGCGACCGTTTGCGCCTGTTTCGGCATCGGCGAGCGAACGATTTGCCGCGCCATCGATGACCACGACCTGAAAACGACACAGGATGTGGGTCAGTGCCTGAAAGCCGGCACCGGATGCGGCTCCTGCGTACCGGAAATCAGCAAGCTGCTGGCGCTGGCCAGCGCCTGAACGACAAACCACTGGGCGAACAACGCTCGCCCGGGCTGCGTTCATACCACCGCAAAAGCCTCTCCGTCCGCTAAAAATCACACGATCAACCATCAAAATTTGTATTTTCAAGTCGGCAGCACGTATCCTGTAAGCCATGTAACTGAGCGATCACGTTGCAGGGCTGAGCCATTAGCGATGATTCATGCCCCCCGATAAATTTGAACTCTTTCCATTTTCATCAGGAGTATCACTATGCAAGGCGATAAAAAAATCATTGAGTATCTGAACAAGGTGCTGGAAAACGAGCTGACTGCAATCAACCAGTATTTTTTGCATGCCCGCATGTACAAGAACTGGGGAATCAGCAAACTCAACGACAGGGTTTATCACGAGTCGATTGATGGCATGAAACGTGCCGACAAGTTGATCGAGCGTATTTTGTTTCTCGAAGGTCTGCCAAATCTGCAAAACCTGGGAAAACTATTGGTAGGCGAAAATCCTGAAGAAATGCTGGCGTGCGACCTCAAGCTGGAGCAGCAGGCGCTGCCACTGTTACGCGAAGCAATCGCCTATTGCGAAAACGCCAGTGATTTCGTTTCCCGAGAGGTATTTGAAGACATTCTGGAAAACGGAGAGGAATACGTCGATTGGCTGGAAACCCAGTTTGACTTGATCGAAAAAGTGAGTATCCAGAATTATCTGCAATCGCAGATGTAATTTTTCTCGCTCCCACACGCAGCAGAGGACTGCATACCGATGCTGCTTGAGGGTTATCCCCATACGCGCCAACTTAAGCCACTAACCCATTGATTAAACACGGCTAAGATTCATTTCTCGACATGGGTTCAGCAGAGCGAGAAGGGAGCTTGGCAAGCATTGCAGCGTCCGTTTTCTGGGGCGTTCGCTCAAGCTCTTGATGCTGTCATCCCTAAAGCGGACATCGACGGGGAAACAGGCTTTGATACCTGCTTTGAGGTCATCCGCGACGGTACGCCAGAGTCGCCAATCGGCTACAGGTGGCCTGTCCGTTGTGCAACCCGGTAAGACAGCTTGCAGCTATCGACCCTAGTCTATAAAAATCCCCTGCATTCCATTCATACCCTTCAGGAGTTCACCATGGCGCGTCAAACCGAGGCATCACAACGCAATGACTACGAGCTGCTGCCCGTGCTGAACGCGCTGGTCTATGCCGCCCTGCCAGCCGAACGCATGGCCAAACGGCTGACCAATAACATCGTGTTCGCCATGATTGCCGGTGTGCTGGCAGCGGTCTGGCTGGCCTACTATCTGGTCAGCATTCTGCACTGGGACGTGGGCAGCGCGGCTGCGCTGGGGGTGTTACTGACCTTGCCTTCGTTGCTGTTGATCGGGTTTTACAGGGTATTGAACGCCATGAACGGATTAACGCACCGATTACAGGGCATCGCGGACAGTATCGAGACCGAAACCACCGGCTATCCCAGAGCAGCGGACGATGACAAAGACGCTATCGCAACGAACCGGCCTGGATTATCCAGTTTGTTAAGATTTGGCCGCAGCATCGTCGACGTCCAATCCTGTGGTGTAGCGGCAAGACCCGTTTTATCTGCACTTGGGCCTGCCGTCAGGCTGGCGAATAAAGCGTTCCTGCTACTGACATTGCTGGCTGCCATTGGCAGTTTTGCCGTGATTACCCTGACCATGGCCAGTTGGGTGTCCTATGCGCTTTGAAATCCGGCTTAGCTGAAGAAACCCAATAAACGACTATTATCGATCCGAAGAAATCAACGCGCTGCGTGAGCAATATCGCAGTCCTGCCCGGAGTAAACCATGCCCAACCCCATTCGTCGTCTGAATACAAGCCATGGACTGCCAAATCTGCTCATATCTGGTCTGGTAGTTGTACTGCTAAGCGCCTGCGGCAGCCAGACCGTCGTCAAGCGTGACAAACCCACCGCTACTTACCGCGCCAATGCGCCAAAACAGCCGAGCATCCTGCCGCCCCGCCCCGCCGACACGGCAGTCGCTTATACCAGCCTGTTCCCCAAGCCGGTGGCGCTGATGCCGGCTGTCGATTTCTGGCGCAAGACCTACGCAGTCTGGAGCCGTTCGCAAGTGGCTTTTCATGACGACCGCCACATGGACATCGTGTATGAAGTCATGGAACTGCCGGGCTACGTTGCCGAAGGCTTGACCGCAGAACAAAAAGACCAGGTCAGCCAGCGCCGCGATTTCTGGAAAGCGAAACTGGCAGGTCTGGAATACAAGCTGCGCTATAGCGCTCCGCTCGACGCTTTCGACCAGCAATTGATGAGCAAACTGGCAAGCGGGGGGCGTGACGCAAGAACTATACTGACGGGGGCCGACAGCCGCGTTCGCTCGCAGCGTGGCACTCGCGAACGCTTCAAGCGTGGCCTGGAAATCAGTGGTCGTTACGATCTGCAATTCCGCAAGGTATTCCGCGATGCCGGTTTACCGGAAGAGCTGGCCTATCTACCGCATGTCGAGTCGTCATTTCAGCCCGCGGCGCGCTCATCCGCCGGTGCAGTAGGCATGTGGCAGTTCACCAAAGCAGCCGCCAAGACCTTCATGCCGGGCGGCGATAGTGTCGACCAACGGCTGAACCCTTTCGTGTCGGCACAAGGTGCCGCGCGCTATCTGAGTTATGCCTACGGCAAACTCGGCAACTGGCCATCGGCGATTACTTCATACAACCACGGCATAGGCGGCATGAAACGGGCGCACAATCAAATGGGTACAGATTTCGTCACCATCGTCGACCGCTACGACGGCCCGGCATTCGGCTTTGCCTCGCGCAACTACTACGCCCAGTTTCTGGCCGCCCGCGAAATCGCCAATCAGCCACACGCCTTCTTTCAAGAAGGCGTGAATTTTGAAAGCCCGATATTGCCTGGACAATATGTCGCCTCGGAATAGCGCGACGCTTTTGAATGCGGATTGAATCTCAAATGACATCCTAATTTATGCGCCTCGCCCTCTCGGTTTGAATCCATCCACGCAATTGACATTCCGTTTTTTTTGATTTTTCGGGTAAAATGCGCGGATTTTTCATGGCCACTGCCAGCGAAAAAGCTGCGGCAAGGCTGCCAGAAGCAAAACGTTTTCATCCCCATTCAGAGTACAACCATGACTGATCTATCGCTTTACAGAAACATCGGCATCTTCGCCCACGTCGATGCCGGTAAAACCACCACCACCGAACGGATTTTGAAACTGACCGGCAAAATCCACAAAATCGGCGAAGTACACGACGGTGCGGCGACCACAGACTTCATGGTGCAAGAACAAGAACGCGGCATCACCATTCAATCAGCAGCGACCACCTGCTCCTGGCCCGGCAGTAAAAACCAGTTTCAGCCTCACCGTTTCAACATCATCGACACGCCGGGTCACGTCGACTTCACCATCGAAGTCTATCGTTCGCTGAAAGTACTGGACGGCGGCATCGGCGTGTTCTGCGGCTCCGGCGGCGTCGAACCGCAATCGGAAACCAACTGGCGCTATGCCAACGACTCCAAAGTCGCCCGCATCATCTATGTCAACAAGCTGGACAGACTGGGTGCCGACTTCTACCGCGTCATCAAGCAAGTCGAAGACGTATTGGGCGCCAAACCGGTGGTGATGACACTACCCATCGGCCGTGAAGACGATTTCTCCGGTGTCGTTGACCTGCTGACCCGCAAAGCCTGGATTTGGGACAACTCCGGCGACCCTTTGAAATACGAAATCAAGGACGTGCCTGCCGACATGGAAGCCGACGTCGAAGAATGGCGCGCCAAACTGATCGATCAGGTTGCCGACCAGGATGACGACATCATGGAGAGATACCTGGAAGGCGAAGAACCATCCATCGAAGAAATCAAGCGCTGCATTCGCAAAGGCGCCATCGCGATGGACTTCTTCCCGACTTTCTGCGGCTCCTCGTTCAAGAACAAAGGCGTGCAACTGGTACTGGACGGCGTTATCGACTACCTGCCTAACCCGACTGAAGTCAACCCGCAACCGGAAACCGACATCGAAGGTGTGCCAACCGGCGAACACGCGATCGTCGATCCCGCCCGCCCATTCCGTGGCCTGGTATTCAAAATCATGGACGACCGTTTTGGTGCACTGAACTTCGTCCGGGTTTATTCCGGCAAACTGAAAAAAGGCGACAGCGTACTGAACACCTACACCGGCAAAACCGAACGGGTGGGCCGCATGGTGGAAATGCACGCCGACGATCGCTCGGAAATCGAAACCGCCCAGGCCGGCGACATCGTTGCCCTGATCGGCCTGAAAAACGTGCAAACCGGCCACACCCTGTGCGACCCCGACCAACCAGCCACGCTGGAACCCATGGTATTCCCCGACCCCGTCATCTCGATCGCCATTTCGCCGAAAGACAAAGGCAGCAACGAGAAAATGGGCATAGCTATAGGCAAAATGGTGCAGGAAGACCCGTCGTTCCGCGTCGAAACCGATCAGGAATCCGGCGAAACCATCATCAAAGGCATGGGCGAACTGCACCTGGACATCAAGGTGGACATCCTTAAACGTACCCACGGTGTGGATGTCAACGTCGGCAAGCCGCAAGTGGCCTACCGCGAAACCATCACCAAGCGTATCGAAGACGAATACGTCCACAAAAAACAATCAGGTGGTTCGGGCCAATACGCCAAAATCAACTACATCATCGAACCAGGCGAGCCAGGCAGCGGCTTCCAGTTCGAATCCACCGTCGTCGGCGGCAACGTACCGCGCGAATTCTGGCCCGCTGTGGAAAAAGGCTTCAAAGCCAGCGTCGACAAAGGCGTACTGGCAGGCTTCCCCTGTCTGGACTTCAAAGTCAACCTGACCGATGGCGCCTTCCATGCCGTCGACTCCTCATCCATCGCCTTCGAAATTGCAGCCCGTGCTGCGTATCGTCAATCGATACCCAAAGCCTCGCCGCAATTGCTGGAACCCATCATGAAAGTCGACGTATTCACCCCGGAAGCACACGTCGGTGACGTCATCGGTGACTTGAACCGCCGCCGTGGCATGATTAAATCGCAAGACCCCGGCGTAACGGGTGTACGCATCAAGGCCGACGTACCGCTGAGCGACATGTTCGGCTACATCGGCGACCTGCGCACGATGACCTCGGGCCGTGGCCAGTTCTCCATGGAGTTCTCGCACTACAATCCATGCCCGAAAAACGTGGCCGACGAAGTGATCAAAGAGGTCAACGAACGCAACAAAAACAAGGAAAAATAAAGCCGGATCACCCGCAGGCCGCAATGGCCTGCGGGTGAGTGGACTTTACAAGACCTGGCAACGCAAGCAGGCATAGCACTCAAACCATCCTGGAAACGACATCATGGCTTTTGTAATCACCGAAAACTGCATCAAATGCAAATACACCGACTGCGTCGACGTCTGCCCTGTCGACTGCTTTCATGAAGGCCCCAACTTCCTGGTCATAGACCCCGACGAATGCATCGATTGCACCTTGTGCGAACCCGAATGCCCGGCAAACGCCATTCATGCCGAAGACGAATTACCAGAGGGTCAAGAACACTTTGTGGCATTGAACGCCGAACTGGCCAAGCTATGGCCAACCATCACCGAAGTGAAAGGCGCCATGCCGGATGCCGACGAATGGAACGGCAAGCCAGACAAGTTCAAACTGCTGGAGCGATAAACCCGCTGCTTAGAAATCGAGCTGCCATGCCCCATTGGCAGCCTTGATTGGCACGGAGTGCCAGACAGGGGCTTTCGTCCAGGGGCGCTCGCGTATTGCCTGGTCACGAGAAACACCCTGACTCATCTGAACACGTCACCCGCCTGACCTCATCGATTTTTCTCAACTCTAACTGTTCGAAAATGCACATGAACAAACCCAAAAAAGTTGCCATTCTCACAGCCGGTGGCCTGGCGCCCTGCCTCAACTCAGCCATAGGCAGCCTGATCGAACGCTACAGCGAAATCGACCCCAGCATCGAAATCATTTGCTACCGCAGCGGCTACAAAGGCTTGTTGCTGGGTGATTCCTATCCCGTAACGGTCGAAGTCCGCCAAAAAGCCGGTTTGCTGCAAGGCTTCGGTGGCTCCGTCATCGGCAACAGCCGGGTCAAACTGACCAATGTCAAGGACTGCGTCAAACGCGGCTTGGTGAAAGAAGGCGAAGATCCGCAAAAAGTCGCGGCCGATCAATTGGTCAAAGACGGCGTCGACGTGCTGCACACCATCGGTGGCGACGACACCAACACGGCGGCTGCCGATCTGGCAGCCTTTCTGGCGAAAAACGATTACGGCCTGACCGTGATCGGCCTGCCAAAAACCGTGGACAACGACGTATTCCCGATCAAACAATCCCTGGGCGCCTGGACGGCTGCCGAACAAGGCGCACGCTACTTCATGAACGTAGTGGCTGAAAACAACGCAAACCCGCGCATGTTGATCGTCCATGAAGTGATGGGCCGCAACTGCGGCTGGCTGACTGCCGCAACCGCCCAACAATACCGCACGTTGCTGGATCGCCAGCAATGGCTGCCGGAACTGGGATTGAGCCGCGCATCGTATGACGTACACGCTGTATTCGTACCGGAAATGGCCATCGACCTGGACGCCGAAGCTACCCGCTTGCGCGCGGTGATGGATAAAGTCGATTGCGTCAACATCTTCGTCTCCGAAGGTGCTGGTGTCGACGCCATCGTTGCCGAAATGCAAGCCAAGGGTCAGGAGGTACCGCGCGATGCCTTCGGCCACATCAAACTGGATGCGGTCAACCCCGGCAAATGGTTCGGTGAGCAATTCGCTCAAATGATAGGTGCGGAAAAAACCCTGGTGCAGAAATCGGGCTATTTCGCCCGCGCAGCGGCGTCCAATGTCGACGACATGCGCCTTATCAAATCCTGCGCCGACCTGGCGGTCGAATGCGCTTTGCGCCGTGAATCCGGGGTGATCGGCCACGACGAAGACCAGGGCAACGTGTTGCGCGCCATCGAGTTTCCGCGCATCAAAGGCGGCAAGCCGTTCGACATCGACACCGACTGGTTCGAAACCCTGCTGAATGCCATCGGCCAAAACAAAGGTGGCAAGGTCGACGTCAGCCATTAAACCCCTCTTGCTTGCCGGGTGAAGGCAGGAGCCTTCACCCGCATCAACAAACCGCCAACACAAGGCGTCGCTGCCACCTGCTAATCAGCAACCCTATCGCCGCGTGTCGAGCAAGGCTTGCTCGCTGCATCCATGCACCCAACCCGGATACAGCGCTCCGAACCCAAGACACTCGTTCGTTTTTCATTGCCACCATGAAGCTGTTACTGAAATACCTATCGTCCTGCTGGTTTCTCAACGACCCGTCCCAGTTGACACCCACGACATCGTTCATGTGGAAGAACGTGATGTTTTATTTCATTTCCGGCTGGATCGTGGAAGGCCTGATTGCCGACCCGGCCGACGGTGTGCTGGAAGTCAGCGGTCGGACCCTCATGGCCTTCAGCACGGTAGCCCTGATTCTGCTGCTGGAAAAGAAATGGGCCTACTACAGCCGCTTGTACACCTCGATTTTCGTCTGCGAAAACTTCATCATGACGCTGGCGATACTGACCGAATTGCTGGATTTCTGGCTGGTCATGCAGCATTACCCCTACCGCGAAGAACTCGGCATTGGCATCGCGGTGTGTCTGGTAACGTGGTACATCGCCATCGTCGCTTACATTTTCCGCCGCTTTTTCGCCTACCCCATCAGCGTCAGCCTGATTTTTGCCTTCGGCTATTTCGTGATGACCTACGGCATTCCGATGCTGTTGATGGACATTTGACGCACACCGGCCATAGCCGGATGATGCTCAGCCTTTTTCAAACGCGCCAATGCAATTCAAACTCGATACTACCGATGGTCAGGCCCGCCGTGGCCAACTGAGCTTCGCCCGTGGCGTGGTCGAAACGCCGATTTTCATGCCGGTTGGCACTTACGGCGCGGTCAAATCGCTGACACCGGACGACCTCAATGAACTGGGGGCGCAAATCATCCTCGGCAACACTTTTCATCTGCTGCTGCGCCCCGGCATGGAGGTGATGAAGGCCCACGGCGATCTGCACGATTTCATGCGCTGGCAAAAACCCATCCTGACCGACTCCGGCGGTTTTCAAGTCTTCAGCCTGGGTGCCTTGCGCAAGATCAGCGAGCAAGGCGTGACTTTCAAGTCGCCCATCGATGGCAGCACGATATTCATGGGGCCGGAACAATCGATGCAGGTGCAGCGCGACTTAGGCTCGGACATCGTGATGATCTTCGACGAATGCACACCCTACCCTGCCACTTACAGCCAGGCCGCCGATTCGATGCGCTTGTCGCTGCGCTGGGCCGAGCGCAGCAAACGCGCCCACGCAGGCAACGAATCGGCGCTGTTCGGCATCGTGCAAGGCGGGATGTATGCCGATTTACGCCACGAATCGATAACTGGACTCACCAGCATAGGCTTCGATGGTTACGCCATCGGCGGCTTGTCGGTCGGCGAACCCAAACACGAAATGCTGGCGACACTGGATGCCCTCATGCCCGCCATGCCGGTCGACAAACCGCGTTACCTGATGGGGGTCGGCACTCCAGAAGACTTGGTGGAAGCGGTGCGGCGCGGCGTCGACATGTTCGACTGCGTGATGCCCACCCGCAATGCCCGCAACGGCCATTTATTCACCCGCCATGGCGTCATCAAAATCCGCAACAAGCAATATCAGTTCGACACCCGGCCACTGGACGAACAGTGCAGTTGCTACACTTGCCGCAATTACTCACGGTCGTATCTGAAGCATCTGGACAAATGCCAGGAAATGCTGGGTTCGCGCCTCAACACCATCCACAACCTGCACTATTACCTGGAGCTGATGCAGGCCATGCGCGATGCGATCGAGGCGCAACGCTTCGATGATTTCGTGCGCGAGTTTTACGAACTGCGCGGCATGACGATGCCGACTTGATGACCGAGGATAGCCTGCCATGATCGCCAAACTGGATTTGATACTCAGCGAACTCGACCTGCTCAAAATCGAATGGCAGCTGCAAAACGCCGTCAACAGTCCGGCAATCCAGCAAGCGCTGGCGATTCAATACACTTTCGACAGCCTGCATCTCGAAGGCAGTCGCCTGACCTTGCGGGAAACCGAGTTATTGTTGCGTAACGGTTTGATGTCGTCGGAAAAATCGCTGGCGGAAAACATGGCGGCACTCAACCATTTTCAGGCCATCGATTTCATTCGTGAAAAAGCCGCCGACCAGGTATTGCTCTCGGAAAACCTGTTGCTGGAACTGCACGCCCTGTCATGCCGGGCCATGCTGGAACAATATCCAGGACAGTATCGACAAATCGCATCGTTGACACCGGACGACCAACCCGCACCATCCCCGGACAAATTGCCCGAACAGGTGCAGGAACACATGGCCTGGCTGCGACGCGAAGGCGCGTTCATGCACCCTGTGGTGTTTGCAGCGGAAACGCACCGTCGCTTGCTGTATCTGCAACCCTTCAAATCGGCCAACGCGGTCTGCGCCCGCTTGCTGATGAACCTTATCCTGCTGGAAAACGATTTCCCGCTGGTGACCATCGCCAGCGACGACGCCAACCGCACCGCCTATCAAACTGCCATGGCACAGATCGATCTTCACCATGCCTCAGACGACTGGACACTCTTCATCGCCGAGCAAATCCGGCTCGCCTGCCAGTCGTTGATAAGCGCCCAACCGTCCCACGCCTCTTGGCTTTGAGTGTTATGTTTTAATCGGCACAATACGCTGGGCAAGTGCCCGGTTTTTGTTGACCATGACAGCCATCGAGCAAACTTTGAATTTGCCCGCCGTTCCGACTCCTAATGAACTTATGCATCAATCTGGAATAAAACCATGACCAACCCGTTGCTGGAACACTTCGAACGCCCCCCTTTCTCCAGAATCTGCCCCGAACACGTCGAACCGGCCATAGCCCAATTACTGGCCGACGCCCGTGCCACCATAGACAAACAACTAGCCAGCGCCAGCCCTTACACCTGGCGCACGCTGATAGAACCTATCGAAAACGCCGAAGATTGCTTGAACAAAGCTTGGTCGCCAGTCAGTCACATGAACTCGGTGGTCAACAGCGACACCCTGCGCGATGCTTACAACGCCTGCCTCGGCAAGCTCAGCGAATACGCCACCGAAGTCGGCCAGAACAAGGCGTTGCAACAAGCTTACCAAGCCATCCAGAGCAGCACCGACTTCGCCAATCTGGATATCGCCCAACAGAAAATCATTGGCAATGCACTACGTGACTTTCATTTGTCTGGCGTCGATTTACCCGCCAACCAGCAAGCCCGCTACAAAGACATCAGCCAGCAATTATCGAAACTGGCCAGCCAATTCGAGGAAAACCTGCTCGATGCCACCAATGCCTGGCACAAGCAAATCACCCATATCGACGACCTGGCCGGTTTGCCGGAATCTGCATTGACGCAAGCCAGACAAGCCGCCGAAGCGGACGGCAAGGATGGCTGGCTGATCAACCTGCAATTCCCGTCTTACCTAGCGATCATGACCTACGCCGACAACCGTGATCTGCGTCGCGAGCATTACGAGGCGTTCTGCACCCGCGCATCCGATCAAGGCCCACACGCCGGACGCTGGGACAACTCGGACATCATGGAACGCCTGCTGGCCTTGCGCCACGAAAAAGCCCAATTATTGGGTTTCGACAACTACGCCGAGTATTCGCTGGCCACCAAAATGGCCCGCTCCACCGGCGACGTCGTGACCTTTCTGGAAGACCTGGCCGACAAATCCTGGCACCAGGCGCGCCAGGATTGGGTCGAATTAAAACAATATGCTGCCAGGGAACACGGCCTGCACGATCTGCAAGCCTGGGACATCGGTTACTACTCGGAAAAACTGCGCCAGCACGCTTATCAACTGTCGCAGGAAGAGGTTAAAGCCTATTTTCCGGCGCCGAAAGTGATCCAGGGCCTATTCGCCATCGTCGCACGCTTGTACGGCCTGCAAATCTCGGAAATCCAGGATGTCGATACCTGGCACCCCGACGTGCGCTTCTATCAGATTCTCGACCAGCACGGCGAGCTGCGTGGTCACTTTTATCTTGATTTGTACGCCCGCGCCAAAAAACGGGGCGGCGCCTGGATGGACGATTGCATCTGCCGCAGAAGAACAGCGGACGGCCATCTGCAAACCCCGGTCGCCTACCTGACCTGCAATTTCACACCGCCCACCGCCACCGACCCGGCACTACTGACCCACGACGAAGTAGAAACCCTATTCCACGAGTTTGGCCACGGCCTGCACCACATGCTGACCCAAATCGACCACCTTGGCGTATCCGGCATCAACGGTGTGGAATGGGACGCCGTGGAGCTGCCCAGCCAGTTCATGGAAAACTGGTGCTGGGACAAAGAAGCACTAAGGCTGATTTCCGGCCATTACCAGACCGGCGAACCGCTGCCCGACACGCTGTACGACAAAATGCTGGCGGCCCGGAATTTCCAGGCCGGCATGATGATGGTGCGGCAACTGGAATTCAGCCTGTTCGACTTCAAAATCCACCAGCATTACGACCCTGACAAAGGTGGCCGCATCTACCCTACCCTGTACCAGGTGCGGGAACAGGTCGCCGTGGTCAAGGTGCCGGACTTCAACCGCTTCGCCCACAGCTTCTCGCACATCTTCGCCGGTGGTTACGCAGCGGGTTATTACAGCTACAAATGGGCGGAAGTGCTGTCGGCCGACGCCTTCTCGCTGTTCGAAGAGAACGGCATTTTCGATCGCGCCAGCGGTGCATCCTTCCTGAACAATATCCTGGAGCAAGGTGGCAGCCAGGATGCGATGACGCTATTCAAAAACTTCCGGGGCCGCGAACCCAGCATTGACGCGCTGTTGCGCCACAATGGCATCGCGATCTGAAATTTTTGAACATATTCAAGGCGGCACACTCTTGGGAAAAACATCACTGCCTGTTTTTGCTCAATCGCCGTCATCGGCAAAACGAATCGCTTCGCTCGGTTTTCAACTTCACAGGGCTATGAAAAACAGGCAATATCACACCCACCCGCAACCACCTTCCGATCATGCCCCGTAGTTCGCTCGCGATGGCTCTTCTGCTTTGCCTGACACCTGGCGTCAATCGCGCCCTGGAAATCGAAAAAATTCAGCTACCCGACATGGGCGATTCCTCCGGCACCCTGATTTCGCCTTTACAGGAAAAAGAGCTGGGTGCTGCGTTTTTCAGGAATCTGCATGCCAAAACCGATATAAACCAGGACGCCGAAATCCAGGAATACATCCACAGTATCGGTCGGCAACTGGCGGCCAACAGCGACATGCCATCGAATCCGTTTCACTTTTTCGTCGTCATGGATCCGAACATCAATGCCTTCGCCGGGCCGGGCGGCTACATTGGCATCAACTCCGGCCTGATATTGTTGTCGGAAAGTGAAAGCGAACTGGCAGCCGTCATGGCGCATGAGATTGCCCACGTCACCCAACGCCATCTGTATCGGCAGGTCGAAGCCGCCAGTAAAATGTCCATCCCCACCATCGCCGCCACCCTGGCGGCGATTTTGATCGGCACCCAATCACCGAGAATGGGCCAGGCGGCGATGATGGCCATACAGGCAGGCAACATCCAGTTCCAGATCGACTTCACCCGCGACCATGAAAAAGAAGCCGACCGCGTCGGTATGCAGATACTCACCCAGTCCAATTTCGACCCACGCGCCATGCCGACGTTTTTCGAACGCATGCAGCAATCCACCCGTTATTACGGACGGGGCATACCGGAATTTTTGCGAACACACCCGGTTTCCGAAAGCCGGATAGCCGACACTCGTGGCCGAGCCGAGCGTTACCCCTACCGGCAATATCCCGATTCCCTGGGCTATCTGCTGACCAAAGCTAGGCTGTATGCGATGACGGAACCCAACAAGGCAGTCGTGCTGCAACATTTTGCCACGCTGCAAAACCAGGGTACCGCCGAGCAACGCGCCGTCGCCCGCTATGGACTGGGTATTACCCATTTCGAAAGCCAGCAATACGCCGAAGCCGCCATACAGTTTCAAAAACTGGTCGACGAATACCCAAATACACCGCAATACATCACGGCACTGGCCAGAACAGCACTCGACAGCCGCAACTACGACCAAGCCAACCGGCTATTTGCCATGGCTGCCGAAACCTTCCCCAACAACGATGTGATAAAAGTCGAATACAGCCGTAGCCTGTTGAAATCTGGCCACCCTGAAAGAGCGCGCCAAGTCTTGCTGAGCCTTTCCGAGCCGCGCCGGACGCAAGCCTTTTATTTCGAACTGATGTCGCAAACCTTTGCCGCGCTAAACCAGCTCGGCGAATCACACCGCTACATGGCCGAGCATTACTTCGCGACAGGACGCAGCGACGATGCCGTGATGCAGATACGCCTAGGGCAAAAAGCACAAAATCCGAGCTACCAACTGCAAGCCATCCTGGATGAGCGTCTGAACTTCTTCCTCAACGACATCAAGGAACGCAAGCGCGAACGCTAAAAAGCCGATAGCCCCAATAGCCCGGACCAGCATTCAAAAGCAGCAGGTATCCGCCATATTGACGAGCCTGTTCCGCGCTGATTGGGTTTCGCCATGCGGTGTTTCGGTGTACAGAATAATCATCAGCTCAGGCGAGGCATTACCCGTCAACCGTTTTAAAAGCTGCAAGCCTTTGATGTAGTAACGATTGATGGTGTCGATTCCACCGATTCGATACCAGCGCCAGACCAGTATGTCGCGGGTGTCACTGCTCAGAATCGTCTCTTCGATGCGCCGGGGGCCACCGTCGCCCTGTACATGGGTAGCTTCGCTTCGGATGATATGCCATACCGGATGCTTCTGCGGTACCAGATAGTTCTGCGAATTGACCAGCTCGCCACCTTGCGACTCATCACCAAAATTTGCAATGTAGACAGCACTTTTCGTGGTGTCGTCAACAACGAAAAAATGTACATCCGCCATGACACCCTTGAATGATGGCTTCCATCCCCAGTCTGGCGCGACCGGGGATGCCGTTTGCAAACGCGCGGCAAAGTCACCTGGAATTTCGGCCTGAATGGCCTGCAAACCGCGCAACTGCGAAGACAGCACCGGCCAGGCTGCAATCGCCAGCGCCAGGCAAATCACTGACTGCCAACGCAAGTTGCTGCGAATAGCGACGCCGTGTTCGATCGCAGGCGTTGATGGCGTGCTGTCGATAGTTGGTGAGTCCTGCCAAAACGATCCGATGTAAAACAACAGCAGCATCACGAAGCCAAAAAACACCCAGCCGTAAATGATGTGATCGACGCCGGTTGCCAATTTCATATCACTCCAATGACCGATCATGACGATCATGTAAGCCCTCAGGCCGTTAGCGAAAATCGGCAACAAAAACGCAATCAGCATGAACACTGCACGCTTGATGTAGCTTTGGTAGTTGAGATAGGCATAAACGGTTCCAAGCGTGAACGAGGCAATCAGGTAGCGCAGACCGCTGCACCCTTCCACCACCGACCATTCGCCGGAAGATAGCGTGAGGAAGGTGCCTTCCTGGTAAACGCTGATGCCGGTCAGACGCAACATTGTCACGATGAAAGCCGAGGTATAGTTCATCAGGTAAGGAACGAATTCCTCGCCGAAAGGCACCATCAAAAACAGAAAAAGCAAGGGAAACAGTATGCTGGAGGTAACACGATTCCCCAGCACCGTCCAAACAGCACAGACCAGGATTCCCACCACCGCCCATTGCCGGATAACAAGAACCGACACCAGATCGGCAGATAACCAGAGCAAACCGAGTCCTAACAAACAAATGAAGGCCAATCCGCTGAATGATGCCGACAAGTCTCGATAATCAGCCTGCTTGCGCCAAATCAACCAAGCACTCGTCGGGGCAACAAGATAGCCATGAGCAAATGTTTCGGAGCGCTCCCAGATGCCCACAATCGATAGCCAGGTTTCTTGAAATACCAGCAAGCACACGCACACAACCAAAACCAGCGCCAACGATGGCATGCGCCAATGTGCCGGTATCGTCATTACGTTCTGCATTTTTTTGCTCCTTAGAACAATGTGGTAATGGTAAACATGCACTATGATAGACCCATAGCAAAATCAACTTCCCTTTCCAGCGTCGCCATGAAAATCAGTGCGGTCATACCGGCATACAATAGTGCGAAGTTCATAGAAGCTGCCGTGCGCAGCGTACAGGCACAGACCGTGCCGGTTGATGAAATTATCATCATTGATGATGGCTCGACCGACAACACCGCCGAAATTGTAGCTGGATTACCCGGGAACATCATTTTCCACAAACAAACCAACCAAGGGCCATCTGCTGCCCGGAACAAAGGCATAGAGCTGGCATCGGGTGATTGGATTGCTTTTTTGGATGCTGATGATCAGTGGATGCCGGAAAAAACATCCCAGCAACTTGAAACATTAGCCGCTCATCCCTTATTACACTTGATTGCCGGAGACATGGCGGAAATTGATGCCCAAAATCATGTCATCGTTCCTTCCGTTCTCGACAAACACAGCCTGCTCACAGAATTTGAACAATTGGACGGGCAACCAATACCCAATGCACTATCCCGTTTGGTCAAAAAAAACTTCATTCCAACCGGCACCGTGCTCGCCAAACGACAAAGCCTGATCGAAGCCGGATCATTCAATTCAGAAATCAGGTTTGGTGAGGATTTGGAATTGTGGGCAAGAATTGCCGCACATCACCCAATTTCCTGTCTGTCGGTAGTTTTAATGTTGCGCCGACAACACGGTAACAATGCTACCCAGGCTTCCGGAGCCATGCTCATTGATTTAACCAAAGTCATGGAATCACTTCGCAGACAAACACCTGTCCAATTATTGCAACAGGGTATCAACCCCGACATAATGGCCGCCGACAGCTACTGGACGCTCGGATACTGGTATTTTGCTTCTGGTGATTTGAAAAATGCCCAAAACTCTTTTCATGAAAGCCTACGCTTGCACTGGAGCCTACGTTCAGCACTGTATTTCGCAGCCTCTTTTCTTCCACATCCGCTCATTGAAACAATACGAACTGTAAAACAAAAATGCTAATGTTGCCCCGTGAATATTTGATGAACAACGCCGCACTACCAAAATAGCAGCCGAAACCATGACTTCATTCGACAAGCCCAAGAACATCCTCTATGTGGAAAATGGCATAGGCTACGGTGGCGCAATCATTTGTCTACGCCATCTGGTGACAAATCTTGATCGAAGCAAATACGCACCCTTAGTCGTCACCGGTCGTACTAGTCCGCAATACCAAGATATTGCACAAGAAGCCCCCTGGAAACACATTCCTGATCGCCTGATAGATGTGGTTGGAATGCAAAAATATTTAACCAATCAAGCATGGCCAGACAAATTACCGGGTCTTCGGTTTATCGGACAACAAATCCTTGCTCGTCTTGACGATATTTGCAACTTCCTGCCGTTCTTTCTTCGCCTGCTATGGACTGCATGGCGCTTCAAAACCGACTTGATTCACGCCAACAATGAACCGCTATGTAACCGTGCCGCGCTGCTAGTTGCCAAATGTCTTAGGATTCCAAGCGTATGCCATGTCAGAGGCAGCCAAAAAGGATCCTTGTCAATGCGCTGGGCTTATTCTCTACCGGATCATTTTGTGTCGGTTTCCAACTGGGTGTCAGATAGCATGCAGCAGAAACTAAATATCCCAAAAGACAAAATTAGTGTCGTTTATGACGGCATCGCATTAGAAAAACTCGACATTAACGCAGATGGTCAAGTATTTAGGGAACAGTTCAATATTCCTGGTGATGCATTCGTGGTTGGCCTTGTCGGACTATTGATCCCGTGGAAAGGACAATATCTATTTCTCGATTCAGCTAAGATTCTGAAGGATAAAATACCTAACTTGAAAATGGCCATCATAGGTGGAACACCAGACGACTGCATCGATTATGAGCAGCATCTCAAAAACAGGGTAACCGATGAAAACCTCAAGAATATTGTGATTTTCACTGGCCACCAGTCTGGCATGGATCGTATCTATAATGCATTGGATATCGTAACATCGGCCTCAACCAGTCCGGAGCCTCTGGGCACGATGGTAATTGAATGCATGGCAATGGGACGATTATTATTAGGTCCAAATCATGGAGGAACAGCGGAAATGGTAACTCACCAAACAACAGGACTGCTGTTTCAACCAAATTCAGCTGAAGACCTGGCTGAAAAAATTCTCAAAGTACATCAAGACAAGACAATAATAAAAACACTAGGCAAAACAGCCAGGGAAGAGGCTTTCATGAAATTTGACATTAACCACCACACAGGTGAAATACAAAAAATTTACCAAGCAATCATAAATGCGTGAAAACACATAGTGACTGCAAAAATAAACCCTAAATGACATGACTGGCCAGCAAAAATGAAAAACCTGATTCCATGGAGCCTTAGAGGCATAGGCCCTTTTCTGAACACTTATGGGGATGGATTTTTTTTTAAATCCATTCAAAAAACCAGACCCATAGCCGTGAATCCCGACGCACCTACGGCTATTCATTCCGCAGTACCTCACCGCTATCTGAATGCATATCTGTTTGCCATAAAATCATTTCTTCGTTTTCACCATGATGTAGCTGTCATCGTGCATGACGATGGCTCTTTAAGATCGGAAGATTACCGAATTATTGCACACCACATTCAAGGCGTTAAAATAATATCGAGACAACAAGCGAATGAAACATTCAGAAATAAGATACAAAATGACTTCCTAAATCAAGTACGCACGAGCTACACCAGCTACTTGAAACTCTTTGATTCCACTTTATTTTCTGAAGGCAAAAGAATTGTAATCCTGGATACTGACACATTATTTATAAAAAAACCCCAACAAATAATTGACTGGTGTATCAACGGAGGCCAACCCTGGTTTCATGCAGCACCCATAGGTTCATGGAAAGTAAAACCATCAGCAATTGCGGAGCATGCGCGTTTACAAGACACGCATATTCAAACACTCATTTCAGATAATCTCGTCGATATCAACCGTGAGCTGAATACCCAATATCGTATGGAACAAGGTTTTTGCTCAGGATTCATCGGCTATGAAGCAGACACAATAAAATTTGCTGATCTGCATAAGCTATTCACCCTGCTACACAACAAGTTCGGCGATAAAATTTTTCTTTGGGGGGCAGAGCAAACCGTACACGGATTGATATTGTGTGGAAAAAATGCTGTTAAATTACCGATTGAAGACTACTTTGTATTTACCCAAGGAAATGCATCAACTGCTGAAAATGGGGTTTTTATTCATTTCGTAGGCGAAAACAGATTTTATAAGTTTATATACCCCAAAATGGCTAGTAAAATATTGAGCGAGTTGCCATCAACATGAAACGCATACAACATATTATGATCGGCGCATTGACCGTGATTTCCTTGGAAGCACATGCTGACTATCCTCAGACAGACTTGGATTTCATGCTGCTGCCGCCGTACTGCAAAATAAAGTTGGCCGCCGCCGAGCATGGTGCAGATGCTGAAATTTTAAGGCAACAGGAATACTGGGCGAGGAAGTTAGGGGAAGGTTATGGCCATATACACCATTATTGCGAAGGCCTCCATGCCTTAAATAGAGCTTATTACCTGAAGGAGCCTTTCAAATCGAGAGAACTAAAAACAACTATTGGCGGCGTAAACTATGTGCTAAAAAACGCACAGAAGAACTTTTCGTTAATGCCTGATCTACATACAACAAAAGCCCAGGCGTATGTTTTGATGAATCAGCCACAAGATGCCATAAACGAACTCAATATTGCAATAGAAAAAAACCCAAAATATAGCCCTGCTTATTATCATCTATCGAGAATCTATCTTGACCAAAAAAAGAAAACTGAGGCTATAGAAATACTAAAACAAGGAATAAGTCATAATCCAGAATCAAAACTACTAACAAAAAAACTTGACAAAATAAAATAACACAAAGCAATGCTTTATTACCCACTGATTCGATATTACCCCCCCCCCTTAAGCCAGCATGAATAGGCAATAATCACTAAACTGCGATGAAAAAATACATTCCATGGCGATTTCAAAGCAAAACAAACCTGTTAAACTCATGCAGCAACTTTATTTTTAGAAAAGTACTCAACACCCCCCCCATATACTGTGACCCGAATAGTGCATGTTGTTATTGCACAGTAACATGCCATCGTGACGTAGCTATTGCCATACTGGCTATAAAATCCTTTCTGCGCTTTTTCAATCAAATCAGTGTAGAGATTCAAGATGATGGCAGCCTAACCGCTAATGACAAAAGCTTATTCGAAAAACATATTCCAGGATGTCGACTACATTCAAGAGAATCGACAGACAAGATAATCCAGCCCCTTATAAGCCATGACCTTTTTAAGGCCAGGAAGAAAGACCCCAGCATGCTGAAACTGATAGACAGCAATATACTGTTTAATAAAAAAAGAATAGTAGCTGACTCTGACATTATCTTTATGAAAAAACCTGACGAAATAATTGACTGGCTACGCATAAAAAAACCGACGCAATCTTTTTACCATGAGGTCAATGAAGCCAACAAATTATTTGCCAATAAAATAAATTTTATAAACTCTCAATTAGGCACAAATATACAAAAACTGGACTACTGCTCTGGGCTTATAGGATTTAATAAGTCGATACCTATTGATGAAATTGAAAAAACATTTAAATGCCTTTCAAGCATTAGTAACGTATGGGGATTGGAACAGAATATATTTGCTTTTCTTCTCAAGGAAAAGTCGATGAAGTTACCGCCCCAGCATTACTTGGCAATAATCAAAGAAACCGCATCAGATATTTTACGTGAAGCTAAAATGATACACTTTGTTGGAAAATTTAAGCACAAACAGTATCTAAACTGTGGCAACTTGGTGATTTCCGAACTTGGTAATCTATAAAACATGACTGTAAAAAGCAATGAAAACAGGACTAGATAGCTCAGAAAAAATAAACCCATGAAAACTAAAATACATATATGCCATTGAAAACAGCTCTGAAAAAAATAAGGCCTATATTTATCCCTGCACTGAGAATAATTATAAGGTATTCTCCTTTTGAAAGTATAAAAAGCATAGCATGGAAAAACATCATAGAGCCATTTTTTGAATTTTCAAAATACTCATATATAGCAAGCACGGTGTTCGATCAGACTATCTCGGGAAACACACAAGATCAAATCCAGCGATATATCTATTACTTTGGAGTATGGGAACCTAATTTAACAACCTTTATAAAGAACAGATTAAAGGAAGATGATGTTTTCATTGATGTAGGCGCTAATATAGGTTATTTTTCTCTCCTAGCCTCGACATTAGTAGGTAGAACAGGAAAAGTTATAGCAATAGAGGCGTCCCCTAAAATATACACGCTACTTGGCCATAATATAAATAGAAACCAATGCTCTAATGTCTCTGCGCTGAATATAGCGGTTTCTGATAAAGAAGAAATCCTTAAAGTGTTTACTTCCCCAGACAGCAATATAGGGCAAACATCAGTGCTACCAAACCTAGATTTCACATACGAATGCGACATATCGGCAAAACCCTTGAGTTCAATAGTCAATGTAGATGACTTCAAAAAAGCTAGATTGATAAAAATCGATGTTGAAGGCGCGGAGTGGTCTGTCCTATCAGGCTTGATTCCAATGTTGGAACATGCCAGAAGCGATATCGAAATTATTGTTGAGCTATCGCCTGATAGACTCAAAGATACAGACATGAGTGTTGAAAAAATAATATTGAATTTTAAAGAACTTGGATTCAACCCTTACAGGATAAAGAACGACTATTCAGCGCAAAGCTACATAACATGGAAAAAACTGGAACATCCAGAAAGAGTTTCATCGAAAGTAATCACTAAGACAGATATAGTTTTTTCGAAAGAGGATTCTGAATTAATATAAACGAAATTGAGTGAAATAAAACATCTTTTGCTTAACAACACCAGGCAAAATAAAATCTTATGTCAGAAATAATAAAAAATTTTTTTAAGTATAGAGAGTTGATTGCAGCCCTCGCTTGGAAAAATATCGTAATCCGCTACAAACAAGCCTACTTAGGTATTCTATGGGCCGTCCTGAAACCGCTAATGCTGCTAATGATGTTTGTTCTCGTAAAAAGCTTCGTCGGCATACAAACCGATGGTTTTCCTTATCCCCTGCTGACATTTGCTGCGTTAATGCCATGGGTGTTTTTTCAGGAGTCTGTGTCAGAAGGCGTTAACAGCGTTACATCTAATGCGGCATTGATAAAAAAGATATACTTTCCTAGAGAAGTGTTTCCTTTGACCGCCATGGTAACAAAATTAGTTGAACTAATTGTTAGCTTTTTTATTCTGGCTATCATGATGATTTATTACAAAGTCATTCCTACCGTACACCTGCTATGGCTACCGTTACTGGTTCTATACAGCATGATTGTGGCTTTAACCATCAGTTTTTTTGGTGCAGCAATGAACGTTTACTATCGAGACATTGGGCAGGCTGTACCTATTGCTCTTTCACTAATGATGTACGCATCGCCTGTTATTTATCCTTTGAGTCTTGTACAAAAAAAATTACTGATAGAACAATCTTCCGGAGTATGGTCAGAAAAATTATATACGCTATACACCATCAACCCTTTGGTTGGAATTATTGATGGCTTTCAGCATGCGCTAATAAAAGGTATTGAACCTGATTTGGCTACGTTATATCCAGGCTTAATAATTACATTGATCACCCTACCTTTTAGCTACTGGTTTTTTAAACGTGCGGAAAACTGGTTCGCAGATGTTATCTAATTTTTTAAGTATTAAATGTATAATATAGCCCCATGGCAATCATCGAAGTCAATAATCTTACGAAAGAATACCAACTTGGCCATTTAACCAGCCTTAAAGAAACCTGCTTGAATGGACTAAGGCGACTCACTTTTCAGCCTGTACAGGAACGTGAGCGATTCAAAGCATTGGACAATGTAAATTTCCATATTGAAGAGGGTGAAGTCGTTGGCATCATTGGCCATAATGGCGCAGGCAAGAGCACTCTTCTCAAACATCTTGCCAACATAAGCAAGCCAACTAAAGGACATATTATTGTGCGGGGCAGCGTAGCCCCTCTCATTGAAGTTGGTGCCGGTGTCAACCCTGAATTGACAGGAAGAGAAAATATTTTTCTCAATGCCGCTATTTTAGGAATTCCTAAAAAAATAATTAAACAAAAACTTGATGAAATCATTGAATTTTCTGAATTAGAAGAATTTATAGATACCCCCGTAAAACGTTACAGCTCGGGCATGCAGGTAAAACTCGGATTTTCAATCGCAACCAGCATGGAAGCCGACATTTTGATCGTAGATGAAGTGCTTGCTGTGGGCGACCTTGCTTTCCAACGAAAATGCTTTGATAAAATGGAAGATTTAATAAAAAGACAGGGGAAAACGGTATTATTGGTAAGCCATAATATTAGGCAAATCCAGAGATTGTGTCATCGAGTAATACTGATGAATCAAGGAAAACTTGAAATAAATGGAATGCCGCAATCAGTTTGTGACATATTCTATGAACAGAGTGATGAAAAAATTGCCACAAACATGAGTGGAAATAAAAAAATAGGAATATCAACGAGTGGCGAAGTTAATTTGGAGAATATTTTTTTCACCAATGCAGCAGGAGGCAGAATAAATTATCTTCAATTTAATGAAGACTGTGCTATTAACTTCGAAATAAATGTCAAACATGAAATTACGGACATAACCGCAGGTTTTGGTTTTCATACTACTGACTTCTTATACCTAACTACCCACAACAGCGAGCAACAACTAAGCATACCTGTATTACCCACAGGAAAACACATATTGACTTGCAATATAAATAAACTCCCAATATTGCCAGGCGTTTATTCTATTCGCTTTGGAATAACTGCTGGAAAATCAGCTAGCACCGCATTATACGGCGAAAACTTGAAGCATTTACAAATACTAGGAAAGATACCAATTACTATAAGAGATGGCTTTTTCGCACTTGAAGCATCGTGGTCGCATGCAAAAATTGATACATTTTCACATGAAAAATGATAAAAGAATATGTCGCATTTGTGATACACAAGATTTCCACCCAACATATACTGGTTGCGAAATGATGTTTGGAACTAGAGAATTATTTGAATACTTTCAATGCAACCAGTGTCAGTGCTTGCAAATATCTGATATACCATTAAATTTAGGGTCATATTATCCAAACGATTATTACTCACTGGTCCAAAAAAAAGAAAAAGAAAACCCTATAAAAAATTTCATTTTAAAACAACGCTTTAGAAACGCTATATTCGATAAAGGATACAAAATTAATAAAATACTATCCTATTTTATAGCCATGCCAGAATTTATAATTGACTACAAACACAATATCGTAAACTTATTGAAGTCATCCAGCATTACTAATTATGACGCTAGATTTTTAGATATTGGCTGCGGACACTCGTCTGCGTGGTTAAATGCTTTATCCGTAATGGGATTTAAAAACCTATTTGGCATTGATCCATATATAGGCAAAGACAAAAAACACGGGAAAGTAAAAATATTAAAAAAAGATCTTATTGACTTAGAAGGTGAGTTTGACTTAATAACCATGCACCATTCACTAGAACATATATCCGATCAAAAACTAACAATTTCATTAGCATCTAAACTACTATCAAAAAATGGAACCCTTATTATTAGAATACCAACAGTATCCTCATATGTATGGGAAAAATATAAGGAAAAATGGGTTGAAATGGACGCCCCAAGACATCTTTATCTACATTCAAAAACCAGTATAGAGCTGCTTATAAAGCAAGCAGATCTTGAAATTTTCAGGGAAATACCTGAAGCAATTGATTTCGAGTTTTATGGAAGCGAACAATATAAAAGAAATATCCACTTAACTGATAGTCAATCACATTGGCTGACACGAGACAACCTTCTATTCTCAGAAGAAGAATTAAGTGACTTCAATAAAATGGCTGATGAAGTTAACAGAAAAAATGAAGCTGGCAGAATTTGTTTATTCATTAGGAAAAAAAGTTAACCATGTCAAAAATAAGCATATGTGTTCCCACATATAATGGTGAACAACACTTAGCCAAAACACTAGAATGCTTAACAAATCAAACATATAGCAACTTTGAAATTATAATAGTTGACGACAAATCTACCGATAAAACAATTGAAATAGCAGAAGACTTTTATAGAAAAGACAACCGTATAAAAATTCACAAAAACAATGCTAATTTAGGCTTGGTTCCTAATTGGAATCAATGCATCAAAATCGCCGCTGGAGAGTGGATAAAATTTGTTTTCCAAGATGATTTAATCACTCTTGACTGTTTAGAAAAGATGATGTCAGTTGCTGACGAAAAGTCACTATTTATCTCTTGTTATAGAGACTTTTTATTTGATCCTGGTGTGTCAGAAAATATCATTGATACCTATAATAAATACACGCATTTATCAACCGTCTTTGGCAATAATACCGTTATAGACAAAAACTTATTCGCTAAAACAGCTTTAACCTTCCCTGATAACTTTGTTGGCGAACCAACAAGCACTCTCTTACACAAATCACTGTTCGAGAAATACGGCTATTTCAATCCTAATTTTATTCAGCTATGCGATATTGAATACTGGATTAGAATTGGCATTCATGAAGGCATGACAATAGTACCACTATATTTAGCAAAATTCAGAGTACACCCTAGATCGACAAGCTCTTTAAACGCAGAAATTCGTTTTTTTAGAGCGCATGAATTAGAGGATTTATTATTACTTCATGAGTTTGCATACAATCCATCATTTAAAGCTTTGCATAATATTGCCTCTTTAAACGGAATCGACAGAAATCTAAGAGTTGAGTTTTCTGAAAAAGCTTATTGGTTTAAAAATCTTGCTAAGGAACGAAGCAAACAAGGATCGGCAGAAAATGAGTTAAGTATCTTGAAGCTATTATCAAAGCAATATCCTAACTTTTCTTTTACTTGGCATATGATTCCACTGATACTTGATGGATGGTTAAAAAAAGTTTTTTGGCGTTTTTATTCATAAACAGATAAATGACTAATAAAACCAGAACAATTGCTTTTTATCTTCCACAATTCCATCCAATCCCCGAAAATGATTTGTGGTGGGGAAAGGGCTTCACGGAATGGACTAATACAGCTAAAGCCAAACCACTTTATTTAGGGCATTCTCAACCAAATATTCCCTCTGATCTTGGGTTTTATGATTTACGGGTTGCAGATATCCGTATTGCTCAAGCAGAGATGGCACGATCTTTCGGTATTGAAGGGTTTTGTTATTATCATTACTGGTTCGCTGGTAAACGTTTGCTCGAACGCCCCTTAAATGAAGTGCTTTCATCAGGCGAACCCGATTATCCATTTTGTTTATGCTGGGCTAATCAGACATGGACTGGGATTTGGCATGGAGAGCCTAATCGAGTACTGATTGAACAAACTTATCCTAGCCTTGATGATCACAAAAATCACTTTTATGAACTACTTAAGGCATTTTCAGATTCAAGGTATATAACCGTAGACAACAAGCCGTTATTTATTATTTATTGCCCAACTGATCTACCAGATTGCTTAGGAGTAACCGATTATTGGAGGGAATTAGCCTTAAAATCAGGTTTGAATGGGCTTTTTCTAGTCGGCGTTTCTCATTTCCAAAAATGGGATCCGCATCAATATGGCCTCGATGCAGTTATTGATCAACGCTTGCCATTCAAAGATAAAAACATACCCAATAATTATTGGTCTTTAAAAGCCCAGTCTATGCTAGGAAAGAAACTACCTACCATTTACGACTATAAAGACATAATAAATCAGTTGGTTAGAATAGAAATGCCAGGGTTCGAAAGCTATCCTTGCGTAATACCACGATGGGATAATACCCCCCGTTCTGGTTCAAATGGTTTGGTTTTTGAGGGTGTAACCCTTGAGCTTTTTCAGAAACAACTTGAAAGAGCCTTAACTCGCATTGAAAATTTACCAGAATCCAGAAAATTTGTATTTTTAAAAGCATGGAATGAATGGGCGGAAGGCAACTATTTAGAGCCAGACTTGAAAACGGGCACTTTATTTTTAAAAAAAATAAAAGAAATATTGCATCCATTCAGCGAAAACTGAAATCGACATCTGCAATTTAAGACTCATAGCCCATCCCCCGGATTTCTCCCTAGGAAGCTGTCTGAGAATAGCACTATCAAAATTTTAGCACAACATATAATGGTTAAGTTGGATAGATCCACTGTATGCTGCATACAGGTACAAAAATATGGCTATTGACATTGTATCCAAAAGGCTATTCTCTAACTCAGGACAAAATGGTTTGGTTTCTATTATGTATCATTCCATAACACCCGAAGGCAAAAAACCTGATTGGCAATGGGCTTTGTCACACAGAGAATTCAATAATCAGTTATCATTATTAGAAGATCATGGCTGGACAACCTTATCTATCGATGATTTTTATTCCCTAGATTCAATTCCGCCTAAATCGGTACTGATAACTTTCGATGATGGGTACGCTGATAATTTGTCAGCTTTCGAAGAATTAACTAAGCGAAAAATGATAGCGTCTTGGTTTGTAGTTACAAAAGACATAGATGGAGTATCTTCTTGGACAGATACTCATGCCCCCAAATTAAAAATGCTAAGCAAAGCTCATCTAGTTGACATGCAATCAGCCGGGATGTCAATCGGATCGCATACTCACAGCCATTGCCGACTTACTCGAATATCCGAGCAATCGATCGAAACAGAACTTAGAATTTCGAAAGAAATTCTCTGCGAAATAACAGGAAAGGAAGTCATTAGCTTTGCCTACCCCTATGGCGATTATGATACCTATACTGTAGACAAGGTGATATCCGCAGGTTATAAGCTTGCATTCACTACCCGATCTGGATTTGGAGTCGTTAATAATAGTCTGCTCGAAATCAGACGAATCTCAATTACTAACACGGATACACTATCAAGCTTCGCACGTAAACTCGCTTTCGCTGCTAACGATGTTAGTTGGAAACAAATGGCCAACTATTTTTACAAACGCTTCAAAGCACGTATAAATCAATGAGTTCAGCCTCCCCTCTGATCTCTGTCATTATGCCATGTTATAACGCAGCAAATGTAATCGAGAAAACTGTCGCTAATCTTTTCAAGCAAACACTAAAAGATTTCGAACTCATAATTATTGATGACGGCTCTACAGATAACTCAATCCATATTTTAAAAAAAATATCAAAAACATACCCTAGCGTAATAATTTTTCAACAGCATAATCAAGGACCTGGTTCAGCACGGAATCGTGGAATAAAAACTGCCAGTGGCAAGTTTATTGCTTTTCTCGATGCAGATGACAGTTGGGAGCCAGCTTTTTTATACAAACTGCACAGTGCGTTATCCAATTCGCCAGACTGTGTTTTGGCTTATTGCGGGTGGCAAAATATTGGATTAGAGCCTAATCAATGCAAGCCATATATTCCACCAGACTACGAACAAAGCAATAAATTAGCTTTATTATTAGATAATTGTCCATGGCCAATTCATGCCGCATTGACTTACAAAACTTCTATCGAAAAAGTCGGTGGCTTTAGTGAAAAGTGGCTGACAGCCGAGGATTTTGACATGTGGCTGCGAATTACAATATTCGAAAAAATTGTGCGCGTTCCTGAAGTACTAGCTTATTATCATCATCAAGAACAAACTAATCAAATATCAAAATTACGCCTTCGTGCCATCCTCAATCACTGGGAAGTGCAAACAGCTTTTATTAATAATTTTGGCGACGCATCAAAAACATTAACCAAGAAAAAAGCGAATGAAATAATTAATAACAGATTACTGCATAGCGCTTATGAATGTTATTGGGCAAATGATTTGTATGCAGCTCATATTTTGTTCAGAAAGATAATAAACTTAGATCTCTTAAATTTTAGAAATTTCAGATATATTCTACCTTCTTTATTACCGTACCCTTTATATAGAATTATAGTCAATAGGTTACGTTCATGAAATTAAGTTTCTCAGGGAAAATAATCACATTTGCTTTCTGCACATTCAATCGAGCCAATCGTTTAGAAAAATTGGTTTCTGCAATCAGACATCAAATCCATCCTTGGCCATTCGAGATTCTCGCTATCAATAATAATAGCCAAGACAATACGCTGGATGTGTTAGCTGCCTTATCCAAATTACCAGGCGCACCTCTGCGTTTTGTAACCGAAACCAAACAAGGAATTGTTGCCGCTCGCAACCGCGCCATTGAAGAATCAATTGGTTCCGATATTTTGATATTTATTGATGATGATGAAGTTCCACTCCCTGGATTAATTGCGGGGGCTTGCGATGCCATTTTAAATGATGGTGCTGATTGTGTCGGCGGTCGTGTTCGTGTGGATTTCAGTCAATATAAGCGCCCTGCCTGGCTTGGAGATGATTTATTGGGCTTTTTGGCTGAAGTAGACTATGGTGACTACCCTTTTTGGATAACCACCTCAAAAACCCCTGTCTGGACAGCTAACATAGCCTATGACATGACTATTTTCCGACACGATCCTTCGCTACGATTCGACAAACGCTACGACAGAAAAGGCAAATCAGTGGGGGGCGGAGAGGATTTAGCAATGTTCAACTTGCTTTTAAAAGAGCAATTTAAGATACGTTATTCCCCTAACATGATCGTTCTCCACTCTGTTGAAGATTGGAAATTGAGCAGACGTTATTTTATCAAGCTGCATTTTAAATCAGGTGAAGTATTTGGGCGAAACGAGATGCCAAGGTACTCAAACACATTATTGGGCTATCCCCGATTTTTAATTTCTCAACTATTAAAGCACTTTGCAAAAGCTTTAATAATAACTTTTAAAAATAATCCAGGAAAAATTAGACAATACATGAATGTAGCTCATGCTCTTGGTTGCTTAGCTGGATATAAATCCAAAAATAAAACACTATAAATTTCGTGCCAATGAAATGTCTGCAATATCTAAAAATATAAACATAGTTGCTCTGATTTGCACGCATAATCGGTCTAGCCTGCTTATGCAAGCCATAGATTCTATTAATAAGGCCATTTATCCTAAAAACTGCAGAATAGAAATTATTATCATAGTTAACGCATGTAACGACAATACACTAGAACTACTTGATAATTACAAAAATACGGATAGCCTAATACCATTGACATATATTATTGAACCCAGACCAGGAAAATCGCTTGCGCTCAATTGCGGCATTAACTCCATTTCGGATGCATTCATTTGCTTTATTGATGATGACCAAAAAGTCAATGAGTTATATTTTAATGAGTGTGTCAATGCTATCAATAAATTCAACAACATACCTATCCTGTGTGGGCGACTATTACCTGACTGGACTGGAGATGAGCCAGACTGGATACATAACAATGAATATAAAATATACCCATTTCCTATACCGGTATTTGACTTGGGTGAAAATCCAAAAAAAATAAAGCTTGGCATGGAGCTTCCACCAGGAGGGCAAGTCATAATCCATAGTTCCATATTTGAAAAATTCGGTAATTTCTCAGAAAGTCTAGGCCCAACTGGCCATAACTTAATGGGTAGTGAAGACACCGACTTTTTTGAAAGGGTGCTGAGAAATGGCGGAACGATACAATATGTCCCAGAGATCATTCAATATCACTTTGTTGACAATGATCGCTTCAGACTTTTATATCTATTAAAAAAATGCTTTCAACGCAATCGATCAATTACTATTTCAAGACCGCATTTATATTCCACAGCTCCTTTTTATTTGGCAACAATACTTGCAAGGAATATGTTTAGAGCAACTTTTTCAACGAACTCGTTGAAAACTCGCTTTTATCTAATGCGCTCATGTTCAACGCTTGGCGAAATATCTGGTGCATTTTACTTATACTTAAAATCTAAAAAATAGAATACACTAAATTCTATGCGTGATATTTTTGTACTAATATTGATAGCAATTTTAATAATTGCATCATTAAAAAGGCCATGGTGGGGAGTCTTGTCTCTCGCTATATTTAGCTATATGAATCCTCATTCATATGCATGGGGATTCGTTCGGTCATTGCCAGCTTACTACATATTGTTTTTAGCTGTATGCATTTCTTATTTTAAGTCTGATGAGAAGCAATCTATTTTCTTTGACTGGCGCGTAAAATTTTTCATTGCTCTATGGGTTTATTTTGGCTTGACTACTTTATTCGCATTGGTCCCCAACGCTGCTGAACAAAAATTCATTGATGTTTCAAAAATATTTTTTCCGTTCTTTTTTACTCTCAGCTTAATAACAACCCGAGAAAAACTTTTTTATCTTATAGCAACAATTGCGTCATCGATAGGACTTATTGCGCTTAAAGGCGGTCTGTTTGCATTGGCTTCAGGATTTTCACATCGTGTATATGGCCCGCCAGCCACTCAATATGCTGGGAATAATGAATTTGCCTTGGTTACTATTATAATCATACCTTTATTGATCCTTTTTCAAAAACAAACAAACAACAAAAACATAAAATTGCTTTTGCTTTTTGCAATACCTGTCTGCATTGCCTCAGCCATTTCTTCCTGGTCAAGAGGTGCTCTATTAGCGCTCGTTGGTTCAGGATTTTATTTGTTGCTACACAGCAAATACAAGTTATTGGCAATACCTCTCATTATTTGTTCGGTGTACTTTCTTTTGCCCTATCTGCCAGAATCATGGTTTGCACGCATGCATACCCTTGAAACTTATGATGAAGATGAGTCGGCGCTTGGTCGCCTTGAGGCATGGCACGATGGCTGGAATTACGCTACAGCCCATCCTTTCCTCGGCGCAGGCTTTGATGGCTGGATCATGGTCACACAACGCGATTGGCATAGTGCTTATGTTGAAATATTTTCCGAACATGGATTTATTGCGTTTGGAATATGGATTTCATTGATATTGGGCAGCCTTATAAGCCTTACGCGCTTGCAAATAAAATTCAAAAGTTTTCCGGAACTCAAGTGGGTTGGTGATTATTCTATTTCGCTGAAGGCTGCCATTTTTGCCTATATGATAGGCTCTGCATTTTTGGGTGTTTCGTACTGGGATTTGCTTTACCATTTGATTTTTATTTCTGCTCTTGTTAAAAAATTTGCATTAGAAGAATTTGAAACATTACAAAACTCAAAAATACATTTAAAAACACGAAATCACATAGACCAACCGAAGCATGAGCGATATTTTTAAATCATTGATTACCGCTCCATTGATCACATCTTTTTGTTTGGCTATCGTGTTGGCTACTATCGCTTTCAATAGCTATAGTCGGACTGGCCCAAAAATAAAACATGTTATTGAACATGATTTTTTTGGTTACGCTATCGGATCTTTTGTTCGTCTTTTGGCTTGGTCGATAGTTATAATTTTTTTTACGTCTACTCCTGGTTGTTTTTTTTTATTTTTTATCACCTTTTTTTTAGATATAAATTTACTCACACTCGCCAATACTATCTGGGCATCGCTGATTTTTTTTACCTTGACCACGCTGTTTGCTCTGTCGCATACGCTATTTTACATCCCGGCTTGTCTTCAGCTCTCAAGTCAGTTTCGGTTTTCACGCTTGAAACCTCTTTGGCTCTTGCTAACACCGGCCAGACTGTGGCTGTTTGAAATTGTTTTGTCTCTTATTGCTCTAATTTCTTGTTTGTTTTTGCTCGTCCAGAGCACTTTTCAATATGAGCCACTATGGTTTATTTATGTGCTGTTGGTTCTCATTGTTTATTTTTTTCTACTACCCAGCAGTCGAGTAAAAGGGGATCGCACATCGCATTCTGATTTATCTACCGCTGGTTTCAACATTGTCCTCATAGGTTCCGATACATTAAGAATCGATCGATTGGGTCAATATGCTTATCCCAGAAATTTGACACCCAATATCGACAAGCTTTGCGCAAGAGGTGTTACGTTTGAAAATTGCATTACACCTTTAGCACGAACAGCGCCAAGTCTCACATCATTTTTGACAGCGCTTTGGCCTCATCATCATAAAATAAGGGATAATTACCCGGATTCAGAACAAACAAAGCCTGCTTGTAATAATTTTATTGATATATTAAATAAAAATGGCTACATGACTTCGGTTATTTCCGACTGGTCTGGTTCTGACTTTAAAAAAATCAACTTCGGCTTTCAAAAACAATCCGTTCCTGAAGATCAATGGAACCTTAAGTTGTTACTCAGACAAGGCCCGGCGTATTTAAGGTTTTTTTTGTCTTTGTTTACCCACAACAGGTTTGGTAAATATTTTTTGCCAGAAATATATTACCTGGCTGGAGTGCCGTTGACTAGCCATTTGGGTCGAGAGTGTCGTCAAATGGTTTCAAACTTAGCTGGCAAAAAACAACCTTTTTTGATCAATCTTTTTACCTCGACTACGCATGTGCCATTCGGCTCCAGGTATCCTTACTACAATTTATTCACACCGAAGGATTATCAGGGCGATTCTCGCTTCATAATGTCTGACCTCAGCACACCGGAACAAATCATCGAAAGCCAGGAATCAACTGCCGAAAACCACGATATAAGCCAGATAATCAATTTATACGACAGCTGCGTCAGAGAATTCGATGACGAGGTTGGCAAGATAGTCGAACATATTGAAAACTGTGGACTCAGCGAAAATACGTTTATTGTCATTTATAGCGATCATGGTACTGATTTTTTTGAAACCGAATGCTGGGGGCAAGGCAATACTTTGATTGGTAACGACCCTAGCGCCCGCATCCCATTGATAATATGTGGACCTAACGTACCGAAAAACGTTAAATTCAGCCACGTATGCCGATCGATTGATTTCATGCCAACTATGCTGGATTTATTGGGCATGGAAATCCCCAATAATATTGATGGCGTTAGTTTGGCGCCTTATTTGGCCGATAATTTGAATCCTAACTTATACGCTTACCAGGAAACGGGTGTCTGGATGGGTAGTATTCCTGGATTGCACCCCGATCAAATTACCTATCCTGATATTATAGAATTATTGACTATCCCCGATATAAAATCCGGGACACTGGTTATCGATGAAAAATATTATTCAACCGTAATAAAAGCCAAAAACCGATCCATTCAAGATGACCGCTGGAAGTTGATCTACATTCCAACCTACAATGGCCCGGTTTATCAATTGTATGATATGAAAAATGATCCGTATCGAGATGTAAATGCCCTCTATCCGGAAATTGTCGAGGCATTGAGGCAAAAACTGGAGGCCTGGATTCAATCATCTCCACTGGATAGCTAAATTCGGAACAGTAAGCACAGCATGTTCCGAGCATCTTCATGACGTGACATAAGTGGAATCAAACTCTGCCAATCAAACACCATTTGCTCCAAAATGCCCGGCAATCCCGCTCGCCAAACCAGGATGCCAGGCCCGACGCAGACGATATATCCCTGCTGGTGATTCACTGCATCAGTTTGCCGCCCGAGGAATTTGGCGGCAATTTCATCGATGATCTGTTTTGCAACCGGTTAAATCCAACCGAACATCCGTATTTCCAGACCCTCTACACACTCCGGGTATCGACACATGTGCTGATACGCCGGGATGGCGAACGGGTGCAATATGTGCCTTTCGATCGCAGAGCCTGGCACGCCGGGGTATCGTCCTTCCAGGGCCGTGAACGGTGTAATGATTTTTCGATAGGCATAGAACTGGAAGGCTCAGTCAACCAGGCTTTCACCGATGTTCAATACCGGCAACTGGCCAGCGTCACACAGGAACTGCTGGCGCATTACCCGAGGCTAAAGCGCCAGCGCATCGCAGGACACAGCGACATCGCGCCGGGGCGTAAACAAGACCCTGGGCCTTATTTCGATTGGCAACGCTACATCAGCCTGATCGACCCGACAACACCATCGTGAGGCACACCATGTTGGACATCAGCCTGATCCCCGTCTTGCGTGACAACTACATATACCTATTGCACGATACCGACAGCGGCGAAACCGCCGTGGTCGATCCTACCGATGCAGACCCTGTGATTGACGCGCTAACAAGCCGTCAATGGCCGTTACACTACATTTTCAACACCCATCACCACGGCGACCATGTCGGCGGCAATCTTGGCCTCAAACGTCGCTACGGCTGCACCATCATCGGCGCCACAGCCGATCGCGACCGCATTCCGGGTATTGATGTGATGGTCGGTGAGGGTGACACCGTCCTGCTCGGTCGCCATGGTTTCGACATCATAGAAACTCCGGGCCACACATCAGGCCATATCGTGTTCCATTGCGCCGACAGCCGGGCGCTATTCTGCGGCGACACCTTGTTTTCGCTGGGGTGCGGGCGCTTATTCGAAGGCAGTGCCGGGCAATTGTGGCACTCGCTGCAAAAACTCAAAGCCTTGCCGCCAGACACCAATATCTACTGCGCTCATGAATATACGGCGATCAATGCCCGTTTCGCAGGGTTGCTGGATCCGGACAACCATCATTTGCAAGCCCGCATCGAGCAAGTCGCCAACCTGCGGGCACAAAACCGGCCTACCCTGCCAGTAAGCCTGGCAACCGAACTGGCAACCAACCCGTTCTTGCGGGAACATGACGCCAATATTCGTCGGCATATTGGTGGCGAAACGGTATCCGCCATTGAAGCCTTCGCATTGATTCGACACTTGAAGGACCAATTTCATTGATCTGTCGATGGCTGCTGCTGGCAACTGATGTGCGGCCAAAGGTTGACAAACACACGCTTGGGGTTGATTCTTGAACCGAAGCCCGGTTTGCATGCTGGTCGGTCGGCCAGGCTGAGCAGTGTCTGCAATCCGCTCTTTCCCCGTCCACCCTGCGTCATTTGGGGTGGGTCACATCAGCGACACAAGGAGTTATCACATGAAAAAAACCAAAATTTTGACCACTTGCCTGCTTTCCGCCGCTCTGATGACTGCGCCGGTCGTGAAAGCAGACGATCATCTGGGTTGCTTTTTCAACAGACTCGGCCAAGGCATCGCCAACATGGCGACTGGTTTTCTGGAAATTCCCAAGAACATCATCAATATCAGCGACGATCACAATATCTTCGTCGGCATGACTTGGGGTTTGTTGCGTGGCACCGCTCATGGTGTCAGCCGCACGCTGGTAGGCGGTGCCGAATTCCTCAGTTCGCCGATTCCAACCAAAGACTTTCTGACACCGGATTACGTTTGGGATCGTTTCAGCGAAGACACTCGTTATTTCGGCCTGCATTTCCCTGGCTACTGGACGACGTACGGTCCTTTGGACGACGGCGAATAAACCCGGAAAAATCATTGAAATGACATGGCAACCACGAGGACTATCATCATGAAAAAACACCACATATATCTGCCTTTGGCTATTTTGGCGACTTCGTTGACGGCGTGCAGCACAGCCAGACAAGACCCCAGCACACTGAAAGCCGCCATTGATGCCTCGATGGCGGGGCATTACGGTCAAGCCGTCCTGCATTTGGAAGAGGCTACCGAGGCGCTGGAAGATGCCAACGATATACTGAAGCATCAAATCAACGGCCATTACTGGAACATCAACGAAACCCAAAAAGGCCTGGATGCTGCCAAATCGGCCGCCGCACACCGGCTGGAATCTGAAAAACACATGTGCGAATGGCTGAAAGAAGTCCATGCACATAATCATCATCAGCAGCAGCAGCAAGAAACCGTACACAAGGCCGTGGCCTACTTTGCTACCGGCAGTGCCGAACCGTTCAAAACCGAGCACACCACGCTGAGCCATATTGGCGAGTTTCTGCACCATCATTCCGATGCAAGGGCCACTGTGACAGCCTCTACCGATACCGTCGGCAACCCGGCTGCCAACCAGGCCTTATCGGAAAAAAGAGCGCGCACGGTTGCCAACATTCTGATAAAACACGGCGCCAGTGCGCCACAGATCAGCACGGAAGCCGTGGGAGAAGCCTCTGGCCCCGACAACCTGGCCAATCAAGGGCATCGCGTAGCGGTTGTCATAGCAACCCATCCTGGCACCATAACCAAAACCATAGATTGCTCGCATCTGAACAAGTAAGACGCCCATCCGCTCACGACTTCTGAGTGGATGGCAACATGAATAAACGGCTGCCTGCATCGCAGGCAGCCGCTACCACCTGCCCCTTTCCTGAGGGAGAAGGCAAAATGTGGATGTTGTTTTCAGTCATATCCTTATCGAGCACCCCATGTTCCAAAAATTGTATGACCGTGTTATTGCCTGGTCTCGGCACCCTCACGCCTTGCGTTATCTGATGGTAATGAGTTTTGCCGAATCGTCGTTTTTTCCGATTCCACCGGATGTCATGCTGGCGCCGATGGCTTTGGCACAGCCTAAAAAGGCTTATCAATTCGCCCTGTGGACCACCCTGGCGTCGGTACTGGGTGGCCTGTTCGGCTACGCCCTCGGCTATTTTCTGTTCGACGTCATAGAACCCTGGCTGAGGACATCAAGTTACTGGGAACCTTATGTAACCACCACCGAGTGGTTCGGTAAATGGGGATTCTGGGCGGTGTTCGTTGCCGGATTCTCGCCGATTCCTTACAAGGTCTTCACAATTGCGGCCGGTGCATTGAACATGTTTTTGCCGCCTTTCGTGCTGGCATCGCTGATTGGTCGTGGCGGGCGATTTTTTCTGGTGGCCGTGCTGCTGGCCGTCGGCGGCGAACGCCTTGAAACCCGGTTGAGAAGCTATGTCGATCGCATCGGCTGGACTATGGTGATCGTCGTCGTCATCGGCGTGGCGTTCTACCGATTGTTCAGGGACATACAACCCGGTTTCTGAGCTGGCCGGGCAACAGGCAATCGGCCAGCAACATTGTGAAGAGCCGTTACTGCCAACGCCGATGTGGTGGACACTCTAAATCCAGGCCACAAAAAAGGCCCACCTGTTTAGGTGAGCCTTTTGCTGTCGGTAACGGGCCGATTTACCAAGGCAAGGCTTTGCCGTCATATTTGACGAAGCGGCCAGTCTGGGTCATATCGAAACCGGCGATGCGTTGCGTCATGCCGCTGACGCTTTCTTCGACGCCGATCAGGGCATTTTCGCCGCCCATGTCGGTTCTGACCCAGCCGGGATGCAATATCAGTACGCCTATGCCTTGTGGTTGCAAATCGATGGCCAGCGTTTTCATGGCCGAATTCAACGCTGATTTGCTGGTACGGTAAAACAGGCTGCCGCCGCTGCCGTTGTCGGCGATGCTACCCATCAGGCTGCTGACCGAGACGATCAGTTTGCGCTGGCTGATTTGCAATTGCGGTAGCAAGGCCTCGGCCATTTTGACCGGGGCCAAAGCGTTGATGGTCAAGCTGCGCATCCAGTCGCCATAATTCAGCCGCCCCAAGCCGCCGCCGGACATATCACTGTAGACCCCGGCATTGTTGAGCAAGACGTCGATGGCTCTACCCGCCAGGCGTTGTGCCAATTGGTCGATCTGGGCGAAATCAGCAACATCAAGCTTTTCGATGCTTAGGGTGGTGTGTTTTTGAGCCAGCGCCTGCAAGGCGTCGGCCCGTTCTGGTTCGCGGCAGGTGGCGATAACGGTGTCGCCGCGTTCGGCGTATTGGCGGCAAAATTCCAGCCCCAGGCCGCGATTGGCACCGGTAATCAGTAATGTGGTCATTGATGGCCTCCTTAAAAATGAAAAACGACACTCAGACAGCCTCCTGGGCCAGTTTGCCCAGATAACCGTGCTTGCGCGCCAGATAGTCGTTGACGAAATCCTGCATGGGCTGGTCTTCGTATTCGCGCAACCCGCTGACCGCAAGTTTTTTGAAGCCGGAGCCGACGATTTCGTCGGTGTCGCGAATCTGGAAATGCAGAAAGGCGGTTGCCCGTTTGCCGTTGGCTTCCATTTTGGGTTCCAGGGTTTCCAGTTTCGGCTCGTGGAAATCGACGCGGCTCATGGTAATCGTCATGCTTTCATAAATCACTAGGGGCCGGTCGATGTTGAACATGATGTTTTCTTTCGCCAGCAGTGGCACCAGTACATAGGGGAAATTCTGACCGGAAAAGGCAACGTAATCGCGGATCAGGGCTTCTATCATCACACTATCGCGACTGACAGGGCCGGAACGCTGGATTTGCAGACAGGTTTTGCCCTGGCCGTCGGTAACGTCCAGGCTGTCACCGTCGTCGGCGGGAAAGCGCAGCGGCACCGCATCGCCCACCATGCCGGAAAATACGAACTGCATGTGCTGACTCAGGCCGTATTTTTCCAGTACCAACGAGAACAGCAGATCACCCGGCACACAGAAGCGCTTGGCGTCAACATCGTGCAGCGGATTGAAATCATGCGCAATTTCCTTGGCGAAGGTGCTGGCCTGCTCGGCGCTGATGCGGATGTGGTCGCCATCGACCGAATAAAATTGTTTCAGAAGCATATTGTTTTTATTGTTGTTAGTAACGGGGAACGGAAGGATCACAAAACAGCGACCAGGCATCGATACCGCCACGCACATTGTACAAATCGTCGTAGCCTTGCTGCGCCATGAACACACAGGCCTGCTGGCTGCGCACACCATGGTGACACAGCACGGCAATGGCTTGCTGCGGGTTGAATTCATCCAGGCGTTCCACCAGTTGCCGCAGTGGAACATGGACGCTGCCTTCGATACGAGCGTAAGCGTACTCGTGGGCTTCGCGGACATCAAGCAACAGCAGTTGCCCCGGATTTTCCAGGCGCTGGCGTAATTCTTGCGTAGAGAGTTGGATTATCGGCATAGGAATCGTTCTATTCGGGCCAAAGCGTCGGCCATTCTGTCGATAGACGCCGTGTAGGCAAACCGGATGTGATTCTGTGCTCTGTACGCGCCAAAATCCTTGCCCGGTGTTACCGCAACGCCTTCGGTTTCCAGCAGTTCTCTGGCAAATGCGAAGCTGTCATCGGTGAAGGCGCTGCAATCGGCGTAGAGGTAAAACGCGCCTTCGGGCTTGCATGCCAGCTTGAAACCGAGGCGAATCAAGCCGTCGTACAGAAAATCCCGCCGCTGTTGAAACAGCTGGCGCCGACGTTCGAGTTCCGCCAGGTTGGCGTCGCTAAACGATGCCAGTGCAGCGTATTGCGAGTGAGTCGGCGTTGAAATGAAAATGTTCTGCGCCAATTTTTCGGTGGCGCTTATGAAGTCCTCCGGCACTACCAGCCAACCGACCCGCCAGCCGGTCATGCCGAAAAACTTGGAAAAACTGTTGATGACGAAAGCCTTCTGGCTGACGGCCAGCGCCGTTCTGGCCGGTTTTTCATAGGTCAGGCCATGATAAATCTCGTCGGAATAAAAGCAGCCGCCCAGGGTTTGTACCCGGTTTATCACGGTGTCGAATTCGGCTGCGGCTATCAATGTGCCGGTTGGATTGGCGGGGGATGCCACCAGTACACCTTTGGTATCCGGTAGCCAATGCCGTTCGACGGCATCCGCAGTGAGCTGGTAGGCGCTATCGGCATCGACCTCGACCAATTGGGTTTTGCCGTTGAACAACTGGACGAAGTTGTCATTACAGGGGTAGCACGGATCAGGCATCATGATGCGCTCGCCTGGATTCAAGGTAACGCCGAAGGCCAGCAAAAAAGCACCGGATGCGCCCGGTGTGACGAATACACGGCGCGGTTCCAGCGCTATACCGTAGCGTTTCCGGTAAAAATCGGCGATAGCCCTGCGTAGCTCTGGCAAACCGGCCGCCGCTGTGTATTTGACCTCGCCGGTTTTGAGCAAACGATCACCGGCATCGAGCACGGCTTGCGGTGTCGGGAAATCCGGTTCGCCGATTTCCATGTGCACGATGTCGCGGCCTTCGCGTTCGAGTTGCTTGGCGCGTTGCAGCAACTCCATGACGTAGAAAGCAGAAATACCGCGCATACGGTCGGCAAGCAATCGATTCATCGGGCTACCCTTATATTTCAACGGTCGGCGATGATAACAAACTTCTTGCCTGACCTTGACCGTTCTGATAAAAAGCCCCGATTTTTTTCAGTCACTCAGGAGTCAGTGGATGAGCAGTTCCCCATCGAATGTCGCTTTCAAACCCTACCAGGTGGAAGACGGCGAAGAATACATGAACGAAGCCCAATCCCGGCACTTCGAAACCATCCTGAACACATGGAAAGCGCAGTTGATGGAAGAGGTCGATCGCACCGTGCATCACATGCAGGACGAAGCCGCCAACTTCCCCGATCCCAACGATCGCGCGACTCAGGAATCTGAATTCAGTCTGGAATTGCGCACCCGTGACCGCGAACGCAGGCTCATCAAGAAAATCGATGACTCGCTGAGAGCCATCGAAAGCGGCGAATACGGTTACTGCGAAACCTGTGGTGTCGAAATCGGCATCCGCCGCCTCGAAGCCCGGCCAACCGCCACCATGTGCATCGATTGCAAAACCCTGGATGAAATCCGGGAAAAACAAATGGGTTGATCCTGTCAGCCGCCACCGCTCCCCGCTACATTGGCCGGTTTGCCCCATCACCCACCGGCCCGCTTCATCTAGGTTCTTTATACACAGCCCTGGCCAGTTTTCTCGACGCCCGTCAACATCAAGGGCTGTGGCTGCTGCGCATCGACGATCTCGACAAGCCACGCAATGCGCCGGGAGCGGCCGACGCCATCCAGCACTGCCTGGAACGATTCGGACTGCACTGGGATGGCACCGTGTTTTTCGAAAGTCGGCATCGGCGCGATTACCACGCTCATCTGCACCAGTTGTTACAGCACCAACAGCTTTATGCCTGTCGTTGCAGTCGCAAGCAACTGGAAGGTCATGCCGTTTACCCCGGTTTTTGCCGCAAGCAGAACTGGCAGATCACTGCCGACACGACGCTTCGCGTCAAGACCTGCGAGCAAACACTCAGCTTTCATGACCGCCTGCAGGGCCTTATCGAAAATCATCTGGGCAGTGAACACGGCGATTTCATCGTTCGCCGCCGCGACCGGATCATCGCCTATCAGCTCGCTGTGGTGGTGAACGATCATTTGCAGGCCGTCAACCACGTCGTACGCGGCATCGACCTCCTACCTTCGACCATCAAACAGTTGTATCTGTACCAACAGCTGAATTACCCGCCACCCATCTACATGCACGTACCGGTAATTGTCGACGCTACCGGCGCCAAGCTCAGCAAACAGACGCTGGCCGCTCCGGTCGATACGCAAAAACCGGAAACCACGGTGTTTACGCTTTTGCAATTGCTCGGCCAGAATCCAGCGCCGGATTTGCGCGGTGCGCCGGTAGCCGAACAACTGGCCTGGGGCGTCGCCCATTGGCACCCCGACGCATTACTCGACCACAAAACCCTGCCAACGCCAGCAGCATTAGCTGTTACGAATGATCGGGGGAATTTAAGCACGACTGCCCTGCCCCGTTAACCGGAACTATCTTTGGCCTCGATTCGCTGCCAGCCGCCACCCAGTGCCTTGTAGACTGCTGCCAGTGCCGTTGCGGTGGCGGTTTCGCTTTGTGCGAGCAATACCTGGTTCTGTAACAGACGGGCTTCGGCATCGAGTACCACCAGAAAATCACTGACACCTTCCCGATAGCGCACATGCGCCAGTTGCCGCGCCTGTTCATCGGCTTTGCAAGCAGCAGCCAACAAATGCCTGCGCTTGCCTTCCTGGCTGTAACTGACCAGAGCGTTTTCGGTTTCTTCCAGCGCGTTCAGCACAATTTGCTCGTAATTGGCCAGCGTCGATTCGGCGCGGGCATCGGCCGCTTTGATGCGGGCATACACCCTGCCCAAATCCAGTGCCGGCCAACTGATGCGCGGGCCGAACGAATAGGCATCCGCACCGGCTTCACCCAGGCCGGACAAGGTCATGGCTTCCAGCGAAATATTGCCGACGAAGGTCACACGCGGAAACAGCTCGGCGGTGGCGACGCCGATGCGGGCAGTGGCGGCGGCCAGTGTGCGTTCCGCCATGCGGATGTCGGGGCGGCGACGTAGCAGCTCGGACGGATTGCCGATGGCGATCACTTCCGGCGCCCTGGGAATGCTGGCGGATTTCGACAATGGCTCGCTCAATGCCGCAGGCATCTGGCCGCACAACACACCAAGGCGGTGAATGGCGCGATCGATGGCAGCGGCGACAGGTGGCAACGTGGCGCGAGTGGTGTCTAGCTGGGCTTGGGCGCGGGCCACATCGAATTGCGTACCCCGGCCATTGTCGACTTTGGCTTGGGTGATCGCCAAGGTTTGCGCCTGATTGCGAACGTGTTCTTGCGCCACGGCCAACTGCCGTTGTAGGCCACGCAATTCGAAGTAATTACGGGCGACTTCCGCAATCAGGCTGATGCCGACATCGCGCAAACTGGCTTCTTCGGCCTCGACCTCGTCGTCGCTGGCCTCGACGCTGCGGCGCAAACGACCAAACAGGTCGGCCTCCCAGAAAGCGTCGAAGCCGGTGCTGAACAGTTTGAGTTCACGCGGCACGAAGGTACGGTTGTTCAACGAACCCACACTGCGTTTCTGTTCGGTGTAATTGCCACGCGCCGTGATGGCCGGCGCCAGATTCAGGCCCGATTCCAGATACAGCGCCCGCGCCTCGCGCAAATTGGCTTTTGCCGCCTGTAGCTCGTAATTGTGTGCCAGAGCCTGCTCGATCAGTGCCGTCAATTGGGCATCGTCGAAGGCTTTCCACCACTCGGTTTCCACCTCGCGTTCGACGAATGACGAAGATGAGGTGCTCTGTGTGTAGTGATCGGGCGCGCTTGACGCGGGCGCTTGGTAATCCGGGCCAACGGCACACGCCGCAGTCAATGCCAGCGGCAACATCAGGCAAAACCGCTTAGTCATAGCCAAATTCATATCCATCAACGCTCGTTTCGAGCATCGAGTCTGGCGCGGGGTTTCCACGAGGGCTGCGACAATCCGAATGCGATGTCTAAATGCACGCTAATCAACTCTGCGGCTGTGCACGATGGCTGCGTATTCGTCGGCCTGCGGTCGGTGCAGAGCCAAGCCCACTGCGGCAAGCAACGAGAATATATACAGCGTGTTGTAGTCGTCGCCGAGGTAGAACATGACCAGGCCGAACAGTCCGTTGATGCCGATCAGGGCCTGCGTCACGATGATGGTTTTCAGGTAACGCGCACGGCTGCTGTCATCGCCCGGCATGGTCTGGTTGAGGCGCAGCAGGATGTGGCGTACCAGTTTGGTGAATGGAAACAGCGCAATTGCCAACAGATAAAAAATCGAGCGTATCAGTATGCGCTGTGATTCATCGAGTGCCAGACGGTGGTCTTGCAGCCAGAGATGGCAGGCCACGTTGTAGACCATCAGACCGAGTATCGCCGCGAAGCAAATCAGCCAGTGAATTCTCAACGGGGTTGCCGTATTGGTTTGGGTCTTGGACATGAATTCAAAGGGTTTTGGCAGTCAACTGACGGTAGTGGCGGATGATAACGAGAAACGCCACGAAATCGTAGAGTCCATGCACGACCATAGGCGTCAGCAGATTGCGTTCGCCGCCGTAGTCCAGGCAAAAACCGAGGTAGAGTCCCATCAGGAAGGCCATTACCGCATAAAGCGGCGTAACGGCATGCGCCAGGGCGAAAACCAGATTGCTGACGATGAGACCGCCCGTCGGTTCGAATAATCGCTCCAGCCAGGGTTGCAAGCTGCCGCGAAATAGCAGCTCTTCGGAAAAACCGGCAATGGCGGCCAGCACCAGAAGATCGGCCCAATGTCGCTGATGCAGCCGGGAACCCAAGGTTTCCAGCAACAATCGGCGTATTGTTTGCAGGGCGTTGACAGGAAGCGCCTGCAAGGCAAAAAACAGCAACACCATGGGCAGCGTGGCCAATATGCCGTTGGTCAAGGCAGCTTCCGTCCAGCGCAAGTCGATGATGGGATTGGTATTGGTCAGCCAGCCCAGGCCCAGTGCCAGTGGTGTCAGTGCAGCCTCGAAACAACAGGCGTGCCGAAAGAAGTGGTTGGTAGTGGCAGTCTGTACTTGCATCGTGAGGGTTCGAGGAATGGGTCGAAGTCGTTCATTGTTTCATATTGAATCCCCAAACCCTCTCCCGCAGAGTGGAGGGATTTTTCTGGCTTCCACGGTCTCCGCAGGAATCCATATCCAGCCTGAAGCCGCAAGCAGGCGAACACTGCGCTCAAATGGCCTGGGGTATGGTCAACACTTGGCCGACGCGGACATCGTCGGCACCCAAGGCGTTGACATGACGCAGTTCGCGGGCCGATACGCCGTATTGTCTGGCAATACCTGCCAGGGTTTCGCCACGAGACGCCACATGGCGGACGGCTTTTGCTGCGGATTTGGCGGCAACATCCCGGCGGGCGACGGTTTCTGCGTTATCGCTGCCACGCGATGCCAGACGGATAGCCCCCGATTTTTGCAGTTGGGCAAACAAGGTATCCGCCGGGGCATAGCGTTTGAAATGCGCCATGATGCCGCTGAATACTGCATTCGCCATTTGATCCTGATAGGCCCTGGAATTCAGACGTTTTTCTTCTGCCGGGTTGGAAATGAACGCGGTTTCGATCAATACCGATGGAATGGGGGATTTCAGCACCACGAATCCGGCTTTCTGTACGCTGGAACGATGCAGATGGCCCACGCCCTTGACGCTGCGCAAAACCCGATTGCCGACATGCTGGCTGGCGTCTTTCGCAGCCTTATGGCTCAAGTCGGCCAGTACCGAGGCCAGGGTCTCATCGTGAACGCCGTTGCCTTCGGCCATGTCGGCGGCATTTTCACTGGCGGCCAGATAGCGCGCCACCGAACTCGACGCGCCTTTTTCCGCCAGGGTGTACACCGAGGCACCGTGAGCACTGGTGTCTTCAAAGGCATCGGCGTGTATCGAAATCAGTAAATCGGCCTTGGCCCGCTCGGCAATGTTGACGCGCTCGCGCAGTTTCACGAAGTAGTCGCCGTTGCGTATCATCACCGCTTTCATGCCCGGCTGGCGGTTGACGGCGCTTTCAAGGCGTTTGGCAATAGCGAATACCACGTCTTTTTCCTGCGTACCGCCCGGGCCTTGGGCGCCGATGTCCTTGCCGCCATGGCCGGGGTCTATCGCAATCACGATGTCACGGCCCTTGCCGGATGAGCGTGCGGTTTTTCGGGGGGCGGACTGGGTAGCCAATACCTCGGGTTCGGCTTTGATTCTGGCCTTGCCCTCGCCACTGCGTCCGTCGGCTTTTTCGGCAGCGGCCAGTGTTGGCATTTTTACCGGCTTGACCGACTGGCCCGCGCTGGCGGCTGAATTGGTGCTGGCTTTCGCCGTCAGGCCGATTTTGATTTGCAGGCCGGTCGCCGTGCTCAGGGCAGCGGCATGGGCTTCGACAGCGTTTTTCAGCTCGACCACGATGCGAACATCGTGATCGTTACGCACGGCGGTACGCACGGCTAGGGCTAGTGGATGATCGACTGCTGGCTGGGTAAGCGCACCCACCGGTAGCGTGTCGAACAGGTCGACGACCAGACGGCTGGGGTTTTGCAGCGTGAAATAACGATACTTCGGGCTGCCGCTGACATCGATCGTCACGCCTTCGCCTTGCCCCCCGGAAAAATTCAGGGCCGCGATACGCGCAGGTAGCGCGTATGCCGTCACAGCCCAAAACACCATGGTTACCAGCCCAATCAACCTGATCATTTGCCGCCTCGCTGAGTCGTCGGAATGCTGGAAAAACGCAGTAACTATCTGCATTTCCACGCTCTGCGTGGGAATGCAGATAGTTACTGCGGATTTCGCTGAATAGTTACCAAAAATAAATACAAACGGGATGAGATTATAACAACAGGTCTTTGTTTTTCCAGATGAAATCATCCCTGTTTTTTAGCAATTCCGACACGATGTTGATTTGCAAGACTCTTTTTTCGCCGCTGTGGCGCAGGCTTAGTTCAACATCCGGTTCGGGCAGCAAACCCTGCCCCTGTTGCGGCCATTCCACCAGGCACAACGCAGGCTGCGCCAGATAATCGGCCATGCCCAGCCATTCCAGTTCTTCCGGGTCTTGCAAGCGGTACAGGTCGAAATGCAGCACCCGGCGCTGATCGAGTTGATAGTCTTCGACCAGGCCGTAGGTCGGGCTTTTGACTACACCTGAATAACCTGCCGCGCGTAGCAAGCCTCTTGCCAGCGTGGTTTTGCCTGCGCCCAGATCGCCGTGCAGGAATACCAGGCATTTTTCCGGCAATAGCCGCCACAGCAGAGCGCCAAAGGCTTCGGTTTCGTCGGAATTTTCGAGTTCTATGGTCATAAGCCGTTGAGCAAAGCCGGGATTTCAACCAACAGATCGCTGGCCAGCAAGCCGATTTCGCCGTGAGTTGCGGCCACACGATCGGCAGCGCGACCATGGGTATCGACCGCCAAACAGGCAGCATCGAACGCACTCAGCCCTTGCGCCAATAGGGCGCCGCATAAGCCAGCCAGCACGTCGCCCATGCCGCCGGACGCCATGCCGGGGTTGCCGACGGTTGCGACACGAATCGTGCTGTCATCGGCAATCAGCGTACCAGCGCCTTTCAGTACGCAAACGCCGCCGTATTTGCTTTGCAGGGCGCGGACTGCCGCGTAACGGTCGGCGGCAATGTCGCCGGTCGTGCAATTCAGTAATCTTGCGGCTTCGCCGGGATGCGGCGTCAGTATCCAATCGTCGCGTTTGCAGGGCTTTGTCGCCAGCAGATTCAGACCATCGGCATCAACCACGCCAGGCTGGTTGGCATCCAGCGCCGCCTGAAAACAGGCTTCTGCCCAGGCATCCAGACCCAGGCCAGGGCCGACGACGAGGACATCGGCGGCGGCCAGCATACGCTGCCCGGCATTCGACTCATCGGCACCGCGACACATGAGCTCCGGTCGTCCCAAGTTCAGCACCGTGGCATGATCCGGGTGAGTCAGAATGTTGACCAGCCCGGCACCGCCACGCAGGGCTGCTTCGCCCGCCAGACGAATGGCACCGCTGAACCCGAGGTTGCCACCTACCAGCACCAGCCGCCCGCAATCGCCCTTGTGCGCGCAGCGGCGGCGTTTGGCCATGGGGCGCGGCACCAGCAGATGTGCTTCAGGTTCGATGCTCGAAAACGCTGTCGTCGGCACGGCAAGGTCGTCGCAGACGACATCGCCGGTCATATCGGCCGCCTGACCGGTGAACAAACCGGTCTTGCGGGCGATGAAGGTTATGGTCATATTGGCACGCACACAATCACCCATCACGGCACCGGTATCGGCATTCAAGCCGGAAGGCAGATCGATGGCGATGACAGGCATCTTGCTGTGATTGATGTGATTGATCGCGGTTGCGTAACCCGCATCGACCTGGCGATTCAGCCCGGTGCCCAGCAGCGCATCGACCACGACGCCTTCGATTGCGCCTGTGCCGTCGAATCGCTGGACGCGTCCGCCTGCGGCCATGAAATCCTGGCACGAGGTCAGGGCATCGCCCTTGAGTTCACCGGCATCGACCAGCGCCATCAATACGACATGCAGACCTGCCTGCAAGGCCAGACGAGCGACGACATAACCATCGCCGCCGTTATTGCCGCCGCCGCAGAACACGGTGATGGCTTTGGCATCGGGCCAGCGCTGCATCAAGGCAGCGAACGCCGCCTGCCCGGCACGGCGCATCAGAACTATGCCGGGCAGCCCCAAGTCTTCGATGGCGATGCGTTCGATTTGTTTGATCCGGGCGGCAGTGTACAGGGCGAAGTCGGTCATGGGTGAGTAGTCTGGAGAGCTGTCCGAGCACAGGCAATTGTCGAACCGTGTCACATTATCGCCTATGACTGGCGGTACGTAATCTGTTCGCATTGCCACACAGAGCGGAGGCCGTGGGAGCCAGAAGGCTTAAAACACCGCGCTGTTGCGCTGCAATTGTCGTAACGCCCAAACAACATGCTCCCTGACCAGTTCGGACGCATCGCGCAGCTTGAGTTTGATAGCTAAAGCCTCTGTCACGTCGGTGGTCGCCGGGCCGTTACCCAGGGCGACGGCAATGTTGCGTAACCAGCGCTGATAGCCGATACGGCGTATGGCCGAGCCTTCGGTGTTATGCAGGAACTCGGCTTCGCTCCAGTTGAACAGTGTCAGCAAGGTGCTGCCATCCAGCCGGTGTCTGGCTCTGAAATCGGTTTCCGCGCTCAATCGGGCGAAACGGTTCCACGGGCAAATGAGCTGGCAATCGTCGCAACCGTAAATGCGGTTGCCAATCAAGGGGCGCAAATCTTCGGGAATGCTGCCGTGTAATTCGATGGTCAGATACGACACGCAACGGCGGGCATCGACACGGTACGGCGCAACGATGGCTTGTGTCGGGCAAATATCCAGGCAGGCACGGCACTGGCCGCAATGCGGCCTGGCGGCTTCGTCGGCGGGCAAGGGTAAATCGGTGTAAATCTCGCCAAGAAAAAACCAGGAACCGGCTTTGCGATTGATTAAATTGCTGTGTTTGCCGATCCAGCCCAGACCGGCTTTCTCGGCAATGGCTTTTTCCAGCACCGGCGCGCTGTCGGTAAACACCCGATAACCGAACGGGCCGACGGCATCGGCAATACGGTTGGCCAGTAGCTGCAAGCGGTTGCGCAACACCTTGTGATAATCCCTGCCTAGGGCGTAGCGCGATACGAAGGCCATGGCCGGATCGTCGAGCACAGCCTGGCTTTGCTGTGCAACTTCTGGCAGATAGTCCATCCGCGCACTGATGATGCTGCGTGTGCCCGGTTGCAGCAGGGCTGGGCGGCTACGCTTCAGGCCGTGCGTCGCCATATAAGCCATGTCACCGTGCATCCCGGCTTGCAGCCAATCCTGCAAATGGGCTTCGGCGTCGGTCAAATCGGTGTCGCTGATGCCGATTTGCTGAAAACCGAGTGCCTGTCCCCAGGTTTTAATATCCAGTGCCAGTCGTTCGAGGTCGGACGGCGGGATGAAGGCCTTTTCCAGTTTATCGGTCTCCCTGTACAAGGCAGAATTCATGGATCGATCTGTTTCGTCGTTACTCCCCATCGGGTCGGGCAGTTCGATGGTCGTTTTCATCCGGGTTGCCGTATTGGTTGAGATCGCGGCCAAAGCAATAAGGACTCCCTCGTTCCCACGCTCCGCATGGGAATACAGACGGGCACCGATGAAGGCAAGCACTGCGTAGCAAGGCTGGTATGGATTCCCACGGAGACCGTGGGAACCAGAAACCAGGAGTGGCTGCGTGCTATGACGCTACCGTTATTTTTTGGTTTGCTTTGCTGATTTGCCAGTTTGCCCTCGTTCCCACGCTCTGCGTGGGAATGCAGACATGCGCCGATGAAGGCAAGCACTGCGTAGCAAGGCTGGTATGGATTCCCACGGAGACCGTGGGAACCAGAAACCAG
>PESC01000006.1 GCA_002929135.1 Methylomonas sp.
CGCTGATCCGCTGGCTGCACCCCGAACGGGGCATGATTCCACCCCTGGAGTTCCTGCCGACGGTGCAAGGTACGCCACTGGAAATCGCCATCGGCCAATGGGTGGTGGAACACGCTTGGCAACAGTTGTGTAGTTGGCACGGCCAGGGGCGCTTGCTGGAAATCAGCGTCAACATCGCCGCCCATCATTTGCTGGCGCCGGATTTCATCGAACACTTGACGGAGACGCTGGCGAAAAATCCGCAGGTGGAATCGCGTTTCCTGCAACTGGAAATTCTCGAAAGCAGTGCGCTCGACGATTTGTCGGCGGTCGACCGGGTGATCGGTTATTGCCGCGATGCCCTGGGGGTGACGACGGCGCTCGACGATTTCGGCACCGGTTATTCATCGCTGGCGCATTTGCGGCATTTGTCGGTGGATACCGTCAAAATCGACAAAGGCTTCGTGCGCGACATGCTGGACGATGCCGACGATTACGCCATCGTCGAGAGCGTGATCGGCCTTAGCCACGCTTTCCGTCGCACCGTGATCGCCGAAGGTGTCGAAAATCAGCAACATGCCAGCGTGTTGGCGCTGCTGGGTTGTAATGTGTTGCAGGGGTATCTGATCGCCAAACCTTTACCGGTGGCTGCGTTCGAGAATTGGCTGGCGGCTTTTCGGTCTTATCCGGTGTTGAGGCATTATTCCGGCAACGACTTCACTGTCGCGCAAGCCCGGATCGAGATTCATCGCATCGGCCTGCGGCACTGGTTGCAGCAGATCGAACAGCGTCTGACCCAGCCCACTGTTTCCGTCCGCTGGCCGGTCATGGTGTCGGAAAAAAGCCACTTCGGTCGCTGGCTCAAGCTGGCCAGGCAGCAGCGGCTTTACGATAGTCAATGGCTGGATGACATGACCGGCTTGCACACCCGGCTTTTCGGACAAGGCCAGCACATCATGCAGCATACACTGGCAAACCCCGGCAGCGAGATGGAGCAGGCCTATCAAGCGTTGTGCGAGCTTCAGCAGCAGATCGACCAGCAGCTTGAGGGTGCATTACGGACGGGGCGTTCTTTGAAAACAGGGTAGGGTAGGTGGGAACGATCGGCAGGATGCGGTAAGCAACGCGCGCCGCAGCCTACGGTTCTCTCATTCCCGCGCTCTGCGTGGGAATGCATACGGACGCTGCATCAGGGGCTGGTCTGTGTAGAAAAGCCGGTATGGGTTCCCACGGAGACCGTGGGAACCAGAAACAAGGTTCTTGCCGATTGGTTTTATAGAACCGGCTCATTACCGCTGTCGGTTACCAAATTGTCGTCGTTGGTCAATTCGCCATCGCCATCGTCATCGCCCAGGCCTTCTATTTTATCCACGCCGACCACTTTCTCGCCCTTGTCGAGCCGAATGACGGTTACGCCCTGGGTGTTGCGGCCTACGACCGAGATTTCGTTGACGCGGGTGCGTACCAGAATGCCGCCGTCGGTAATCAGCATGATTTCGTCGTTATCGTTGACCAGAACGGCACCGACCACCGAGCCATTGCGCTCTGAGGTCTGAATCGCGATCAAACCTTGGCCACCCCGTTTGTGCTGGGTGAATTCCTCGATGCGGGTGCGTTTGCCGTAACCGTTTTCGGTGATGTTGAGCACGGTGCCGTCCGTCGAAATAATCAGCGAAATCACCTTGTCGCCGTCTTGCAAGCGGATGCCGCGGACACCGCTGGCGGTGCGACCCATGGAGCGAACGTCGGTTTCGTTGAAGCACACCGCCTTGCCGTCGCTGCTGAACAGCAGGACGTTTTGCTGGCCATCGGTGAGGGCGACGCCGACCAGCGTGTCGTTTTCACGCAAATCGATGGCGATTTTGCCCTTGGCAAGCTGGAAGGCGAACTCGGTGAGCGGCGTTTTCTTGACGGTGCCGGATGCGGTTGCCATGAAGACGAAGCGGTCTTCGGCGTAATCGCGTACCGGCAGTATGGCGTTGATTTTTTCATCGCTGTCCAGCGGCAGCAGGTTGACGAAGGGTTTGCCCCGCGATGCACGGCTGGCCAGCGGCAGTTCATAGACTTTCAGCCAGTACACCTTGCCGCGCGATGAGAAGCACAAAATGGTGTCATGGGTGTTGGCGATGATGAGTTTTTCGACGAAGTCGTTTTCCTTGGTGGCCGTCGCCGACTTGCCGCGTCCGCCCCGGCGTTGCGCTTTGTAGTCGCTTAAGGGCTGGGTTTTGACGTAGCCTTCATGCGACATGGTGACCACCATGTCTTCTTCGGTGATGAGGTCTTCGGCAGAGAGGTTGGAATAGTCTTCGATGATTTCGGTGCGGCGGGCATCGGCGTATTCGATTTTGATGGCTTCCAGTTCTTCCTTGATGACCTCCATCAGCCGCGTATCACTGCCGAGGATGTGCAGATATTCGTCGATCAGTTCCAGCAACTGCCTGTATTCATTGACGATTTTTTCCTGTTCCAGGCCGGTCAGTCGATGCAGGCGTAAATCCAGAATGGCTTGCGCCTGGGCGTCCGACAGACGGTAGTAACCTTCCACCAAGCCGAATTCCAGGCCGAGGTCATCAGGCCGCGAACGGTCGGCATCGGCCCTGTCCAGCAGCGATGCCACCAAACCCGCGTTCCAGGTGCGTGCCAGCAAGCCTGCCCTGGCTTCTTGCGGATTGGCCGAGGTTTTTATCAGCTCTATCATCTCGTCGATGTTGGCCAGGGCAACGGCCAGGCCTTCCAGGATGTGGGCGCGCTCACGGGCTTTGCGCAGATTGAAAAGGGTTCTGCGGGTGACGATTTCGCGGCGGTGGTCGATGAAGGCGGCCAGTATGTCCTTGAGGTTCAGACAATGCGGCCTGCCGTCGTGCAGCGCCACCATGTTGATGCCGAATACGGTCTGCATCTGGGTTTGTTTGTACAGATTGTTCAGCACTACGTCGGCCACTTCACCCCGGCGCAGTTCGATCACCATGCGCATGCCGTCTTTGTCGGACTCATCGCGCAAACCTGAAATGCCATCGATTTTGCCTTCCTTGACCAGTTCGGCGATTTTCTCCAGCAGCTTGGCTTTGTTGACCTGATACGGCAGTTCGGTGGTGATGATGGCTTGACGGCTGCTGTCGGCCATGTTTTCGAAATGGCAGCGTGCGCGCAGGTAAATGCGGCCACGCCCGGTGGCGTAAGCCTCGCGGATGCCGGCCGCGCCGTTGATGATGGCGGCGGTTGGAAAATCCGGCCCTGGCACCAGGTTCATCAAATCGGCCAGCGTCAAATCCGGGTTGGCGATCAATGCCAGACAGGCGCTGACGACCTCGCCCAGATTGTGCGGCGGAATGTTGGTTGCCATGCCGACGGCTATCCCGGCGGAACCGTTGATGAGCAGATTGGGCACCCGCGTTGGTAGAACCCTGGGTTCGGATTCCGATTCGTCATAGTTGGGCGCGAAATCGACGGTTTCCTTGTCGATGTCGGCCAGCAGTTCATGGGCAATTTTTGCCATGCGGACTTCGGTGTACCGCATCGCGGCGGGTGAGTCGCCATCGACCGAGCCGAAATTGCCTTGGCCGTCGATCAGCATGTAACGCAGTGAAAACGGCTGAGCCATGCGGACGATGGTGTCGTACACCGCCGTGTCGCCATGCGGATGGTATTTACCGATGACGTCACCGACGACGCGGGCCGACTTTTTGTAAGGTTTGTTCCAGTCGTTGCCCAGTTCGCTCATCGCGTAGAGAACCCGGCGATGCACCGGCTTGAGACCGTCCCGGACGTCAGGAAGCGCCCTGCCGACGATCACGCTCATGGCGTAATCGAGATAGGACTGTTTCATCTCGTCTTCGAGATTGACCGGGATGATTTCTTTGGCGAAGTCTGACATGGAGGTTTAAGAGGAAGGCGGTTGGCGTCATACCCGCAGGGTGCGCGGTCCGGGATGATCGGTGGCAAATCTGCTTGGCAACCGGTCGATTTGAAAAGCCCGGAAGTATAACAAACGCCTGTTGCGATCGTTAGGCGAACATTAATTTCCCATCAGTTCTTGCATGGAATGCTCATGGCGCTGTTGCCAAGCATTTATGAAACAACCAATATCTCGTCGAGAAAGTTCAAGGCTGCTTGCCACGATCGGCGATCCGCCACTGGGTTGTAAACCGTGCCGAAACCCGGGTCGTTGGCCGCCGGATTGGTAAAAGCGTGCATCGTATGGCCGTAACTGTGCATCTGCCAGTCTGCCCTGGCGCGGGTCAGTTCCTGCTGTAAGGCGACGACCTGGTCGATGCTGACCATGGGGTCATCAGCGCCATGCAGCACCAGGATTTTGGCTTTGATGTCGGGCGCGGGGAGGTTGTCTGCTGGTAGCAGTAAGCCATGAAACGATACGACGCCACGAATGGCCGCGCCGCTGCGGGCAAGATCGAGTGCGCACAGACCGCCAAAACAAAAGCCGATGGCGGCGATGCGTTCGTCATCCGCCCATGGCATGACGCGAGCCGCATTCAACGCAGCCAGCAAGCGCTGTTGCAGCATGGCCCGGTTCTGCATGAAGGGCTGCATCAGTGCGGCATTTTCCGCTGTGTTGTTGCCGCGAATGCCTTTGCCGTAGACGTCGGCAGCGAACGCCAGGTAGCCCAGCGAGGCCAGTTTTCTGGCTTTTTCGGCGACGAACTCGTCGCGGCCAGCCCAGGCGTGATGAATCAGCACCACGGGTCTTTGGCCCTGAAGGCTGTCGTCATAGGCGAAAAAGCCTTGCAGAACGGTGTCGCCGTCCAGGTAATCGACCGTGTTGCTTACGATTGCCATGTCTAATCTCCTGTCGACTGGTTACCCAGGGTTGCTTTCAAAAATCCTTCGGAAGCGGCTTCCACCAAATCCAGCACCCGCTCGAAGCCATAACTGCCGCCGTAGTAAGGATCGGGCACCTCACGCTCATTCAGATGGGGCGCGTAGTCGAGAAAATGTCTGACTTTGGGCTGGTGATCGTCCGGGCAAATTTCCATGACATGGCTGTAATTTTCGTCGTCCATGACCAGAATGTGATCGTAGACGTCGAAATCGGCGGGTGCGATTTTCCGTGCCCGGATGTGTTTTATCTCGACGCCTCTGTCCCGGGCAGCGCGTTGTGCCCTGAGATCGGGCGCGTCACCGATGTGATAGGCATGGGTGCCTGCCGAGTCGATGTCGAAACGATGCGCAAGCTGTCTGGATCCTGCTAAATGGGAAAAAACGCCTTCAGCCGTGGGCGAGCGGCAGATGTTGCCCATGCAAACGAAAAGAATCTTAATTTTATTCATAAAAATTAGTAAGTTATAACAATTATCATCCAAGAGGCATGTTCTGAAACAGACAAAAGCGACCTGATTTTAGGTAAAAACGCATAACCCATTTGAATTTTATACACTAAGATCATTAATTTTCCACGGGCTTATAGCACGTCACGCATAGGCTCGATACCACTGCGGTCGTGCAGGTTCTGAGCTTGCCCGGTTATCCATCTTACGGACTGGCGCGATGGCTGGCAGTCCACAGGATGCGGTTCTCAGATTAGGTTAAATCGGGAAATTATTTAAGGCCAGAACCATAGCTACATCTGACTCAATCACAAGGAACGAACATGACACAAACCATATTGGTCACCGGCGGTGCAGGTTACATTGGCAGTCATACCTGTGTGGCGCTGCTGGACAGTGGCTACGAGGTCGTCATCATCGACAACCTCAGCAACAGCAAGATCGAATCGGTTCGCCGCATCGAGCGTATCAGCGGCCGGAAAATTGCCTTTCATCAGACCGACATCAACGACAGACCCGGCCTGACCGAGATTTTCGTCCGTTACCCCATCAGCGCGGTGATTCACTTCGCTGGCCTGAAAGCAGTGGGTGAGTCCTGCCAGCTACCGCTGGCGTATTACCACAACAACATTAGCGGTACGCTGACCTTGCTGGAGGTGATGAGCGCACACGATGTCAAACAACTGGTGTTCAGCTCCTCGGCCACGGTGTACGGCGACCCGCACTGCGTGCCGATTGTCGAAGATTTCCCGCTGCAAGCGACCAACCCTTATGGCCGCACCAAGCTGTTCATCGAAGACATCCTGCGTGACGCGCAAAATTCCGACCACTTCAGCCCCGGCAAAACACCCTGGCAAATTGCCATATTGCGCTATTTCAACCCGATAGGTGCCCATCACAGCGGGCTGATAGGTGAAGACCCCAACGGCATTCCTAACAACCTGATGCCTTATCTGTCGCAGGTTGCCATCGGCAAACTGGAGATTTTGTCGGTGTTCGGCAGCGACTACGCCACCCACGACGGCACCGGCGTCCGCGATTACATCCATGTCGTCGATCTGGCCCAGGGCCACATCAAAGCGTTGGCCTGGCTGATGCGACAAGAGCACGATGCCAGTCTGTGCGAGGCTTTCAACCTGGGCACCGGCAACGGTTACAGTGTGCTCGACATGGTGAAGACATTTTCCGCTGTGATAGGTCGCCCGCTGCCTTACCGCATGACCGAACGGCGGCCAGGCGATGTTGCCGCCTGCTACGCCGATCCATCACGGGCGAAACAGGCGCTGGGCTGGCAGGCTGAACGGGATTTGAATCAGATGATGACGGACACCTGGCGCTGGCAAAGCCAGAATCCCGACGGTTACGACTGAACGGCGACTGTCACCGCAGCAGCAGCATCGTCGATCAAACCATGGTTCTCGACCCGGTTGCGGCCATTGTTTTTGGCCCGGTACAAGGCCTCGTCGGCGGCCTGGATCAATTCTTTGGCCAGTTCCGCCGCCGCTTTCCTGCCGCTGCTCTGTTCGGGTTTGAATGTGGCGATACCGATGGACAGTGTGGCCGGAATCCCCCGCTCATCAACCGTTATTCGTAAGCGTTCAACTGTCGCCCGGATACGTTCGGCAACATCGGCACTGATGTTCTCGTCACTTTGCGATAACAGCGCGACGAACTCTTCGCCACCGTAACGTGCCAGCACGTCGTTGCTGCGCAACTGTTTTTTGATCGAGCCGGCTACTGTAACCAGTACGTGATCGCCGGCCTGATGGCCATGGCCATCGTTGATGCGCTTGAAGAAGTCGATATCGAGAAACAGGCAGGACAAGGCTTCGCGATTGCGTACACTGCGATCCAGCTCCTCTTCGATGCGCTGTTCCAGAAAACGCCGGTTGTTGACACCGGTTAGCGGGTCGACCAGGCTGGTGCGGCGCATGGTTTCGAAGTTGAGGATGTTTTCCAGGCAGACGCCGATCACCGAAGCCAGGTGCTCGATGAAATCGGTGCCCATGCTGTGTAAAAAGCGTTCGGGCTTCAGGCTGCCAAAATTGACAGACCCCAAAAAACGCCCGCGCCGGATGACAGGTGCCAATACCACCGATGCCGGTGGCGAGGGCAGCGATGCGAAAAAGCACTGATGACTGGCCGGTTGGTAAGCGCCGAGCAAGGGCCGCCCGGAAAACATGAATAGGGTTTTGAATATTTGTTCGTCCTTGAGCAACAGCAGGCCGGGACGTGTGGCGTAGCGGTAATGATCGCCGGACAAATAATCGGCCACCTCGTTTTTCGGATCGAGCAGCGTCAGGCTGACGATGTCGAGATCGAACAGGGTTTTCGACTCTTCGAGTATGAACTCGATCAACTCCACCAGCGAGTTGACTCCCAGCATGCGCATCTCAAACGATTGCAGCCGCTTCAACGTCAGGCTGTTTTGTTGAACCCGGTCCAGCATGCCATCCAGATGTCTTTGCAAGACACACAAGTCGGTGGTTAAGTCTTGTTCCAATGATGGCACTCTGGCAAATTATTTGGCGGCAAGCCTAGCAGTTATCGGGCAAAATGTAATCGTTTAACCCGCGCCTTAAATCTCCCTTCCTGCTTGTCCGGGAAACAACTCACCTCGACACAGTCTTTGTCGCCAAAGGCGTTTGATCCTGGTTTTTTCGTCGTGGCACCAGGGCGTCGAGGTCGATGACGGCGATCAGCTCTTCGATCACCGTGCCGATCAGCCAGGGCCTTTTTTGCCTGCCGGTACGCCAGCGGACTTTGTCTGGCGTCAGGTGGCCTATGGTCAACAATTCGTCGCAGGCAAGGCCCCAGCGGTTGTCTTTGGTCACCAGAATCTGTTTGAACGGCGTCGCGGCAAGATCGCGAGCACCACGGCTTTTGCCCAGCATGAGCTGCGCCGTGTCCAGTACGCCGATACGGCTGCCGTCATCGTCCAGCAGGCCGATGAACCACGACGGCTGGCCGGGAATCGTGGCAGGGCTGCGCACTATGCTCAGTGCTCTGGACAGTTCGACCAGCGGTGTTGCCAGCGTCAAATGCCCCACCTTGAAAAACAGGGCCTGAAACTCCCGGCGCGACCAATCGGGCATGATGGACAGCGGGTGCAGCTTGGTGCCGTTTGTCGGTGCGACAAGTGGCGTTGTTGCTCGTACTACGGTTTTTTTGTCTTCCAATTGAATCGGCGGGACGATTTCAGTTTTGGCCACCAAACCCGTCGCTGCGTCAACCGGAAGGTGGCGAACGACTTCCTCGGCCTCCGCTACCTCATCGAGCAGGGTGCCAAGATACACATCCAGCGCCAGCTCTTGCTGCATCACCCGTTGCTGTGGTTTGTGCTGACTCATGTTCGCAGCGCCGTTTTAGTATTGCTTGGTTGTTCAAGCAACAAGGATTCCAGCAAATAGCCGTAGGCTTCGACTGCCTTGGCGTTTTTGTCGAATAGTGATAACGGCACGCCCATACGGCTGGCTTCCCTGATGCGGGTATCGACCGGAATCACCGAATCCCAGGCGTTGTCGGCATATTGCTGATGCAGCGCGACCAGGCTGTCTTTGGCGGCCTTGGTGCGCTTGTCGAACATGGTGGGCACGATGATGAACCGGGGCGGGGTTTTGCGGGAGTGGAACACCATTTGCAGGGTTCGTACCATGCGTTCCAGCCCTTTCAGCGCCAGGAATTCGGCCAGAACCGGAATGATTAGATGATCGCAGGCCGCCAGGGCGTTGATCATCAACACGCCCAGCATGGGCGGGCTGTCGATGATGACGTGGTCGTAGCGGTGGGCCATTTTGGTCAGCGCCATAGATACCACCAGGCCCATACCGCCCATTTGGGCGACTTGCCGATCCAGCGTGGCAATCGCCGTCGATGCCGGGAGCACCGACAAGCCGTCGAACTCGGTCGGCGCGACATAACTGTGCGGGTCTATCGTTTTCTTTTTTTCGCTGGCATCGCGGAACAGGTTGTACACGCCCATCTCGACGTCATCGGGATTCATTTTGAAATAACTGGTGAGCGAGCCGTGCGGGTCGAGATCGACCAGCAAGGTTCTGTAGCCTTGTGACGACAGCAGGCCACCTAGCGTCACCACCGTCGTGGTTTTGCCGACGCCACCTTTTTGATTGGAGACAGACCAGATTTTCATGGATTCGGCTGGGCCGCAGGCGGTGTACCGGGCTGTGGCGACTCGGCTTCGGACTTGAAATTAAGCACTTTGGCGCGTTCGGCGTCGCTCATGCCATAGCGGGCGAAGGCTTGCGACATCAACACCAGCACGACGCGGCGATTCTTGAAGCGGCCTTCCTCGGTGGCGTTGTCGGCGATCGGGTGAAACTCGCCGTAGCCAACCGCCGACAAACGCTCGGGTGGGATACCGTTTTTCACCAGCGCCTTGACCACGCTGGTGGCTCGCGCCGAGGACAAATCCCAGTTGGACGGGTAGAGGCCGGTGGCGATGGGTATGTTGTCGGTGTAGCCCTCGACATTGATGACATTCGGCACATCGCGCACCACTTCTGCCACTTTCTGCAAAACCGGCGACGCCTTGCTGGACAGTTCGGCCTTGCCGCTGGCGAACAACAGCTCGCTGTTCATTTCCAGTTCAACCCAGAAATCGTGTTTCTTGATGCCGACCAGCTCACTTTCGACGAAGGGCTTGAGTGCGCGCTGAAATTCCTCTGAAACCTCGCTCAGGCGGCGCTTTTCCTGCATGATTTCTTCGCCCAGTTCGCGCTCTTCCACGGTCAGCAGATTGGGCAGTTCGATGGGTTGTACCGTGGTGGGTATCTGGCCTACCTGAATGGGTTCGGCTTCTTTCTGGATTTTTTCGTTGTGAAACAGGGCCTTGTCCAGCGATTCGGAAAATGTCTCGTATTTGCCTTTGTTGACTGACGAAATCGAATACATGACGACGAAAAAAGCAAACAGCAGGGTGATGAAGTCGGCATACGACACCATCCAGCGTTCATGCTGTTCAGCTTCGATCGGGTTGCGTCGTTTGCGTCTTGCCATAGTTATTTGCTCAACAGAAAGCCGGACAGCTTGAGTTCGATATTGCGCGGATTTTCACCTTCGGCAATCGACGATATGCCTTCGATCAACATTTCTTTGGCTTGCGATGCCCGGTGAATGTGGGTTTTCAGCTTGTTGGCCACCGGAATGAACAACAGATTGGCCAGCCCGACGCCGTAAATCGTCGCGACGAAAGCAGTGGCGATACCGGCACCCAGCATTTCCGGCTTCGCCAGATTCTGCATGACGTGAATCAGGCCGATCACCGCGCCGAGAATGCCTATGGTGGGTGCGAAACCGCCCATGGCATCGAAAACCCGCGCGGCCTGCATGTCCAGATGCTCGCGGGTATCGAGTTCGACTCCCAGGCAATCGCGAATCACGCCGGGTTCGTTGCCATCCACCAGCAGTTGCAGGCCTTTCTTGGCAAAACCGTCCTTTTCGCTATCGATGACGTTTTCCAGGCCCAACAGCCCTTCCTTGCGGGCCAGCGTGCTCCAGCGCACGATTTTTTCGATCTGTTTGTTGAGAAACAGTTTCTCCGGCACGACGATCCATCGGAGGATACGCAAACTGCGCCAGAACACTTGTGGTGGAAATTGCAGCAAGGTGGCGCCCAAGGTGCCACCCGCCACGATGACGAAGGCATGCAGGTTGATCAATGCGCCCATGTCTCCACCTGCCATCAGATTGCCGCCGATGATGGCGGAAAACCCCAGCAGAACGCCGACGATGCTTAGTATGTCCATTTGCCAAACCAGACCTTGTAGAAAACCGCGTGCATTGAAATGTCCGATAAAAACCGGGTGGCCAGGTCTTACGTGTCAAGACCCGGCATAGCGTTTCATCAAGCCGGGTACATCCAGTATCAGCGCGATTTTGCCATCGCCGGTGATCGTCGCGCCCGACAAGCCGTCCAGTCCTTGCAGCTTGGCACCCAGCGCCTTGATGACGACTTCTTCCTGACCGACCAACTGATCGACCACGAAACCGACCTGTCTGCCGCCCGCGTTGACCACCACCACATGGGCGTTGCTGTCGGACTTCTGGTTTTGGTAAGCATTATCCCTGGCCAGCCAGTCGCTCAAATGAAACAAGGGCAACGCCTTGTTTCTGACCATGATGACCAACTGGTTGTCGACCTTGTTGGTCTTCGACAAGTCGAGATCGAGAATTTCCAGCACACTGGCCAAGGGTAACGCAAACGCCTGGCCAGCCAGCTTGACCATCAGCGTCGGCATGATGGCCAGTGTCAGCGGCACCTTGATGATGATGGTGCTGCCTTTGCCTTCCCTGGAATCGATTTCGACGATGCCGTTCATTTGTGCAATGCGGGTTTTGACCACATCCATACCGACACCGCGCCCGGAAACATCGGATATTTCGGTTTTGGTCGAAAAGCCGGGCATGAAGATCAGGTTGTAGCACTCCTTGTCGTCGAGACGCGCCGCCGATTCCTCATCCATCAAGCCTTTTTCGACCACTTTGGCCCGCAGTACATCGGGGTTCATGCCCTTGCCGTCGTCCTGGATCGACAACTGGATGTGATCGCCTTCCTGCGACGCCTTGAGTACCACCACGCCTTCACGCGGCTTGCCTTTGGCTTCGCGCTCATCTGGCATTTCGATGCCGTGATCGACGGCATTGCGTACCAGATGCACTAGCGGATCGGCCAAGGCTTCGACCAGGTTTTTGTCGAGATCGGTTTCCTCGCCGATCAGATCCAGCCGGATGTCTTTTTTCAGGCTGCGTGCCAGGTCGCGAACCACACGCGGAAAGCGGCCAAACACTTTTTTGATCGGCTGCATCCGGGTTTTCATGACGGCCAATTGCAAATCGGCGGTCACGACATCGAGATTGGCGATGGCTTGGGCTAAGGGCTCGTTGGTTTCCGCCGAGGCTTTCAGCGTCTGAAAGCGGTTACGTACCAGCACCAGTTCGCCGACCATGTTCATGATGTCGTCGAGCACTTGGGTATCGACCCGTACCGTGGTATCGGCCTGGGGCGGCGGTGCTTTAGTTTTTTCTGCGGCGGGCGGAGGGTCTGCTCGGGTGGCTCGTTCGCTTGCTTTGGCGGCTGTCGATGACGCCTCTGCCGGTTTTGGGGTGGGCCCCGCCGCAGCATGGTCTTCAGGTTGGGCGGATTCTGTTGGTGGAATGGTTAGTTTGCGGGCATCGAATTTGCCCTTGCCGTGCAATTGATCGAGCAAGGCATCGAACTCGTCCTCGGTAATATCGCCAGAGGCGGGCGTTTGCGCCGCGCTTGCCGGTGTCTTGAAACGACCTTTGCCGTGCAATTCGTCCAGCAGGTTTTCGAATTCGGCTTCGCTGATGGCATCGTCTGCCGTGTTCGGTGCGCCCGTTTTGGGCGTGGGCGAGCCACCCTGGCCGTGCAGCGCATCCAGCAGGTCTTCGAACTCGGCCTCGGTGATGTCGTCGGCATTGTCATCCGATTCCGCCAGCGCGTTCAATTCGTCGGCGTCCAGCATGGCGTCGAACTCCCGCATGACACTATCATGCTGGCTGATGGCGTTGGCCGCAGTTGCGTCATGATGACCGGTTGCCGTTTCTTCCTGGGCTGCCGCTGATTCATGCGCATCGGCGCTGGCATACGCCTTCAACCGATTCAACAGGGTTTCCGGTGCAGGCTGGGGTTCACGGCCCTGCCGCACTAGGCCAAACATGTCGTTGACGAGGTCGACGACTTGCAGAATGACATCCATCAGGTCGGCGGTCACTTTACGATCGCCCTGTCGCAAGACATTGAACACGTCTTCGGCGCTATGACATAGTTCGACCAAGGGATGAATGGCCAGAAAGCCGGCGCCGCCTTTCACGGTATGGAAGCCGCGAAAAATGGCATTGAGCAAGTCGAAATCGTCTGGGGCCTGTTCCAGTTCGACCAGTTGTTCTCCCAGCTTATCGAGGATTTCGCCGGCCTCGATCAGAAAATCCTGAAGAATTTCGTCATCCAAATCGATCGCCATAGTCTAAAGCCCTCTAAAAACCCAAACTGGACAACAAATCATCGACATCATCCTGGCTGCGGGCGACATCGCCCGCCTTGTCGTCGATACCCGGTACAACGGGGCCGGGCAGTTCAGGCTGGGTTGCCATAGCATCCGACGGTTTGAATTTGCGCCCAGAAATGCGGATAAGATCGACCATGCTGGTTTCAAGTTCGTGTACCAGATCGATCACGCGGCGGATGATCTGGCCGGTGATGTCTTGAAAGCCTTGGGCCATCAGGATGTCGTTCAAACCACCCTGTATTTTGTCCAAGCCTTGTGTGGCGTATTGGAAGTGCCCGGCGATTTCCGCCGTCATTGTCTTGAATTCGTCCAGTGGCATTTCTCGATCAAGAAAACGCGACCACTGGGCCGAAAGCTGTGTCGATTGCTCTGTCAGTGCCTGGGCAATCGGCAGCGCGGTTTCAACGGCAGTCAGGGTTTGGTCGGCGGCCTGCTCGGTCATGGTGATGACATGATTCAGCCGCTCTTTGGCGTCGGGTATGTCGTACGCTGTCATGTCGGCAATTCTGGCATCGAGCGTGAAACTGGCCAAGGTGTCGTGCAGTTGCCGCGTCAAGCGGCCCACTTCCTGAAACAGTTGGGCTTCTCTGGCACCGGCCACACGATCGAGCAACTCATCCGCTTTTGCTTCGTCGCCCATTTCCAGAGCCGCAACCAGTTGTCGGGCCAAATCCAGGTGTTCACTCGTCATGGTCGTGTCTCCTGAATCAGCCGTCGATGCGTTCGAAAATTTTCTCGATTTTTTCCTTGAGCGTTGCGGCGGTGAACGGCTTGATGACGTAACCGTTGACGCCTGCCTGCGCCGCCATAATGATTTGTTCGCGCTTGGCTTCGGCAGTTACCATCAATACCGGCAGGTGCGCGAGATTCGGGTTGGCGCGGACGGCTTTCAAAAGATCGATGCCGGTCATGCCGGGCATGTTCCAGTCGGTAACCAGAAAATCGATGCCGCCTTTTTCCAGTATGGGTAAGGCGGTCTTGCCATCGTCGGCTTCCACGGTGTTGGTGAAGCCGAGGTCTTTCAGCAGGTTTTTGACGATTCTTCGCATGGTCGAAAAATCATCGACAATCAAAATTTTCATGTTCTTGTTCAAAGATCGTCTCCAGGCAGATCATTGGTTAAAAAAAAGAGGTAGCTATTCAGCGATATAGGGGGCAACCCTGTAGGGGCAACCCTTGTGGTTGCCCAAATCGCTTGGGCTGAATGGCTTGGGCAACCACAAGGATTACCCAAGCTTGGGGCAACCACAAGGATTACCCAAGCTTGGGGCAACCACAAGGATTACCCAAGCTTGGGGCAACCACAAGGATTACCCAAGCTTGGGGCAACCACAAGGATTACCCAAGCTCGGGCAACCACAAGGGTTGCCCCTACTGCCTACGGTTTGCGATCAGCCAATGCGTAGCATCCAGTAGCTGCTGGATCGAGGTTAGCGAGCCTTGGTTATCGCCAAGTTTAGTGCATCGGCAATGTCTCGGTTGAGCTGGCTCAGGCAATCGTTCAAAGCCGCCACCCGTGCGGTGGCATCGTTTCCTGCCACCGGGGCGCGATAGGCCGCATGGCGCTTTGCGATGACCTCCTCGCCCTGGCTGATTCGCCACTGTACGTCGAAATTGGCCCGCGACTCGGCGGCATCGACATGAAATGCCAGCACGGTCACACTCAGACGGAATCGTGCGTCGGCTACCGGTGAGCCGCGGTCGGAAACGATGTGCGCCGGTACCTGTGCCGACAGTTCCTGGATCATGACCCGGGTGATATTGTCGTCCAGAGATTCCGCCCAGCGGTGAAATTCGTCCAGCCGGTAACTACCGCTACCTTCGGCAATCACCATGTGCGGGCGCTCCAGATAACGCGGGATGCGCACTGGCGCCACTATCACCGTGGGCCATGACGTAGCGGCGTCTTCCCGGCCCTGGCCCAGGGGCGTTGCAGGTTCCAGCAGATAGAACGCTGCCGGTGGCGTGGTGCCCGCACAGCCGATCTGTCCCAGGAGCGTGGCGGCTAACAATAACCGTGTCGCGATAGTCATTACAGTCATGGCAAGGTTCTCACTGCTGTTTGCCGGACAGCACGGCTTCCGGGTGGCGTTCCAGATAATCGGTCAGGTCGCGGATCGAGCGCGATGCCTGTCTCATGGCATCCAGGGTATCGGTCAGGGCTGAATCCGGGCCAACGGCATCACCCATTTTTTGCAGCGAGCCTTCGGCTCTATTCAACGCTGAGATGGCAGCCAGCAGTGTTTTGTCGGTGTTGGACAACAATTGCGGCATCTGCCGTTGCAGCTCGCTAACCAGCAAATGGGTATCGCGCACCAGCGCCGAGGTGTCGACGACGGTACGGTCGGCACTTTTCATCAGCGGTGCGAGGTTGCTGTTCAAGGTTTGGCTCGATTGCTCCAGCGACCGTAGCGTTGCCAGCAGCGCTTCGCGCGACTGTTTCATGTCATCCGACGCCAGCATGGTTCTGATTTCACGCAAACTGCCTGCCAAATCCTGCACGATTTCGTCCAGTGGCAACGCCCGTAGTGCCCGCGCAAATTCTTCCGCTGTGCTGCGCAACTCATCGGCAGTGGCCAGTACGCTGGGAAATTCCAGCAAGCCCTTGTATTCCAGCCCGGTGAAAACCGGTGGGCGGTTGGGGTGAAAGTTGAAATCGACGTACAACAGGCCGGTCAGCAGGCTTTGGGTTTCAAGACGTGCCCGCATACCGCTGGCGACCAGTCTGTCACGGCTTTCTTTCAGATGCTCGTGTTCGAGTTCGGCAGGCAAGGCCGTGGCGCCGGTGCCGGTCAGCAGGCTGCGCTCGATTTCCAGTACCACGGGTTTGTACAGAACGCCACTCTTGTTGTCGAAATGCAGTGCAATTTCGACAACCTGGCCGATATTGACCCCCTGCATTTTGACCGGTGCGCCAATTTCCAGCCCGTTCAGCGACGATTCGAAAAACACCACGAAACGAATCCGGTCGGCGCCGAATTTACCGGCGCCGAAAATCAGCAGCGCAGCGACCAGCAACAGCACTGCGCCTAACGTAAAACCGCCTATCACGGCGGGATTCACGGATTTACTCATGGTACTTGAACTCCAGCGACAGGGGCGGCGGACATTTCGCCGCGTGTCAGAAAACGAAGGATGCGCGGATCGCGCGATTCAGCCAGCAGGGTTTTTGGTGCGCCGGTGGCCAGCAGGGTTTTGCTGTCAGAATCAAGAAACACCGCGTTGGTTCCAATGGCAAAAATGCTGGCGAGTTCGTGGGTGACGACGACAATGGTGGTGCCCAGCGTCTGGTTCAGACTGACGATCAAATCGTCGAGCAGGCGTGCGCTGACAGGATCCAGACCGGCCGACGGCTCGTCGAAAAACAGAATCTCCGGATCCAGTGCCATGGCGCGCGCCAGCCCGGCCCGCTTCTGCATGCCGCCGCTGATCTCGGACGGGTAATAATCCTCGAAACCGGCCAGACCGACCAGGGCCAGCTTATACGCCACCATGGCCCTGATTTCGCTGCGGCTGAAGCCGGTGAACTCTGTCAGCGGCAGGGCGACGTTTTCCGCCAGCGTCATCGAGCTGAACAGGGCACCGCTTTGATACAGTACACCGACCCGCCGCATGACGGCCTGGCGTTGTGCATCGTCGGCCTGCCAGAAATTGCGGTTGCCATACAGCACGTCACCGACGACAGGCCGCTGCAAACCGATCAAATGTTTCAGCAAGGTGCTTTTGCCGCAGCCGCTGCCGCCCATGATGATGAACACGTCACCCCGGGCTATGGTGAAATCGAGCTTGCGCTGGATGACGAAACTGCCATAGGCCATGGTGAGGTTTTTGACGACGATATGCGCTTCTTTCATGAGGGGGGGATCAGATACCGAGGGCGTTGCAGATCAGCGTCATGATGGAGTCGGCAACCACCAGGTAAATGATGCTGTCGACCACCGAGGCCGTCGCCGCATCGCCCACCGCCGATGCGCTGCGACCGCATTGCATACCTCGTCGGCAACCGGCAATGGCAATCAGCACGGCAAACACGGCGCTTTTGAAAAATCCGATGGAAACATCGTACAAATCAACGGCTTTGATGATCTGGTTGTAATACTGGATCAGCGTGATGTTGAACGCCAGATTGCTGACCAGGCCACCGCCAACAATACCCATCAGGCAGGCATACAGCGTCAGCAGCGGCATCATCAATACCAGGGCCAACGTGCGCGGCAACACCAGAAATTCCATCGGCGAAATGCCCATGGTGCGCAGGGCGTCGATTTCGCTGTTGACAGTCATCGTACCCAGTTGCGCGGCATAGGCGGCACCGGTGCGGCCCGACATGATGATGGCCGTCATCAACGGCCCCATTTCGCGCACGGTGCCGAGCGCCACCAGGTCGGCAATGTAAATCTGGGCGCCGAACATGGCCAGTTGCAAGGCACCGACGAAAGCCAGAATCAGACCGACCAGCAAGCTGATGATCGAAACGATGACGAAGCCGCCGGGACCGGCATCCTGTATGAAAATTGCCAGGTCAACGCCACGAAACCGTGCCCGGCCACACAGCAAGGTGGCCAGCGCAAGTACCAGCTCGCCGATGAACACGACCAGATGGCGACCGTCGTTGACAAGACCAAAAACATAGCGGCTAAACCCATGAAAAAACGCTGGGCTTTTCCCGCTGCGTCTGGCTCCGGCGCGTTCGGGTACAGCCAGCGCCAGTTGCAGCAAGTCGTGAGCGCCTGCGGGTATTTGCTGGAAATCGCACGGAATGTCGCGTTTGCCGCATTCGCGAATGACATGGAGCAGGAAACTGGGCAAACGGCTGTCCCAATCGGTCAAACCCTCGGTCTGAACCACCAGGCGCGAGCACGGTGTATCGCGCAATTGCGTCAAAATCCGCTCGCTACGCTCAATGCGGGAATGCTTCAGCCATTCGCCCTCGATCACAAGGCAGGCAACGCCGTCGTCTTGCCAGTCGATGCGGGCGTCGCTTGCGCTAGGTTTTGAATTCATCTTGGTCGAATTTATCTTGGTGGGGTCGACAGGGCTGTGATAAAGGGATGTGCTGTGCTTGGTCAGCAATGCGGTTCATTCAATGCCGAAATATCCCGACGAAAGAGCCGCCACAAACGCTTTGGTTCCGCATCTCATGCGTCTCGGACTATCGAGGCATCGTATCGAAAACGGGTTGCCACCGCTATAAACTATTGTTCGAGTGCAGATGTAGGTAAACCAGCCAGCCTCACAGCCTGAATTGCGTAACCATGTGCTTCATTCTGGATGACAGATCGGCCAGTTCAACGGCGGCTTTGGCGGTTCGCTCTATGGCTACCGTATTGTCTTGCGTCATTCGGGCAACCTGTTCGACATTGTCGTGTATGGAATGGCTGGTTTCATTCTGACTGTCCAGCGCCCTGGATATGCCATTGACGACTTCAACCACATTGCTGGAACCGGTTTTTATCCGGTTGATCGCATCACCGGCTTGATGGGCAATCACGGCGCCGCCGTTGGCTTTGCTGACGGCGGCGGCAATTTCATTGATGGCCACCTGGGCGCTGAATTGCATGGCTTCGATCATCTGTGAAATTTCTTCGGTGGCTCGTGTCGTCCGTTTGGCGAGGTTTCTGACTTCGTCGGCCACGACGGCAAACCCACGGCCTTGCTCGCCGGCACGGGCGGCTTCGATGGCGGCATTCAGTGCCAGCAAGTTGGTTTGATCGGCCACATCCTGAATCACCTTGACCACCGACGATATTTTTTGGGATTGCTGACCCAGGGCTTCCAGACTGCCGGAGGTTTGTTGCACGGTTTCGGCAATCAACAGCATGGTGTTGGCGGCATTTTGAATGATCTCGCCGCCATCGTTGGACAGCTTGCCGGACTCATGCGCCAGATTCAAGGCACGGTGCGCATTGCCAGACAGGGTCTGAATGTTGCTGTTGAGTTGCGCTATCTGACCAACCATGCTGGCCACGGCGGTGCTTTGCCCACCACTGCTGGCCAAAAGTTGCGCCGAGGATGCCGACAGCCTGGTTGCGGTTTCCGCCAAGGCCAGTGCATTACCCGAGATGTTCAGCAGTATGGTCTGCAATTCGGTGATGAGGGTGTTCAGCATGGTTGCCATTTGCCCGACTTCATCATCGAAGCGGTCATCGAGTCGTATCTGAAAATCCTTGTTGACGCTGATGGCGCGGAGCTTGTCGCGCATGGCCAGTAACGGCTGGGTCAGTGAACGCGATAGCAAGAAGCCCAGTACCAGCACCAGTCCTACCGAGCCGATAAGCACCCCCAGCATGACGAGGGTTGCCGAGCGGATGGTGTCATGGGCAGCAGCCTCGTTCTTGCCGATTTGGGCATTGGCGAGTATCACCACGTTGTCGATGGCTTTGCGGTGTTGTTCATAAGCTGCCGTCATCGTCGCCAATGCAGCAAGCGCCGCTTGGCGGTCATCGCGTTGCAGCGCCGGGATAAGCTCATTGAATGCCAGCTCATAAAATCGCTGGGCGGGTATGAAAGCGTCTTCGAGCAGTGTTCTGCGTAATTCGGCGGGCAGGTTTTTTTGTTGCCAGAATTGATGGCGTTCGGTGTATTGCTGGTTCAGGCTGTGCAAGCGTTCGATCAGGCCGGGGCGTTGGCTGATGTCGTCGTGAACCAGCAGCAATGCCACCAGGTAGGATTCGATGATGTATTCAGGTGGCGGCAGCACGTCCGCCACGATGTCTTTGTCCTGAATGATGGTTTCGTATAGCGGCCCGCTGACATTCAGTTGCGCCAGCGTTCTGAAAGACCAGATGCCGTAAATGGCGAATCCTGCAAACACGCAAGCCGTCAGCAGGGCGAAGCGTTGCGTCAATTTGAACCTACGTAATGCCATAGTCATGTTCCATCCAGATAAAGAAAACTGCCCCTGATAAGCCATTGCGCTGGCATCGATCGCGCTACGCCCTTGGGCCGTGCGCTGTCGATTGTCTCGCCTGGGTTATCAGGTAATCGCCCAGGCGCGACATCCAGTAACCACTTCTGAGCATTTGTCGCCGCAGCATTCGGCGTTTGGCTTCGTGCTGGTAATCATGCAGGCTGCGCAGATATTTGCGCTGGCTGGCCTGTTCGAGTTGCTGCACCATCAAGGCGACGAACTGTTCCTGACAGTTGTAAATCCGCTCCGGGTGCAAGCATAGCGGCACAATAAACTCGACGCCAATATCCAGGCAGCGGGCGAGTTCGGTCATGGTCAGTTTGATGGCTTCGGCTTTGGCTGACGCGGGCTTGGCCCAGTTGTAAGGCGGGTTCCATTCCCGCAAGGGTCGCAGTTTGTCGATGTGGGTCAGGGCCACGATGATGCGCGGGGCGTTGGGCAATTGGCGCAAATGCTGGAGCATAGTCTTGTCCAGTTGCCTGGCCGGGTCGACCGACGAAACGACGATGATGGCCAGGTCGCTATTGCCTGCTTTTTCCAGCAGCGCCTGGAACTCCTCGTTGGTCTGAGCTTCATGGTAGCGCCAGCGTTGCAGTATCAGTGGCGACGGGAATTGCTTGTCGCGCACAAAATGCGACGCCTTGTCCAGCGGATGGGGCAGGGTGTCGGCTACGGCCAGCGATTGTCCCGCCAGTGCATTGATGAGGCTGGCTTTGCCGCTATTGGCTTTGCCCGCCAGCAAAATCTGGAATGGTTCGGCGTTGCGCTGGCTCTGCCGTTGTCGCTGCCGAATCGTGTTTATTTCGCGCTGTGTGCGCCGGGTGGGTTTGCGCAAATCGTCATCGTCGAGCACCATGTTGCCGCTATAGAGTTCGATGGCGTAAAAGCCAACTTTCTTGATGTAGGCGTCGATCAGCCAGCGTTTGAGGTCATCGGTCGAGCTGGCCAGCAACTGGCTGTTGGCAAACACCCGCAGCTCCCGGATGAGCGTCGTCACCGGATCGAAACCCGCTGTGACCACCCGGAACAGACGGTACAGCTCACGCCCCTTGCTGGCAATCCTGCGGCCTTTGGCCAGATCGTTGATCGAAAACACATGGCTGCCGGGTATGTTTTCGCTGAACGCTAGGCGTAATTCGCGGGCGAATACTTCGATGACTTTCAGCAGATAGGGGATTTTGACTTCCAGAATCGCCTGTTTTTGCTGCGGATGATAAACCTCGGCAACCGCATTCATGACTTGAGTCAATGTCTGCAGGTAAAAGCTGCTATCGCCCAGGTCGTGGTCTTGTTTGCGTACTTCGGCGGAAATTGCCGCTACGCGCTGCCAGGCCAGCTCGCTTTGCGGGGTGTTGACCAGCGATGGCGAGATGTCCAGCCATTGCGGTTCGGGCTTGAGTTTTTCCAGAATCCGGCTGACACCCCACCAGATCAGGGCCAGAGCCGCCGATGCAGCAACCCAGCCCAGCAGCCAGTGGTTCAACCACAACCAGTAGACACCCGCCAGCAATGGCACCATCAGCGGTAGCGCAACCGAGATCGCCAGCATGCGCCAGCGGTGTTTGAGGTTCATGACGAAGGCTGGCTCGACTGATCGAGGTAACTCTTCATCAAGGTCTTGCCTGCATCGTACTCCCGCGCGTAAATCGACTGAAAATGCCGTTTGCCCAATGCCAGGCCATCGCGTCGGCTCTGGAAATAGATAATCAAGGTTTTGCCCAGTGCGAAGGTGGTTGCAGCCGTCAGCAGTGCGGAAACCGGGGCACCGAACACCGGCACCAGCTTGACCAGTTTGCGCCGTCCCCAGTTGGTCAACAAACTGATGCCCAAGGCACCGGCGATTTCGCTCAAATGCTTGCCATCGAGCGGATAACGGTAAATCGATGCCAGTGTGTGCAGCATTTTCATCTGCAACAGGGTTACCAGCGGAATGTCGACCAAGGGCAACGGAATGGCACCCGCCGCCCCGGACAACACGGTATAGGCCATGATGTGCGGCATGGCGGCATCCTGGTAAATATCGAATAGCTCGTGGCGCAGATCGCGCATGTGGTGCAGCAAGCCCGCCATGCCGTTCGGTACGGTGGTTTCCAGACACTGCCAGAGGGCTTCCAGACCGTAATGCACCGGTGGATACTGGTCTTCCGGCAGGGTGAAATCGACGGCGACGAAGCGGGCATCCATGCCCTTGAACAACTCGCGCTGCGCCAGCAGCGAACGCCGCAGATTTTCCGGCACCGACGCAGGCCAGTGTTCGTCCTGGTAGGGGTAAGGCTGGATATGCTCGAAGGCGTAGTCGGGGTAAGCTTCGTGCAGGGCGGTCTGCACCACGATCACCGGCCAGTGCGGCCGGTTTTTCAGGATTTTTTGCAAGGCGGCGATCACGCCATGCTGGGCATGATCCATCGCCTTCATCACCACGATCAACACCTGGGTTTGTTCCTGAAAGACTTCCAGATCGGCCTGAGGATCGTAATCGGCCTCACCCAAGCCCCGGGTGTCGAGAAACTTCAGAATACAGTTGTTGCTGTCAGGGAAGTCGTAGACGAAAGCCGAGCGGGTGCAGGGCTGCATACCGTTGCCGATCTGGGCACGGCTGTCGCCGGTCAGGGCGCGGATCAGCGAAGTTTTGCCGGATTGGCTTTTACCCAGCAACCAGAATACCGGGGCAGGCAGGGTCGAGCGAATAGACGCCAGCCAGTTGTCGATTTTGTCGTCGTCGACCTGGGGGGACACTACCGAGGTGTAGTATTTGTGCCAGATCGACATGGTAATCAGCTCGTCATTCCGTCAGAAAACTTAACAGCCGTTGTTCGACAGCCTGCCATGACAACAAGGCCGGTTTGTCCTGAATGGTCAGGATGATCGCATGGTGACCGCTGAACTTGTAACTGGCTTTGACGCTGGCACCCGAGATCGTACCGTGACTGGCATCGCCAACAAGTTGGTAGCCTTGCTCGACAGCGGCTTTTTGCGCCTTGGCGAACAAAGCGTCCGGCGTCTGGCGGATTTTTACCACGAGGGTTTTGGACATGGCGACAGGATGGCAGGATGGTTGATGCGGGCCGAACGGCACGGGCAAAATTATAGCCACAAACGTTACAGGCGTGTAAGCGCCAGGCACAAGGCGTGCCGAATATTATTCAAACTCGCGGCATCGCGGGTCATGGCATCACACTGGGAGCAGATACGATGAATACCCCCCAACACGACCGTCACCCCAACAAACTCGCTCACTTTCTGCGCACACCGCTCGATACCCTGCTGGATGAACATGCGCGCACCGATCCACAGCAAAACCTGCTGGCGTTGTTCGCGCGTTGCGTTCGTGATGTTCCGGCGTATCGCCCGTTTCTGGCCCGTCACGGCATCGATCCCGCGACGATAGCCAGCTATCAGGATTTCGCCCGCCTGCCGCTGATGAACAAAGCCAATTACATGCAGGCTTTTGCGCTGGCCGAACGCTGTTTCGGTGGCAGTCTGGCCGGTGCCGACCGCATTGCCGTGTCGTCGGGTTCGACCGGTGTGCCGACGTTCTGGCCGCGCTCGGCGCACCATGAAGCCGACGTTGCCATTCGCTTCGAACAGGTTTTCCGCGACAGTTTTTCCTCGCATCAGCGATCCACTCTGGCCGTGGTCTGCTTTGCGCTGGGCAATTGGGTGGGCGGTATGTTCACGACCTCGTGCTGCTGGCATCTCGCCAACAAGGGCTACCCGCTGCTGGTGGCTACGCCCGGCAACAGCAAGCCGGAGATTTTGCGCATCGTGCGGGAACTGGCAGGCCATTTCGAACAAACCGTGCTGCTGGGTTACCCGCCGTTCGTGAAAGACGTCATCGATGCGGGCCTGGCAGAGGGCCTGGACTGGTCGCGCTGCAATCTCAAACTGGTTTTTGCAGGCGAAGTGTTCAGCGAAGAGTGGCGCAGCCTGGTCGGGCAACGCACCGGTTCCCGCGCACCGTGTTTCGATTCCGCATCGCTGTATGGCACGGCCGACGGCGGGGTGCTTGGCAACGAAACGCCGTTGAGCATTGCCATCCGCCGCTGGCTGGCGCAACAGCCACAGGCGGCGCGTGAACTGTTTGGCGAGTCGCGCCTACCGACGCTGGTGCAATACGATCCGTGCAACCGCTTCTTCGAAGTCGATAACGGCACACTGGTGCTGTCGGGCGAAAGCAGCGTGCCGCTGTTGCGTTACCACATCGCCGACCAGGGTGGCGTGTCGAGCTATGACGAACTATGGCAATTCTTGCGTGACCATGGCATCAACGGGCTGGCCGATCTCGATCTGCCACCGACCTACCAGCCCAGACACCTGCCGTTCGTCCATGTGTTTGGCCGCGCCGATTTCACCGTGTCGTTCTATGGCGCCAACATTTATCCGGAAAACATCACCATCGGGCTGGAGCGCCCGGCGTTTGCCTCATGGCTCACCGGCAAGTTCGTGTTACGGGTCGATGAGAACCAGGGCGGCGACAAGGTGTTGGCCATTGCGGTCGAGCTGCTGCCAGGTGTCGGCCCGGCACCCGACATGGCCGCGATGATCGCCGATTCGGTGCGTCACCATCTGCTGCGGCTGAACAGCGAATTTGCCCACTACACACCACCAGAGCGGCAAACACCGGTCATCAGCCTGCATGACTTTGGCGATCCGAATTTTTTCCCGGTCGGTGTCAAGCACCGCTATACCCGGCAGTGATGCCAACCCTTTCCCTGTAGCAAAAAATTCAGGGGTAAATTGTTCAACGGGATTTGTCTGGATTGCGCTTTCACCCGCCCTGGTAGATCGTGGAAATTCATATCTACCATCGAACAGACATGACGTGCAGTGGCTGAAAAATGGTTTTGCGGGTATTGGTCGCCGTCGTATTCGGGCTTGAATTACCCGAGATATTGGCTATTGATGCTTGGCATCGATTACGCCTCATACTCGTTCCCGCCTGAGAGCGTGGAACGAGTTTCAAGGTCGGCGCAACCAGTCAGTGACTGTGCTGGTTGCCAGCCTGCAAGCTTGCAGGCTGGTTCCCCGCAACTTATTCCAGAAATGGCGTGCCTGCTCCCCAGTAAAGCAAGTTTGCAGGTAGGTTGTGCCAAGGTTTTTAGCCATGGCCACTGCGTCGTGATAATACGAAGTCGGCAGCCACATTTGATACAGGCTGAGGCCAATCTGAAAATTCAGCGACAACCCCATCAGCCCCCCGCTAATCACCAGCAAATAGGCAAAGACTGGCGTTTCGCGTGTCAAGTACCAGGCAAAAATGTCGGTCAACATGCTCAGGAATGGGATGCCGATGGTCAGTCGCTTCAGCCATACCGGCATGTCGCAAAGCACGAAAAGTTTGCCGACAAAGAACAGGATCATGGCAATCCCGAACAGGTGAATGTGCGATACCCGAACCAGCGCAGGGATGGACGCACCGCGATCGGCTTCGGTGAGTTTGACCACCTCTGCATAACGGGTCAATGGCGGTACGCTCATGCCACTGGCAGGTGAATGACAACCCAGACAATCGCGCTGCAGGATGGGGGCCACTTGGGTATCGTAAACGGCTTGTTGGGCGCCGCCGTCTATCCAGTCAAGTATCACGGTTTTGTCTGCTGACGACTTGAGGTTACCGGCCATCGGCCCATTGATGGCCGAACTCAACCGGGTTTGATCGGGGCTGCCATGGTAAGCAATCACCACATCGTCTATCGATAGTCCGGGTCGACCATCGCGACCCTGGTGGCTGAAATAGATTTGCCCCAGGGAAAACGCATAACCTATCGCAATGCTCAACAGAAACATGCTGCTGAGTATGCGCTCCGAAACCGAAATGTCGGTGAATCGTTGGCAGTTTTGCATTGCACACCTCGCAAATCGTGAAAGGCGATTTTCAAGCAAGCAATATGTGCGCCATGGCTTGACCAGTTACTGTGATCGACAGAAAGTTTTGCGCATTATTCTTATTAACAATCAATAGCATGCGGTATTTTGCTTAAGGCCGGATTGGCGTCGATATACGCCGACAGTGGGCTTCCGCAAGCCGCACTGAGACTGGTTCGGCATGGCTGTGGTGCGATCTGCACCGATGTGTGTGATTCTCTCACCATTGCAGTACCAGTCCTGTAATCGGGCGGCATTTCCTCGTTTCCTCGTTCCCACGCTCCGCGTGGGAACGCAGACCGGGCGCAATCGACTCGGTATGCGCTTTGGGCTAACGCAGTTCCCCCCTACAGATTCTGCTTTTTTATTCCACCGGTTTTCCCGCCATGGCTGGCAATACCAGCAGGCTGCAAATAACAGTCAGCGAAATGCCGATGGCCAGCAGCAAGCCCATGCTGGCGGTACCGGCGTGGTTGTTGAATGCCAGGCTGGAAAAACTGCAAAATGTGGTCAATGCACTGAAAAACACGCCTCGCGCCGAGCTGGATTGCAGCAGGGCATGGTGGTCATCGTGGTGCTGCATTCTGTGTACGATGTGAATTGCACTGTCCACTCCCATACCCAGCAGCAAGGGCAGCACGATGATGTTGGCAAAATTGAACGGGTTGCTCAGCCAGACATTCACCGCCGCCGTCAGCAACGCCGCCAGCAACAGCGGCAGCAGGATGAGGCATGTGGTTTTGCCGCTTCGGGTTTGTAGCAACAGAAACACCACGATCATCACCAGCGCAGCGCTGAAGGCCTGGACGAAGGCGGTCACTACGGCCTGTCCCGTGGTGACATCGCCTATCGGCAGACCGAACGAGTTGGGTTCCGTTGCCAGAATCTGCTCGACGAATACTTTAAGGTTTTGCGTGTCATTCAAATCCTGCGCTGGCATGGCCAGTACACGGTACTCGCCGTGTTTACCTACCCAATGCTCGCGCACCTCGGGCGGAATGTCGTCGATAGTGAAAGCCGTTGCCGTCAGCCCGTCACGCAGCATCAGCATGGTGTGCGGCAACAGCTTCAATACGCTGTTTTCCAGCCGCGCATACTGTGCGGCGGGCTGGGCTTGGGCATCGGCATGTTGCACGAAGTCGGCAATGGTTTTGCTCAAACGGTTGAGTATCTCGACATTTACTGCGCCATCCGGCCTTGCGGCGGCCACTTGCAGGGTTTGCTGCAAGCTCAGCAGCGCGGCACGGACATCCGACGATGCAGGTTCGGCAGCGAAACGGTTCAGTTGCACCGGCATGATGAGGTTCAGGTGGTCGAGAATTTCCAGCTTTGCCTCCTGCTGTTCGGCCACCAGGCTGCTTAAGGTCATGGCTTCATGAACGCTGGATAGTTGGCCGAATTTCGCCGCCAGCGCATCGGCTTCCGCCAGGCTGCCGGTCAGCGCCGAGGTGGCGAATGGTGAATCGGTCTGGCTTTTCAGCAATTGTTTGAAGGCGATGACCGATGGCGCATTGGGGTAGCGCAGATTGATCGGGCTGGAATCAAAGGTCAGGTGTGTCAACGAGAAACCGGCGGCAATGGTGACAGCAACCGCGCCGATGAGAATGGCCCGTGAATGGCGAAACGGCAATAAATAGACCTGTTGCGGCAGCAAGCGGTCGCTGTTCCTGGGCAAAGGCTGAATCGGCAGCCATTTCAGAATGGCAGGCAGCAAAGTCAACGATACGACCAGGCCGATCAGGATGCCGCCGCTGGAAATAATGCCCAGTTCGGAAACTCCCCGGAAATCGGTGGGTACGAAAGCCAGAAAACCCAGCATGGTGGTCATGGCGCACATGAACAGCGATTTGCCCATGCTGTTCATGCTGTCGATCAGGGCCGCGTCGGTCGATTCGCCCTGCTGACGGCATTCCTGGTAACGCAGACAGAAATGCGTCGCAAAATCCACTCCCAGGCCGATGTACAGCACGGCAAAGGCAATCGAAATCAGGTTCAAATGGCCGACGGCAACGGTGGCGAATCCAGCCGTCAAAATCAGGCCGACTACCAGACAGACAAAGGTGGCGAACAAAAGACGCAGCGAACGCAAGCCAATGAACAAGGCTATCAGCACCAGTACCAGCGATACGGCGCCGGAGATCAGCATGTCCTGGTTGACGGTTTCCATTTCCTCGTGCTCCAGCGCAACTTCGCCGGTAAGGTTCAAGCTTACGCCGGGAAACTGCGTGGCGGCTTCCTGTTGCAGGTTGCGCAGATAGCCCATGGGCTTTTGCGCAGGCAGCAATTCCTGGAAATCCAGATGCGGTCTGGCAACGACCAGGCGACGGGTTTGTTCGGCACCGAAACCGTCTGCCGCCAGCAAGGTTTGCCACGACAGCAAATGCTGGTGATTGCCTGCCCTGACCGCATTCATCGATGTCGCGAAGGCATCGAGCAATGGATCCAGCGGCATGGCCAAATCCCGCTCCTTGCCTTCGACGGCCAGGCCGATGATGTCGGTCAAACCGGCAAAATGATAATGCGCCGACAGATAGCCGATGAAGGGCTGGGCATCGATCAGCCTGTTCGATAGCGCTTCCAGCTCATCCAAGGCCAGAAACAGCAAGCCTTGTTGGCGAAAAAAACCGTTGTCGACCGGAATGTAACTGGACTGAAACAAGGCCTGTTCAGCGTTCAGACGCCGGTTGACCCATTGCGCCGCCATGGCCGTCTGCTCTGGCGTCGGCGATTCCACCACCACCAGAAAAGCCCCGGCATCCTTAGGGAAAGCTCTGTCCAGTTCGGCACGTATCCTGACGAAAGGCAAGTCATCCGCCAGCAAATCGCTGGTATTGGTGTTCATCACCAAATGGTTGGCGGTGTAATACCCGCTGGCAACGCTCAGCAGCAGAAACAAAGCGATGATCCAGCCGGGGAAACGTACCGGGCCGTTGTTCAGGTGCGCAAGCAATCGGGTTTTCAATGAAGCAGGGTTTGAGGTCATGTTTTAGGAGAAATCAGGCTGAACGCGGAGGAGGCAGGCAGCAGGGTCGTGAAATGGATGGGATGATTTTTGGGACTACCGGGAATTTTCGATTTTCAAAAATCGAAATGCAAGCGGCTTGGTCACTATTCAGCGTAAGCGGTTTCGCTGCCCCTCATTACAGCACAGGGGTTTTAAAATAGCGCCGTATAGCGAATCACTCTGGTTTGACTCGTTCGCTGCATCGCTGCAAACTGGGCGCGTCGCTTTTCCATTTTGAAGAGGTATATGCCATGAGTCGAACCACACCTTTGCGTTGGGGCATCGTCGGCGCCGCGCGCATCAACGAACGGTTGCTGCCGGCGATCGTGCAAGCCAGCAATGCCGAATTGGTCGCCATCGCCAGCCGTCGTCCGGGCGCGGCGCAAGCAACCCTGGACAAATACGCGCCCGGTCAGCCTGGCGTTCAAACCTATGATGATCTCGATGCGGTACTAACCCACCCCGATGTAGAGGCCGTCTATCTGCCCATGGCCAATCACGAACATGCCGAATGGGCCTTACGCGCCATTGCCCAGCGCAAGCATGTGCTGGTCGAGAAGCCGATGGCGCTGACCGTGGCCGACATCGATGCCATAGCAACCGCCGCGCGGCGTCATAACGTCAAAATCATGGAAGGCTTTATGTACCGCTTTCACCCACAACATGCCCGGGTACGGGAAATCCTCGACTCTGGCGTCATCGGCGACATTCGTTCGGTACGTGCCAGCTACTCGTTCATGATGCGGCCTGCCCGTATGTACCGTTTGAGCGAATCGGTCGAACGCGGTGGCGGTGCAATGTGGGACATCGGCTGTTACGCCATACATTCGTTGCGCCTGTTCTTCGACGAATTGCCGACATCGGTCACGGCCATGGCTAACTATGTTGCCAGCGGTGCCGATAGTTCAACCAGTGGCGTACTGGATTACGGCAATGGCCGCTACGCGCAATTCGATTTCAGCTTTGAACGTGCACGTCGCTGCGAGTATGAAATCGTGGGTACGCAAGGTGGCCTGAAATGTCATGTCGTCTGGCAATTGCCAGGCGATGTGCCGGTCATTTCCTGGTGGAGCGAAAACGGTAGGCAAGGCGAGGAGCGTTTGCCAGCGTCCAATCATTTTCTGCTGGAAGTCGAGCATTTCAGCGACTGCGTACTCAATGACAGAGCACCGTCCCTGTCGCTGGACGATGCTCGCGACAACTGCCGCGTCATCGTCGCGGCACTGAAATCGGCCGCCGAAGGTAGAACTATCGCCCTCTGAGTCACACGCCAGGATGCGATTGCCCTGTACCGGCTCAGGGCAATCGCGCCCTGGCTGCCTGGTCGAAACGCCGATTCAACCGTCAGGTTCTGACGCTGCGGAAGGCACCAGGGATGCAGGCAAAATACCCGGTGACGCCTGAAAATCAGATGAATCCGGGCGACACAATTCTGTAATACTGCGCACCTAGACTCCGGCCCTATCTCTACAACGACCCCCCAAAGACACCTCCATGATTGATGACACCCCCGTAATCGATGCGGAACGAATCCTACACGAGACTTACCCTGATTTTCCGATGGGTAAGCAGAATAAACTCGCGACCAAGGCCTTGAAAAAACTGCTGCATGAGGACGATTTAAACGAATTTATCCTAAAAAACAAGCATTTGCGCGGCTTTGTTTTTCTCGACAAGTTGTTGGGTTATTTCAACTTCAGTTACCAGGTCAGCAGTCAATCGTTCAACAACATTCCGTCGGAAGGGCGGCTGTTGATTATCGCCAATCATCCGATCGGTACGCTGGACGGTCTTGCCCTGTTGAAGCTGATCCGCACGGTGCGCCCGGATGTGCGCATCGTTGCCAACCGTGTGCTGTCGCATATGGAGCCGTTGCAGTCGGTTTTCCTGCCGGTCGATGTGTTGTCGGGTGGCAAACAGCTCAGGGAAAGCTACAAGGCCATGCTGGCGGCGTTGGAAAACGAGGAGGCTGTCATCATTTTTCCGGCGGGCGAAGTTTCTCGCATCACGCCGAAAGGTGTGCGCGATGGCAAATGGCAATCGGGCTTCATCAAGCTGGCTTTCAGGGCGCACTGCCCCATTTTGCCGGTCAACATCAAGGCCAAGAATTCGGCCTTGTTTTACGGTTTGTCGACCATCTACAAGCCGCTCGGTACGCTAATGCTGGTCAAGGAAATGTTCAACAAGAACGGCCAGGAAATCAGATTCAATGTCGGGGCGCCGATTTCTTTCAGCGTTGTGGAAAATAGTGAGTTGTCGAACAAGCAACTGGCACAGCGCTTTCGCAAACATGTGTTGAATCTGGGCAGAAAAGGCAAACCTTTGTTGTTCGATACCTTCGAGACGGTGATCCACCCGGTCGATGCCAAGGCGGTCAAGAAGGGCTTGCTGCAATCGCGGTTACTCGGCGAGACGCGCGATGGCAAGAAAATTTTTCTGTACCGGTTTCAGGACGATTGTCCGGTGATGCGGGAAATTGCCCGCCTGCGCGAACTGACATTCCGGACGGTGGAAGAAGGCACGGGCGCCGCGCTCGACCTCGATCCGTTCGATATGTATTACAGCCATATCGTGCTGTGGGACGACAATGATCTGGAAATCGTCGGTGCCTACCGGGTGGGGGAAGGCCCGACCATCATGAAAGAACGCGGTATCGACGGTTTTTACACCAGTACGCTGTTCGATCTGAGCGGTGCCTTTTCCGCTTATCTGCCGCACAGCATCGAGCTGGGTCGCTCGTTCGTGCAGCCGCGCTACTGGGGCCAGCACAGTCTGGATTATCTGTGGTACGGCATAGGCGCTTATTTGCGCGAGCAAACCGACATCAAATATCTGTTTGGGCCAGTCAGCCTCAGTAATGCCTATCCACAAACGGCGAAGGAGTTGATTATCGGCTTTTATCAGCAGCAATTTGGTGATGATCAGCTCACCGCCAAAGCCAAGCAGCCGTTCGAAATTTCCGAACAAGGGCTGGCTTTTGCCCGCGAAACTTTTAGTAGCGACTACTCGACCAGTTTCAAACTATTGAACAGCGAACTGCGGAAACTGGGCGTCAAGGTGCCCACGCTGTACAAGCAATATGTCGAGCTTTGTGTCGATCGCGGTTGCCACTTCATCGACTTCAATGTCGATCCGACCTTCAACAATTGTGTCGACAGCCTGATCATGGTCGAACTCGACAAGATTGCGCCGAAAAAGCGCCAACGCTATATCGAAAATTCATTGACGCAAGTCCATTGACATAAAACCCATCGACCCACTCATTCAATGTCGCAAAAGGCATTCGACGAACTCGATCATTTGCAGGCCTTGATCGCGCAAGCCGGTCATCGGATCGAGGTCGATATCCTGCTCGATGTGCGCTACCACAACCAGGTATTTCCGGTGCATTGCATTACGCTGGGTTCGAAGCGAGTCGACGCACCGGTACTGGCCTTTTTTGGTGGCGTGCATGGCCTGGAAAAAATCGGCACCGAGGTGATTCTGGCTTATCTGACCACCTTGATCGAGTCGCTGGACTGGGATTACGAGCTGATGACACGGCTGGAACAGTGCCGCCTGGTGTTCGTACCCATCGTCAATCCGGTCGGCGTTTACCGGGGCACCCGCAGCAACGCTAATGGCGTCGATCTGATGCGTAACGCCCCCGTCGACGGCACCGGTCGATTCAGGCTGTACAGTGGCCACCGGCTGACGCGGCGCTTGCCCTGGTATCGTGGTGACGAATCGCAAATGGAGGCGGAAGCCGAGGCCTTGTGCCGCGTCGTTCGCCAGCACTTGTTTTCCGCACCGGTGGCGATGGCCATCGACCTGCATTCCGGTTTCGGCATCCAGGACAGGTTGTGGTTTCCCTACGCATCGAAGCGGGCGCCGTTCCCTCATCTTGCCGAAACCTTCGCCTTGAAAGCGTTGTTCGACCGCACTTACCCGCAGCACGTTTACCGCATTGAACCCACCAGCAATGAATATGTCATTCACGGCGACTTGTGGGATTACCTGTACGACGAATTCAATCTGAATCGCAGCGATGACCAGTTTTTTTTGCCGTTGACGCTGGAAATGGGGTCCTGGCTGTGGCTGAGGAAAAGCCCGCTGCATCTTTTTTATCGACATGGCTGGTTTCATCCGCTGCTGCCACACCGGCGGCAACGGATTTTACGCCGCCACCTGATCTTGTTCGATTTCCTCATCCGCGCCTTGCTGAATCCTGCGGCATGGGCGCGTTCCAGCGCGTCACTCAGAAAAACCCACCACGAACAGGCAATGAGACTTTGGTATGGCCATGACTGATACTCACCCGAAAAATTGGCTGCTTCTGCGCGGCCTGGGCCGACAATCTGCGCATTGGGGTCAATTTCCCGAGCTGTTGGCGCAGGCTTTTGCGCCCGCTTCGGTTCACACCATCGATTTGCCGGGCACCGGTATCTATCATCGTGAGACCAGTCCCAAAACCATTCCCGGCATCATGACGAAAACTAGGGCACGCGCCCTGGAAAAAGGCCTGCTATCCCAGCCGACCTGGCTGATAGGGTTTTCTTTGGGGGGTATGGTGGCTTGGGAGTGGCTGCATCGGCAGCCTGATGATATTGCCGGTGTTGTTTTAATCAACACCAGCCTGGCCAGTATCAGCCCGTTTTATAAGCGCTTGTGCTGGCAGAATTACCCGGATGTGCTGCGCATTTTGTTACAAGGCAATGTATTGCAACGCGAAACCGAGCTGTTGAAACTGGTTTCGAATCTGCATCGTCATTCCGAAACCGTGGCGCAGGAGTGGACATCGATCCAGATAGCCCGGCCCATGAGCTTGCAAAATGCCTTGCACCAGATGATGGCAGCCGCCCGATACCGGCCCGAACTGGCTGCGCCAACCTTGCCGGTTCTGCTGTTGGCTAGCCGGGAAGATCGATTGGTATCCAGCGAATGCTCGACGAAAATTGCCGAACAGTTGAATTTGCCACTCATGCAACACCCATCGGCAGGCCACGATTTGACGCTGGATGACAGCCCATGGGTATTGACGAGCGTGAAGCAGTGGCTTAATACAAGGCCTTACTGAATTTCAAAGTCAGCCTTGGTTTTGCCCGCCGCCAGCAAATCACGCATCCACCGGGGCGCCAGGCCTCTGCCCGTCCAGATTTGTGATGGATCATTCGGGTTACGGTATTTCGCCGACACTTTCCCTTGCCTGCGTTCAACCGTCTTTTTGTCAGTATCGATGATTTCAATGGTTACACCAATCGATGCAGCCAGTTCCTTGATTTGCGCAATCACTTCCTTGCGCTTGCCCGTTTGTTTTTCCTTCAGTGCTCTTTCAGCGCTTTCAATGAGCGATTGAATTTCATTTTCCGAAAGATTGGTAAAGTCAGTCATGTTTTTCCTCGTAGTTTAAAAAAGCGGCGCGATTATATCATTTGAAAAAGGTATTACTGTGAATCAATATAAAAATTCACTTCGCTGAGCAGTTTACCTTCTTTATCAACTAATACAACCTTCCATTGCCCAATATCTTTGATGGTAAAAACACGGCTCGATACCAATTTTCTCCGTCCTTTCTTGACATCAAACGGTTGTTTTTGAATAAGCCGACCTTCCTTCAGCCAATGATGAGAAAGTATTTTGTCTTTTGAATTCTTTGGTTCGCTGAAATAAAACAATTCTGTCTTGTCGGCTTGGGTAAGGCTGACAGGCGAATCAACCGGCAATCCTGGCTCACCGCTTACCGGTGCCTTGCCCAATGCAGCCCGAATCACCCGTTTGTCAAAAATGACGGCGGATAAGGTTTTTTGTTTATACGATACTGTGGCCACAGTATCGACAGCCTTGACACCCGCTTTTGCTTGTCCGGTATCATGGGTAACGGGCGCTGCAATATTTTGTGAATCGGATTGAACCTGCTCGGAGACCGGGTTGTCGGATGGCGCCAATTCATCGGTAAAAAGCCATTTACCCATAAAAAACAGGATAATTAAAACAAGTGCCAGCGCACAGACTATGCGCTGAGTATGCCAAACCGTGATCATCTTGGGGTCGATCAATGCTTTTCGGCGCCGATTTTCGCTACCGTAGTTGACTTTAACGACCAATCTGTTTTCCGACATGAGTTCTCTCTGGATAATAAATCTGCCCGAATGCCGGATGACATCAACGGGGCATCTTGGTGTTGCCTGTATTTTTTGCCTTGGTAATATACCATCTTGCTTCTACCCTACTAGCCACCACTTTTATTAGGAACCAGGACGTCGCATGAGCACGCTGTTAGAGCAGTTTCAAGACACTTCGGCACTATACGGTGGAAACGCCAGCTATATTGAGTTTCTCTACGAACAGTATCTACAAGATCCGAATCGGGTCATAGCCGAATGGCGACAGCGATTCGACGAGGTTCACACTGGCGCCACCGACGACACACCGCACAGCGTCATTATCGAGCGCTTCGAGAAACTCGCCATTGCAGAACCCGGCAAGCTGGCGAAAATGCAGGGGTTTACCGAACAAAGCATCAAGAAGCAATCGGCTGTCGCCCGGCTCATTAACCATTACCGGGTAAAAGGCCATCAAATAGCCGACAACAATCCGCTCGGTCAAAAAAGGGTCATCCCTGACGACCTGCAACCTATCTATTACGGCCTGACCGAGGCCGACATGAATACCGTCTTCGATACCGGCGGCTTGTGCGGCACCGACCGTCTGCCCCTAAAAGACATCCTGCAAACCCTGCGTGAAATCTACTGTGGCAGCATAGGCAGCGAATTCATGCACATCGTCGATGCCGAGGCCAAAAGCTGGATACGCCACAAGCTCGAAGGTGCCAAACCCGATTACGCCAGTCATGCCGAAAAGCGATTATGGCTGCTCAAACTGCTGACGGCAGCCGAAGGACTGGAGAAGTACCTGCACCGCAAATACGTTGGCCAGAAGCGTTTTTCGCTGGAAGGCGGCGAATCGCTGATACCCATACTCGATGAACTGATACAGCGCGCCGGTGAGTACAAAGTCAGCGAAATGGTCATCGGCATGGCGCATCGCGGCCGCTTGAACGTACTGGTCAACATTCTGGGCAAAAGCCCGGCCGCGTTGTTTGGCGAATTCGAAGGCACTCACACATCCGCTCCGGGCGCATTGACCGGCGACGTCAAATACCACATGGGCTTTTCGTCGAACATTGCCACACCGGGCGGCCCGATTCATCTGACGCTGGCATTCAACCCGTCGCACCTCGAAATCATCAACCCCGTGGTCGAAGGCTCGGTCAAGGCAAGGCAGGACAGACGGGGCATAGCCGGTGTCAATGCCATCGTGCCGGTTCTGATTCACGGCGATGCCGCCTTTGCCGGCCAGGGCATCATCATGGAAACCCTGAACATGTCGGAAACCCGGGCGTTTCATACCGGCGGAACGATACACATCGTCATCAACAACCAGATTGGCTTCACCACCAGCAACCCGTTCGATGCGCGCTCCACGCTGTACTGCACCGATGTTGCCAACATGATTCAGGCGCCGGTGTTCCACGTCAATGGCGACGACCCGGAAGCCGTCACCTTCATCACCCAGTTGGCACTGGAATACCGCATGGCATTCAACAAGGATGTCGTCATCGACCTGATCTGCTACCGCAGGCTAGGCCACAACGAAGCCGACGAACCGGCGGCCACCCAGCCCATGATGTACAAGGCCATACGCAACTTGATGCCGACGCGCCAACTCTACGCGCAGAAACTGATCGCCGAGGGCGTCATCAGCGAAGAAGCCGTCAACGCCATCGAGCAGGACTATTACCAACGGCTGGGTGCCGGTGAAGTCGTATCAAGACCCATCATCGAGAACAAGAACTACTCCTACTCGGCGCGCTGGGAAAAGTATTTGCACAAGGAATGGAACCAGCCTACCGATACCACGGCATCGTTTGAAACCATCCGGTTCTGCAACCAGCGCCTGCAAGCCTTGCCCGACGGTTTCGAGCTGCATCCGCGCGTCGCCAAGGTCATGGAAGACCGTAACAAAATGGCGGCAGGCGACCTGTCGATGGACTGGGGGTTTGCCGAAATCATGGCTTACGCCACGCTGCTGGTCGAAGGCTACGACATCCGCCTGACCGGACAAGACGTCGGTCGGGGTACCTTCTCGCACCGTCACGCCATACTGCTGAATCAGATCAATGGCGACAATTACATACCGCTGAAGCATCTCAGCGAAAATCAAGGTCGTCCGCAGATTTTCAACTCCTTGCTGTCGGAAGCCGGTGTGCTGGGCTTCGAATACGGCTACAGCTCGACCGTTCCTGACAAACTGGTGATCTGGGAAGCCCAATTCGGCGACTTCGCCAACGGCGCTCAGGTCGTCATCGACCAGTTCATCAGCTCGGGTGAAACCAAATGGGGCAAGCTCAGCGGCCTGGTGATGCTGTTGCCGCATGGCTTCGAAGGCCAGGGGCCGGAACACTCCTCGGCGCGGCTCGAACGTTATTTGCAGCTCTGCGCCGATCACAACATCCAGGTGTGCTACCCCACCACACCGGCGCAGATTTTCCATTTGCTGCGTCGGCAACTGCTGCGTGAATACCGCAAACCCCTGATCGTCATGAGTCCGAAAAGCCTGTTGCGCCACAAACTGGCGGTTTCGACGCTGGAGGAACTAACCAGCGGTGGCTTCCAGACCGTCATCGGCGAAATCGACGACATCGATCCTTTCCACGTCACCCGTCTGGTACTGTGCAGTGGCAAGGTCTATTACGACCTGCTGGAAACCCGGCGGCAAGACGACCTCAAACACGTCGCCATCATCCGCGTCGAACAGCTTTACCCGTTTCCCAATGACGCCTTCAAATGCGAGATCGACAAGTATCCCAATCTGGAACTCGCGGTCTGGTGCCAGGAAGAACCCAAGAATCAGGGCGCCTGGTACCAAAGCAAGCATCATTTTCATGACATCATTGCCGACAGGATACCCATACTGTACGCCGGTCGGGTGCCATCAGCCGCACCGGCGGTTGGCAGTTACAAAACCCATTTAAGCGAACAAAAGCATGTCGTTCACACCGCACTCTACGGCCATAAAACGCAAGGAAACCAACATGAGTTTTGACATTCTGACCCCCAGCCTGCCCGAATCCGTCAGCGACGCAACCCTGGTCAAGTGGCATAAACAGCCCGGCGAGCGCGTCAATGCTGGCGACAATCTGGCCGACCTTGAAACCGACAAGGTCATACTGGAGGTTCCTGCCCCCACCAACGGCATACTGCACAGCGTCGTGCGTAGCGAGGGCGACATCGTAAAAAGCGGCGAACTGCTAGGGCATTTCGAGGCCATCGCTCATGGCGGCGTCGTACCGCAAACACAATCGACTGAGCCAACGCCAATCGGTGCCCCCCTCAGCCCGTCGGTTCGCAAACTGGTGGCCGAAACCCAGATAGACCCTGCTCACATCGCCGGTACCGGCAAGCATGGCCGCGTCACCAAAACCGATGTACTGGGCTTCATCCATCAACAGGAACAACAACACGCCACCCCGGCACCGGCACTGGAAAAACCACGGCCCGATGACAGCAGTCACTCGCCGCTGTCGGCCACCGCCATCGCCAGTCTGCGACCGGAGCAGCGGGTACCGATGACACGGCTGCGCGCCAAAGTCGCCGAACGCTTGCTGCAAGCCCAGCAGAATGCCGCCATGCTGACGACGTTCAACGAAGTCAACCTGAAAGCGGTGATCGATCTGAGAAACCAATATAAAGACCGCTTCGAGAAGAAACACAGCGTCAAACTGGGCTTCATGTCGTTTTTCGTCAAAGCCTCGATCGAAGCCCTGAAACGCTTTCCCGCAGTCAACGCATCGATCGACGGCAGCGACATCATCTATCACGGCTATTACGACATCGGCATCGCCGTCACCACCCCGCGCGGCCTGATCGTGCCCATACTGCGCGATGCCGATCAGCTCGATTTTGCCGGTATCGAAAAAGGCATACACGATTTCGGCGAAAAAGCCCGCAACGGTTCGATCAGCGTCGAAGACCTCAGTGGCGGCACCTTCACCATCACCAATGGCGGCATTTTTGGCTCCATGCTGTCCACGCCGATACTCAACCCGCCGCAATGCGCCATCCTCGGCATGCACGCCATCAAAGAACGTCCTGTCGTCGAAAACGGCGAAATCGTCATCAGACCCATCATGTACGTCGCCCTGTCGTACGATCACCGTCTGGTCGACGGCAAGGAAGCCGTGCAATTCCTGGGTATCATCAAGGAAAGCCTGGAAGCGCCCGCCCATCTGCTGCTGAATATCTGATCGCCCCGCCCCTCTTGTCCTCGCTCCCACAGCCTTCCGTGGGAACGAGGGCATCAATACACCCCATCACAAGCCAGCGTCCACACACTGCACCAGCACTGTGCAATCGACCGGGTTTGTTGGCTCAATGAAGTGCATCCGCACCCATCCAATTCACACGCATATGCTGAGATGCCACGCTGAACATAACGGTAAAGCATTGATAGTATTTATAAAAAATCAATAAAACTCAAACTGGCATCTTAGTTGCTAATAGATAATCAGTACTCCATCGCAGGAGTCTGAATCGTTGCTCAGCGTTGAGCAAACCAGACAAAGGCGTCTGTCGTGCATTGCATCGGGCAATGGCACGCAGACGCCTTTTTTATTTTCCGCCGTTTTTTGTTTGGGACGTGTCATGAAAACCATCATTCAATCAAGCTCGAAGACATTATCGATTGCACTGTCGGCTGCGCTGGCCATTTCGGGGCTGGCACTGAGCAGCGATGTGAGCGCCGCAGGCAAACTGGAAAAGGAGGACCTGAAATTCGGCTTCATCAAGCTCACCGACATGGCGCCATTGGCCGTGGCGGCCGAGAAAGGCTTTTTCGAGGAGGAGGGCCTGTTCGTGCAACTGGAAGCACAAGCCAACTGGAAAGTGGTGATGGATCGCGTGATCAACGGCGAACTGGACGGCTCGCACATGCTTGCTCCGGCGCCATTGGCGGCCAGTGTCGGCTTCGGCACCAAGGCCGACATCGTGACCGCGTTCAGCATGGGCTTCAACGGCAACGCCATCACTGTGTCCAACGACATCTGGCAACAAATGAAACCGAACGTGCCAATGGACGGTGGCAAACCGGTACACCCGATCAAGGCCGATGCGCTGAAACCCGTCGTCGAAAAATATAACGCCGGGGGCAAGCCGTTCAACATGGCGATGACCTTCCCGGCCGGCAGTCATAACATCAAATTACGTTACTGGCTGGCCGCCGGTGGCATTCACCCCGGTTTCTACGCGCCGCCGCAAGACATTTCCGGCCAGATCGGTTCCGACGTGCTGTTGTCGGTGACGCCACCGCCGCAAATGCCGGCGACGCTGGAATCCGGCACCATCTTTGGTTACTGCGTCGGCGAACCCTGGAACCAGCAAGCCGTATTCAAGGGTATTGGTGTACCGCTGATTACCGATGAAGAGCTGTGGAAAGACACGCCGGAAAAAGTTTTCGGTGTGACCCAGGCATGGGCGGAGAAACACCCCAACACCTATCTGGCCATTACCAAGGCATTGATTCGCGCCGCCATCTGGCTGGATGCCGACAGCAACAAAAACCGCAAGGAAGCCGTCGAAATGCTGTCGCAAAAGCAATACGTCGGTGCCGATGTCGAGGTGTTGGCGGCCAGCATGAACGGCACCTTCGAATATGAAAAAGGCGACAAGCGTCCGCTGCCCGACTTCAACACCTTCTTCCGCCACAACGCCAGCTACCCGTCCTGGAGCAGCGCGGTGTGGTACCTGACCCAGTTACGCCGCTGGGGCATGATCGCCGAGTACAAACCCGACAATTGGTATCTGGAAACCGCGAAAAAAGTCTACCGCCCGGACATCTACCTGGCTGCGGCGAAAGAGCTGGTCGCCGAGGGCAAGGCCAAGGCTGAAGATTTTCCAGCCGATACCCGTATCCAGCCGTCACAAAATTTCTTCATCGACAAAATTCCATTCGACGCCAATAAAGCCAACGACTATCTGGCCAAGTTTGCGATTGGCCTGAGAGGCAAGCAAACCATCGCAGGCGGCAAGGTTGTCGAATAACCCGTGCTCTGAGTGCGCCGAAGGGGGCTGGATGCAAGGACGCATCCTTTTTTTGAATGCCCTCGATCAGGCTCATTCCCCTGTGGGGAGCCTGGGAGCGAACGAGCAAACCCACTTACACCGTTCTGGAGCTGATTACGATGACTCACACACTCATCAAATTCTTCAACATCACCGGCCTGACCTGGTTCGTACCTCTGGCCAAGATCGCCGCTGGCGAAAACCCTGCTCAACAATTGCGCCAACTGTTTCTGGTCATGGGCGTCCCCATCATTGCTTTCGTGCTGTTCTTAGGTCTGTGGAGCGTATCGGCATCTGGCGTCAACACCAGCCTGGGCGCGATTCCGGGGCCGGTCGCGGTGTGGAGCGAAGTCGGTGGTCTGATGGCCGAACATGTGGCGGAACAGGCCAAAAAGGCCGAGTTCTACCAACGCCAGGCCGAGCGCAACAAAGCGAAACTGGCTGAAGATCCGAAGGCCGAAATCAAGCTTCGCCCTTACACCGGTGCTCCGACCTATCTCGATAAAATCCTGACCAGCCTGCGCACCGTGTTCGCCGGTTTCCTGATTGCCACCCTGATCGCGGTGCCGATCGGCATCTTGTGCGGCATGAGTCCTGTCATCAACACCGCGTTCAATCCGCTGATCCAGATTTTCAAGCCGGTATCGCCCCTGGCCTGGCTGCCCATCGTCACCCTGGTGGTCAGCGCGGCCTACATCACCGGCGATGACGCCTGGTTCGAGAAATCCTTCATCACCTCGGCCATCACCGTCACCCTGTGTTCGCTATGGCCGACGCTCATCAACACCGCCGTCGGCGTGTCATCGATCGACCGCGATCTGGTCAACGTCGGCAAGGTATTGCGCCTGGACTGGGCCACCGAGATCAAACGCATCATTCTGCCGTCGGCACTGCCGTTCATCTTTACCGGCATGCGTCTGTCACTGGGCGTGGGCTGGATGGTGCTGATTGCCGCCGAGATGCTGGCGCAAAACCCCGGGCTGGGCAAATTCGTCTGGGACGAATTCCAGAACGGCAGCGCCAACTCGCTGAGCCGCATCATGGTGGCCGTGTTCACCATCGGCATCATCGGCTTCGTACTCGACCGCATCATGCACTCGCTGCAAAACCTGTTCTCGTTCCAGAAAGCTTAAGGACGCCGCCATGATCGCCACCGCCAAAATCATCGAAATCTCCATGCAAAAATCAACCAGGCAAGAATCAACCCGGCTTGCACCCGCCAACGATGCCGCGAACCCTTTGGTGGAGCTGAAAAACGTCTGCAAATCCTACGGCGAAGGCAAACATAGAACCTCTATCCTGAAAGACATATCGCTGGACATCCGCGACGGCGAATTCATCGCCATCGTCGGTTTTTCCGGCAGTGGCAAAACCACGCTGGTATCACTGCTAGCCGGGCTGATACACCCTGACAGCGGCGAATTGCTGAAAAACGGCCAGCCCATCACCCAGCCCGGCCCGGATCGTGGCGTCGTGTTTCAAAACTATTCGTTGATACCCTGGCTGACGGTATACGAAAACGTCGCGCTGGCGGTGGATGCCTTGTTCAAGGACTGGACACCCGCACAGCGCCGCGCCCACACCGAAAAATACGTGAAGATGGTGAATCTGGGTCGGGCGATGGACAAGAAACCGGCCGAACTGTCCGGCGGCATGCGCCAGCGTGTCAATGTTGCCCGCGCCCTGGCGGCCAACCCCGACATCCTGCTGCTCGACGAACCGCTCAGTGCGCTGGACGCCCTGACCCGGGGTAACTTGCAGGACGAAATCCTGCAAATCTGGGATCAGGATAAAAAGACGGTGATTCTGATTACCAACGATGTCGATGAGGCCATCTACATGGCTGACCGGGTGATTCCGCTGAAACCCGGCCCCGATGCCAGCTTTGGGCCGGATTTCGTCATCGATCTTGAGCGTCCGCGCGACCGCACCGCGCTGAACCACGACCCAAAATTCAAACGTCTGCGTACCGACATCACCCGTTATCTGATGGACATCGGCATGCAAAAAACCCAGGCTGAAATCGGCGACAGACTCAAGCTGCCGGATGTGCGGCCCAACACCAGCAACGACTGGAAACTGGACACCTCGGCGTTGAAACCCGGCCAACGCGATTTGGGCAAACCGCGTTACCTGGAGTTTGCCAATCTGGCGAAAATCTACCCGACGCCCGATGGCAACAGCACCGTCAAAGTGGTGGAAGGCTTCGATCTGAAAATGAAGAAAGGCGAGTTCATTTCCATCATCGGTCACTCCGGCTGCGGCAAATCGACGGTGCTGTCGATGACCGCCGGTCTCAATAGCATTTCCGAAGGCGGCATTATTCTCGACAACCGCGAAATCGACGGCGCCGGGCCTGATCGTGGCGTGGTGTTCCAGGCGCCGAGTTTGTTTCCATGGCTGACCGCCTTCGACAACGTCATGCTCGGCGTCGACAAGGTGTATCCCCATGCCAGCAAGGACGAACGCTGCGACATCGTCGAATACTACCTGACCCGGGTCGGCTTGGCCGATGCTATGTACAAGAAGGCCGCCGACCTATCCAACGGCATGAAACAGCGCGTCGGCATTGCCCGCGCCTTTGCCCTGTCACCCAAGCTGCTGCTGCTCGACGAGCCCTTCGGCATGCTGGATTCCCTGACCCGATGGGAATTGCAGGAAGTGCTGATGGAAGTCTGGGAACGCACCCATGTCACCGCCATCGTCGTCACCCACGACGTCGATGAAGCCATCCTGCTGGCCGACCGCGTGGTGATGATGACCAACGGGCCGCACGCCAGAATCGGCAAGATTCAAGAAATAAACCTGCCCCGGCCGCGCAGTCGCAAGGCCTTGCTGGCACACCCGGACTACTACCACTACCGCGAGAGCCTGCTGACGTTTCTCAACGAATGCGAGCACACGCACTGAGTCATTCCGAAGCGAGCATTTTTCTTATCAACCAAACGAGGGATCTACCATGACGACATCCTACCGCACACTATCCGTCGGCTTGCTGGCCATGGCGACTTGTCTACCGGCCCAGGCCAATCTCACCAAAGAGATCGAAGACGCGCTCAATTTTTACCACTACGGCAGCAAGGGCGCGGTAAAGCTGGACGTGAACTATCGCTGGGAGAATGTCAATGAATACGCGGGTCAGCGCATTCCCGGCTCGGTGCCACCCAGAACGGTCGAAACCGGCAATGCCAACACCATAAGAATGCGTCTCGGCCTGCTGTCGCCAACGTTTTACGGTATTCAGGCTTACGCCGAGTACGAAGGCAACCATGCGATGCAGGAGGATTACAACAGCACGCGCAACAACCTCAGGCAGTATTCAGTCGTTGCCGACCCCGACAAGGACGAACTCAACCAGGCCTGGCTGAGCTACAAAGGCATTCCGGACACCTTGGTCAAGGTGGGCCGTCAGCGCATCAAATTCGATGACGACCGCTTCATCGGTAACGTTGGCTGGCGGCAACTGGAGATGACTTACGATTCGGTCCTGTTCACCCACAACAACCAAACCTTGTTCGGTTTGACGGCGAATGTCGGTTACATCGACAGCGTGCGCAGCATCTTTTCAACCAAGCAATCAATGAACTCGCCCATCCTCAACCTGAATTACAAGGTGGGCGACTGGGGCAACCTGATTGGCTACGGCTACTGGCTGGATTACCGCGAGCCGGAGAACTTTCATTTGTCGTCGCAAACCTACGGCTTGCGCTTCAATGGCAAATCACCGCAGTTTTTCGACCATTTCAGCACCGTTTACACCGCCGAATGGGGGCATCAGGCCGATTACAGCGACAACCCCAACCGTTATGACGCCGACCGCATCAATTTGATGGGCGGCCTGAGCGCCTACGGCCTGACCGTATCCGGAGCGGTCGAACAGCTCAATGGTTATGGTCGCAACCGCACCTTCAACACGCCGCTCGGCACCAACCACGCCTTCCAGGGCTGGGCGGATTTGTTCATCAACCCGATGAACAACGACACCTTGGGTCAAGGTATTCGCGACGTATTCGCCACGGTGACCTACAAATTGATGAATGACACGCTGACGCTGGTCGGCGCCTACCACGACTTCAGCGACGACACCGGCAAAATGCAGTTCGGCAAGGAATGGAACTTCTCGGCGCAAAAGAAATTCGGCAAGCATTACACCCTGCTGGCCAAGTACGCCAATTACAACGCCGACAGCTATGCCACCGACACGCAAAGAATCTGGATGGAGGCCAACGTCAGTTTCTGAAGCACGCTGTTCGGGTTTTCTTGTTCCCACGCTCCGCGTGGGAATCCAGACCAGCCCCGATGCACAGGGCCGCGCATGGTTAACGCCGACAATGCCAGCGGCAAATATCAGAAAAGCCCGATATGAGCGTAGTCGCCGGATATACCGCATGTCGCAGCGGTTTTTTCGCCACCCGATTCCCCGTATAATTTTCGGTCACATCCTCATCGTCATGGAGCTTTCCCCACAATGGCTGCGGCAAAACATTGCAAATTACTGATACTCGGTTCCGGCCCGGCTGGCTATACGGCGGCGGTTTATGCGGCTCGCGCCAACCTGAAGCCGGTGATGATTACCGGGATGCAGCAGGGCGGACAACTGACCACCACCACCGATGTGGACAACTGGCCAGGCGATGCCGATGGCGTACAAGGCCCGGAGCTGATGGACAGAATGCTGCGTCACGCCCAACGCTTCGATACTGAAGTCATTTTCGACCACATTCACAGCGCCGATCTGCAAAATCGTCCGTTCACACTGACCGGCGATGCCGGTACCTACACCTGCGACGCGCTGATTATCGCCACCGGTGCCTCAGCCAAATACCTGGGCCTGCCGTCTGAAGAGGCCTACAAGGGCAGGGGGGTGTCGGCTTGCGCCACCTGCGACGGTTTTTTCTACCGCAACAAGCCGGTGGCCGTCATCGGTGGTGGCAACACTGCCGTCGAGGAAGCCTTGTATCTGGCCAACATCGCCTCCGAAGTCATCGTCGTCCATCGTCGCGACAAGTTTCGTTCCGAGAAAATCCTGTCGGACAAGCTGCTGGAAAAATCGAAGTCCGGCAATGTCCGCATCGAATGGCATCACACCCTGGATGAGGTGTTGGGCGATGACATGGGCGTTACCGGTATCCGCATCAAAAGTACGCAGAACGGTACCGCTAAAGACATCGATGTGCACGGTGTTTTCATTGCGATAGGCCATACGCCGAACACCGATATTTTCGCGGGCCAACTGGACATGGCGCATGGCTATATCGTGGTGAACAGCGGCATCAACGGCAATGCTACCGCGACCAGCATCCCCGGCGTATTTGCCGCAGGCGATGTGATGGATTCGCACTACAAACAAGCTATCACCTCGGCGGGAGCGGGCTGCATGGCGGCGCTGGATGCCGAAAAATATCTCGACGCACTGCCGGGTTGATGCGGGCACGCCTGCGCAAACCCGAAAAAGCCCGATGGCCTTACGCATCCTGGATGCTGGCAATCCAAACCAGGCCTTCCCCGATTGCGAGCAGGCGTTGTCTGAACCGGACGGCTTGCTGGCCATCGGTGGCTGTTTGTCGCCCGAGCGATTGATCAACGCCTATCGCAGCGGCCTGTTTCCCTGGTACAACCCCGGCGAGCCGATTTTGTGGTGGTCGCCTGATCCGCGTCTTGTTTTGCTGCCAGCGCATTTGGTTGTGTCAAAAAGTCTGCGAAAAACCCTGCGCAAACGGCTGTTCGACCTGAGTTTCGACCGGGCCTTCAACGAGGTGATCGATGCCTGTTCGTCGCCGCGCAGCTATGCCAGCGAAACCTGGATCAGTCAGGAGATGCAACAGGCTTATCAGACGCTCCACGGGATGGGTATCGCCCACAGCGTCGAAGCCTGGCAAGACGGCAAACTGGTCGGCGGCCTTTACGGCGTTGCCATCGGCAGGGTGTTTTTCGGTGAGTCGATGTTTCATCGGGTGACCGACGCCTCCAAGGTGGCATTCATCCATGCCGTTGAGCAGCTTGTCGACTGGGGTTATGAACTGATCGACTGCCAGGTGTCGACCGAACATCTGTTGAGCCTGGGCGCGGAAGAAATGCCACGCACCCATTTCATTCAACGCATTGGCTCATTGTGTGGCCAATCCCCCAAACCAACGGCATGGACGCTATGACCTCGATTCCTCTGTGGCTGACCGATGAACAAGCTTGCGGCTATCTGCCAGGGCGCATGGCACGTTCCGCCGCCATTTTTCCGGGCATTGCGCTGGATACGTCGCTGTACGCAGCGCTGTTGCCGCAAGGCTTTCGTCGTTCCGGCGACCAGGTTTATCGCCCGCATTGTCAGACCTGCCACGCCTGCACACCAACCCGGGTGCTCGTCCATCACTTCAAGCCGGATCGCAGGCAAAAACGCTGCTGGCAGCGCAACCTAAGGACGCAGATCATCATCAAGCCCGCGCGATTCGACGCCGAGCATTTCGAACTGTATCGCCGCTACCAGTTGGCCCGCCATGATGAAGCGCAAAACCGGGTTATCGGGCGTGACGATTACGTGGAATTTCTGACCAGCACCTGGTGCGACACCTGGTTTGTGGAATTCAGAATCGACGACCAGCTGATGGCGGTTGCCGTCGTCGATGTGCTGGACACAGCCTTGTCGGCGGTTTACACCTTTTTCGATCCGCTTTGCGACAAGCCAAGCCCTGGTGTGTTCGCCATACTTTGGCAAATCGAAAAGGCCAGAACTCTGGGCCTGCCTCATGTGTACCTGGGTTATTGGATAGAGGACTGCCGTAAAATGGCCTACAAAATTCAATATCAACCTCTGGAAGGCCTGATCGATAGCCAATGGCAGCCGCTCCCCTGCCACATCCTCAACCGCTGAACCAGGTTGAGGATTTGAGGCGGGCGAATCCTTACCATCCCCCCAACCGACTTCGCCCCTTGGCTCTCCCGGAGGGAGGAAACGGGAGCGAGACTTGAAAACCCTTGAAATCTGGAGCTTGCATCGTATGAAACACTTGCATTTATTGTTTGTCGCCCTGGCGTTCGCCAGTTTTGCCGGTCGTTTGGCGCTGGCCGAATTCAAGCCGGACATGCTGGCGCAGAAATGGCTGAAAATTGCCCCCCACGTCATTGCCGCCTTGTTGCTGCTCAGTGGCATCGCACTGGTTTTTCAAGGCCGCTGGCTGGAAGGCGACTATGGCTGGATCGTTGCCAAAGTTGTGGTTTTACCGATCTTCATCGTTCTGGGCTTGCTGGCGATGAAGCGCGAGGGAACCGCTCGCTGGGGCTTTGCAGGCGGTGCTCTGCTGTGCTTTTTGTACATCGCCAAGGTTGCCGTCAGCAAAACGGTTTTTCCGCTTTCCAAGGTCTCCGTGGGAACCCATGCCGAGCTTGATACACAGCGCAGCGCATGATGACGGGGGCAAGCGCAAAACAGACGCGCTCGTAGCGGTATCATGCTGCCTTTTCAACACAGTCGGAAAAATCTATGAGCCTTTATGCGTCGCTGTCCGGGCAGGGTGTGCATCTGCCGCCCGCCTTGCAAGCCTGGGCGAACGGTTTTTGCCAGCAGCTCGACGACACACTGTCGCCTGCCGATCGGTCTGCGCTCGATAACCCGGCGTTTCGTGCTGCGGCGCTGAAAGTCTGTGCCTGTAGCCAGTTTGTTGCCGACAACTGGCTGCGTCATCCGTCTGTACTGACCGATCTCGTCGCCTCGGGCGATTTATTTTCCAGCGAATACCGCGCGGCCTATGCCGATGTCATGTCGGGGTGGTCGTGCGAAACCGAGCCGGACATGGCGCGGCACTTGCGGTTATTGCGGCGGCGGGAAATGCTGCGTATCGCTTGGCGCGATCTGGCGGGTTGGGCCGATCTCGACGAAACCTTGCGCGATTTGACCGCACTGGCAGAAGTCTGCATACAGACCGCGCTGGATTTCCTCTACCGCCAGGCCTGCCAACGCTGGGGAACGCCAACACTGGCCGACGGTACGCCGTTCAATCTGGTGGTGCTAGGCATGGGCAAGCTCGGTGCCTGGGAGCTGAATTATTCATCCGACATCGACCTGATTTTTGCCTATGCCGAAGACGGTTTGTTGACCGGCAAAAAAGACATCAGTCATGGCGAATTTTTCACCCGCATCTGCCGCTCGCTGGTGAAAATGCTGGATGAAACCACGGTAGACGGTTTCGTGTTTCGTACCGACATCCGACTGCGACCCTTCGGTGACAGCGGCCCGCTCATCATGAATTTCGACGGCATGGAGCAGTACTACCTGACCCAGGCCCGCGAATGGGAACGCTACGCCATGATTAAAGCCCGGCAGGTGGCGGGCGACATTGAAACCGGCAAGCTGCTGGTTGACACCATCAAGCCCTTCGTCTACCGCCGCTACCTCGATTACGGCGCCTTCGAGGAGCTGCGCGCGCTCAAGTTTCAGATTACCCAGGAACTCAGGCGCAAGGATCGCATGGACAACGTCAAACTCGGCCCCGGCGGCATCCGCGAAGTCGAATTCATCGGCCAGGCCTTCCAGTTGATTCGCGGCGGTCACGAAAGCGCACTGCGCCAGCGCGAGATTCAAGCCGTTCTGCAAACCCTGGGCGAACTGGGTTTGATGACCCACGACGACGTGGCGACGCTGCAATTTGCCTACCGCTTTTTGCGCCGCGTCGAAAACCACATTCAGCAATATCAGGACAAACAAACCCACGATTTGCCCAGCGATGCCCAGGTGCGGCTGATTCTGGCCTATTCACTGGATTTCGATGACTGGGACAGCTTCAAGCGCGAACTCGATGACATCCGCGCCCGCGTCCATGACATTTTCGAGCAGGTGTTTTCACTCAACGACCAAGACAGGCAGCGCATGGCGGCCCGCATGATCTGGCTCGGCGCCGATGATGATCAAGCACTGGACGCTCTGGCGACCTATGGTTTCAGCGATCCCGTCGCCTGTTTGGCGGCGATGGCCGATTTCAAAACCTCGCATTCAGTCAAACGCATGAGCGCCAAAGGTGCCGGTGTGCTCGACCGGCTGATGCCGCTGCTGCTCGACAGCCTTGCGGACATCGAGGCCCGCGATGTCACGCTCAAGCGTCTGCTGACCTTGTTCCAGGCCGTGGCCGGGCGCAGTGTTTATCTGGCGCTGCTGGCGGAAAACCCCGGCGCCCTGGCGCAATTGCTCAAGCTGGCCTCGCTCAGCCCGTGGCTGTGCGACTACCTGGCGCAGTACCCGATTCTGTTCGACGAACTGCTACACCCCGCCACACTGTACGAACCGCTGAAAAAATCCCAGCTGATTGCCGATCTGACGCGCGAGCTTCAGGGAGTGGACAGCCAGGACAGTGAGCGCTTGATGGTTGTTCTGCGCCAGTTCAAGCACCAGAACGTGCTGCGTGTTGCGGCGGCCGACCTGATGGGCGTCATCCCGGTCATGGTGGTCAGCGACTACCTCACCTGGATTGCCGAGGCCATTCTGCACCATGTGCTGCAACGCGCCTGGCACATGCTGGCCGATAGACACGGTTGCCCGCCCGGCAGCCACTACGACCCGCCGGGCGGCCTGGCCATCATCGCCTTTGGCAAATTCGGCGGTATCGAACTGGGCTACGGTTCCGATCTGGATATGGTCTTCGTTTACGACTGCGACGACGACAATGCTCTCACCGACGGCGACAAACCCATCAACTGCGGCCAGTTTTATCTGCGCCTGGGGCAAAAGATTCGCCACATTCTCGACACCAAACTACTGTCCGGCGTGTTGTACGACATTGATCTGCGTTTGCGCCCCAACGGCGACTCCGGCGTGTTGGTCACTCACATCGCTTCTTACGAACAGTATTTGCGCGAATCGGCCTGGACCTGGGAACACCAGGCACTGGTGCGGGCGCGATTCGTTGCCGGTGATGAAGCGCTGAAACAGGCATTCGAAGCCATACGCCAACGCATACTGGCGCTGCCGCGCGATGTCGCCGTGCTCAGGCGCGACGTGCGCGACATGCGCCAGAAGATGCGTGACAGCCAGAAGACAGGCGGCACCCAGGCTAACAAAAACGCCCCGGTGTTCGATCTCAAGCAGGGCAAGGGCGGCATCGCCGACATCGAATTCATCGTGCAATTCGGTGTCTTGGCCGAAGCTCAGCACAATCCGGCGCTGGCGCAGTGGACCGACAACGTCCGCCTGCTGGAATCGCTGGCAGCACATGGCTTCATGAGCAGCGAAGACGCCGCCATGCTGAAGCAGGCCTACTGCCATTACCGCGATGTTGGCCATCATCGGCTATTGCAAGGCGAAAGCGGCGTGACCGACGCTGCCGATTTCGCCAATTTGCGTCGCGGTGTCGAGGCGTTGTGGAACCAGTTTATCGGCGCGGCGTAAGTGTTCCCACGCAGAGCGTTTCGCGCTGCGTGCGGGAAAGAGGCCGACCGCAGTCGGCGTCTGTTCCTCCAGATTCAGGCCGCTAAAAACCGCATGACTTCTTGCCACCATGGCTGTTGGGCGCCCATGGGCAAGGTATTGTGTCTTGCGTTTTCAAAACGCCAGAGTTTTTTCCGCCCAGGAAAAGCCTCAAATAAAGCCAGTGTGCGCTGATTGGGCACAATTTCATCCTGTCCGGCCAAGACTACCGCAATTGAACCTTGATAGTTTTGAAGATGGGAAACCGAGTCATACCGATCCAACAGCAACCAGCCAGCCAGAAAATACCAATAATGGTGTTGGGCAACCTTGGCCATGGAATCGAATGGGGTAATCAGAAGCAAGCCTTTTGCCGACACTTCGCCTGAGGCCACAATGCCGGATACCACACCACTGCCAAGCGATTCGCCGCATAGAAACAAAGGCCCGTCAAAGTCGCGCAAGGCCTGTTTGGCGGTAGCGATGCCGTCCTGGATTAGCACGGTTTCTGAAGGGCTTCCGCTACGGGTGCCGTATCCCGGGTATTCGGCGAGAATGACGCGGTATCCCAATCGTTGCAATGCATCCATGTAATACGTCCGATCCATTGCGCTACCTGCATTGCCATGAAAAACCAGGATGGTGCCTTGCGGATTAGTCAGTTTTTCTTCGCGTATAAACCCGCGTAACTCGCCAGAAGACGGCCAAGGTTGCAAGTTGGCCGATGCCATTCGGTTTTCCATTTCGCTCTGGGTAAGCCTGTCGGGAAAATAGATCAACTGGCGCTGTAGCAAAAAAACCGCGAGAACAATGAGCAGGTAGTTCAGTAACAAAGACATGATGCACCGTAATTTCATTAGACAGACATGTATCTTCAAAGCGTTAAAAAAACCATTCAGCAACGGCCTGCGCTCGAAGCGTCGGCATTAAGCATAACCGACCCGGTGCTGCGGCGTATTTTCGCCAGCCGGGGCGTGCGTTCGGACGACGAACTGGATCGTGCGCTGACCCGTCTGCCGTCGCCGTGGCTGCTGAGCGGGATGCAGGCCATGGTCGACCATCTGGTTGCTGCGCTCAACGCGCAAAAAGCCATTACCGTCGTCGCCGATTTCGATGCCGACGGCGCCACTGCGTGTGCGCTGGCCATCAAGGGCCTGACCTTGCTGGGCGCGCAGCGGCTGAATTTCATCGTGCCCAACCGCTTCGAGTATGGTTATGGCCTGACGCCGGAAATCGTCGAATTAACCAAACTGCAACAGGCGCAAGTCATCATCACCGTCGATAACGGCATTTCCAGTCTCGATGGTGTGCAGGCCGCCAACGCCGCCGGTATTCAGGTGCTGGTGACCGATCATCACTTGCCGGGCGATACGCTGCCCGCCGCCGATGCCATCGTCAACCCCAATCTGCCGGGCGACAAGTTTCCCAGTCGCAACATCGCCGGTGTCGGTGTGATGTTTTACGTGCTGATGGCACTACGGATACGCTTGCGCGAGCGGCACTGGTTCGAGAAGCATGGCATTACCGAACCCAATCTGGCGCAATTATTGGATTATGTTGCGCTGGGCACGGTGGCCGACGTGGTGACGCTGGATCGGGTCAACCGCATTCTGGTGCATCAGGGCTTGTCGCGGATACGCGCTGGGCGTTGTCAGCCAGGCATACGCGCTTTGGCGCAGGTTGCTGGCCGGTCGCTGGCGCAGCTCGCTAGCGCCGACCTGGGTTTTGCCATTGCGCCGCGCCTCAATGCTGCTGGGCGCATGGATGATATGGCGCTGGGCATACGCTGTCTGTTGACCGATGACGATGCCTTGGCGAGCGACATGGCGGTTCAGCTCGATGCACTGAATCAGGATCGCAAGACCGTCGAAGGTCAGATGAGAACCCAAGCTTTGGCGCTGTTGGCCGACATGCGGGCACTGGACGAGAAGCATCTGTCGGCGGGCGTCTGTTTGTACGATGCCGATTGGCATCAGGGGGTGATCGGCATTCTGGCGGCACGCATCAAAGACCGGTTGCATCGGCCCGTGATCGCATTCGCACCGGCTGACAACGGTGACATCAAAGGTTCAGCGCGTTCTATACCGGGCGTGCATATCCGCGATGTGCTGGCCGACATCGCCGCCCGGTATCCCAAATTGCTGTCGAAATTCGGCGGTCATGCCATGGCGGCGGGCCTGAGCCTGAAATTGCACGATTACCCGCCGTTTGCGCTGGCGTTTGCCGAGGCAGTGGCGGCCCGGCTGGATCAGGCCGATCTCGATCAGAAAGTCTGGTCCGACGGCCAGCTCACCGAGAACGAAATGACACTGGATTTTGCCGACAGCGTACAGAATGCCGCCACCTGGGGCCAGGGGTTTCCCGAGCCGGTATTCGATGGTGTGTTCGATGTCATTCAATGCCGCATCGTCGGTCGGCAGCATCTGAAATTCGTGCTGCGCCTGCCGTTCAGTGCGTTGTTGATCGACGCCATCGCGTTTTTTGCCGACCAGCCGGAAAACTGGCTGGGTTGCCGCAAAATTGTTTGCGCCTACAGGCTGGACGCCAACGAATTCCGTAACCAACGCAATCTGCAATTGCAGTTGCACTATGTCGAACGATGGGAGTGAGCGTGTTTTATTTCGACCAACTGTTGCACGGCATCGAACGCCGCAGCCTCTGGCTGATACCCGCCGTGGCGCTGTTGCGGCTGGTGTTCGTCGCCAGCAGCGAGCTGGACTTGATCGGCGATGAAGCCTATTACTGGGAATGGTCGCGGCGGCCCGATTGGTGTTACTTCAGCAAGCCGCCGATGGTGGCCTGGCTGATCGGCGGCTTTACCTGGCTGCTGGGCGATGAAACCTGGGTGGTGCGCTTGCCCGCCGTGGTATTGGGCGCCGTGTCCTTGTGGTTTTTGCAGGCAACGGCGCGCGGATTTTTCGGCCCGCGTGCCAGCGTCTTGTGTCTGTTGCTGATACTGGCGACACCGGCCCAAGTGCTGGCCAATTTTCTGATGACCATAGACCCGCCGCTGTACTGCTTCTGGATCATGACGCTGTATTTTCTGCGACGTGCGCTGTTCGCTGATGACAGCCGCGCTTGGTGGTGGGCGGGTTTCAGCGCGGCGGCAGCCCTGCTCAGCAAGCAGGCGGCCTTGCTGCTTCCGCTGATGCTGGCGGTATTTCTGCTGCTGGATGCGCAGCGCCGACACTATCTGCGCCGCGAATTTTGCTGGTTTTTGCTGCCGGTGGTGTTGGTCGTTGTACAGATCGTGGTGTGGAATCATGCCCATGATTGGGTGATGTTCGGCCACAGCAAAAGCCATTTCACCCCGCACGACGCCATCGACGGCTGGCAGCGCCTCAAGCACGGTCTTGAGTTCATTGCGTATCAGTTACTGCTGCTATCGCCGCTGATCTGGCTAATGACGCTGGGGGTAACGCTGCAAGGACTGGTTCAATTCAAGACCTTGAGCGCCGAACGGCGTTTCCTGTGGCTGTTCGGGCCGGTGCTGATTCTGGCGGTGATCGCATTGAGCCTGCTGCAAAAAGTCCAGGGTAACTGGCCCATGCCGTTTTACCTGTCGGCGCTGATTCTGCTGGCGGGCGACTGGCTGGACGGGCATTGGTCGCGGTTGATGAAGCCTGCCCTGGCGTTCGGTGCGATGCTGGTCGTCATCACTTATGCCTTGCCGCTGGCGCTGAAACTGCTGCACTTGCAGGGTACGCCGCTGGATCCGACCAAACGCTTCAATCAATGGCGGACGATGGCGGCCAGTATCGATGCCGGGCGGCGCAAAACCGGCGTCGATCTGGCCGACAGTTTCGTGATCGCTACCGGTCATCGCTATCTTGCCAGCGGGCTGGCGTTTTATCTGGCGGGTCATCCGCCCGTGTTTCGCTTTGAAACCTCGGGCATGGTGCAATCACAGTACGAATTATGGTCCGCACCCGATGCGGGTTTTTCCGGCAAGGACGCTTTCGTCGTCAGCGAAGACGGGCCGGACAGGTTTTCGCCCAAGCTGGCGGCGGCATTCCAGTCGCTGACGTGGATTGCCCGCATCAACAATCCGGCCAGGCCACAACACCCTTATCATCTTTATCTAGGCAGGCAGTTGACGCACTGGCCCGGCTTTTTCCTTGATGCACACCATGAATACGCCAATACCGCACCGTAAACTGAGACGCGCCCGCAGGGAGCTGACGATCTTGATCTTGCTGGCCACCGTGTCGAGCTGGGTGATCTGGCAATTTGACATCGACCTGAAACTAGCCGACTGGTTTTATCGTCCCGGCGAACCGCATGGCCCATGGCCGCTGCATCGCTGGGGCATCGTCAAATTGCTGTATGACTTTGCCTTCCCGTTCACCGTGATTGCGGGCCTGTCGGCGCTCACCATCTGCATCGTCGGTCATTTCTATGAATACACCCGGCGGTTTCGGCGGCGGGCACTCTATATTTTGCTGGTGATACTGCTGGGGCCGGGCGTGCTGGTGAATCTGATCGTCAAAGATCATTGGGGGCGACCCAGGCCAGTGCATACCCTGGAATTCGGCGGCAAAGAGGACTTCGTACCGGCGGGCAGGATAGGATCGAGCGAGGGCAAGTCGTTTGTTTGTGGACATTGTTCGGTCGGTTACGCCTTTTTCGTGCTGTATTTTTTGTCGCAGAATCACAAGGTGTTGTATTTCCTGATGACACTGGCTTTGGCGTTGACTATGGGCTTCACCCGCATGGCGGCGGGCGGGCACTACCTGTCGGACATCCTCTGGTCGGGTTATCTGGTGTTTCTGGTGGCCTACGTACTGTATTACGGCTGGTTCATTGAGGTCCCATTGTTTCGCAAGCCCAAGCCTGAAACATTGCCTGCCGAGCGGTCGTCGGCGTCAGTGAAATGACAGGACAGGAGGTTGTGTAAAACCCGTGTTGCAACGACTGCCGCCTGCAATAGAGCGGATAGCACAGCCATTGAATCCGCAACCCTGGCCGTACCTTGGCCGCGCGGGGTATGTCTTCTCGTCTACAATGCCCATCTCCCGCAATACGCATGCCCCTTGTTTCCTCACAAGACAAATGAAAAATGGTGAGCCGAAAAGCCGGATTGGTTTGCTGAATCGGCTTGCAAACGGGCGTCACTTGACCCTCCTATGTTTATGCCGATGACAGCCAACGACACCCTCTACCCGTGCCCGTTTTCCAGAGCCTATGGCATGCCTGCTGCGCAGGCCTGGTCGTTGTTGAACATTTTTTGCGTTTACCGGCTGGTCAGCGCCGTGTCGTTTGTCATGCTGTTTTACATGCGATTTGGCGCGTTGTCGCTGGGCGATCATGACGTCGAGTTGTATCAGTTTGCCAGTCTCGGTTATCTGGCGATCTCGCTGTTTCTGGTCGCGCTGATACACCTGCGACTACTGGCTTACGGTCATTTGGCGCAGTTGCTGATTTTTACCGATATTGTGTTCATCACGCTGCTGATGCATGCCAGCGGCGGCGTGAGTAGTGGCGTCGGTGCCTTGCTGGCGGTGTCGATTGCCGCTGCCAGTGTGTTGATCGGTGGTCTGTGTGCCCTGGTGTTTGCTGCGTTGGCCAGCCTGGCGGTGTTGGCCGAACAGCTTTATGCCATGCAGACTCATGCCTTCGATGCGGCGACACTGAATTATTCCGGCCTGCTTGGGCTGTCGTTTTTTGCGATTGCGGTGGTGTCGATGATGCTGGCAACGCGCGTCGAGCAATCGGCGTTGCTGGCGCGTCAACATGCGGCAACGATAGTCCGCCTCGAAGAGCTGAACCGCTACATCATCCAGCATTTGCAGTCGGGCATTCTGATTGCCGACGAGGCCGGGGCTATCGTGCTGTGCAATCATGCAGCACTGGCTCTGCTGGGCGGTATCCAGCATCCCGTGAGCCTGAACGATTTGTCGCCGCTATTGCAGGCTGCGCTCAAACATTGGCGTGATAATCCGCAGCACGATTTCGCCATCGTGGCGGTGGCCGATCGCGATGAGGTGCAGGTGCGGTTTTCGGCATTGCAATTAGGTGGCGATACGCTACACATGCTGTTGTTCGAGGATGTCGCGCTTTACAACCAGCGTTTGCAACAGGACAAACTGGCGTCGCTGGGCCACTTGACGGCCAGCATTGCTCATGAAATCCGCAATCCTTTGAGCGCCATCAGCCACGCCGGGCAGTTGTTGGCGGAGTCGCCAGCCTTGTCGGCTCAGGACAAGCGGCTGACGGACATCATCCAGCATCATTGCCGACGGGTGAACACCATCATCGAGGACATTCTGCGCCTGTCTCGTCGCCAGCCGTCGAACAAACAGAAAATTGCCCTGAACCCATGGCTGGCCAATTACGTACTGGAAATCAACCCGTTGCATCGCCAGCCGTATGGCGACGTTTTTCGCCTGCGTTCCCTGAACGGGGAGTTGAACGCCCTGATCGACCCCGGCCATCTGAAGCAGATCGTCGATAACCTGTGCTCGAATGCGCTCAAATACGGCCAGCCCGACCGGGGGACGATCTGGATCGAAACCGCAAAACAGGGCGACAAACCCGTCATCCGGGTCATCGACAACGGGCCAGGCCTGGATGCCGAACACAAGCAGCGCTTGTTCGAGCCGTTTTTTACCACCTCGCACAATGGCACCGGGCTGGGGCTGTACATTTCCCGTGAGCTGGCCCAGCTCAATCAGGCCGAGTTAAGTTATGCTGACCACCTCGACAATCACGGTTTCATGTTGACGCTGGTCAACGCCGATCGAACACTCATAGCCTCATGAATAATCCCATCACCTTAGTGGTAGACGACGAACCCGACATCCGGGAATTGCTGGAAATCACCCTCAATCGCATGGATATTCGAACCTGCTGTGCCGACAGCGTCGAATCCGCGCGCCGCCTGCTGGCCAAGCAGAGCTTCGACCTGTGTCTGACCGATATGCGGTTGCCCGACGGTGACGGCCTGGAGCTGGTCGATTACATCCAGGAAAAAGGCCTGACCCTGCCTGTTGCGGTGATTACCGCCCACGGCAGCATGGATGCCGCCATCAAGGCCATGAAAAAAGGGGCATTCGATTTCCTGGCTAAGCCTGTCGACTTGAACGCCCTGCGCCAACTGGTTGGCAATGCCCTGCATGTTTCGCATCAGCGCGTGGCCTTGCGCGAACGGCGGACGCGCGACACCTTGCTGGGCGATTCCGACCTGATGTGCGGCATTCGCTCCAAAATCGAAAAAGTCGCACGTAACCAGGCACCGATTTACATCAGCGGCGAATCGGGTTCCGGCAAGGAGCTGGTTGCCAAACTGATTCACCAGCAAAGCCCCAGAGCCGATAAGCCTTTCGTCGCCATCAACTGCGGCGCTATTCCGCACGAATTGATGGAAAGCGAGTTTTTTGGCCACAAAAAAGGCAGTTTCACCGGCGCGATTGCCGACAAACAGGGTTTTTTCCAGGCAGCCCATGGTGGAACCCTGTTTCTGGACGAAGTGGCCGATCTGCCACTGGCCTTGCAGGTCAAATTGCTGCGCGCCATTCAGGAAAAAAAAGTCCGGCCCGTGGGGGCTTACGACGAAGTGGCGGTCGATGTGCGCTTACTCAGCGCAACCCACAAAGACCTGGCCAGAATGGTTCAGGACGGCAGTTTTCGCCAGGATTTGTATTACCGCATCAATGTCATCGAGCTGAATCTGCCGCCCTTGCGTAAACGGGTCGAGGATATTGCGCAAATCACCCACTTTTTGTTGCAGCGCCTGGCGAAAAACAATGGCATTACGCCTCCCGATCTGTCGAACTCGGCCTTGGATGCGCTGAAACGTTACGCCTTTCCCGGCAATGTCCGCGAGCTGGAAAATATACTCGAGCGGGCGCTGGCGCTGCATGAAGGCCGGATGATCGATGCCGGAGACCTGGATTTGTCGGTTTGTCCGTCCGCTGGCGACCTGCCAGCGCTGACGGCCACGGCTGATGTCAGCGTTAGTGTTGACGATTACGACGCCGACAAAATGTCGCTGGAAAGTTACCTGGAAGACATCGAGAAAAAAGCCCTGACGGCGGCGCTGGAGGAAAACCGCTGGAACAAAACCGCCGCCGCCAAACAACTGGGCATGACCTTTCGCTCGTTTCGCTATCGCTTGAAAAAACTGGGGCTGGAGTAGCGTAGGGGCTGGGTTGCAACAACATCTGCATTACGTTCCACACCCTCAGGGAAACAGTCTGCAAAGCAAAGTCTGCTGGATTATTTGGAAAATGTGGTTGGGCAAGTGTCCAGTTTTAGTTGACCAATTACACAGTCCCCTCAAAATGGATAGACGATGAGATCGTTGAACGTCGTGTATTGAATGTGTTCACGTATTTCTTTAAAATGGCCCGATCAATTTGAGCATTGTGTCTTGCATGACGAGACAGGTGATGAAGCTGATTTTCGATAATGCCATTTAAAGATGGATTCCGCCTTCGCGAGAGTTGCAGCGGAACGATTCAACACTAGCTAGCTGCTTGTCTCGGTGGCGAAATAGGTAGGCGCACGAGACTTAAAGTCTGTTTTGTCAAGCCTTTTCTTCCGCAGACGCTGAGCCGGAAGGCCAGCAGTGGCAACGGTTTGAGAGCATCCGAGATGTAGCATCGTGGCTCGTCTTGGTAGTTAGGTTCCAACTAGGAACCAGTAGAGAAAAAAGTACAGATCACTCACGCCCGAGTGGTGAAATTGGTAGACACAAGGGACTTAGACAATTTGAGCCTTCGGCGGGAAACCCTCGAAGTGACGCCCGTCAAAGTCGGCGAAAGCCCTGGATGCTTCGGCATCCGAGTCAATGCCGAGCCAAGCCCAACCTTCATGGTTGGGAAGGTGTAGAGAGCAGACGGCGGGCACCTACGGCCGCAAGGCTATGGTGAAGGCGTGCTCCAGACCACGAACAGTGCATCTGCACTGGCGGCGAAAGTCGAAGTGGTAAGAAAATCCCTCGACCTAACGGTCGTGCCGGTTCGATTCCGGCCTCGGGCACCATCCAGAGCCGCCCCTGTTTATGCAGGAGCGGCTTTTTCATTTCACCATGACCCAGCACCAAATTCGTTGGACTACGCCGAAGCTAGATACGGCAGGTTTATCAATGGCTTAGGTTGGTTCAGCGTATGCCGATGCTTTCCGAAACCTGATCTGACTTCTCTGCTGGTGGCCCCTATGAGGCTCTTGGGAATCAGGTCTTTCCGAGGAGAAAAATCAAGTTCACCAAGTCCGCAGTCGATGCGGCACAACCTCAGGCGCAGGCCGTCGAACTTCGGGACACGCTGGTGCCCGGCTTCCTGTGCAAGGTTAGGCAAGCTGTTTCGGCGACTGGAGCACATCGAGGCCGAGGGCCTGGAGAACTACGTCATCCCGCTGGCGATCCGCCTGCAATTCGAGTTCGCTAGTCGGCGATCCGAAATCGTGACACTCCAATGGGAGTGGGTGGACCTGGACAACCGCCGCGTGGTCTGGCCGGACAGCAAGACTGGCGGCATGTCCAAGCCCATCAATGAACAAGCCTATCGGCTGCTCTCGACGGTGCCGCGGCACGAAGGCATCCCCTACGTGCTGCCGTCCTCGCGCCATCCCGGCAAGCACCTGACCACGGACGAGTATTACAACGGCTGGAGCTGCGCCCTCAAGGCGGCGGGCGCCACGCACGGCATCCGCCAGCGTTCGACCACCGACATTGCCGACTCGGGCATCCCGGTCAAGGTCGGCATGGCGCTAACAGCGCACAAGACCGTGGCGATGTTCATGCGCTACGTCCACACCGGTTGATGATCAACCGGGCCGAGGTTTTGTCGGCCAAGCCAGCCGAACATGTGCTGTCGGAAGGCTTTTTGGATAAAAAGTCGTCGGCAGGATGAGAAAAACAGCGTAACGATGGTTCGGCAGTCGAAAAAAATGCGCTCATGCGCTTTCGGAGGGCGTTTAAACTAGCGAGCGCACGGATTCAGGTGAATAAGTTGAGTGGCCAACTGCATCTCACGCAGAAAATCTGAAGAGGTCGTTTTACTGGATATACGATACATAGACGATCACTGCTCCGCAGAACCCGAGTGGATTAGCAAAGCCCCATGCAGACTGGGCGCCAAATGTGCCGACGTTTGCAAAGGCAATAGACTAACAACGACTCTACTGGTACAAGCCACTGCATTCCTTTTTTGCGCGTGGGAACCAGCATGTGCGCACTCGTAGCATTGTCGAATCTGTGCATGACGGCGCCTAACGCTCGCCGGGTTTTTTCGCTACCTTGTCGCGCAGATAAACGGGTTGTGCCTGTTCGGCGGTAACGGTCAGGCCGTTGGCATGAGCGTAAGCGCCGAGTTGGGCGACGCATGAGGCTTTGGGCCAGATGTTGGTGTCGCTGCCTTGCAGACAATGGCCCAGACGTTCGCGCAAAGCGTCGTGTTGTGCGGCCCAGCCGGAGCCGATGCCATGGCCTGGCAAGTCGGGATGGATGACTTGCGAGGCGGGCGCGACGGCTTCGTCGCCGACCAATTCTGCCAGGCCAAGTTCGCTGCGGCGGTAAACCCCCCAGAATACTTCGTCCATGCGGGCGTCCAGCGCGGTGAACGCCAGGTCTGCCGTGCTGTGATTGAAGAAGTCCTGCGCCATGGCGGCCAACGTCGACACCATCGCCACCGGCAAACCGGCAGCGAAGGCGATGCCATGGGCCACGCCAGTGGCAATCCGCACCCCGGTGAACGATCCCGGCCCCCGGCTGAGGGCGATGGCGTCGAGCTGCTGCGGTCTCAGATCGGCTTGCTGCATCAGCTCGTCGATCATGCGCATAATCAGGTGGGTATGTTCCCGAGGCGCGATTTCAAAGCGTTCACGGATGTCACCGTCAATGAACAGGGCGGCCGAGCAGGCGTCGGTCGAGGTATCGAGGGCGAGCAGTTTCATGGGTTTGCAGCGGGGCTGGATTGGGTTGGTGAGGGAAGGTCGTCGGCAAAAAACCGGCGGACGTCTTCAATGTCGCGGCTGCGCTGCATGGCGGGCACGCTGTCTAGGAATATCTGGCCGTAGGCGCGTTTGAGCAGACGCGGATCGCAGACCATCAATACGCCACGGTCATCGACATCGCGAATCAAACGGCCTACGCCCTGGCGCAGCATGATGACCGCGCTGGGCAACTGGTGTTCAAAAAACGGATTGCGCCCCTGCTTTTCGATGGCTGCCATGCGTGCCTTCAGCACCGGATCGCCGGGTGATGCGAACGGCAGTTTGTCGATGATGACGCACGACAAGGCATCACCGCGAACGTCTATTCCTTCCCAAAAACTGGCGGTGGCCAGCAACACGGCGTTGCCCAGCGTCTTGAACTGGTCGAGCAACGCGGCTTTGGAGCGCGTACCCTGCACCAGCAGCGGGTGATCGATTTTGCCGGTCAGCAACTGCGCCGCGCGTTGCAGGGCGCGGTGGCTGGTAAACAGGAAAAACGCCCGGCCCCGGCTGGCTTCCAGCACCGGCAGTACGAAAGCGATGACTTTATCGGTGAAATCAGGATCGCTGGGTTGCGGCAGGCCGCGCGGGTGGTAGAACAGCGATTGGCTGGCGAAGTCGAACGGGCTGTCCCAACGCTGGCTGGCGGCGGCATCCAGGCCTAAGTTGCGTGAAAAATGCGTGAAGTTGCCGCCCACGCTCAGTGTTGCCGAGGTGAAAATCCAGGCGGCCTTGTGGCGAGCCATGAAGCCGCGAAACTCCTTGGCGATGTCGAGCGGTGTGCGGTTCAGGCTGAACGATTTGCCGTAGGTTTCATACCATTTGATCCATAAGCCATCGTTGTCGTGAAGCAGGGTTTCCAGTTGGGCATCCAGGGCTTCGGCGCGGTCGAAACAGGCTTCCAGGCCTTTGCTGCGTATCGATGCGCGTTCGAGTTGGTTGGTCAGGCTGGCCAGTTGTTTTTGCAGGGATTCCAGGGCGCCAACGAGTTTGGGGCTGGTTTCGATGTCACGCCACTCGCCGCGTCGCAGTTCCAGGCCAAAGGCCAGACGCACATCCTTGACTTCGATTTGCAGATTTTCACAGGCGGCGCGTAAATCCGGCATGTCTTTGGCATCAGTCAGATACTCAGCCAGGGTGTCGTCGCACAAGTCGGTGATTTGCTTGCCGCTCAGGCTGACACCGAGAAAATTCGAGGCGGTGTCGGCAAGCTGGTGGGCCTCGTCGATGACGACGACGTCGGCATCGGGCAGCAGTTCGCCGAAACCGATTTCACGAATCGACCAATCGGCGCACAGCAGATGGTGGTTGACGACGACGACATCGGCTTCCTGCGCCTGTTTGCGCGCCTTCACCAAAAAACAGTCGGCATAAGCCGGGCAATCCTGGCCCAGGCAGTTGTCGGTGGTCGAGGTGGCATGAAACCAGATGGGGTCGCCGTCCTGCACATCGGCGACTTCCGACACATCGCCGGTTTTGCTGCGCTGCGCCCAGGCCTTGATTTGCGCCAGCGAGCGGGCGTCGTCCTGGCTGTAGCCGAATGCCGAATTCAACGCCTGTTCCAGCCGGTAATTGCATAGGTAATTGGCGCGGCCTTTCAGTAGGCTGGCTTTGAATGGTGTGGTTTTCAACGCCTTGCGGATTAGTGGTACATCCTTGTTGAAAAGCTGGTCTTGCAGGTTTTTGGTGCCGGTCGAGATGATGACTTTTTTGCGCGACAGGATGGCGGGAATCAGATAGGCGAAGGTCTTGCCGGTGCCAGTACCGGCTTCGGCGATGAAATGCTGGCCCTGGGCGATGGCGTTGGCTATGGCCTGGGCCATTTCGATTTGGGCTCTACGTGGCGCGTAACCTGGAATGACGGCCGCCAGTGCGCCGTCATCACCAAAAACGTCGGCAAGTTCGGTCACGGGTAGTGCGTTGTGGTGGAGCCTGACGGGTTTCAGCGACCGAAAAAGCTCATCGCTTTGGCTTTGGCGTCTCTGGCGCCTTGCAGGTTTTGCTGGAGGCGGCGGGCTTCGGCAATCAGCAGCCAGCTCTTGCGTTTGAGGTCGAGATCGCCACCCGCCAGCAAGGCGGCTTTGCTGGCCAGCTCTTCCGCCAGTTGTGGCCGGTTCTGTTTGAGCCGCAGATGGGCCAGTTTGTAAGTCAGTGACGGATTGCGCGAGTCGATGCGCAAGGCCCGTTCCAGCGAGACGACGGCGGCATCGAGATCGCCCGCGCCACGGTTACGGTCGGATTCGGTCAGCAATGCCAGTATCGCCGGTTGCGTGCCTGACGGTATCGGGACATCTTCGACGGCCACGGCAGTCATCGTGGGCACCGGCGGCGCAAGTGCGACGGCGGGTGGCGCGGGCGTGGGTGTCGCTGGCGCGATGGCATCTGCCACTCCAGGAATAACGGTGGTTTGTGCCGGGACATCGGCGGGTGTGGGGAGAGGCTCGGCCTTCAAAACCGGTTGGGTGGGTTCGAGCTTGAAATCGCCTTTCGGCGCATCGATGGCGTAGGTTGCCGTGCCGGGCGCAGATTTTCTGACGGGCGTAGGCGGTGCGGGTTTGGTCGCGACGGCTTTCGGCGGGACGTTCTTTTTGGTTGTTGCGGGTTTGACGCTGGCAACGGGCGGTTTGGTTTCAGGGGCGGTAGCGCAGCCGGAAACGGCTAGCACTGCCGACATCAGCATCATCAAGGTAGTTTTATTCATCGAGGTGGGTTTGTAGCGTTCAAAAAAGCTCGACGTCATCGTCGGCTTGCGGGCTGGGGAGTGACAACGCCAGGGCTTCGTCTATGGTTTTGCCTTCGTGTATGGCGTCGAACATGCGTTTTTCCGCCTCCATGGTGTAGCGTTCGCGGATGTCGTTCTGCAATTTGCGCCATTCGCCGGGGTTGTAAAGCCGCTCTGGGCTTTCGACGATGGCCGATAACGACCGCAGACCGGTGCCGACGTGTTGCAAACGCTGTTGCAGGCGGTCGTAGAACTGGAATGCAACGATGGAGGCATCGATCTGGCTGCGGGCATTGGCGCAATAGTGCAAGGCTTGATCGCGTTCAGGGCCAGGTGCCAGGTCTTGCAGCAACCGGGCAATGGCGTCGAGTTCTGCGAACATGCCGGTGAACGATGCTGTCAGTACCGATACCGACTCGTCGCTCATTTTCATGCCACCTTCGAGCTGCGCCGCCGACACCGCCAGTAGCTTGACTGTTTCCCTGACCTGACTCCAGTCGAGGTCGGGTCGATCCGATCCTGAATACTTCATGGCAAAAACATCCTCGAAATCAATTGCGGGCACATAACCCGGACGGCAGATTTTAGTTTAACAGCCCGATCAAGACAAACTGCACAAGCCGGGCGTTCAACGGCCTTCTTTTTTGCCCCCAAATCGGGGGAGCAAAAATTTTCGTAACTATTCAACGAAAACCATTAAAGCGTTGGAAAAACCTGTGATCGGCTGTAGAGCGCCCCATGGACGCGATGTCTGGGCGACGGACTCACGGTGTGGCGTCATGGGCGTGGTTTTAGCGGGCATCGCTGAATACTTGCGAAAACAGTTATGAGCTGGCTGAACTAAGCTGTCGCGCGCTGCACATGATGGTAGCGATTGAGAAAAACGTCCGCGCAACTCAGACTATCGCACTGGCCACAGATTTTGGGTTGTGCTGGATTGATCGCAACCACAGAACCTGGCCACGGCCCCAACAGATACGGAACGAGCCAATGAACACAGAAACCCACCGCCAGCTTGCCAATGACATCTGGAGCATCTGCAATCTGCTGCGCGGGCCGTACAAACGCAACGAATACCGCAAGGTCATTCTGCCGCTCACCGTGTTGCGCCGTTTCGATTGCCTACTGGCACCCACCAAAGCCCAGGCCTTGGCAACTTTCGACCAGTACCAAGGCAAGCCGGAAAGCATCATCCGCAGCGTGATGCAGTCGGCCACGGGTTATCCATTCTACAACCTGTCCAAGCTGGAACTGGCGCCGTCGCAACAGGGGTGCAACTCTCTGTTGGACGACCCCGGCAACCTCGCGCCCAACCTCAACAGCTACATCAACGGCTACTCGCCCAACATCCGCGCCATTTTTGAACACTTCAAGTTTGGCGAGCAGATCACCAAAATGGCCGAGAAGAACCTGCTGTTCCAGGTCATCCAAAAATTTGCCACCTTCGACCTGAGCTTTTCCGGCTTGTCTGCCGACCAAGCCGCCATGCAAATGGGTTATGTGTTCGAAGAACTCATCCGAATTGGTGCGGAACAATCCAACGAAGAAGCCGGGGAGCACTTTACTCCGCGCGAAGTCATCAAACTGATGGTCAACCTGCTGCTGACGCCGGAACAAGACCTGCGCCGCAGCCACGTGGTGAAAACCATCTACGACCCGGCCTGCGGCACCGGCGGCATGTTGTCGGTGGCCGAGAAATACATCCGCGATCTCAACAGTGACGCTAACCCGCTGCTGTATGGCCAAGACTGGAACGATGAAGCCTGGGCCGTCTGCCGCGCCGACATGCTCATCAAGGGCGAAGATGCCGACAACATCGCGCAGGGCGACACCTTCACCAAAGATGCCCATGCCCGCGACGAGCAGGGTCAGAAGCGCAGCTTCAATTACATGCTGGCCAACCCGCCCTTTGGCGTGGAGTGGAAGCAGCAACAACGCACCATCGAGCACGAGCGCGACACCCTAGGGTATCAGGGGCGCTTCGGTGCAGGCACACCCCGCATCAACGACGGTGCGCTGCTGTTTCTGCAACACATGATCGCCAAGATGCGCCAACCTGAAGAAGGCGGCAGCCGCATCGGCATCGTGTTCAACGGTTCCCCCTTGTTCACGGGTGACGCCGGGGCGTGGCGAATCGGAAATCCGCCGTTGGATCATCGAAAACGACTGGCTGGAAGCCGTGGTCGCGCTGCCCGAGCAGTTGTTCTACAACACCGGCATCAGCACCTACATCTGGGTGCTGACCAACCACAAAGAAGTGCACCGCAAGGGCAAGGTACAACTCATCGACGCCCGCAACCTCTGGGTGCCCATGGAAAAAGGCCTGGGCAACAAGCGCCGCCGCATCGGCGACCCAGCCGATAAACCCAAAGATCCCGACCACATTGGCGACATCACCCGCCTGCACGGCCAGTTTCAGGACGGCGCCAGCCGCTGGGTGCTGTTCGACAAAGATGGCAAGGTCGTCAGCGTCACCGCCCATGCGCCGTCCAGCGACCCCCCAGAAGGCCAGCAGTGGAAGCCACTCGTGGTCAGCAAGGTGTTCGACAACGAGGATTTTGGCTACCACAAAATCACCGTCGAACGCCCTTTGCGGCTGAACTTCCTCGCTACGCCAGAACGACTGGCCCGGCTGGCAGATGAAACCGCCTTCAAAAACCTGGCCACCAGCACCAAGAAAGACGAAGCTGCCCGCCTGGCTGACATCGCCGCCGGTGAACAGCGCCAGCAGCAAATCCGCGACTTGCTGGCCGCATTTGCCCAACGACACCCCGAGCCGATCAACGACCGCAAGGTGTTTCTGGACAGCCTAAAACCGGTGGAACGCGAACTGAACGTGCGCTTGTCCGCCCCGGAGCTCAAGGCCGTGGTCAGCGCCCTGGGCGAGCGCGATGAAACCACCGAAATCTGCCGCAACCGCGAGGGTTTGCCTGAGCCAGACGTCGAACTGCGCGACACCGAAAATGTACCGTTGAAGGAAAGCATCCAAGCCTATTTCGAGCGTGAGGTACTGCCCCATGTGCCAGATGCCTGGATCGACCACAGCAAGACCAAAATCGGCTACGAGATTCCGCTCAACCGCCACTTCTACCGCTACGAACCACCGCGCGAACTGGCGGTGATCGAGGCCGAAATCAAGGCGCTGGAAGCCAACATCGTGCGTCTGTTGGGTGAGGTGACGGCGTGAGGCTATCAACCACGGCCACACCCTTGCCGATGGCGCTGCTTGGCAATATCAAGAGTCTGATTGAAGAGGGCCGCCACCAAGCGGCCACGGCTATCAACATGGAGCTTACGCTGCTGTACTGGCGTGTAGGGCAACGTATTAATATCGAACATTCCCGTCATTCCCGCGAAAGCGGGAATCCAGCAATGGAGGTCAATCATGAAGCAGCCAGTCGTTTACATCCTCGCCAGTCAGCGCAACGGAACGCTCTATATCGGCGTCACCAGCGACTTGATCAAACGCATCTGGGAACACAAAAACAATGCGGTCGAGGGTTTTACGCAGAAGTACAACGTTCATCAACTAGTCTATTTCGAGCAACACCAAGAGATGCTTGCTGCAATTTCGCGGGAAAAACAGCTCAAAAAATGGAATCGCGCTTGGAAGCTGGCGTTGATCGAAAAAAGCAATCCAGAGTGGCGCGATCTGTGGCCGGATATTGTGGGTTAACCAGTCGTATCAACCTTTCTTGTCGTTCCCGCTTCTTTCGTCACACCCGTGCAAACGGATGTCCAGTGACTTTCGCCGCTTCCTGGATTCCCGCCTTCGCGGGAATGACGATGACACTCGCGGGAATGACGATGACTTTTCGGCACCGCAGCACAATGCGCTCCACCCGCGTGGATGGTGGCCCAGTAAGCGCTTCGCAACCATTTAGCAGGTGTTCAAGGTCGTCATTCCGGCAGGGATTGCCGGAATCCAGACTTCAGGGACGAGAGGGTACTGTTCGGTTTGCCGTTAGTCACTTAGGTGCTTCCTGGATTCCCGCCTTCGCGGGAATGACGGGGCCAAGAGCATGGCGGGAACATAGACAGCGCTATTACATTTGGCCTGTCGAGTTGCCGGTAACCAGCACACACCCAAACAGAATCCGTCATTCCGGCAGGCTCTGCCGGAATGACGCGCTAACTTCGTTCCTGCGATTACCGCTACCCTCGGAGAAAATGGCGATTTGGCAGGAGAAGACGGCATGAAATACGCCGCGTACAGCAAATACAAAACCAGCCCGATGGCTTGGCTGGACAAGTTACCGACGCACTGGAGCGCGGCATCCCTTCGCTGGATGTCGAAGCGCTACGCAGGTGGCACGCCAGACAAGGGCAACGAAGCCTATTGGGAAGATGGCGACATTCCGTGGATCAATTCGGGCGCGGTGAACGATGGTTATATCACCCAACCCTCTGAGCTGATTACCCGAGTAGGCTTTGCTAACAGCAGCGCCAAATGGATTCCGAAAGACGCTTTGGTCATGGCATTGGCCGGGCAAGGCAAGACCAAGGTCATGGTGGCTCAGCTTGGCATCCCGACGACCTGCAACCAATCGATGGCGGCACTGATTCCTGATCATCTGTTCGCGCCTCGTTACCTGTATTACTGGCTCACAGCCAATTATCAAAACATCCGCAATCTGGCCGGTGGAGAAGCGCGGGACGGCTTGAACCTTGAAATGCTGGGTTCAATTCCCTGCCCGCTGCCACCGATTGACGAGCAACAAACCATCGCCCGCTTTCTCGATGCCAAGACCGCGCAGATCGATGACTTGATCGCCAAGAAGCGCCAGCTCATAGCCAAACTCAAGGAAAAACGCAGCGCCCTGATCGCCCGCACCGTCACCCGTGGCCTGCCGTCCGAAGTATTGCTCCGTCATTCCCGCGCAGGCGGGAGTCCAGATGAATCGGACTGGGTTCCCGCCTGCGCGGGAACGACGGGTGAAGTGCAGATGAAGGATTCGGGGGTGGAATGGTTGGGGACAATTCCTAGTCATTGGGCAACACCTCCTTTGTACGCACGGTATTCGGTTGAACTTGGGAAAATGTTGAGTGAGGCAAAAATCACCGGCGAACACTTAATCCCATATCTAAGAAATGTTGATGTCCAGTGGAATGTCATCAACTACCAGGACTTGCCAGAAATGGATATTCCACCAGCGGAGTATCCGCGCTACACAATTCGCGCTGGCGACCTACTTGTTTGCGAAGGTGGTGAAGTTGGCCGTGCCGCGATTGTTGGTAGGTTTGATGGGGTAATCGGCTATCAAAAGGCACTGCATAAATTGCGGGCGTTACGTGGTGATGAAGATCAACGCTTCATGTGCTTCATTTTGGAATGGGCGACCCAAACAGGAGTATTTAAAGCGGGCGGCATGTCGACAATTGCCCACCTAACCGGAGAGCAGCTTAGGAAATACCGCTTCCCGAAGCCACCGAAAAACGAACAGCAAGTAATAGTGCAATACCTGCAACGCGAGACAAATAAGATCGGTCACTTACAGCGCGAGGTTGAGGCGGTCATTGATCGCCTCACCGAATACCGCCAAACCCTCATCACCTCCGCCGTCACCGGCAAGATCGATGTGCGCAAACACCGTCATGCCCGCGAAGGCGGGCATCCAGAGGGGTTGGCAGATGCGATGGGCTGAACACTGGATTCCCGCCTGCGCGGGAATGACGAAGAGGGAGTTGGTATGAACCGCGACACCATCATTCAAACCCTGCAAGCCCGCGTGCCCAATCTGCTGGCCATCTACGCCTTTGGCAGCCGCATCACCGGCACAGCCGGGCCAGACAGTGATCTGGATATGGCGGTGCTGGTGGCCGGGTATGCCGAGCCGCTGGCCTTGTTCGATCTGGCGGGCGATCTGGCCGACATCGCCGGTTGCGCAGTCGATCTGCTCGACCTGCGTGCCGCATCGACCGTGCTGCAATACCAAATACTCACCACCGGCCAACGCTGGTGGGTCAAGGATGTGCAAGCCGCCTTGTTCGAGGCGGCGATGCTCAGTGAAAAAACCGCTCTCGACACGGCGCGTGCGGGCTTGCTGGCTGACATTCAACAAAGGGGAAGCGTCTATGGCCGATGATGTGTTGATCAACAAAGCGGCAGTGATTGAGCGTTGCGTGGCGCGGGCGCGAGAGGAATACGCCGCCAACCCCGCCACCTTCGCCACCGATTTCACCCGCGAGGATGCGGCCATCCTCAATATCCAACGCGCTTGCGAGGCGGCGCTGGATATGGGGCCACTTCTGACAAGCAGTTGCAGGATGCCATCTATCAGATCGAACATGCGCAGGGCGTGGTCAAAGCCATCGACCAGGACACCAAGCAACTGGCCAGCGCTTTGATCGACGGCACCAAAATCGTCTTCGGCACCACCTTCACCGATGAGGACCGGCTGTTCTTCGACCAGATCAAGGCGCGCGCCACCAGCAACAGCCAGGTCATTCAAACCGCCCTGGCCAACCCGCTCGACAAGTTTCAATTGGGGGTGCGCAAGCTGATCGAGGATTTGATGATTCAGCGCATGGCCGAGAACGACCAGATCGTGACCCGCTACATGGACGACGGTGAGTTTCAGCGCACGGCGTTCCCCATTTTGGCGAAAGAGATTTTCGAGGCGGTGCGCGCGCAACAACAGTCTTCGGGGGATGGCGCGGTTTGAACCAGTCTGTATCTGCCAGCAAGGTAGGGCGCAACAGGCGAAGCCGTATTACGCCTTACGGCCTTTTCAACAATGGCGTCGCTGGAGAGCGCCCTATCGAAGTTGCAGGGGCAGGAGCCGCACGCGCGTGCGGTTTGGATCAATCGTGAGTAGCGCACCTTCATCCAGATCGGCAGTCATCTGGCGTAAGGCATCGACGACCGGCTTGCCGATGACATCCGGACTGACATCCTCTGCGCGGATTTGCACCACGCTGGGCTTGTCGCCGTGCGTGGCCGCCAGGATCGCGCTGAAGTCCAGGTCGTGCGTGAGCACCACGTAGCCGTGGGTTTTGGCGAAGGCCATGATTTCCGCGTCCGGGGCGTTGGCTGCGCCGACCGTTGACCAGTCCGCCGCTTCGATGTCGGCATCAGCCAACCGGCTAACCCAGCGCAGCGACAGATTCATGTAGACCAGTAACTTCATGCACTCGCCAGCGTTATTTCCCGCTCTTCCGCACGCCACGCGGCGTAGCGTAGCGCCTGCATGACGTCCTCGCGTTCGAGGTAAGGATAATCCGCTAGAACCTCCTCAATGCTGTGTCCAGCCCCGATTTGGCCGACGATCATGCCGACCGTCACCCGCATGCCACGGATGCACGCCTTGCCTCCCATGACTTCGGGTTGCTGAGTAATGCGGTTTAATGATCCCATGCTCATCTCCTTATCGAAACTCATCGCAATAGCAGGCTGTCGAGAATAACATTTCAAGAACTATTTTCGAGAATCGCAACGCCTTGATTTTCCGTGTCGCGCCGGTTGTCTTGACTGGCTTGGCAAAAACCTACGCTGCCAAGAAGAAACCTCCGTCAACTGCGTGACCAGCTCAGGTGATATATCTGGCCGATGGCCAGGCCGCCGTCGTTGGCTGGCCAGTGTTGTTGCAGGTATACGCTGAAACCGGCCCGTTCCAGCGCCGTGACTGTTTTTTCACCCAGACAGGCGTTCTGGAATACGCCGCCGCTGAGGACGACGTTGGCCTGATGGGCGCGGCTGGCGATGTCGACGATCACGGCAGCCAGCGTGTTGTGGAACTTGGCGGCAATGTCTTCGACGGTGATGTTGCCAATGTCATCGAGCAATGCGCTCAGCATGAGGTGCCAATCGATGAGGGCAGGTGTGTCGCCGCTGATCCGGTACGGGTAATCTGCCTTGCAGACAGACCGCAACGCCGCCTGCTCCAGCAGCATGGCGGCCTGGCCTTCGAAGCTGTTGACATGACACAGATCGAGCAAGCTAGCGACGGCATCGAACAAGCGACCGGCACTGCTGGCGGGTGGGCAGTTCACGCCATTGCGTAACATCGATGCCAGCAAGGCCCGTTCCTGCGCCTGAAATTGTCCGACGCAGGGCAAATCCGGCCACCGATCACCCAACAAACCATACAACACCGACAGTGCCGAGCGTCGCGGTTCGCGTGCCGCCCGGTCGCCACCCAGCAACGGCAAGGGGTACAGGCGGGCCAGGCAGCGATAACCGTCTGGCTGTATCGACAGGCATTCGCTGCCCAGAATTTCGCCGCCTTCACCGATGCCGACACCATCCCAGGCAAAACCGGTCACCGGCGGTTCCAGGCCGTGTTCGGCCATGGCCGAGAATACATGGGCGAGGTGGTGTTGAACGGCGTGTTTTTTGCCGTGCATGGCTGCGGCGGCGCGCGTGCTGTGGAAATCGGGGTGTAAATCATGCATGACGTGGGTTGGCGTAATGCCGAAAAACGTCTGCATGTCGCTGACCGTCGCATCGAATGCTTGCAAGGTTGCATTGTCATCGAGGTCGCCGATATGCGGGCTGGCAATGATGCTATGACCGTCAGCCAGGGCTATGGTGTTTTTGTAGTGCCCGCCCAGGGCGATCGACGGCGGCAACGGCTGTTTCACCGTCAACGGCAGCGGCGCGTAGCCACGGGCGCGGCGCAACACCGTGGCTCTAGCGGCGATGAATTTCACCACCGAATCATCCAGCGGCCTGACGATATCGCGGTCATGCCACAAAAACACGTCGGCGATGTCGGCCAATGTTTGCAGGGCCGCGTCATTGCGGTAACACAAGGGGGCATGGTGACGGTTGCCGCTGGTGGCGACCAATGGGCCGCCGAACGCATCAGCCAGCAATTGGTGCAACGGCGAGGCAGGCAGCATGACGCCGAGAAAGGCCTGCCCCGGTGCGACGGCATCGGCCACGCCGTCATGGGGTTGTCGCGGCAATAGCACGATGGGGGCCGATGGACGGGTCAAGACGGCTTCGGCAGCGGCATCGATTTGAGCCACGGCCTGGGCTGTGGCGATGTCGGCTAACAGCAGCGCGAAGGGTTTTTCCGCTCGCTGTTTGCGTTGGCGTAAACGCCGGACGGCGTGGCCGTTTGCGGCATCGACCAGTAACTGAAAACCGCCGACGCCTTTGACCGCAACGATGTCGCCTGCGTGTAGCCGTCCGACGGTCTGCGTCAAGGCGCACTCTGCCTGTGCCAGTGTTTGGCCCTGCGCATCGCACAACGACACCACGGGGCCGCAGGCTGGGCAGGCGATGGTTTGAGCGTGAAACCGGCGATTATCAGGCTGGCCGTATTCGCGTTCACACACAGAGCAAGGTCGAAACCTTGCCATGCTGGTGCGTTCGCGGTCATAGGGCTGGCTACGCAGGATGCTGTAGCGCGGCCCGCAGTGACTGCAACTGGTGAACGGGTAGCGGTAGAAACGGCTGTCCGGGTTGCGGATGTCGGCGATGCAATCGGCGCAGGGGGCGATGTCGGGCAGTACCAACCGCGATGGCTTGCCGCCTATGTGGCTGGTGACGATGCTGAAATCGCAGTAGCCGACCCAAGGCCGTTGTTCGATGCGCAGGCTGTGAATCTCGGCGAATGGCGGTAGCTGGCTTTGTAGCGTGGCGATCAGCGCCTGCTGCTGATCGATGCGGCCTTCCAGTTCGACGATGACGCCTTGCGAGCGATTGGCAACCTGGCCGTTTTGGTCGAATTGCACGGCCAGCCTGTGCAGCCAGGGTCGAAATCCCACGCCCTGAACCAGCCCTTCGATGCACAGTTGCAAATGACGCAGTGCGTGTGGGTCGAGGTTGGCCACAAGGCGTATTTCGAGGTTGCGCCAACGCTATTTGCGTTGGCTTTCACTGCCCATTTCATTGCGCAGCATGATGTAGAGCTTGCTGGTGATGATCTCGTTCTTGTAGAGCTTGTCCAGGGTTTCGCCTTGCAACACGGCGATGGCTTGGGTGGCCGCTGCTTCGTTCAAGGCATTCAGCATGGCTTCGTTTTGTTTGATGACGGCCAGCATTTTGCCGTGGGTATTGACTTGAAAGGCCTGATACAGCGTGATGATTTTCGCCAGGGCCTGGCTGTCGTCGAAAACACCGCTCAAGCCGGACTGTTCGAGTGCGCTGAGTTCCTTGACGACATTGCCGCTGATTTTATTGAGCGCACGGTAGTAACGATACAGCTCCTCGGCTTTGAAGCGATGGTCGCGCCAGAACGCAATTCGGCTGATCGACAGTACGAACTGCTCCAGACTGTCGATAGGAAAATGCTCGTCGACCGATTTGACCTGTTCGTGGCCACGCTTGATGCGCTCGGTTTGTATGCTCAGCATGTTGGTGATTTTCTTGTAGGTTTTTTCCTCGATTTCGCCGTGCAGGAAAATTTCTTTCAAGTGCTCCTTTTCGACACCGAGGGCGTAGGTACGCAGCATGTTTTCGGTCAGTTTGGGTGATTTGCCAATGGCTTGTTTACATTCCAGGCAAGCGATCTGATAAAGATTTTCATGCTGCTGTTTCAGCGTGTCGTACTGCTGTTGGGTGATTTGCTGATCGTTGGCCAAATCTTGCAATTTTTCCAGAGACTTTTCGTACATCTGCGCCTTGCTCTTGAAATAGCCGACCTGCTCCATGTCGGTCAGGGCATCGATTCCTAGAGCGTGCATGACTTTGCCTATGGTCGTGGCCTTTACCAATAAGGTGAAGTAGATGCTGCCTATGGTCACGGCGGTGACAAAATCCTTGACACTAAAGCTGAAACTCCAGTTGGGCACCGTTAAGTCATCAGGAATCAGCAACACCATGATGACCGCCAGCGAACCGCGCAAACTGCCCCAGGCCAGCAGATGCATCCAGTTGCGGGGGATGGCCCGTTCCTTGCCGGTCTTGTTCAGCAACCACAACACTGGATAAACCGCCAGGGCACGGCCAACGACGACGGTGGCAACGGCAAGCAGAATCGGCAGCAGCGCAATGTTGAGATCGATGGCGAGATCGGCGAACAACAAACCCATCAGGATGAAGACCAGCGAGTTGGTGACGAAGGCAAAATAGCTCCAGAATTTCTCCATGTACTCTTCGATGTCGGGCGACATTTTGTAGCGACCGAAATTGCCGATTACCATCGAGGCGATCAGGGTGGCGATGATGGACGACAGGCGGATTTCGTGACCGGCAATCACCAGATGTTCAGAGATGACTTCGGTCAACACGAAGGTCAGGTGGGCCACCAGCAGGGTCAGCGTAATTTCCAGATGTTCGTTGCCGCGTACCAGCTCGATCAACCGGGCGAAAATAAAGCCCATGAACAGGCCGAAAACGATTCCGCCACCCAACATGATCGAGAACGACATTAGCGCGTCGAACAGGGAGGCATAACCGTGATAGCCGTGGGTGATGAGGTCCAGAATCACCAGAAACGCAGCAAAACCTGTTGCATCGTTGAACAAGCTTTCGCCTTCGAAAATCAGCGTCAGCCGCTGCGGTGCGCCGTATTCCTTGAACAGCGCCAGTACCGCCACCGGGTCGGTCGATGAAATGATGGCGCCGAACAGCAGCAGTACCAGCATGGGTACTGCAAAACCGGCGGCGTCGAAAATGTAGAAACCGCCAATGCCTATGAACAGGGTCGATACCAGCAGGCCAATGATGGCCAGCGAGCCGATCGAATAAATGTTCTCGGTCACGCTACGGATGTTCATGTTGTAGGCCGACTCGAAGATCAGTACCGGCAGAAACACGAAAAACAGCAATTCCGGTGTCAGTTTGAAGCTGGTGATGAACGAGAAAAACTCGATATGTGACAAAGGAATCAGCAGCGAGCCGACAATCACCAGCAACACGGTGTAAGGCACACCGATTTTTTTTGACGTTACGAAAACCGCCAGAGAGATCAGCATCAGGCTGAACAGGGACAAAAAAACATCGAGATTCATCGGTGATACTCCAGTATCCATGGGGTTGGGTCAAGAAAATACGCCGTGTATCCAGGCGGCGTGAGCTTTGGCGAATTGTCAGTTGTGTAGCACTGTCTCGTGCCTCGTTCCCATGCTTCGCGTACGAACGCATAGCAAGCGACTCGATGGGCACAGGCTTTGTGCTACCAGGCTCATGGCCGATTGTATTCCGGCAACCCACGAATTTCGTCATCAGTGTGCGATGGCTGTGCTTCGCCCGCATCAAAGTAGATCATGGATTTCAGGATGGCTCGATAACAAACGGGTTTTGAACGTGTCAATGGCCACTTCGTCATCGCGTTGTTCGCGGGGTATGTCCACGGCAATGTCGGCCAGTGTCTGCATGGGCGATGGCGACAGGAAAATCAGCCGATCGGCCAGCGCGATGGCTTCGCGCACGTCGTGGGTCACGAATAGCACGGTGTGCGGGCGTTGTTGCCACAGGCAACGCAGCAGTTTACGAATCTGGCGGGCGGCGGGGGCATCCAGCGATACGAACGGTTCGTCCATCAGTAGCAGATCGGGGTTGATGGCAAACGCACGGATGATGGCAACCCGGCGCTGCATGCCCAGCGACAGCCGTTGCGGGTAGTCGTGTTGACAAGGTTCGAGCTGCATGGTCACCAGTAGTTGATCGATCAACGTCGTCGGTACTGGCCCTTGAAACACCAGCTCGATGTTCTGACGCACGCTGTACCAGGGCAGAAGGCGCGGGTTTTGAAACATATAAGCAATCGTGGTGTCGGCAAGCCTGGTGTTGTTAAGCCTGGTTGTGCTACCGACGATCTGGCCGACGTAATCGCGATCCAGCCCGGCAATCATTTGCAGCAAGGTGGTTTTGCCGCAGCCGGACGGGCCGACGAGACAGACGAACTGGTTGGGCGCAATATCCAGCTGCAAAGGGCCGATGGTGGGCGATGCCCTGTGGCCATGGTGGTGCTGTTTGCTGACGATGTCGATATGCACACCACTCATCGCCGCCACCGCTGTGCTTTGCGTTCCAATGGTTTCAGCAGGCCGGTTTCGATGATCTGGATGACGATGATGAAGGCGACGGTGTAAGCCAGCAGGCTGGCGACATCGAATAACTGAAAGAACACATGCAGTTGATAGCCCATGCCGTTGCTGCGCCCGAGCAATTCCACCACCAGGATGATTTTCCAGATCAGTGCCAGCCCCGAACGGGTTGCCCCCATCACGAATGGGTACAGTTGTGGCCAGATGACGTGGCGCAAGGTTTTCCATTTGCCCAAGCGGTAGCTTTCGGCCATTTCGAGTAAATCCTGATCCAGCGAGCGGGCGCCTTCGCGTATGGTCACGATCACATTCGGCAGTTTATTGATGACGACGGCCAGAATCGCCGCCGATTCGTCCAGGCCAAACCAGACGTAGCAAAGAATGATGGTCACCAGGGCCGGTACGTTGAGGAAAATGAGCAGCCAGTTATCGAAAAACGCATTCAGACCGGCATGTCTGCCCAGCGCCACGCCGATGGCGCAGCCCAGTACCATGGCAATGCTGAAGCTGGCCAGCAGCCGCAGCAGCGTCATGCCGAGATGGTAAGGTAGTTCGCCGCTGGCACAGGCCTGCCAGAAGGTTGCGGCTACCGTCGCGGGCAAGGGTAGGGTTCTGGATTCAAGCAGCAGCGCCGCGACATGCCAGGCCGCGAACAGCGTCAGCAAGGACAGTGCAGCCAGTGTGCGCTGGCCAAAGGCTTGGGCGATCATCGATCGGCGCGCCAGAATATGTCCTGGTTCAAATGCGCGGATGGGCCGGTCAGTTTGTTGTCATGCAGGCCGTGGAGCAGGGCGTACAGCGTTTGACTGGCGGCGCGTTCGGCGTCGCCCCATGCGACGATGCGGCCCTGGCAATAGCGTTTGCGCAATTGCACTTGGGTGGCCAGGTCGGAGGTGTCTGTCAGTGTTGCAACCTTGGCCCAGGCCGCGTCGCTGTCGCACAGTCGTTTTTTTGCCGTCTGGGTTGCCGTCAGAAATTGGTTGAATGCGTCTTGGTTTTTCTCGGCCCAGCTTTGGCGGAAAACATAACCCAGGGTTGGCACGTTGCCTGCGATGCCCAGTTGCCGCAGTAACTCGTCACCGCCTATCAATTGCCGATAGCCCTGGGCTTCAAGGCGTGCGCCGAAATGCCAGTAAGTCAGCAAGGCGTCGATGCGGCCCTGTTTAAGTTGTTCGTTCAGCAGCGGTGCGGCGCCGTAGACAGGTGTCGTTACCCTGGCAAGATCGATGGTCTGCCGTTTTGCCAGCGCCTGCAATAGCAGCCAGTTTTTATCCAGCTCACCCCCGGCAATGCCGATACGCTTGCCTTGCAGATCGGATAAGGCCCGGATGGGGCTGGCGTTGGCCACCATCAAGCCGCCCGCTGCCGTCGAATAGGGGTAGAAGCTGTAATCGGTGCCGACATCGCGCATCGCCGATGCCCAAATCCAGTCGGACAGAATCATGTCGACGCTGCCGGACTGCAATGCGATTTTGCCTGCCTGCTGATTGGCCAGGGTGACGGTTTCCACGGTGAATGCCGCTGTGGTTGGCAAGCCCTGGTCTTTCATGGCGGCCAGCTCCCAGGCCAGGGTGCCGCCCGCCAGGGTGCCGATGCGCAGGGTCACGGGGGTGTCTGCAACGGCCTGTTTACACAACAAAAACAGCAGGCTCAGCAAAATGGGTTTGAACAGGGTCATAACCGCGCTCGTAAGTCGTTGGTCAAAGGGAGCGCAATTTTAGCGCAGCCGCCTGGTTTGCGCGTTACCCGTTCCCACGCGGGAGCGTGGGAACGGCGCAGGCTGGTAAAATCGTCGCCCTGTACTTTAACCCCACAAGCATCATGCGTCTGATCCGAGGACTGAATCATCTTGAACCGTTGCAGCAGGGTTGTGTGCTGACCATCGGCAATTTCGACGGCCTGCACTTGGGGCATCAACAGGTGATCGATACCCTGGCGGCCCATGGCCGAAGGTTGCAATTACCCACTGTGGCGATGGTGTTCGAGCCGCAACCGCTGGAGTTTTTTCTGGGTGATCATGCGCCGTCGCGGCTGACGCGCTTGCGCGAAAAATCTATACAGTTTGCTCGCTCTGCGATCGATGCCGTGCTGGTGATGCCGTTCAACGATGCGCTAGCCGACTGCGACGCCGAATTGTTCATTCGTGACATTCTGGTTCGGCGCCTCAACATCCGGCATCTGGTAGTGGGCGACGATTTTCATTTCGGCAAGGCGCGACGCGGCAATTTCGCGCTGTTGCAGCATCGCGGGCAGGACTACGGTTTTGCTGTGGAGGCCACGGGTTCGTTCGAGGTCGATGGCTTGCGGGTCAGCAGCACCTTGATACGCGATGCCCTGGGCGAGGGCGATCTGGCCTTGGCAAAAACCTTGCTGGGACGGGATTATTCGGTTTGCGGCCGGGTGGCACACGGCGACAAGCGCGGGCGGGTGCTGGGTTTTCCCACCGCCAATCTGCATTTGTTCCGTAAGAACACGCCGTTGGTGGGCGTGTTCGCGGTGACGATGACCGGGCTGGATGGCGATGAAGTTAAAGGAGTTGCCAATCTGGGTACCCGTCCAACCTTCGACGGCGGCTGCCAGGCCGTGCTGGAAACCCATTTGTTCGATTTCAATCGCGACATTTACGGCTGCTATGTCGAGGTGCATTTCAAAGCCAAATTGCGCGATGAAATGCGCTTTTCTTCGCTCGATGCACTAAAACGCCAAATTGGCCACGACATCGCCAGTGCTCACGCAGTTTTCGACGGTGTTGCCGATGTTGCCTGAAAGCCAGCGCGTACCGTCGCCCTGTGTGCGCAACTGCTGTCTGAATGATGGCGACATTTGCCTGGGCTGTTTCCGCTCGATGCAGGAAATTTGCCAGTGGTTGCAGGCCAGCGACGAACTCAGAGTGCAGTTTCTGGAAAACGCGCGGCAGCGGCGCAAGGCATTAACGCTGCCGTTGAATGCGCTATGATGCCCGCCCGCAAAAGTCCCTGGTTTTAGCCGTGTAAATCATCGCGCAAGAACTTTTGGGAAAACCCAATGCGCTGGTAATCTGTTCACCACTCCCACTAACCCCAAGCGGAAAATATCGTTATGCAGACATTGACCAAAACAATTAAAAAAAATGTAGCGCTGATCGTGTTCGGTACCGTGTGTTCGATGCTGAATCCTGTTTGGGCAGAATCGGATATGCAGCTTCAGGAAAAGGCCTTGAAAGCCCGCGAAAGAGTACATAAAGATGGCGAAGATCATTCAGGTCATGACATGTCAAAAACCGCAAGCGGCGGCTTTCGCGGTGTGTTTTATGGGTACTTGCCATGTCATGAAGAGGAATGCAGCGGCTTGAAAATGACCTTGTCGCTGAAACCGCGCAACAACTATCTGCTGGTGACGCAACCAGCCAAACCGGCGTCGCGCGAATTCTTCGATAAAGGCAAATATGAATGGAATGACGATACCCGTCTGTTGACGCTGAATTCCAGCAAAAATGGCTCGACGCGGCAATTCAGGATAGAAAACGAAGGGGCGCTGGTAACCCTGGATGAAAACGGCGCACCCATGCCTGGCGATCAGGATGCCTATACCTTGCGTCGCAGCGATAAAACCAAAATTCGCGACGCGCATTTTCACTGATGCATCGGCTTTAGCCTTGCGCCACGCAGAACGATGACCTGGTGCAATGTCAGCAAATGTAATTGCAGAAAAAAAATCTTGGTCGTATACTCCGCCAGGCTTATTTGATCGAGCTGGCACGCAATAACAAAACCTCTGGAGGGTACACACATGAAATGGGAAACACCTGCTTACAATGACATGCGCTTTGGTTTTGAAGTAACCATGTACATCTACAACCGTTAATCGCAACGGCTGTAAACAAAAAGGGGCATTTTCATGCCCCTTTTTTTTGCCTGCGGTTTTTGAATCCCGTATCATGCGGCGCTCTCGTTTACCCACCCAGATCAGACATGAAAATCAGAGTTCTCGGCGCGGGCGCCGGTGGCGGTTTTCCGCAGTGGAACTGCAATTGCGACAATTGCGGTCGTTTTCGCAAAGGCCAGTTCAACGGCAAATCACGCACCCAGTCGTCGATTGCCATCAGTACCGACGATCGCAACTGGCTGCTGTTCAACACCTCGCCCGACATTCGCGCCCAACTGGAAGCCTTTCCCGCCATTCAGCCGAAGCAGGGCATACGCGATACCGGCATCAGAGCTGTTTTATTGATCGACAGCCAGATCGACCACACCACCGGTATGTTGATGTTACGCGAAGGCAAACCGCTGGAGGTGTATTGCACCGAGATGGTTCGCCAGGATTTGACCACCGGCTTCCCGCTGTTCACCATGTTGAAGGATTACTGCACGGTTAATCATCATGCCATTGCCTGCGATGAAACCCCGTTCGAAATTCCCGGCATAGACGACATCCGCCTCTATGCCCATGCCCTGAAAAGCAAGGCACCGCCGTATTCACCGCACCGCCACGACCCGCACGATGGCGACAACATCGGTGTGATCGTCGAGCAAATCTCCACCGGCAAAAAACTGTATTACTCGCCGGGTCTGGGCGAAATCGAACCGCACGTATTCAAGGCCATGCAAAGCGTGGACTGCCTAATGGTGGATGGCACCTTCTGGACCGACGACGAAATGGTTACCCGTGGCATCAGCCAGAAACGCGCCCGCGAAATTGGCCATTTGCCGCAATCCGGCCCCGGCGGCATGATCGAAGTGCTGGACGGTGTGGCCAACGCCCGCAAGATTTTGATTCACATCAACAACACCAACCCGATACTCGACGACGATTCGTCGGCGCGTAAAACCCTGGATGCCCACGGCATTGAAGTGGCTTACGACGGTTTGGAAATCGACTTATAACTTACGGTGTGACATGACAGCAGATAATCAACCTTGGAGCCGCGACGAATTCGAAGCCAAATTGCGTGGCATGGAAAAGTACTACCACATTCATCATCCGATGCATGTGCTGATGAACGAAGGCAAACTGACCCCAGCCCAATTGCAGGGCTGGGTCGCCAACCGTTTCTATTATCAGGTGATGATTCCGATCAAGGACGCCAACATCATGGCCAATTGCCCGGATCGCGAAACCCGTGCCAAATGGGTGCAACGCATACTCGATCACGACGGGCATCCTGGCGATACCGGCGGCATCGAAGCCTGGATACAACTGGGCATCGCCGTCGGCCTGACGCGCGACGACATCACCTCGCTGAAACACGTACTGCCCGGTGTGCGCTTTGCCGTCGATGCCTACGTCAACTTTGCCCGTAGAGCCGAATGGCACGAAGCCGCCAGCTCGTCGCTGACGGAATTGTTCGCACCGAAAATCCATCAGCAACGCCTGGACAACTGGCCGGACGTCTACCCCTGGGTGCAGCCCGAAGGCTATGCCTATTTCAAAAAGCGCCTGACCGAAGCCCGTCGCGATGTCGAGCATGGTTTGGCGCTAACGCTGGATTGGTACAAAACCCGCGAACAACAGGAACGCATGCTGGACATCCTCAAATTCAAACTCGACGTACTGTGGAGCATGGCCGATGCCATGTATCTGGCCTATGTTGCCGACATGCCGCCGTATTTCAATATCGATCAGTCATGATGCAAACCGCCGAACATCTGCGCTTCAGCGCCGAAGACTTTTTGGTCTGGGAGGAAAACCAGGCCGGAAAGCATGAGTTTGTGGCGGGGGAAGTGTTTGCGATGACGGGGGCAAGTCAGGATCATGTCGTGGTTTCCGGCAACATCTTTGTCGGATTAAAACATCGTCTGCGCGGTACACCCTGCCGCGCCTATGTTGTGGACATGAAATTGCGTATTGAAACCGCCGATGCGTTTTTTTACCCAGACGTGATGGTGTCCTGTCATCCTGGCGACCTGAAAAACCAGCGATTCATAGAGCATCCCTCACTGGTGATTGAAGTATTGTCCGACTCCACCACCGATTACGACCGTGGCGGCAAATTCGTCGCCTATCGCCAAATCCCATCGTTACAGGAATATCTGATCGTCGACATCGCCGCCCGTCGGGTGGAATGCTTCCGCCGTACCGAAGGCAACGACTGGCTGCTGCATGAATACGTCGGCGAAGTCGATTGCGAACTGACCAGTTTGAACATTTGCCTGTCGATGGCGGATATTTTCGAGGATATTCAGTAAATGCAAGCCGCCGAACACCTGCGTTTCAGCGCCGAGGATTACCTGGCCTGGGAGGAAACCCAGGCTGGAAAGCATGAGTTTGTGGCGGGGGAAGTGTTTGCGATGACGGGTGCCCGACGCGAACATGTTGTCGTCAGCCTGAATATTGCCGCCGCCCTGAAGCATCGTTTGCGTGGCACACCTTGTCAGGCCTATATCGCTGATCTGAAATTACGCATCGAAGTCGTTGACGCTTTTTTCTACCCGGACGTGATGGTGTCGTGTAACGCCGAAGACAATCAAGCCAAGCAATTCATTTCCCAGCCGGCACTAATCGCCGAGGTTTTATCCGATTCGACCGCAGCCTATGATCGCGGCGACAAATTTGCCGCCTATCGCAAGCTGGAATCACTACAGGAGTACCTGATCGTCGACATCGCCGCCCGTCGGGTGGAATGCTTCCGC
>PESC01000001.1 GCA_002929135.1 Methylomonas sp.
ATTGCAGCCATGGGCGATATTGGCGAACGGGCCACCGTGAATGATGGCCAGATTGTTTTCCAGGGTTTGCACCAGATTAGGTTTGATTGCATCTTTCAGCACCGCCGCCATGGCGCCATGCGCGTTGAGGTCGCGGGCATAGACCGGCGTAACCTTGTCGGATTTATAGCCGACGACGATGCGGCCCAGCCGCTGTTTCAAATCGGCGCGGCTGGTGGCCAGACACAGAATGGCCATGACTTCCGAGGCGACAACGATGTCGAAGCCGTCTTCGCGCAAATAGCCATTAGTCACCCCGCCGATGCCCACCACGATTTTGCGCAATGCCCGGTCGTTCATGTCGACGACGCGCTTCCATTGGGTTCGTCGCGGGTCGATGTCGAGCGCGTTGCCGTAGTTGATGTGGTTGTCGATCAAAGCCGACAATAAATTGTGTGCAATACCGATGGCATGAAAATCGCCGGTGAAATGCAGGTTGATGTCTTCCATCGGCACGACTTGTGCGTAACCGCCGCCCGCTGCGCCGCCTTTGACGCCGAAACAGGGGCCGAGCGACGGTTCGCGCAGACAGGCGATGGTCGATTTGCCCAAGCGATTCAGCGCATCGGCCAGGCCGACGGTCGTGGTGGTTTTGCCTTCACCGGCGGGCGTCGGGCTGATGGCTGTCACCAGAATCAGCTTGCCGTTGGTTTGGTTGCTCAGACTGTTGACGTACTCCAGCGAGAGTTTGGCCTTGTAATGGCCGTAAGGATCCAGATGTTCGGCAGGAATGCCGAATTTCTCGCCTGCCAGCTCGATGATGGGGCGCATCCTGGCTTGCTGGGCAATTTCGATGTCTGACATGACGGTCTCCGCAAAAGGGTTGAAAGTTGAGAATGCTGTGTGAAATGAACTGGTTATTCAGCGTCTGTGATAAACACCGTCCGGCCCCGACCGCAGCGCACCGATTGGCCGCTGGAAGGTAAAGCGATACGGCGTCATGACCAAAACGTCGACGGCATCGTCGAGGGCGTCATGCGGCGGCACCTGATCCGCCACCAGCAGCATCGGGGATGTGGCCGTGAACAGGCCGACACCGAGAGCCGTCAAGGCCAGTCCGGCTGGACGGTAAAACACGACATCGGCCAAGACTTCCGTAAACGACAGTCTCTCGTGGGCCGATGCAGGCTGGCTGGTTGTCACCAGCAGGGCGAACAGGCCGATCAACGGTATCCGCTTCATGGGCGACGCCTCTCAGACAGGGAAAAACAAAGGGTTGGTGCCCGGCATCCAGCGCACGTAATTTTGCATGGCTTGCTGGAACAGGGTGGATTGCAGGAACCGTCGCAGCCAATCGTGAACCTTGGGATACGGCGCTGCTTCGAACCACAAACGATCGACGGCGGCGAATTGGCGAATGAACGGGGCAATGGCGGCATCGGCGAAGCCAAACGTGCTGCCCGCCAGAAATGAAACCTCGCTGAGCCATGCTTCCAGCTCGGCGACAAAAGACTCGCAGCGTGCCCGGTAAATAGCGGGTGGCATTTCGGGGTAACGGTCGGCATATTTGTAGCGGTCGAGGTTGTGCTTGAACTCACCATCGTTGATGGCAATCAGCTCAGCCGTGCGCGGGTCGTGGCGTGGCAGCCAGGTGTCGGGGTCGTTGCGTTGCAGCGCCCAGTACATGATGTCCAGACTTTCATCGATGACCTTGCCATCGGTCAGAACCAGCACGGGCACCGTGGCTTTGGGCGATACCGCCAGCATTTCGACGGGTTTGTTGCGTAGCTCGATTTCCCGCAATTCGACGCAGCCGCGCGCACTGACGATGGCCATGCGGGCACGCATGGCGTAAGGGCAGCGGCGGAAGCTGTATAAGATGGGGACGGGTTGCGGCTGGGCCATGTTCAAGGTGATCTGTGTATTCATCTGGTTAAGCCCTGTTGTTGCGCCTCGTCTTGCAGGTTGGGTTGACTGCAATGAACGGCATTGCCTTGGGGGTGATCCCTCATTTTCCTGTTTCTGCATTCCGCTAGGTCGCAAGTTTTGTTGCCCAGAACGATGACGTAGGGACAAGGAAGGAGCGTGGAGTTCGTTATTTTCATTTGACCGCATTCACGTTAACCAAGATAATCTGAAAGCGAGTCGATACTTTTAACCCAAACAACAATGAGGAAATAACCATGATAAAAACAAAACACCTGTTTTTGGTTTCGGTTCTGGCGCTTTCTGTGTATGCACCGACCAGTCACGCCGAAAGTTATATCGATGGGGTAGGTCACAAACTGGCACGAGGTTTCGGCAATCTGTTTACTGGTTTGGTCGAGATTCCCAAAAACATCGTGAACGCCAGCAACAAGACCAACCCGGTCATTGGCTTTACCGGCGGTCTGGTCATGGGGACTCTGGATACCTTGGGCCGTACCACATCCGGTATCGTCGATATCCTGAGCAGCCCGATTCCGTCGAAACCACTGGCATATCCCGAGATGGTCTGGAACGACTTCAACAAGAACACCACATATTTCGGCTGCTGCGGCAAGTAAGCGCTCCTTCGCAGCAGGTTTTCTATTCTCGGACAGCCCCCGGTTCTCACCGTCTTCGTGGGAACCCATACCAGACAAGTACGAAATCCGAGGCTTCGAGTTCGGTATGCGTTCCCACGCAGAGCGTGGGAACGAGGGCTAATGAATGCTCCTGTGAGCACAAACCCAGCAAGCAGTAAAGATTCCGCCACAAATAAAGTCCTTTCTCGTTCCCACGCTCGGCGTGGGAATGCAGACCGGGACGCTCTGCGTACCGAACGCTTACACCGCGCAGAGCGTGGGAACGCGTAATTTCTTCAGGCGCACATCACTGCGAGGCATACACCGGAAAACGTGTGCACAGCAGTTTGACCTTGTCGCGAACGGCTTCAATGACGTGATTGTTGTCGATGTTGTCCAGTACATCGCACATCCAGCCCGCTACTTCGCGCATCTGATCTTCCTTGAAGCCACGTGTGGTCGGTGCCGGTGTGCCGACACGTATGCCGCTGGTGACGAAGGGGGATTGCGGGTCGTGGGGTACCGCATTTTTGTTGACGGTGATGTGGGCGCGTCCCAGCGCAGCATCGGCGGCTTTGCCGGTGAGGCCTTTGGCGATCAGCGACACCAGCATCAGGTGGTTGTCGGTGCCGCCGGAGACCACGTCGTAACCGCGTTTGATGAACACCTCGGCCATGGCTTGGGCATTTTTCACTACTTGTCGCTGATAAGCCTGGAATTCCGGCGTCATGGCTTCCTTGAAGGCCACGGCTTTGGCAGCAATCACATGCATCAACGGCCCGCCTTGGATGCCGGGAAAAATGTTGGCATTGAGTTTTTTTTCCAGTTCCGGATTGTGCTTGCACAGAATCAGGCCGCCGCGCGGGCCGCGCAGCGATTTGTGGGTGGTGCTGGTAACGATGTCGGCAATCGGTACCGGATTGGGGTAGATGCCTGCCGCCACCAGACCGGCGACGTGTGCCATGTCGACCAGCAGGTAAGCGCCCACCTGGTCGGCAATGTCGCGGAAGCGTTGCCAGTCCCAGATGCGGGAATAGGCCGAAAAACCGGCGACGATCAGTTTGGGTTTGTGCGTCAGCGCCAGTGTTTCCACCTGGGCGTAGTCGATTTCGCCGGTTTTGGGATCCAGGCCGTAGTACACGGCGTTGTACAACTTGCCGGAGAAGTTGGGTTTGGCACCGTGGGTCAGGTGGCCGCCGTCGGCCAGCCCCAGGCCCAGAATGGTGTCGCCCGGTTGAACCAGTGACATGAATACCGCCATATTGGCCTGCGAGCCGGAATGGGGTTGCACATTGGCGTAGTCGGCACCGAACAAGGCTTTGGCGCGGTCTATGGCCAGTTGTTCGACGATGTCGACGTATTCGCAGCCGCCGTAATAGCGTTTGTCGGGGTAGCCTTCGGCGTATTTGTTGGTCAGCACCGTGCCTTGCGCTTCCAGCACGCGCGGGCTGGCGTAATTTTCCGAGGCGATCAGTTCGATGTGGTCTTCCTGGCGCTGACGTTCCTGTTCCAGCGCGTGGAACAATTCATCATCAAAGCCTTTGATGGTCATGGTGGGGTTGAACATGATGATCTCCTGGTCGGTGTGTCGGTTGGTTTTCAGTCGGGTGTCGATCGCATCAGCAAAATCTGTAAATCGGCGACATTGGTGCCGGTGGCGCCGGTGAGCAGCAAGTCGCCCGCCGCCTTCAGGGCAGGATAGGCGTTGTGGTCAGCCAAGGCGGCGAGTGGGTCGATACCGGCCTGACGACAGCGGTGCAGGCTGCCACCATCAACCAAAGCACCGGCGGCATCGGTCGGGCCGTCGCAGCCATCGCTGCCACCGCTCAGAAAACACCAGTCGCCCCGCAGTTCATGGCGTTCGGCAGCCAGGGCAAAAGCCAAGGCCAATTCCTGATTGCGTCCGCCGATGCCGGGAAGGGTTTTACCCAAGGTGACAGTGGTTTCGCCGCCTGCAACCCAGGCGCTGCGTGTCGCTGTACGGGAGGCTGACAGGCGGCTGACATCGGCGGCCCAGGCGGCGGCGATGATACGGGCTTCGCCGCACAGCGGCTGGGCGTGTATCGTCGTGTCATAACCCAGGGCGCGGGCGTGCTCGACCATGGCATCGACACTGTGGCGATTGCTGCCGATCAAACTATGGCGGCAACCGGCAAGAATGGGGTCATCCGCTTTCAGGGTTTCGGGCCGCAGGCCAAGTGCGCCTTGTTGCAGATGGTGTTTGATGGCGGCGGGGGCATCCTGCCAGCAGCCATGGTTTTGCAGTACGGCAATGGCATCGGCAAACGTGGTGGCATCGGCTACGGTGGGGCCGCTGGCGATGGCGCTCGGGTCGTCACCCATCACATCGGACAAGATCAGCGCATGGACATCGGCAGGATGGGCATGGCGGGCCAGACCGCCGCCTTTCAGTTTCGATAGATGCTTGCGCACACAGTTGATGGCATCGATAGTGGCGCCGCTGGCCAGCAACTGTTCGGTGATGCGAATTTTATCGGCGAGGGTGATGCCGTCGGCAGGGCTGGGCAGCAGCGCCGAGCCGCCGCCGGACAATAACACCAGCACCAGTTCACCGGCTTTGGTGTGCGACAGGCGCTCGATGACGATTTCAGCGGCCCGCACACCGGCGGCATCGGGCAAAGGATGGCCCGCGCCCAATAGGTCGAAATTCGGGTTGGGCCGAACATTGGCGTAGTGAGTAACGACGATGGGGCGGCTGGCCAGCAAACTGGCTGGAATCACCTCGCAGGCGGCTTCGGCCATGGCGCAGGCAGCCTTGCCGATAGCCATCAGATGAATGTTGCGCCATTGGCCCTGGCGCAGGGTGTCGGGGTGTTTCGGGTCGAGCATGATGCGGAGTGTGCCGTCATCAACACGAAGACACTGCCTGACGGCATCGCGGGGGTCTGCCGCCGCAAGCCCGGTTTGAAACAGCGCCAGACTATCCGTGCGCAAGTTTGCCGACGAAAGGTTCATTACCGCATTCGATCAGGCCATTTGCTTGGCCAGACTGAAAATCACTTCGGCGTCGAATACCTGTTTGTTGTCTTCGAACAGCTTGGCGATGCAGGCACGATGCAGCGCCAGCTTGAGGGTGCCGAAACCGATGGCGCCCCAGATGATCTTGCCGTGACGCAACTCGCCCTTGTCCATGACATTGGTGCCGCCGATGCCGGTCGGCGGCGTGGCATTGGCATCAGCCAGCATTTCCAGATGCGGGTGGTTTTGCCAGTGTTCGGGCTTGAGCAATTCGACACCGGCGGCACCGGTTGCCAGCACGATGTTGGCGTGCTCGATCGCCTTGGCGCGGCTGTCGAAGTCATCGGCTTCCATGGGGGTGATGTCGACATCGAAGCGTTCTTTCATGGCGAAACAGGCTTTTTCGGCATTGAAGATATGGCGCGATGTCATGCTGACATCGGCGCCTTCAAGCGCCAGCATCGCGGCAGCCCGTCGGCCAACCGGCCCGGTGCCGGCCAGAACCACGGCTTTCTTGCCGCGCAGTGTGCCGCTGCTGGCGAGCTTGGCCACAGCCGCCGCGGCCGTGGTGTTGCTGCCATTGCTGTCCAGCATCACCGACACCTGAAAACCGGGAAAAAAACAGCTTTGCACGGCTTCGAACAAACGCTGGCCCGCGTCCATGTTGCTGCCACCGACGAAAATGGCGGTGTTTTTCTTGTCTTTGGGGGCTCGGGTGAACATGCAGCCATTGACCAGCGGCTCGACATTGCCTGGCGTTACGCCACCATGACCGATGACATGATCGGCGCCGCCGTCGTAAGCGACCACGCTGTCGAAGGTCGACGGATGGGTGTCGGTATCGAACTGGAATAAGAGTTTTTTCATGCGCGGTTGGGGTCGTCGCTGGCGATCGATTCGAGGGTGGCCATTATATCGCCATATTGCAAAGCGTCGTTTCTTGAGGGAGCCGCTAAAAATCAGAGGCTTCTTAATTGACTGGCAACTATTCAGTGCATTTAACTGCTTTCCCCTTACTCCAGCCCCTCATCCCCAACCCTCAGCCCTCGCTTCGCTCTCCCTAAGGGAGAAGGGAGCAAAAGCCATTCTCCTTTGGGGAGGGAAAGCCGCTTACGCTGAATAGTTACATTGAGTGTGCGTCTGCAGGCAGGTACTGGCGAGGCGCTTAGTTGCTGCCGACTGCCCGAGCGCGGCAGTCGGCAGCGTATCGAACTTACGCCTTGGGCGGGCCGTAATAGCCTTTTTGCTCGGCGTCAGCCTGGTTCAGCAACTGGGCGGCGGCAATCACATCGGCGTTCAAGCCTTTGCCGCCGCACTCGATATGCGCCAGCAAGGCTTCGCGCATGCGCGGTTCCCAGTAGGTGCGCAGATGATTGCGTAGGCCTTCCTGACGGCGAATAGGCGGATAGGGTGCAAAGAAGTCGCCGATCTGGTTGGCCATGAGAATCAGCCGGTCGATGTCGATGACCGGCGGGTTGGCGTTGTCTGCCCGGCTTTGCGATTGGTGCAGGCTCATGCGATTACCTCCTCGGTCAGGTGTTCCGTGTTCGCCGACACGTTCTCCAAAACAGGCTGGATGCGCAATACCTCGACTGCCGTGACTTTATATTCCGGGCAGTTGGTGGCCCAGTCCGACTGGTCTGATGTGACGATGTTGGCCTTCGATTTGGCGTGATGAAAGGTGGTGTAGACGATGCCCGGATTGACGCGGGCGGATAATCTGGCCCGCAGCCGTATCGTGCCGAAACGACTGGTGATGGACACCCAGTCGTCATTGTGGATGCCACGGACGGCGGCATCCTCGGCGTTGATTTCCAGCACGTCTTCCGGGTGCCAGAGCGAGTTGGCAGTCCGCCGCGTCTGAGTGCCGACGTTGTACTGGCTGAGGATGCGGCCCGTGGTCAACAACAGCGGGAACTGGTCGTTGGTACGCTCGGTGGTCGGCACATACTCGGTGAGCATGAAGGTACCCAGGCCGTTGGCCCGGGGGAACTTGACGGTGTGCAACACTTCCGTGCCTTCCGGCGCATTTTCGTCGCAGGGCCATTGCGCCGAGCCGATGCGTTCGAGCAGCGGAAAGCTCATGCCCTGGTAGGCGGGCGACAGGCGGGCGACTTCGTCGAGTATTTCGCCCGCGTGGGCATACTTCGCCGGATAACCCATGGCGTTCATCAGCATGACCACGACTTCCCAATCCTGATAGCCCGCCAGTGGCTCAACCACTTTTCGCACCCGGTTGACGCGGCGTTCGGCGTTGGTGAAGGTGCCTTCCTTTTCCAGCGACGAACTGCCCGGCAGGAAGACATGGGCGTACTTGGAGGTTTCGTTGAGGAACAAATCCTGAAGCACCACGCATTCCATGTTGCGCATGGCGGCGATGACATGAGTCTGGTTGGGGTCGCTCTGCACCGGGTCCTCGCCCATGATGTACATGCCGCGAAAATGTCCGGTCAGGGCGGCGTCGAACATATTGGGCAGACGCAGGCCGGGTTCGTCGTCCAGCGGCACGCCCCAGTCGCGTTCAAACGAGCCTCTTACCTCTGGGTCGGTGACGAAACGGTAGCCGCTGAACACATGCGGCCAACTACCGAGACAACTGCCGCCCTGCACGTTGCCCTGTCCACGCATCGGATTGACGCCCACGCCTTCGCGGCCCAACATGCCGCAGGCCAGTGCCAGATTGCCCAGACACATGACGCCAGTGGAGCCCTGGCTGTGCTCGGTGACGCCCAGGCCGTAATAAATCGCGCTGTTGGGGCCACCGGCATAAAGCCTGGCCACCCGGCGGATATCTTCGGGGTTGAGTCCGGCCAAGGGGCCAATGACCTCCGGCGAATAGCGGTCATCCGCCACCAGTGCCGCCCAGTGTTCAAATTCTGGCCATTCGCAGCGTCCGCGAACGAAGGCCTCGTTGTACAGTTTTTCGCGGACGACCACATGGGCAATGCTGTCCAGAACGGCGACATTGGTGCCCGGGCGCAAGGCTAGATGAATCGTGGCCTGACAGTGTGGCGAAGTGACCATTTCGGTACGGCGCGGGTCGATGACGATCAGCTTGGCACCTTCGCGGATGCGCCGCTTCATCAACGAACCGAACACCGGATGGCCTTCGGTCAGATTGACGCCCACCACCAAAATGACATCGGCCTTGAGAATGGAATCGAAATGCTGGCTGGCAGCACCCCAGCCGACGGTGGCGGACATGCCGAACTGGGTGGGCGAATGACAGATGCGGGCGCAGTTGTCGATGTTGTTGTTGCCCATCACCGCGCGTGCCAGTTTCTGCACCAGAAAAATTTCCTCGTTGGTGCAGCGCGAACTCGATATGGCACCGATGGAACGCTGACCATGCTGGCTCTGAATGCGCCGGAATTCGCTGGCCGCGTACTGGATCGCGGTTTCCCACGAGACTTCTTGCCACGGATCATCGATGGAGCGACGTATCATCGGCGTGCGGACGCGGTCGGGATGGTTGTAGTAATCGAAGGCAAAGCGGCCTTTGACGCAACTGTGGCCGTGATTGGCCTTGCCCGACTTCCACGGAATCATCCGAACCACGCGGCCCTTGTGGGTTTCTGCCTTGAAGCTGCAACCGACACCGCAGTACGCGCAGGTGGTGACTATGCTGTTTTCGGGTTTCAATGGATTAGCCATGACGGTACTCCTCTTCAAACAAGCTTTTTTCAACGAGTGCTTGCGACGGACAAGCCAGTACGCAGGCCCCGCAACTGACGCATTCGGACTCGAAAAACGGCTGGTCTTGTCCGGCGACGACTCTGGATTCGAAACTCCGGCCATCGATAGTCAGAGCGAATGTACCCTGGATTTCTTCACAAGCCCGCACGCAGCGGCTACAGACGATGCACTTGGCGGGGTCGAACAGAAAATAGGGATTGGAGGTATCCACCGGGCTGGCGAGATGATTGGCACCTGTTTGATACGGGTGGCTATCGACGCCGCACTGCTTCAAGGTTTCATGAAACTCGCTCCAGCCGCCGACAATGTCTTCGCTGGGGAAATCCGACAGATACAGCTCCAGCACGCCTTTGCGCAGCGAGCGCAGTTTTTCGCTGTCGGTACGCACCGCCATGCCGTCCTCGACCAGTGTGGTGCAACTGGCCGGGTAGCCCTTGCGGCCCTCCACTTCGACCAGACAGACCCGGCAACTGCCGAACGGTTCCAGCGTATCCGTCGCGCACAGCTTGGGGACAGATCGACCTGCCATGGCCGCCGCCAGCATTACCGAACTGCCCGATGGCACGCTGACCTGCACGCCGTCGATGCTGAGTGTTACTTCGACGCCATCTCGCGGCGGCGTTCCCAAATCCTGACCATCTTGCAGCTCACGTAGCTCAGACCACATTGTAAACCCTCTCATTTCATGTGATTTTATGTCATCCCGAATCTTGCATCGCGCATTGAGGCCATGCCTATCGATTGGGTAACGTCCAGTGCAGCCGCGCCATTCTACAGAGCGTTGCTAGCCATGGAAAGGCAGACGGGCGTTAAATAAGGGCAAATCCGGCGCAACAAGCCCCGGTACGCAGAGCGTACCGGGCTGCATTCTCACTCGGAGCGTGGGAACGTGGGAACGAGGGAAAGCTCAGTAGTATTGCCCCCAGTCTCGGGTCAAACCAGCAACAGATTGCTCAGCGCCCCCACCACCCCCAGATGCACTTTCTGGCAGCCGGGCGACAAGGAATAAAAGCAGACGGTATCTTCACCCTCATCGATCAGCGCCCGTAAACACTGCTGCAACGCAGCGAATTCCGACGGCTTCAGCGCTGCTTCGAACACCGAAAACTGCACAGGCATGGCCACATCACGTATCGCACGATGCACACGGCGCAGCCGTTTTGGATCGCGGATGTCGAGTAGGGAGGGGGTGAAAACCGGACGGATTACACCAACAAAAATAGCCCCTAAACCCCTGAAAACACTAGGTTTCTGACTAAAAACAAAAATTCTTGAATTCCGGACAGTTTTGGCTTGGAAGTGCGGAAATATCCCGATGAATATCGGAAAAATAGCCTCAACAAATGCTGAATAAATACCGTTAAACCGCAGTTTATTCGATCAATGAACGTGGCTCAAAACACGTGTGAGCGAGCAAAAATCACAATTCAATTTCCCATAATGCCAACTTGCCCTTGGTGCGAATCACGTGACCGCGATAAGGCACGCGCTTGCCTACTTTTCGCCAACTCGGCAGATAGCTGCACCGTATCCGGGCCTATTTTGTCAACCTCACCCACCGATATAAACGGCGAGGCATCTTCAAAGCTTAGGCCTTGGTCAAATGTTCGTGCAATACCTTGCGTCCATTCTATATGTACACTCACTCAAATCTCCTCAAATCAAATTCCCATTAACATAATAGCGCGTCATTTCCACTATGGAATCCAGCGCAGAATCTGATAGCCTGACCTCATTACCCATCAATATAAAAGGTAAAAACGGCCGGGCCGGGATTTTTGATTTGTGTCCCCGCCTCGCATCGCTGCCGAGTTGATGAATGGCCGCGTACTTATCCGATGGACCGCTACCCGCTCTAACCCCGGCTTCGTGACTTGAATGAAATCCGTGCAGACTGGAGGCCAAATCACCCTTTACTTGTAATATTTTACCCGGCCAGTTTCTGGTTTTTTGCCGCTGCTCAATCGTACTGACCTTCAATTCCGCCCATTTGCCGTTCGGCCCAGACTCGCTTTCAAACTGCTCTTCGGCTTCGGCAACCAGTTCTTGGGCAATGCCAGCCATCAACGGCACAGGGTTCATGATGCGCCTGAGTATCTCGCCGAATTCATCGTGCATATCCGACAAATTAAATTCGATTTCAATCATCGTTGCTCCTATACTAAAAGCAGGTAGACGGTTTGTGTGCGGGCGCATGGTGTGCCGCCGCTAGCGAAAGCTTCCGACTCGCCTGGTTCGAATCCAGGGACTGTCTACCAAATTTTTTCATAACGGCCTTGGCGCAGATAGTCGTCAAACTGGGCTTTGGCGGTATGAAACACCGTTGCCGTATCCGGTACTTCCAATCCGCCCGACTTAAGACGACCAAATCGCACGGCCAACCGGCTTTCAGCTTGTCCTGGCAACAAATACACCACGGTTTTTTCCTCGGTATCCCAAACCGCCATCTCCGCAGCAGCCAGCAACTCCGGCAAAACCAGCCATTCATCAGCAGACAAGGCGTCGCCACTGGCGGCATGGCGCTTGGCTTTTGGGCCGATCAACAAACTATCAGCAATAAAAACAATTGGCGAATCAATAGGGGCTTGCTTGACACGGGCATAATCCAATTCGGCTTGCCGCATCACGCCCACCGTCATGGTTTGTTTTTTCCTCGTTCCCACGCTCCGCGTCGGAACGTAGACCCGCCTCTAATCGCAGTGACTACCTGCCACAATTCCGCCGCGAAAACCTCGACTGCTGTCATAAAAATGTCAAATTCGACAGCGATAATCCGCCGTATGATTTAACGCGAGGTAAGGCATGAAACGTTTGGTTTGGTGGTTTTTTCTGTGTCTGCTGATGCCCGGTCTGGCACAGGCTTGGTGGCATGACGATTGGGGTTACCGCAAGAAAATCACGCTGGATGCGCAGCAACTGACCCAGGAAGGCGTCAAGCCGGTCAATGAAGGTCTGCTGCCAATACGCTTACACACCGGCAATTTCGGTTTCTTTGCCGATCTCGCCGAAGGCGGCAAGGACATTCGCTTCATCGCGGGTGACGACAAAACGCCGCTCAAGTTCTTCATCGAAAAAATCGATGTGGTCAATGAAATGGCCCTGCTCTGGGTCAGACTGCCCAAGGATGCCGCTAGCAGCGATGAGGTGGCGGTTTTTATGTATTACGGCAACCCGAAAGCCGTCGATGCCCAGGATGCGACGGGTATCTTCGATGTCGCCCAGGGTGTCAGTTTCCATTTCGCTGCCGATACGGTAGTCGATGCAACGGCTTACGCCACCCAGCCATCGCTGGCCACCTCGACCCGTATCGAAGGTGGTGCCGTAGGTGATGCCGCCGCATTCGACGGCAATGCCATCATCCGCCTGCCCGCCACACCTGCCATTCAAATGACCTCCGATCCGGGCTGGACAATGTCGGCCTGGGCCAAGATCGATCAGCCACAAACCGAAGGCGTGCTGTTTCAGCGCGACAAGCTGACCTTGATCGTCAGAGGCCAGACGCCGGTTTTGCGGGTAGAGGGTAAGGAATTCGTCAGTCCGGCCAGTCTGGATCTGGCAGCCTGGCACTTTGTTGCAGTTACTGGTGGCGCCACAGGCTACACGCTGTATGTCGATGGCAAGGCGGCAGGTAGTTTGCCGCTGACGCTGACCGCGCTCGATGGCGAGATGACGATAGGCGCGGCCCTGGACGGCAGCAGCGGTTTCATCGGTGCGATCGATGAGTTCGGTATCGTCAAGCTGGCCCGCGATGCCAACGCCCTGCGCTTCATGACGCTGGTTCAGGGCCAGAGCGCGACGCTGGTGCATTACGGCGAAGACAGTACGCCCGACAGTGAGGAAGGTGAGTCCTACCTGATGGCTACGCTGGAGAATGTCACGATCGACGGCTGGGTGGTCATCGGCATTCTGGGTGTGATGTTCTTAATCAGTATTTTCGTGATGGTTGCCAAAGCCATCGTGCTGAACCGCACTCTTAGCGAGAACCGCAAGTTCGAAGAGGCTTTTCGGCAACTGGGCATGAGCAATATCGCCAAGCTCGATCACGACGATGAAGAAGATCAGGCCGATTACGACGAATCGCCGCTGTTGCTGTCATTGACCGGCAACCATGCCGAGTTTGCCGGTTCCTCGATTTACCGCATCTACCACACCGGCGTACAGGAAATGAACAAGCGGCTGGTTAAGGGTGTTGGCGCCGATGTCGGTGATCAGAGCTTGTCCGCGCAAGCCTTGAGTGCAGTCAAGGCCTCGATGGACGGTGTACTGGTACGCGAACTGCAAAAACTCAATTCACAAATGGTGTTGCTCACCATCGCCATTTCCGGTGGCCCGTTCCTGGGGCTGCTGGGCACGGTGGTCGGGGTCATGATTACCTTCGCGGCGATTGCCGCGAGTGGCGAGGTCAACGTCAACGCCATCGCGCCGGGTATCGCCGCTGCGCTGGCTGCGACGGTTGCTGGTCTGGCCGTCGCGATCCCGGCGCTGTTTGGTTACAACTACCTGGGCAGCCAGATCAAGATGGTTTCGGCGGACATGCAGGTTTTCGTCGACGAGTTCGTCGCCAAGTTGTCTGAAACACATAGTTGATGCCGGTTGTCCGGGCATCGATTGCGCTCCGTATGCATTCCCACGCAGGAGCGTGGGAACGAGAAACCGCAATAGTCAAAGGTATCCATCATGAAAGTCCAGGAAGAAAACGCCGCTTACGATGAAATCAATGTCACCCCCATGCTCGATCTGGCCTATGTGCTGCTGGTGGTGTTCATTCTGATGACCACGGCTGCCGTGCAGGGTGTACAGGTCAACCTGCCCAAGGCCAGCAACACGCCCAGCCTGGCCAAGCCGCAAACCAAGGCGATTACCGTGACAGCCGACGGCACTATTTTTCTCGATACCTTCCCGGTGACGATGGAGCAACTGGAATCGACGCTGATGCAGTACAAGGCCGCCAATCCTGAGTTGCCGGTTGTCGTCAAGGGTGATTCTACCGTGCAGTATCAAAATGTCATCGACATTCTGGCGTTGCTGGGACGGCTGGAAATCACCCAGGTGGGTCTGGTGACACAAAGCCTGGTGAAATAACACGCGCATGGCCAAGAAAAAACATTGGCGGGTTTATGCGCCTACCGTTGTAGGCGTATTGCTGGGGTTGCTGCTGTTGGGCTATCTGGTCAAGGTCATCATCGGTTTTATCGACCAAAAACCATCCAGACCGGAAAAGAAAATCCAGCCGATCACCCTGATGAAACCACCGCCGCCGCCGCCACCACCCAAGGTGGAAAAGCCGCCGGAACCCGAGATCAAGCAAAAGCTGGAAGAGCCTGAGCCGCAGGATGAGCCGGAACCCGAGCCGCAGCCCGATGAGGCACCACCGCGTGATCTGGGTCTGGATGCCGAAGGTGCGGCGGGTTCCGATGGTTTTGGCCTGGCGGCGCGTAAGGGTGGCACCGGTTTGTTTGGTGGCGGCACGGGTAATCCGTATGCCTGGTATGGCGGCTTGGTCAAGAACGGTATCGTTGGTGCGCTGAATGAGCATGAGCAACTTCGGCGCAAAGCCTATACCGCCGTCGTCAAGGTTTGGTTGAAGTCGGATGGTTCGGTAGACCGGGTTGAGCTGGCCAAAGGCAGCAACGATGCGGAAATTGACAACATCATCAACCGGGCGCTCGGCAAGTTTCGCGGTGTCAACGAGGCACCGCCGCCCGGCATGGGGCAGCCGATCAAGCTGAAGATTACATCGAGGATTTAGTAGTGGGAGCTGCGGTACGCAGAGCGTCCCGGTCTGCATTCCCACGCAGAGCGTGGGAACGAGAACCATGGCGCTGGGGCAACCATGGCGCTGGGGCAACCATGCGCTGGGGCAACCATGCGCTGGGGCAACCACGACGCCGGGGCAACCACAAGGGATTGCCCCTACGCCCACCCGTAGGGGCAATCCCTTGTGGTTGCCCCGCTGCATCAGGTTTTATTTTTCAGACATTCAGGTATCACAATGACGCATAACAAAAGACTGATGGCGCTGGTGCTATCTGGTCTGATGGGCACGGTGCAGGCCGGCGAAAAGGACGAGTTGCTCAAGCTTCGCAATACCACGGCCAGCCTGATTCAGCAGTTGGTCAAGCAGGGTATTTTGACCCAGCAAATGGCCGATCAAATGATCAAGCAGGCCGAAGCCGATGCCGAGGAGCAGGCTGCCATCGCCAAGGCGGAAGACAAGGCCACGGCAGCGGTGCCCGCCGGTGAAGTGCGGGTGGCTTACGTGCCAGATTTCGTCAAGGACGAGATACGCCAGCAGGTGCGCATGGAACTCAAGGAAGAGGTGGTGGGTGATGTGATGCAGAAAGCCAAAGCCGAGCAATGGGGCGTACCCGGTGCGCTGCCGGACTGGACCCGGCGTTTCAAATTGACGGGAGACCTGCGTTTGCGTTCGCAGAATGATTTGATGGCGAATGACAATTTTGCCAACGGCCTTCCGGGTAGCGGCACCAATGGTTTCTACCCCAACGTCATGGCCATCCACGATGCCGGTGGCTTCACGGCGGCAGGTCCCAATGCCTGGATGAACTCCACCGAGGACAGGCATTATTGGCGTCAGCGTTTGCGTCTGGGTGTCGATGCCCTGATCGCCGAACGACCCAAAGACAGCCTCAAGGCCGGCATCCGGCTGGCCACCGGCAACCAACCCGATGCAGTGTCGACCAACCAGAACATGGGCATTACCGGCCAGCGCTACCAGTGGGGGGTCGACCGTGCCTATCTGGAATACACTGCTGTCGATGACGACAAATTCAAATGGCTGACCGTCGATGGTGGCCGCATCAAGAACCCGTGGTACACCGGCGGTGGCGAGTTTACGGCGGGTAGTGAATTGCTGTTTGACGTCGATTTGTCATTCGAAGGTGTGTCAGCCACTTATCACCACAACTTGCAGTCCGGCGGCCTGGCCAATGCCGGCGAACCGCGCCGCTCGCTGTTCGTGACCGGCGGTGCTTTTCCGTTGCAGGAGGTCGAACGCGCTAGCAGCGATAAATGGATGTTCGGCGGCCAGACTGGCCTGGACTGGACCTTCAACAACCAGGACAACTTCCGCTTTGCCGTGGCTTATTACGACTATGTCAATGTTCAGGCCAAGCCCAATACCTTGGCTGGAGGAGGGGGGTTGGGCACTTGTGATACCAACAGTTTTGCCCAGACGAACTCGCGGCCCCAGTTTACCCAGGGTGGTAACACGCTGGCGGCAATATGCCAAGAAGGCGTGGGCAATGTTGCTAGTAGGACTGGGAATGTAGATATGTGGGGCCTGGCCTCCGATTTCAACATCATCAACCTCAACGTCTCCTACGACATGGCTCTGTTTGCGCCGTACCATCTGCGCTTCAGCGCCGATCTGGCCAGAAACATCGGTTTCGACAGACAGGCGGTCAATCGGTTGACTGCTCTAAATCCGCTAGCGACCGATGTCGATCCGCAAACCGACGCCTGGCAGCTTCGTGTCGATCTGGGTTGGCCTATCGCCGAACGTCCGGGCCATTGGAACGTGTTCTGGGCTTACAAGTACGTGGAACGCGATGCCGTGTTCGACGCCTTCAGCGATTCCGACTTCCGCCTGGGTGGTTCCAACAACAAGGGCTGGTTCATCGGTGGCAACTATGGCTTGATGAAAAACGTCTGGCTCACCAGTCGCTGGCTCAGCGCCGACGTGGTTCACGGCCCGAATTTCGGCATCGACGTCTACCAGCTCGACATCAACACCCGGTTCTAGGGATCAGGCTGAATGCAGCCGGGGTGAGCGCCTGCATTGCCACGCTCCGCGTGGCAATGCAGATCAGGCGTCAGGGTTTGCTATTACTCGTTCCCGCGCGCTTGCGTGGGGATGCAAATGTGTCACAGGGTTTGTCATGAATAAGCGTGTTTTATGCTGTATCGGTGCCGCACTGAGTCTGCTGCTTGCCCAGCCTGGCTGGTCTACACCGCGCCCGCGCGAAGCCGGTAGAAACGACGCGGCGATAGCCAAGCTGCAAGGTATGGTCAAGAGCCTGACGGAGGAGCGCGATGCCGCCAAAGCCGAAAACGCCCAGTTGCAGGCGGATATCGGCCAGCTCAAAAAAGACAAGGCGTCGGCAGAAGCGGCCAAGGACAATTTGAGCGGCGAACTGGTGGCGCAGCGCAGCAGTGTCGGCGAATTCCGCAGCCGACTCGACAAAACCGAAGTCAGATTGCGCGATGTGTCGGATCGACACACTCAGTCTGAAAAAGCCAGGAATGAACTCGACCGACAACTGGCCGAGCTGAAAGCCCGGCATCAGGCCGGTCAGCAACAGTTGCAAATCTGCGGTCAGCACAACGTCAAGCTGATGGACGCCGCCAACGAGCTGCTTCAGCGTTATGAAGACAAAGACATAATGAGTGTTCTGCTTAAGGCCGAGCCGTTGCTGCAATTCAAGAGTGTCGAAATTCAGGGCATCGTGCAGGAATATCAGGACGCATTCGAAGCGCATCGCTATGAGGTGCCTGTCGATGTTGCCCAGCCAGCCAGCCCGTGAAGCGTCGGCTGTTTTAGCCTGAAAGCGGCGCTTTTCTCGCACAGGCTACAACTGCAAACGTGTACGTTCTGGGCTTGCCCGTTCATCATGCGCTGTCCTGTGTATCAAGCTCGGTATGGGTTCCCAAGGAGACCGTGGGAACCAGGAAATCGCGATCGATGCGGTGCGCGTTGCTTACCGCATTTGGATTAACGCCAATACCGACAAGGGTGCAAACTCCCAGCCATCCCATGGAATGATTGATCGCGTATGACCTTTCGGTAGCATGACCGGGCGGCCCGGAACGGTCTATTCCTTTTCTTTCCCTTAATTTTTGTCATGGATTTGTAATATCAGCCCACTAGCATCGGCAGAAAGTCACAAGCCGAGAGACTATGGCCCTCAGTCTGATCCGTTACCGGAAGATCGTTTCCATCGTGGGCGATATCATTCAGGTCGAAGTGCCCGATGCCCAGGGTGCTAGCCGAGCCATCGTCTGCCTGGGTGGTCTCGCCCTGATCGAGGATGGCGCGCTGAATTCTATGGCCCAGGTGATCCGCCTCGACCGGGAGGTGGTGTCGTTGCAGGTATATTCGGGCACCAAGGGGTTTTCCACCCGCGCTTCGGTGCATTTCCTCGGGCATCCCATCCGCGTGACCTATTCCTCTAACCTGCTGGGCCGGGTGTTTTCGGGTACGGGCGAGCCACTCGACGGCAACTCGCGGCTGGAATTCGATCCCCAGGTGCCCATCGGCGTCGCATCGGTGAACCCCCTCAGACGCAGCGTACCCGCGCGCATGATCCGCACCAACGTGCCGATGATCGATGTGTTCAACTGTCTGGTCGAGAGCCAGAAAATCCCGATCTTCTCTATCCCCGGCGAACCCTACAATGCCTTTCTGGCGCGCATCGGCATCGAGGCCGACGCCGACCTGGTGGTGTTCGCCGGGCTGGGCCTGATCTTCGACGAGTATCTCTTCTTCCGCAAAACCTTCGAGGACGCTGGCGTATTTGGCCGCACCGTGATGTTTTGCAACCTGGCCACGGCACCCGTCGTTGAACGCCTCATCACCCCAGACCTCGCCCTGACAGTGGCGGAGCGCTTCGCCGTCGAGCATGGCAAACGGGTGCTGGTTCTGTTGACCGACATGACGGCCTATGCCGATGCCATGAAGGAAATCGATGTGGCGCTGGAACGGGTTCCGGCCAACCGTGGTTACGGCGGCGATCTGTATACGCAACTGGCGCGCCGTTACGAAAAGGCCTGCCATTTCAGCGGTGCCGGGTCGGTCACCATGCTGGCGGTGACGACCATGCCGGGCAACGATGTCACCCATCCGGTACCCGACAACACCGGCTACATCACCGAGGGGCAGTTCTACCTGCACGGCGGCATGCTGGATCCCTTCGGCTCCCTGTCGCGGCTCAAACAGCATGTGATCGGCAAGGTCACTCGCGAAGACCACGCCGCCCTGGCCAACACCATGATCCGCCTGTACGCGGCGGCGGTTTCCGCAGAACAAAAGCAGGCCATGGCCTTCGACCTGTCGCCCTTCGACCTGCGGCTGCTCGCGTTCGGCGAGTCGTTCAGACGGCGGTTCATGGACATCGACGTGTCCATGTCGCTCGAAGACGCCCTGGATCTGGGCTGGAAAACCCTGGCGGAGTACTTCAGGCCCGAGGAATTGCTGATCAAGCAGTCCCTCATCGACCGCTACTTCCCTCAGCCCGCAGAGGCAGCCTGATGCAGGATTTTTCCCTCAACAAGCTATCTCTCAACAAAACCGCTCTCAACGGCGAGAAGACCAGCCTGGACACCTATTTCCGCTTTCTGCCGTCCCTGGAGTTGAAGCGGGATCAACTACTGGTGGAGCGCGGCAAAGCCGCGCGGCGCTCGGCCGATCGCTGCGCGGCGTTGAACGCGCTGCTGGCGGCGGTGGGCGAGGAGCTGCCCATGCTGGCCAACCGGGGCGTCGATCTCGTCGGCCTGGTTGAAGTGTGCGCTGTCCGGTTGGGACAGGAGAGGCTGCTGGGGATCGACCTGCCGGTACTGGAACAGATCGACGTGCGGGTTGCGAAGGTTGCCTGCCTCGGCACCCCGCATTGGGTGGATGCCTTGGCCGCGCGTCTGCAAACGGCGATGGAACTCAGCATCGGTCGGCAGGTGGACGACGAACGGCTGGCTCGGCTGGAGCGCGCCTTGAAAAAGGTCAACCAGCGCATCAACTTGTTCGACAAAGTGTTGATCCCCCAGACGCGGCAAAACGTGAAGGTGATCCAGATCGCGCTGGCCGACGCCGACAGGGCGGCGGTGGTGCGCGCCAAGCTGGCCAAACACAAGCGGGCAGTCCAAACGCCATGAGTATCGTCGCGCTGAAAAAGCTGAGTCTGTGCGGCCAAATCCAGGACAAAACCCGGATTCTCGAAGACTTGCGGGAGCTGGGCTGTCTGCACTTGGTGCTGCCTCGGGACGCACAAGACCCCACCGGTGGCGCGACCGAGCCGCCGCAAGCGGTCGTCAAGGCCCTGCGCTATCTCCGCGACTGTCCCAGGAAGCGCCGTCAGGTGCGATCGGCGCACGATTTCGATGCTGCGCACATCGCAAGACAAGCTCTCCACAACCAAGCCGCGCGGCGTGTAGCGTCGGATCGGCGCGATTTCCTGCAACAGCGCATCCGTGAACTCAAGCCCTGGGGCACGTTCCTCCTGCCCGAGGATCTCTCAGCCTGCGGACTCAAGTTCTGGTTTTACATCGTCCCGGCTGGCATTTGGTCCAAGACCAAGAAAGAAGGTGTCGTCTGGCAGGTGGTGCATCGGGAGCGTGGACATATCTATCTGGTCATCATCGCCGAAACCGAACCGCCGCCGGATGCCATGCCGGTGCCGCGCACTCATACCGGTAGCATCCCCTTGGTCGATCTGGAAGCCGATCTCGATCGGGTGGAGCGCATGCTGGAAGACCTGGAGGCACAACGGGAGTCGCTGACCCGCTGGATCGATTTGCTGGAGGACGCCTTGGCAGCGGTGGAAGACGAAGCGGTGTTTCGGCAAGTCCTGCGCTCGACCTCGGACGCTCCACCCCTGTTCGGTCTTGGGGCCTGGGTGCCAGCGAGTGCCACCGGTCATCTCGAAGCTCTGGCCCAATCGCGTGGTCTGGCGCTGTTGATCGATGACCCCGATCCCGCCGACCGTCCGCCCACCCTGCTGAAGAATCCCAAGCCCCTGGCGACCGGGGAGGCTTTGGTGTCGTTTTATCAAGTGCCCTGCTACGGAACCTGGGATCCGTCCGCTGCGGTGCTGTGCTCGTTCGCCCTGTTTTTCGCCATGATTCTGGCCGATGCTGGCTACGGGCTGGTGCTGGGGCTGTTGGCGCTGATCTTCTGGCGTTCCTTCGGACAGTCGCCAAGCGGAATAAACCTTAGGCGGCTGACCCTGCTGCTTGCAGTCTGTGCGCTCGCCTGGGGGGTTCTGGCGGGAAGTTACTTCGGCTTGTCGCCCTCGCCCGAGTCGCTGGCTGGTCGGCTCCGTCTGGTATCGGTCGCCGATTTCGCGACCATGATGCGTCTGACTTTGCTCATCGGCGTGGTTCACCTGAGCTGCGCCCAATTGGCCCAGGCCTGGCCGTTGCGCGGACAACCGGCAGCCCTGGCGCCCCTGGGCTGGGTCGCCGTCCTGGTGGGAGGCTACGGACGCTGGTTGAGTGGCGATGGCGATACCGGGTGGGGGTGGCTGGCGCCGACCGGCGAGGTTCTCATCGCGCTGGGCGCAGGGCTGGTGCTGCTGTGCTCCGGTTCCAGGCCGCTCAAGGGCATGGGCGATTGGCCCCGGCACCTGCTGGATGGGGTGCTGGCGATCGTCAGCAATTTGTCCAAGCTGTTCGGCGACGTGCTCAGTTACCTGCGTTTGTTCGCCTTGGGTCTGGCAGGGTCGTCGCTGGCCGAGACCTTCAACGCGCTGGCCGGATCAGCTTCCCGTACCTTGGCCGGAGCCGGGCTGCTGGCGGCGGGCTTGATCCTCGTTTTCGGCCATGCCCTAAATTTCGCGCTGGGATTGATGAGCGCCGTAGTCCACGGACTCAGGCTCAACTACATCGAATTCTTCAGTTGGGGAATGCGGGGTGAGGGTTACCCTTTTCGTCCTTTTCGCAAGCAGGAAATTCATCATGAATGAAGTCGACGCATTGACCGTGGGCCTGGCATGGGCCGGAATTTTCGCGCCTTTGGCGCTGGGTGCATTTGGCAGCGTGATCGGCTGTGCGATTGCAGGCCAGGCGGCCATCGGGGCGATGCTGGACGTGGAAACCGGTTTTGCCCGCTACATCGGTGTCTCCGTCATGCCGTCCTCGCAGACCATTTACGGCATCGTTGCCACCTTCACGCTGAACCGAACCGTGACCGCCGAGACCGCCGGTGGCCTGATCGGTCTTGGTTTCCTGGCGGGGATTGTGTTGGCCGCCAGCGCTATATGGCAAGGACATTGCTGTGCCTCGGCCATCCAGGCCACCAAGGTCAAGCCCGAGATGTTTGGATTGTCGCTGGCACCAGCCGCCGTGGTGGAAGGCTTTGCCGTGTTCATCTTCGTTTTCCTGCTGGTGCTGAGCGCCGACATTCCCCAGCTCTGACGGCTATTCAACCCATGAGCGAAACCCAATCAACCAAGGCCGCTGGCGGCGTCGAAACCCTGATTCAAAAGCTGCGGCAGGAAGGGGTGGCCAAGGGCGAAGCCGAGGCCCAGGCGCTGGTGGCGGCAGCCCGGCAACAGGCGGATGCCTTGTTGCGGGAGGCCGCGACGGAAGCAGAAAACATTCGGTCGACCGCCCGCCAACAAGCCGAGCGGCTCGATGTTTCGGGGCGCGAGGCGCTGGCAATTGCCTTCCGCGATAGCGTGATACGGCTGCGCGACGAACTGACCCGTAGTTTTCAGGAAGAAGTGGGTCGGCTGGTGGGGCGGGAGCTGGAGCAGGCCGAGGTCATCCGCCAACTTTTGCTGCAACTGGGCGCCCTCTGCAGGGAACAGGCCCACCTGGACCAGGAACCAGCCTACACCGTGCAATTGCCCGCTCATTTGGTTGGGCTGGAGGAACTCAGGGCCAAGCCTGAGGAACTTGAACACGGCGGCTTGACCCGTTTGGTTTCCTCGCTCGCGGCCAATCTGCTGCGTGAGGGGGTGGTGTTTCATCCGAATCCCCACCAAAATCTGGGCATCCGCCTGTTTCTCAAGGACGGCACCATGCAGGTGGATTTGACCGACCAGGCGTGCGCCGCGATGCTGCTCGAACATCTGCAACCACGGTTCCGGGCCTTGCTGGAGGGTGTGGTGAAATGATTTCCCATGCGTCCTGCCGTTACGCGATGCTGGTGTGCTATCTGCCGCCGCTGCCCCCGCATCCCTTCGCCGGCAAATCGACGCCGCTGTCCCGGCTGCAACTGGATCGCCGTTTGGCGCTGTTGGAACCGGAGGACGCCCGTGATCTGGCTACCCTGGAGGAAATCGTGCATTGGGAACATATTCCCCTGGCGAGCACCGACGAGAACCTGGCCTTGCGCGCCCGCGACGCCCTGACACGACTCAGGACACCGGCGCTCAGGGAAATGCTGATCTGGCGGCTGGAACTGCGCACCCTGGTCGGGGCGCTGCGCCGTCGCCGTCTGGGGTTGTCGGCTCCCACCGTCAAGGAAACCTGGGGATGGGGGGGCTGTCTGGACTCCGTCCGCCGACATTGGGAACGCTCCGATTTCAATCTTGGCCACCGCTACCCCTGGCTTGCTGTGGCCGAACGGCATCTCATGCAGGGCGAGCATACCGCCCTAGAAAACCTGCTGTTTACCACGGTGTGGGAGCATTACGTTCGCCTCGCCTGGAAACATCATTTCGATTTCGAGGCGGTGGTGCTCTATGTACTGCGCTGGCATTTGCTGGATCGTCTGACCCGGTACGCCCCCGCAGCCGCCAGCCAGCGTTTCGGCGAGCTGTTGGCCCAGGGACTCGGCGGTCAGGATCGCCTCTTCACCGCGCCCTCCCCATGAGCGAAACCAAGTCCACAGCCCGCGTAGTGGCGGTTCAAGACGGTCTGGTCACCATCGAGTCCCTTCCCGCAGAGGGCGGGTCTGGGGTTCTGCGCAAGAACGGCATCGTCTACCTCTGCCCGCGTTTGCCCGAGGGTGGGCCAGTCGAGCGGCTCAAGGGTGAAATTCTCAGGATCAATGGCAATCTAGCCGATGTCCAGGTATTTGAATCGACCCTAGGGGTGGCGGTGGGTGATCCGGTCATCCAGAGCGGCGAGCTGCTGTCGGCGACCTTGGGGCCGGGGTTGTTGGGCCAGATTTATGACGGCCTGCAAAATCCGCTGGAAACCTTAGCCATCCAGCATGGTTATTTTCTGCCCCGTGGCGTCGAGGTCGAGCCGCTCGACGTCCACAAAAAGTGGGCCTTTTTGCCCAGGGTGCAGTCGGGCGACCGGCTCGCCGCCGGGGACGTGATCGGCACCGTGCAGGAAGGCCGTTTCACCCACAAGATCATGATCCCCTTCGACGAACCGGGACATGTGGAGGTGAGCTGGATCCAGGAAAACGCAGTCACCGTCGACACGCCGGTGGCCCGGATACGGACGGCCTGCGGCGAGGAACGCCCCGTCAGCCTTTGCCAGCGCTGGCCGGTGCGTCGGCCTTTGCCGGAGAGCTTGCTGGCACAAGGGCGGGTCGAACGCCTGCTGCCCAACCGGTCGCTGATCACCACCGTGCGCTTGATCGATACCTTCTTCCCCATCGCCCTGGGCGGCACCTGTTGTATACCCGGCCCTTTCGGTGCCGGTAAAACCGTCCTGCAGCAGCTCCTCGCCCGCTACTCCCACGTCGACATCGTGATCGTGGTGGCCTGCGGCGAGCGGGCGGGCGAGGTCGTAGAGACCATCGCGGAATTCCCCAAACTGGTCGACCCCTTGACGGGCGGTTCCCTGATGGATCGCACCATTCTCATCTGCAACACCTCTTCCATGCCGGTCGCCGCGCGCGAGGCATCGATCTACACCGGTATCACTCTCGGCGAGTACTACCGGCAGATGGGCTACCAGGTCTTGCTGTTGGCGGATTCGACCTCGCGCTGGGCTCAGGCCATGCGAGAAACTTCGGGGCGGCTGGAAGAAATTCCCGGCGAAGAAGCCTTTCCCGCCTATCTCGATTCCTCCATCCGCACGCTCTACGAACGGGCTGGCGTCATTCGCGCGGGCGACGGCGCCACCGGCAGCCTGAGCTTGATCGGCACGGTATCGCCCGCCGGCGGCAATTTCGAAGAGCCGGTGACCCAGGCGACCCTGGCCACGGTGAAATGCTTTCTCGGGTTATCCGGCCATAGGGCCTACCGGCGCTGCTACCCGGCCATCGACCCGCTGATCTCCTGGTCCCGCTATCTTCGCCAGCTCGGTCCTTGGTACGAAGCGCAGTTGGAACCCGGCTGGGTCGCCCGCGTCCAGGCGATGCTGGATTTGATCAAGCGGGGCGATGCGATCGGACGCATGATGCAGGTGACCGGCGAGGAAGGCGTCACGCTGGCTGATTGGATTGTCTATCAGAAGGCCTGGCTGTTGGACACGGTTTATCTTCAGCAGGACGCTTTCGATCCCGTGGATGTTTCCTCGCCTCTGGAGCGGCAACAAATGCTGTTCGGCTTGCTCACCGATGCGCTGTCGAAGACCTACGACTTTCAGGATCGCGAGGCTGTCCGCTCGTTCTTTGCCCGGCTGGCGGGCCTGTTCAAGAACCTCAATTGCGCCGAGAGCGAGACGCCGGATTTCTGGCGCAGTCTGGACGAAATCCGCAGCATCCGGGCGGAAACCGGCAGCGCCAGCCAGTCCGAAGTGCCAGGTGCTTTGTAATCGTTTTGTAACCGTTTTGTAACCTTACAGACGGTAGGGATGTGTATAGTTCGTATCGCCTCGTCTCAGCCCACACTATCCGATCCATGTACTTGTCAAGAACGTTCATCGTACTCATTTTGTCGATGTTTCTGGTCGGCCCCGCCCATGCCTGGTGGAACAAGGAGTGGCCAGAACGAAAGAAAATCGTGCTGGACACCTCGGCCACTGGGGTTCCCATTGCGGAAAACCAAACCCATGTGCCTGTTCTGATCCGTTTGCACAGCGGCAACTTCCATTTCTTCCTGCATACCCAGGCTGACGGTGCCGACCTGCGCTTTATCGCGGGCGACGACCAGACTCCCCTCCACTACCACATCGAACAGTACGATCAGCTCTTCGGACTGGCCAACGTCTGGGTTCAGGTTCCCGTCCTGACGCCGGGTACTGCGGATGCCCATATCTGGATGTACTACGGCAATGCCAAGGCGCCGCCAGCTCAGGATCCGGCGGCGACCTACGACGCAGCCACCGTCCTGGTCTATCACTACGCCGAACCTTCGGGCTTGCCTCGCGATACCAGCGCGTTCGCCAACCACCCCAGCGAAGGCAGCGTCCGCCTTGGCCAACCCGGCTTGATCGATTTGGCTGCGGCCTTCGATGCCAAGTCCTCATTGCGCATACCCGCGAACGCTAACCTGACGATACCTGCCGACAAGGGATTTACCTTTTCCACCTGGCTTAGGCTCACTCAAACCCAGTCGTCGGGGAGAGTATTTACCTTGGGGCCAGCGGATTCGGGGCTGCGTCTGGAAATCGCCGACCAGGGTCTTGTTTTCCGTCAGACTGTGGGCGGCAAGGACGTCGTCGCGCGAACCAGCACCCCCCTGGCGACCGATCGGTGGTATCACGTCGCGGCAACTCAGGGCAGCAAACTTAAGCTGTACCTGGATGGCGTGCTGGTGGCGGAGGCCGAAAACCCCAACCGGCAAAATCTGGCCGGTGACCTGATTCTGGGCGCGACTGCAGCGGGCAACGGCTTCACCGGCCTGTTGGACGAGACCCATCTCGCTGCTGTCGAGCGCTCGGTCGACTGGATACAACTGGCCGCCAAGGGACAGGGGGCGGACGGTAAGCTGGTGATTTACGGCGAAGACCAAACGATCGCGGAGGCCGCCGGTTCCGACCATTTCGCCTTGATCAAGACCTTGGCGGGCAAGATCGGCGTGGACGGCTGGGCGATCATAGGCGTGACGCTGGCGCTGGGACTCCTAGCGTTCGACGCCATGTTCACGCGCTTCATGATGGTGCGGCGGGTGGAAAAGCACGATCGCCGCTTTGCCGTCGAAGCGCGGGAACTGGTGAATCGCATTCTCAAGGAACCGGATACGGAATCGAAACAGCGGGAGCTGGAAAGAATCGGCCAGATTTACCGGCAGAGCGGGCTATTCAAGCTTTTTCAGACCAGCATAGTCGAGCTAGACCGGCTTCTGGAATTGGCGGTTGCCTGCGGTCGGGGCAAGACCCTGGCGGTCGAGGGGCTGGAGGTGATTCGCTCCAGCCTGGACGCAACCATGGTCGAGGAAAGCAACCGGCTGAACGCCCGCATGGTGCTGGTGACCATCGCCATCAGCGGTGCGCCGTTTCTGGGTCTTTTGGGCACCGTCGTGGGGGTAATGATGACTTTCGCGTTGGTGGCGGCGGCGGGCGAAGTCAATGTCAACACCATAGCGCCTGGAGTCGCCTCGGCCATGGCGACCACGGTGGTAGGTCTCGTCATCGCGATTCCCTGCATGTTTGGATACAACTATCTCGCCACCCTGATCGGCAAACGGATGTCGGTCATGGAAGTCTACGCCGACCAGTTGATCGGCATCTTGGCCTTGGCCCATTCCAGCACCTACGCCACTACGGAGGCTACCCATGCGACGCCGAACCCGACCGAAGCCATACGATGATCTCAATGTCACGCCACTGATGGATCTCGCCTGGAATTTGCTGGTGGTGTTCATCATCATGGCCACGGTGACCGTCCAAGGCATCGCCGTCAAGCTGCCACAGGGCAGTCCGGCACCCAGCTTGACCAAGCCGAAGACCCAGGCCGTGACGGTTCTGGCCGACGGACGTATCTTCCTGGGCACCATGCAGGTGACGCTGGCCGAACTGGAGCAAAGGCTGCGCCAGTACAAGGCCGCCGATCCCAGTGTGCCGGTGGTACTCAGGGGGGATGCCGAGGCTCGCTACCAAGAGGTCGTTGATGCCTTGGACGTGATCAAGCGGGTCAACATCACCCACCTGGGATTGGTTACGAAACGACTGGTGAGATAGCGTCGAGGGTGACGCCTCTGCTGTCAGCCTACCGGAGACACTGCCTATGAATATCCTGATTCGTTCGATGATATTGGTGTTGGCCGTAGGCGCCGCCTGGTGGATCCGCGAGCAGCTGGATCAGGGGCCGCGCCAGCGGACGGAGGAGCAGCAATGGGTGAAGCTCATCGAGGAACCGCCGCTTCCGGAGCCTGAACCTCCCCCCGAGCCGGAACCCATGGAGGAACTACCTGAGCCCGAGATTGAAGACGTGGTCGAGGAGCAGCCGGAGGAGGCGGAAGCCGCCGCCGACGAGTCCTTGGGTGTCGACGAGGAGGGCCAGGGCGCGGGCGACGGCTTTGGTTTGCGCGCCAGGAAGGGGGGTATGGACCTTTTGCTATCGGGCGGTCGCGGTTCTCCTTTTCATGCTTATGGCGCCACCCTGGCCAACAAACTGCAACGCTACTTGGCCGACGATTCCAATTTGCGCGGGAGAAACTTCATCGTTGTGCTGAACCTGTGGATCGATTCGGCGGGCAGGATAGAAAGGAGCGCCGTCGTTCAATCCAACTGCAGTCACGACACCGATGAACGCCTGGTTCAAGCGATCACGACCTTTCCCTACCATGTGGCGGCTCCACCGACCGACATGCCCCAGCCCGTAAGAGTTCGCATTCGATCCAAGCCGGGTATCGGCTAAATCGGGCAGCCATTGCGTCAACCCGTATCGGTCGGGGCCTGTACCGGGGCTTTGGGCCTGAAGACCTTCTCGTTCCCACGCTCCGCGTGGGAACGAGGACGAGGAACCTGAATAGTTACGGGATTTTTAGGTTGAACCTAACCAAAGCGACCGGTGAGATAATCCTCGGTCTGCTTCTTCTCGGGCTTGATGAACAGATTATTGGTAAGACCAAATTCGATGAGTTCGCCGAGGTACATGTAGGCCGTGTAGTCCGAAACCCGCACCGCCTGTTGCAGGTTGTGGGTCACGATCAGGATCGTCACCCGTTCCTTGAGATCGCTGATCAGTTGTTCGATGCTGGCGGTGGCGATGGGATCCAGGGCTGAGGTAGGCTCGTCGAACAGCAATATCTCCGGATCGGTTGCCAGCGCGCGCGCAATACAGACCCGCTGCTGCTGGCCGCCGGACAGGTTGAACGCGGGTTCGTCGAGGCGATCCTTCACTTCGTCCCACAGGGCGGCGCTGCGCAGCGCCTGCTCCACGTTTTTCGCTATCCTGCCCCGATTGTGCTCGCCGCGCACGCGCAGCCCGTAGGCGACATTCTCGTAGATCGACTTCGGAAACGGATTCGGTTTCTGGAACACCATGCTGATACGCATCCGAACCTCGATGGGGTCTACCGTCGGATCAAGCAAGTTGATCTGATCCGGGTAGAGCATGATCCTGCCCTCGTAGCGATTGCCGGGGTAAAGATCGTGCATGCGGTTGAAGCAACGCAAAAAGGTCGACTTGCCACAACCGGACGGGCCGATCAAGGCCGTCACCTTGCGCTCGTAGACGGGCAGATTGGTGTTTTTCAGCGCGTGGAAACCGCCGTAATAAAAATTGAGATTTTGCGCCTCCGCCTTGAGCGTGCCGGTCATTTCCTGCGAGGTCGCCACGCTGGGCGGCACATTCAGACGCGCCAGATTGGTCGCCATTTGATCTGTCACCATTTGATCTTTTTCCTGATTTGATAGCGCAGGTAGATGGCGAACCCGTTCATCAGCAAGGTCATGATCATCAGCACGACGCCCGCGGCCGCCGCATTGACGTGGAACGCCGACTCCGGGCGGGATATCCAGTTGAACATCTGGATCGGTAGCACCGTGAACGGCGACATCAGCCAGTCGACGCTGAGAAAGGGTGGTTCCGCCGTGATCGGCGGGGGCGGCAGGAAGGCGATGAAGGTGAGCGCCCCGATGGTGATCAGCGGCGTGGTCTCGCCGATGGCGCGGGCCATGCCGATGATTACGCCGGTCATGATCCCGCCCATCGAATAAGGCAGCAGGTGATCCGAGATCATCCGCCAGCGCGTGGCTCCCAGTGCGTAGGCGGCTTCGCGGATATGCACGGGCACGGCGCGCAGCGACTCGCGGGTGGCCACGATGATCATCGGCAGGATCATCAGGGCGAGTGCGAGGCCAGCGCTGAGGATGGTCTCGCCCAGGCCGAGCATGTGGACGAACAGACCGAGCGCGAGCAGGCCATAAATGATCGACGGCACGCCGGCCAGATTGGTGACGTTGAGTTCGATGAGGTTGGTGAGCCAGTTCTTGTCGGCGTACTCTTCCAAATAGATCGCCGCGCCGACACCCAGGGGGACGGCCGACACCATCGTCACCAGCATCACCACCGCCGAGCCAACCCAGGACGACAAAATGCCGGCCCGTTCGGGATGCCGGGATGGATACGAGGTCAGAAACGTCCCGTCGAGGCGCTGATAGCCGTCGAGGAAAAGATCGAGGATGGCGGCAAACAGCATTAGTACCGCGATCATGGTGCACACCAGCCCCAGCCGCGCGAACAGGTGATCGTTCCATTTGTGGCGCGCAATCAGTGCGCGCAGCTCGGCGAGACGCGGATCCATCAGTAGACCTCCCGGAAACGTTTGCGCAGCCAATGTCCTGCGATGTTGAAGCCCAGCGTCATCAGCGCTAGGGTCAAACCGACCGCGAAGATGCTCTGGTAACCGAGGCTGCCATGCGGCAGGTCGCCCTGGCTGACCTGGACGATGTAGGCCGTGATGGTCGCCGCCTGCTCCATCGGGTTGAAGGTGAAGTTCGGCTGCAAGCCCGCCGCGATCGCCACCACCATGGTTTCGCCGACCGCGCGTGACGCCGCCAGCACGTAAGCGGCGACGATGCCCGAGGTTGCTGCGGGCGTGACGACGCGCACCGCCGTCTGCAAGCGCGTGGCCCCCATGGCGTACGACCCTTCGCGCATGCTCATCGGCACCGCGCGCATCGCGTCCTCGCTGACGGAGGCGACATAGGGCACGATCATCACGCCGATCACCAGCGCCGGCGCGAGCATGTTGAAGCCGGGTAGTCCGGGCAACAGCGTGTCTTGCAAAAGCGGTGTGAGCAGCAGTAGCGCGAAGTAGCCGAACACCACGCCCGGCACCGCCTCCAGCAGCTCCAGGATGGGCTTGACGGTCTCGCGCACCCAGTGCGGCGCGAATTCGCTGAGATAGATGGCGGTGATCGTGCCCAGCGGCAACGCCACCGCAAGCGCGATCCCGGCCACGGTTACCGTGCCGGACACGAGCGGCAGCACGCCGTAGCGGGGGTTCTCGAACAGCGGCGACCAGACGGTGCCGGTCAGAAACTCGCGGAGCGAGACCTCCTCGAAGAAGCCCGCCGACTCGTGCACCAGTATCGCTACGATCGCCACCGTGGTCGCGACTGCAACCAGCGCCAGCAGCAATAGAATCGATTCGATGACTCGTTCCTTGACATGCCGAAAAAGTCTGCGCTTGAAACGCGGCGTAACCACGGTGTCGGCTATGGGCGCGCTATGGACGGCATCGATGGGGGACATAAAAATGTTGGGTTTCGGATTTCGAGTTTGAGGTTTGAACGACATCACACGTTGAACTGCAAACCGGCCCAAAGAGCTGGCTACGGGAAAGAGATCGCACTGTTTACCGTGAAAGCGTCGCGTAGCAACTCCTTGAATTTCCCTACCCAGGAACCTTGCGTAGGTGTCAGTACCATTCGATTCCTAGGCGCAATCCACGGGCCTTGAAGCCGGGCGATATCTTCTGGACGCTGTGTTTCACCGCTCGGCTTCCATCTTCATCAGCTTTCCGATCGTGAGTCCCGCGCCGGTTTCGCCGTCGAAATTGCTACCCAGGCGCAGATTGACCAGCGTTTCGATATTGTAGGCGTAGGCCTTGGCGGGCAAGGGAATGTAGCCAACCTCCCTGACCAGCTCGTCTGCGTTGTGGTTGAAGAATTCCACGAACTCTCTTACCTCGGGTTTTGCCGCCGACTTGGCGCTGACATAAATGAAGAGCGGGCGTGACAGCGGATACACTTCACTTTGGACTGTCTGCACGGACGGCGCGACCGCTGGCATGCCCTCCGCCGCAGCGATGGCGACGCTCACGAGCTTGTCCTTGTTGGCTTCGTAGTAGGCATAGCCGAAATAGGCCAAGCCGTTGATATCCCGATTTACCCCCATGACGAGGATGTTGTCGTCCTCGCTCGGAGTGTAATCACCCCGGCTGGATCTCGCCCTGCCGACGACTGTCTCGGTGAAGTATTCGAAGGTGCCGGAATCCGCACCGGGGCCGAACAGATTGAGCGGCTGATCAGGCCAGGCCGGGTTCACCTGGTTCCAGCGGGTGATCTGGCCCTGCGCGGCCGGTTCCCACATCGTCCTCAGTTCCGCGATGGTCATCGTTTTCGCCCAGGTATTCCGCGGGTGGATGACGACGGTGATCGCGTCATAGGCGATGGGCATTTCGAGGTAATTCACGCCAGCCGCCTTGCAGTCTTCCATTTCCTGTTTGGTGATCGGTCGGGAGGCGTTGACGATGTCGAGCTCGTTGCGGCAGAACTTATTGAAGCCGCCGCCGGTGCCCGAAACACCCACCGTTACCCTCACCCTGCCTCTCCTGGCTTTCTGAAATTCCTCCGCGACCGCTTCGGCGATGGGATAGACCGTGCTCGATCCGTCGATCTTGACGATCTCGCCCCGCGCGTACGCCGGGGTGGCAAGCACCGCCATAATGGCACCCGCTGCGCATAAATTTTTTAGAAATACGTCGGGCCATCCCCAGTGTTTCTTGTTCCTTGAGGGGGCAAAAACGCAGAGCAGCGGGTTTTTTGGAGATGGGTTCTGGTGTCGCCTGATACCTGCCATATTGCCCTCTGCTCTGTCACTACAAATGGCGTGGAAACTACCGGTGCAATGTTTCAGCTTCATGACAAGGGTTGCCCTGGCCATGGGCTGTTCTAAGGTTGTAAGGCTACGGCCTCGTTCCCACGCGGAGCGTGGGAACGAGAGGCCCCTCACTGAGGGAGTCATTCATCAAAAATACGACTGGAGACCGCCCCGACGGCGAACATCGAGCGTGGCGCAGTGGAAGGCGCCGCCGAAGGGCAGGTAGCTGGTGAAGGCGCAGGGGATGGGTTCGAAGCCGTGGTCCTTGAGGGTTTTAATCAGCAAGGTCTGGGTTTTTTCCACGACGACGCGCTTTTCATCCAGCATCAGCACGTTGAGGCTGATCCACTTGCTGCACATGGAGAAGAACTTGGCCATCATTTCCGATTCGGCGTAAGGCTCGGGTTCCGGGGCGACGATGATGTCCCACGACGACAGTATTTTCGGCAGACGCGTCACATCCACCCATTCCGGGTTGATCAACACCTTGCCGGGGGCCAGTACCATGAAGGTCGAGTCGATGTGCATGGGGTCGGGGCAGCGGCTTTCGATTTCATGCAGACGGAAGCCGTCGCCCAGATAGTTCTGCAACCATTCGACGCCCGCGCGGTTGGTCACATTGCTGATCTGATAAAAGATATCACGACCGCAGCGCAGAAAATCGGCGGCGTCGAATACCGGTTCAAAATTATTGATCTGATAGCGCAGCGGTTCGCCCAGTTTGGGCATGACGTAGTCTTGTTCGTAAAGCGCGTCGAGCAGTTGCGGCTTGGGGGCGGATGTCCATTTGGCACCTTGATCGTGGTACTCCTTGAACAAGGTGCGGTAGGGCAAGCCTTCGAAATAGCGGCAGCGCCAGGGCATGGGGGTTTCGATGATCTCGTCGCCGATGACCAGAAAGCCATCACGCGGGCAGGCAATGCAAAAGCCGCGCGAACTCCAGTCTGGCGTGGCGTAGCGTTTGGAAAAATTGGTGACATCCGGCCTACGCACCTTGACGCCTTCGGCTTCCAGAATGTGGATGAATTCGGCCAGCTGTTTTTGCGCCGGTTTGACCAAGGCACTGGGGTAGTGCCAGCCTTGCGCCATGCTCTTGAGAAACCAGGCCAGTGGCTTGGGGATTTTTGTGGTCAGGGTGAAATGGGCGGGCGGTATGGTGGCGCCTTCGAGTCGGCCGACGATGACCTCTTCAAGCGGATCCCACTCGTTCCAGGAATTGACCGGGCCGGGTTTTTCGGTTGATTGCGGCAATGTTGTCATGGGTTTTCCTTTTTTAAAAAAAACGGGTAATCATTCAGTACTCGCTGAATTTGCTGGTTGTTCTCGTTCTCACGCTCTGAATTGGTGTTGGCGTCGGTAGCACCTCAGGGCTTTTCCGCTGCCGGATGGTCGGCGAATACCGCGTAATGACCGTTCTTGTCGAAACTGACGACTTGATAATCATCCTTGCGGCCACCCATTTCCATGCCGGGGCTGCCCATGGGCATACCGGGGGCGGCCAGGCCGATGACATTGGGTTTTGTTTGCAGCAGTTTGCGAATGTCGGCAGCTGGGACATGACCTTCGATGACGTAACCGTCGACGATGGCGGTATGGCAGGAACTCAATTCGCCGGGTACGCCGTGTTGTTTTTTGATGGCATCCATGTCGTCGCTGATGACATCCTTGACGATGAACTGATGCTGTTTGACGTGTTCGATCCATTTGCCGCAACAGCCGCAGGTCGGGCTACGGTAAACCGTCATTGCCGTCGCGGGCGCGTTGTCTTCGGCGACGGCGGGCAAGGCGGTTGCGATGATGAGCGATGCCAGCAGTGTTTTGATGAGTGTCATGTGTGCCTCTTTTTTTGAAAACTGGATTTGGCAGAACCGCATCTACGGACTAAACAGTTATCTGGAATGAGCCGGGATTGAAGTCAATTGCCGCACATCGGAAAACCCAAACTTTCACGTCGTGCGTAGTAGGCTTCTGCCACTGCTCGGGCCAGATTGCGCACCCGCAAGATGTAGCGTTGGCGTTCGGTGACGGAGATGGCGTGGCGGGCGTCCAGCAGATTGAAGGCGTGAGAGGCTTTTAACACCATTTCGTAAGCGGGCAGCGGCAGATTGTTAGCCAGCAGTTGCTGGCATTCCGCTTCGAAGGTGTCGAAGCTTTGGAACAGGAATTCGACATTGGCATGTTCGAAATTGAACGCCGACATTTCCACCTCGTTCTGGTGGAACACGTCGCCGTAAGTGACCACGCCTTGCGGGCCGCGCGTCCATACCAGGTCGAACACCGACTCGACGCCTTGCAGATACATGGCGATGCGCTCCAGACCGTAGGTAATCTCGCCGGTAACCGGCTTGCATTCCAGGCCGCCGACTTGCTGGAAGTAAGTGAACTGGGTGACTTCCATGCCATTCAGCCAGACTTCCCAGCCCAGACCCCAGGCGCCCAGGGTGGGTGATTCCCAGTTGTCCTCGACGAAGCGGATGTCGTGCTCCAGCAAGTCCAGCCCCAGATGGCGCAGCGATCCCAGGTAAAGTTCCTGAATGGCGTCCGGTGACGGTTTCATCACCACTTGGTATTGGTAGTAATGCTGCAAGCGGTTGGGATTTTCGCCGTAACGCCCGTCGGTGGGGCGGCGCGAGGGTTGTACATAGGCCGAATTCCAGGGTTCCGGGCCTATGGCACGCAAAAATGTAGCTGGGTGGAACGTACCCGCGCCTACTTCCTGATCCAGGGGTTGTAACAACACGCAGCCTTGCGCCGACCAGTACTGCTGCAAGGTCAGAATCAGGCCCTGAAAAGTAGAGACATCGTTGTTCGCCGTCACGTCGCAAGCCATTTTTAGTTGAAAAAATGCGGCGATTATATCGGAAAACCCAAACCAGACATCCGCCCCCGCCAGCGCTGAATTTGTGCAGCGACCTTCGACAGTCGGGGTGTGCAAGCATGGTTAGGGCGCGATTTTGTTCTCGTATCTGGGCGATGGATATCCGATGGTTTGTAGTGGGCGTGGCTTTCGCGGGCATGGCCCGCTCCTACGAACATCGCTGAATGGCTACGCGGGATTTTCAAATTGCAATGGGACGGTCGGGTGTTTTCTGGTTCCTGCGATGCGGGTGAAAAAGAAGTGTGCTCGGTTAATTGGCCTGTCACAAAGACACTATAGGCTCGTAAGCAAAGCCAAGTAGCCATAAACCCGGCAGCAACGGCGGCATTTGCCTGAGTTATTGGTGGCTATTTGGTTTTTTAGGCGGGTCATCCCGTTTCCCCAATTGCACTTAACAAGGACTTTGACAATGAAAAAACAACACGCTTTAACGCTGGGTATCGCATTGGCGCTATCCGGTACGCAAATCGCATCGGCTACAGCTGTAACCGTGCGTTTCGCCGCCTTCAATGCATCGCTGAATCGCAATGCCAGCAGCGATTTGTTGACTGACATGGCCAATCCAAACAGTGTCGATTTTTCCGTGGCCTATCCTGATTCCGCCTCGATCAGCGGTTTGAGTACGGCGCAAAGACGGGTGTTGCAAGCGCACTACGTGGCGGAAACGTTGCAACGCATCAACGCCGACGTGGTGTTGGTCAACGAATTCGATTTCGATTTCAACGGCACCCCTGGTACCCGCAGCACGCCTTCCGCCCTGGGTTACACCAGCCAGGCGCATCAGCTGTTCAACAACAATTTCCTTAATGTTGCTCGCGGCGGCGGTACGACCGGACGTAGCGAGGTTGCGGCCATCGATTACGCTTTCGGCTACACCCCTACCACCAACACCGGCTTGCATTCCGGTTTCGATCTGGACAATAACGGTGTCATCGACAGTACCCCCGGCGATGGCACCTTTGGCAACGATGCCTTCGGTTTTGGCGAATTTGCCGGCAAATTCGGCTTCACCATTTTTTCCAGATTCGAAATCAAGGCTGTTCGCACGTTTCAGAATTTTCTGTGGAAAGACATGCCCGGCAATTTGCTGACCAACGACCCGACGGCCAACAATCTGAATGCGTTCTACTCCCAAGCTGAAATGGATGCATTTCGGTTGTCGTCGAAGAACCACGTTGACGTCATGCTGGAGATCAACGGGCAAAACGTGCATTTTCTGGCCTCGCATCCCACGCCACCGGTTTTTGACGGTATTGAAGATCGCAACGGCAAACGCAATTACGACGAAATCCGCTTCTGGAGGGATTACATCAACGGTGCATCCTACATTTATGACGATCAAGGTGGCACGGGGGGCTTGGCACCAAATTCGATTTTCGTCATCGCCGGTGACTTGAACGCCGACCCCGTCGATGGCGACAGCTTCAAAGGCTTGATTGGCAACACCGAATACAACGCCATTGGCCAATTGCTGAATGATCCACTGGTCAACGCCAGCGTTACACCGGAAAGCGCCGGTGGCACGGCAGCGGCCACCGATCCATCGAACAACGGTTCGGCCAACCAAAGCCATATCGGCGATCCTAAATTCGATACCGCCGATTTCAATGACGTTGCACCAGGTAACTTGCGTGTGGATTACGTGCTGCCTTCCAGTAATATCGAGTTGCTCAACGCCGCCGTATTTTGGCCTACCCATCAAGATCCCAATTTCCCCTTGGTTGGCACCTTCAGGAATCTGAACCTGTTCGCCAACTTCCCCACTTCAGACCATAAAGCGGTTTATGCCGATGTCAAGATCGTACCGGTGCCGGGCGCGTTATGGTTGTTCGGCACGGCCTTGATCGGCCTGGCGGCTCAAGCACGTCGCCGAGGCTGAGCCAACGCCGTGCGCGTCAGCAAATCCTTGGCAATTGTTCGCCGCTCAGCAAGGTCAATGGCCGTGCGATACCCAGGCGGCTGTGCAGGGTCAAGGGTGTGCGCGATGGGCTGTCACTAACTCGGCCAATCCGGCAGGCCTGCTGGCCGAGCGGGTGCTGGCGGAGCCGGTCTAGTAGTGCGTCGGCGTGTTTTTCGCCAACGAAGGCCACCATGCAGCCTTCGTTGGCGATGTACAAGGGGTCTAAGCCCAGCAGCTCGCAAGCAGCGCGAACGTCGTCATGGATGGGTAATGCGGTTTCGTCTATGCCGAACGCCAGGCCGCAGCTTGTGGCCAATTCAAACAATACGCTGGCCAGCCCGCCACGGGTCAGGTCACGCAAACAGTGCAATTCGATACCCGCCGCAAGCAATTCGCCAACCAGGCCCGACAAATCGGCGCAATCACTGACCAGACTGTGGGAAAAGTTCAGGCCCTCGCGCTCCAGCATCACGGCGATGCCGTGGCGGCCCAAGTCGCTGTTGAGGATGATGGCGTCGCCTGGCTGGATCATTGCGGGGGCTATCGTCACCCCGTCGGCTACCACGCCGATACCCGCCGTGTTGATGTAAACGCCATCGCCTTTGCCGCGATCAACCACTTTGGTGTCGCCGGTGACGATGCGGACTCCGGCTGCGGCAGCAGCGGTTTGCATCGAACGCAGAATGGTCTGCAAATCGGCGATGGGCAGGCCTTCTTCGATAATCAGGCCGCAACTGAGGTGTAGCGGTCTGGCGGCGCTCATCGCCAGGTCGTTCAGGGTGCCGCAAATCGCCAGTTTGCCGATGTCGCCGCCGGGGAAGAACAGCGGTTTGATGACGTAGGAATCGGTGGTGAAAGCCAGGCGGCCACTCGGCATGGCGAGTACCGCGCTGTCATGCTGTTGGTCGAGTAGCGGATTCTGCAAGGTGGGTAGGACGATCTGGGCCAAGAGTTGCTGCATCAAACGACCGCCGCCGCCGTGGGCCATGACGATGTGGTCGTAATGCAGAGGGTTGGGGCAATTCAGAGAAAAATCAGCCATGGCTGCGGTAGCGGTAATAGGCGGCGCAGGCGCCCTCGGATGACACCATGGTGGCGCCGAGTGGCCGTTCCGGGGTGCAGAGCGTGGCGAATGCCGGGCATTGCTGCGGTTTGATACGGCCTTGCAGCACCTCGCCGCTGCGGCAGTTCGGCGCTTCCTGGCTGGTTATGGCGGCAACATCGAAGCGGTGCTCGGCGTTCCAGTCGTCGAAATCGGGCTGCAAGGCCCAGCCGCTGGCGGCAATGTCACCCAAGCCGCGCCACGGGCGATCTACCTCGACGAATACCTGTCGTATCAAGGCTTGTGCTACCTGATTGCCGTTTTCGGTCACGACGCGACGGTACTGGTTTTCCACGCCGTAACGGCCTTGCTCCAGTTGGCGGATGCACAGATACAAGCCTTGCAGAATATCGACCGGCTCGAAGCCGGTCATGACGATGGGCAGGCGGTAGTGTTCGGCGATGGGTTGGTATTCACGACAGCCCATGACGGCGGCGACATGACCGGCGCCGAGAAAGCCTTGCACCCGGCAGTCGTCTGCTGCCAGCAGGGCCTCGATGACCGGCGGCACCCGCACATGGCCGATCAGCAGGCTGAAATTTTTGAGGTTCAGGCGGCGAGCCTGATAAGCCGCCAGTGCCGTGGTGGGTGCTGTGGTTTCGAAGCCGACGCCGAAAAACACGATCTGCTTGTCGGGATTGTGCTGCGCCATCGCCAGCGCATCCAACGGCGAATAAACGATGCGCACATCGGCGCCTTGGGCTTTGCTGCCGAGCAAGTCCAGGGTCGAACCCGGTACACGCAGCATGTCGCCGAACGAGCAGAATACGACGTCCGGCTGGGCGGCAATCGCCAGTGCCTTGTCGATGTACTGGATGGGCGTGACGCAAACCGGGCAGCCGGGGCCGTGTATCAGTTCGATGTTGTCGGGCAGCAGTTGGTCGAGGCCATGCTTGACGATGCTGTGGGTCTGGCCGCCGCAGACTTCCATGATGCGCCACTGGCCATGTGCGATGGCTGCGATTTGCCGCCGCCAGTAGTCGACCTGGCCAGGATCGCGATATTCGGTTACGAATTTCAAGCCGGGTCTCCAGGGGTGTCCATCAGGGTGTCCATGTCGGCGAAGGCTTGCAGTGTGAGCCGGGCTTCCTGTGGGTCGATGATGGCAATGGCAAGGCCGGCGTGGACGATGACATAGTCGCCCGGCCTGGCTTCGGGTACGCAGGCCAGGCTGACGTTTTTCACTATGCCGTTGAAATCGACGTTGCCGCTACGCAGCAGCGGTTCGGCGGAATCGGTTTCCAGCAGTTGACCGGGCAAGGCAAGACACATGGGCAAACCAGACGAAAACGAAGGTGGACGCGATGCTAGCGTGAGTCCGCTGGCGAACGCAATGTTTGGGTTTTGAGTGTGGGTTTTGAGTGAGGATGCCGTCCGGATTCGGCTGTCGGCATGGTTGGCCACGCTACCAGAATCGTGAGCCTCATCATCGATTTTCTGTGGGTAATCCGTTTGATAGCCTGCCTGGATTGAGGCATAATTCCGCGCCCTTACCGAACTTTAGTGATGTCCACCATGCATATCAACATGCTTAAAGCCAAGTTGCACCGTGCGCGGGTAACGCACTCCGAACTCGATTACGAGGGTTCATGTGCCATCGATGGCAAAATTCTCGATTTTTCAGGGATCAGGGAATACGAGCAAATTCATATCTACAACATCAATAATGGCCAGCGCTTCACAACCTATGCCATCAGGGCGCAGGAGGATTCCGGTGTGTTTTCCATCAATGGTGCCGCCGCGCGGCTGGCTTGCCCAGGTGATTTGATTATCGTCTGCGCCTTCGCCAGCCTGGATGACAACGAAGCCAAAAGCCATAAACCCACCCTGGTTTATTTCGGCGCCAACAACCAGATTTCACACAGCAGTCACTCCATTCCTGTGCAAGCGGCTTGACCGGCTTGACACGACCTCGATGCCGACAACCCCGGATGTCGGCAAAAACTCAATCCCCATCCTGCATCCAGTAGCGTTTGTGCTGCTGCCGCTCCGATTCGACGCGGATAGCCTGCTTGCCGGTTTTTACGCTGATGGCGCCATCATGCGCCGTGTTGCGAATGTCTGCGCTCAGCGCCCGGTAACGTTCGACGACGCTGGCGGCAGGAAAACCAAAACGATTGTGAAAACCGGCGGGTATCAGCACGATTTTTGGCTGCACGGCTCGCAGGAACGCTGCCGTCGATGAGGTTTTACTGCCATGATGCGGCGCCAGCATGACGGTGCTGGCCAAATCTGACCCGTAGCGTTCGAGCAAGTCGCGTTCCGCGCTGGCCTCGATGTCGCCGGTCAATAAAAACGCAGCCGTCGCCGCCACCACTTTTATCACGCAGGAATTGTCGTTTTCTTTAAGGAAAGCAGTCTCACCCGGCGACAACACCTGAAACGTCACCCCATCCCACGACCAGCTCTGTCCGGCCAGGCAGTCATCTGCCACCGCCGGGCGATCGAGCCAGGATGCACTTGTCAGCAGCTTTGCCTTGGGCATGGCTGTCATCAGCGCAGCCGAACCGCCGCTGTGATCGTTGTCGCCATGGCTGACCACCAGCAGGTCGATGGCATCGATCGCCCGGTAGCGCAGAAAAGGCAGTAGTACCGATTCACCCATATCGGTTTGCTCGGAATACCTGGCGCCGGTGTCGTACACCATGACGTGATTGCGGGTTTGAATCACCGTCGCCAAGCCCTGGCCAACATCCAGCAGCGTCAGCCAAACTTCGCCTGCCGCCGGTTTGGCGTTTTCCACGAACACGCCGGGCAGCAGCAAAAACACGCCAAGATAGCGATGGGGGAAACCTTTAGGCGCCAGCAGCATCGCCACGCCCGGCACGGCTAAAGCCAGGGCGTACCACGGCGGTTGCGGGCAAACGATTTGCGCGAACGGCCACTGTGCCATGCCATCCAGCAATTGCCACAACACAGCAAACAAGCCATCTGCCAGCGCCAGGCCGTAACGGGCCAGTTCGGGCAACAGTAAATTCAGGCACAAAATCAGTAGGCAAAGCGGCGTTAAAATCACCCCCACCCACGGTATCGCAAAGGCATTGGCCAGCGGCGCAATCAATGAAATCTGCTGGAAATAGAGCATCAACACCGGTGCCAACCCCAGCGTTACCGCATACTGGCTGACCGCCAGGCCTTGCCAGTAACCCGGTAGCCTGCTGCGTCCTGCCGACACCCAAATCAACAAGGCCACCGCCAGAAACGACAACCAGAAACCCACCGCCAATACGGCGAACGGGTCGAACAGCAACACCGTCCACAAGGCCAGCCCCAGTACGCGCCAAGCCGACACATTGCGCTGCCAGACCAAGGCCAGCATGGCCACACTCAGCATGACCAGGGCGCGCTGCACTGGTATCGAAAACCCGGCCAGCGCGCTGTAAACCAGGGCACCCGTCCAGGCAGCACTTGCCGCGGTGATGTGCGGCGCATAGCGCATGCTGCCGAAACGCGCCCAAAAGCGGCGCGCTGCGACGAACAGCAAGCCCGCCACCAGGCTGATGTGCGAGCCTGAAATCACCAGCAGATGCAACGTGCCCGTGGTGCGGAAAACCTGCCACTGTGCCGGTGTGATGCGGTTTTGGCTGCCCACGGTCAGGGCTTCGATCAAGCCCAGGAATTCGGCATTCGGCGAGGCGGTCTGCGCCAGCGCATCGACCACCGCCTGCCGCCACTGCGTCAACGCCTGCTTGACATGAACGTCGCCGGGTACGAGTTGCGGTGGTGGGTGAGGCCGGACATAACCCGTCGCGGCGATGCCATTGGCCAGCAGCCAGGCTTCGTAATCGAAACTATTACCAGGGTTGACCCGGCCATGCGGTACCTTCAGGCGTACCGTCATCCGCCAGGTCTGACCACCTTTGATGGCCAGCTCGGGCCTGTACCAGTTCAGCCTGATTTTGCCCGGCACACCGGGCAAGGGGTGGCTGACCACCAGATCGAAACTCACCCGGTCGTCGAACTGTCGGGGCAAATCGGCGACATAGCCTTCAACCTGTACATCCTTGCCCTGCAACGACGGCGCCAGGCGATCGGCCATACGGTCGTGCGCCATCAGCAGCGCCCAGGCAAAGCCAAACACCAGCGCCGCCAGCGCCAAATAGCGCCGCATCGCCAAAACCAGCACGACCAGCAGCAATGCCGCTGCAACCAGCGGCGAAGGCAAGGCGGGCATCTGTTGCAAGGCCACGACGCCCAGCAACAGCATCAGCGCCGACGGCATGGCGGGAATGGGGGAATAATCATCAACACATCCGGTTTCAAGGTGCTGTCGTTGCTGCCACGATAATATGCAGTGCATGGCGCATAGCAGAATGAAATCGCCCCGCCAACCTCAACGACAGCAGGCGTCGATCATGGCCCATCCCGCATTGAAAGCGCGTTGTTATTCTATCTAGCCAGCATTTAACCGGCCATAATCAACCAGTTAATAATCAACCAGTTACAAAAAATCAAAGCCTGGTTTAACCTCGTTGAATGCTTGTTCTGTGGAAAGAAGGTGGAAAGCTTAGATGGTCATCGTGTCTTTTTCGATGATGCCTTTTAGGTAGTCGTTTAGTGATGTTCCGGCTGCGTCTGCTTTGGCCAAAAGCCGTTGATGCAGGTCGCTGCCTATCCTTACGTTGAATGAGCCTTTGCAAGTGTTTTTAGGTGTTATCCCGTGTTCGTGGCACGTTGTCAGGTAATCGTCCACGGCCTTTTCGAATTCCCGTTTCAGCTCATCGATGGTGTTGGCTTCGTAGGTCACCAAGTCGGCAATGAATTCGATTTTTCCGTATAGGCAATTGTCCTCGATGCTTGCCTTGATGCTGCCTTTATAGGTTTTGTAATCAAAATAATTCATTTTATAAGCCCTTGTCTTTTCAACTCGTTCAGGATTGCTTTTTTGATGTAGGTTTTAATTGTATTTTCAGGATGGGGTTTATGCAGTGTTATCACGCTGTTTTTCCCTGGATTGATAAACTTCACTCGTGATCCGCTGCCTGCTATCTGCTTATACCCTAGCTGTTTCATGAGTGATGACACGTCATCCCATTTCGGGTTGGGTGTGTTGGTGAACTGCGCTAGCAATTTTTCTTTCTGGCTCATGCTCGACTTTTGCGACTAAATGCAGTTGCATTGTAGCAGCCTGCCATGCTTGTAACTAACGTTAGGATTTGGTCATAAATAACATCCCTGTCTATCGCCCTCACCCCAACCCTGCCGGAGGGGAGAGCGAAGCGAGGGGGCGAAGCCGAGAATAATGAGGATGTTATTTATGACCAAATCCTTAATGGTAGTGACGCTCTGGGTACTGAAGCCTTGCAGTCGCGAAGGGCGTGGGAGCGAGAAAATCCTGTTTCAAAACGCCATGACGGCCGCCACAATAATACGCAGTGCGTGGCGCATAGCAGAATGAAATCGCCCCGCCAACCGCAACGACAGCAGGAGTCGACATGGTCCATCCCGCATTGAAATTACCCTGTTACGACGACATTCTGAGCTTGCCCGAGCATTTGGTCGGCGAAATCATAGCTGGCCGCCTGAACGTTCAACCCAGGCCTTCGCCCAGACATGCATGGGCCAGTTCCGCGCTGGGCATGGAAATAGGCTCGCTGTTTCATGGTGGCTGCGGGGGTGATGACGATTGGTGGATCATAGACGAACCCGAACTGCACATCGGTGGCCACATCCTCGTCCCCGACTTGGCGGGTTGGCGCAAGCAGCGCATGCCCAGGCTGCCGGAAACCGCCTGGTTTGAAACCGTCCCCGATTGGGTGTGCGAAATCTTGTCGCCCGCCACCACCAAAATCGACCGCAGCGAAAAAATGCCGATCTACGCCAAACTGGGTGTGGTCTTCCTGTGGTTGATAGATCCCATCCTGCAAACGCTGGAAGTGTATCAACTGCTCGCTGGCCGCTGGTGCTTGTTGCACAGCCTGAAAGACGCCGAACCGGTTAGCGCACCGCCTTTTGCCGCACATCGCTTTGCGTTGAGCAATTTGTGGGCATGAAGTGCAGGGCGTTTCTGTAAAACTGACAAAAAACGTCACATATTGCCGCCCGTGACGCAATGTCAGCAGGGTGCTTCAGGGTAAAAACTCACGGCTTATTAAGTGTCTGCTGACTGCGCGTGTATTTTTTATTTTACAAAACAGTGGGTTAAGCAAATGTCTGCATAAAAACAATAACTGGCACGGGTAATGCTTGGTAAGCAGTGTCATTCATACACAACCCAACATCAGGAGACACTCAATGAATCTTCCCATCAACCCAACTGCAAAAGGCCAACAAGGCTTTACCTTGATCGAATTGATGATCGTCGTTGCGATCATCGGCATTCTGGCGGCGGTAGCGCTGCCGGCGTATCAGGATTACACGGTAAGAGCGCGCGTAACCGAAGGCTTGGCCATGGCGGCCGTAGCCAAAACCGCTGTGGCGGAAAATGCCGCTACCGGAACTGCATTCGCCACTGGTTGGGCGGCGCCTACTGCAACACCAAACGTGACGAGCGTTGCTATAGGTGCCGCAGGTGACATAACGATTACCTATACTGCCGTGGCAGGTGGCGGCACACTCGTGCTGACGCCTACTTCAAACGGGGCTGCGTTGGTCGCAGGAACGATACCGGCTGGTGCGATCGCGTGGGGCTGTGCCGCTGGCAGCACATTGGACAACAAATACCGCCCCAGCATTTGCAGATCATAATCACTGAAACTGCCAAAACCACCCACAAAACCGCCTCTATGAGGCGGTTTTTTTGCGCCTACGTCCCCCAGCGTCAAAATAGTTGTCGCCGACTGGCGACCAACTGCGCCACTTCATCGACAGCACAACACCTATCCACAGCGAACAGGCCAGGTTGCGCCTAAAATCCAGCAATTTGTACGACATCGGCAAAATACGTCGGTTAATAGGCTAGATTTCCAACAGTTAAACCCGATTTTCGTGTTCCTGTTCTCGGACAGCCTTATCAGGAGAGACTTCAAACCATGACAACCACTATGACTTTGCAAGCATTGACAGCCGGTTTGCAGGCTGCCGAGCTGCGGGGCGATGGCAAACGTGTTTTTCAGGGCGTGAGCACCGATTCTCGAATCTGCGCCCGGGGCGAGCTGTTCTTTGCATTGAGTGGCGACCGCTTCGACGGTCACGATTTCGCCGCTGTGGCGCTGGCTGCCGGGGCTGCGGCGCTGGTCGTCGAGCGTTGGCTGGACATCGACTGCCCGCAAATCAAGGTGGTCAACGCCAGGCAGGCATTGGGTCAATTGGCCGCCAACTGGCGTCGGGGCTTCGACATACCGCTCATCGCGGTGGCGGGCAGCAACGGCAAAACCACGGTGACGCAAATGATTGCCTCCATTCTGCAAGCCGCTTACGCTGCCGAACACCGGCTGGCGACGCGTGGCAATCTCAATAATGACATTGGCCTGCCGTTGATGCTGTGCCAGTTGGCTTCGGCACACCGTGCGGCTGTCGTCGAACTGGGCATGAATCATCCGGGCGAAATGGCCTATCTGGCAGACATCGCCCAAGCCAATATTGCCGTAATCACCAATGCCCAGCGCGAACATCAGGAATTCATGCACAGTGTGGAGGCGACGGCCTATGAAAACGGTGCGGTCATCGAGGCATTGCCTGGCGATGGTGTTGCCGTTTTTCCCGGGGATGATGCGTTTTGCGGCATCTGGCGGGTCATGGCAGGGGACAGGACGATCATGGATTTTGGTTTCGAACCGACGGCGCAAGTGTTTGGGCGCTATCAGTTATCCGAAACCGGTGCCCGGGTGGCCGCCGACACGCCGCAGGGTGCGCTGGATTTTCAACTGCCCATCGCCGGTGTCCATAATGTTCGAAACGCGCTGGCTGCCATAGCCGCGACACAGGCGGCGGGTGTCGACAAGGCGGCAATCGTTGCCGGTCTGGAGACGTTCGCGCCGCTGGCCGGTCGCGGTGTGCGCTGCCGGATTTCGACCGGCGCCTGTCTGATCGATGAATCCTACAACGCCAACCCCGATTCGGTGCTGGCTGCCATCGACACCCTGGCGTTACAGATGGGTGTGCGCACATTGGTGCTTGGCGACATGGGAGAAACCGGCGACGAGGATTTGGCATTTCATGCCGAAGTTGGGCGCTATGCCAGGGAACGCGGCATCGACCAGTTGCTGGCGATAGGCGAATCCAGCCTGGCTGCTGTTACGGCATTCAATGTGCTTGGTCAAGCCAACGGCTGGCATTTTAGTCAGCCCGAGGCGTTGATCGCCGCCGCTCGTCGGGCAGTAGCCAGCGCCGACGCCAGTTTGCTGGTGAAAGGCTCGCGCTTCATGCGAATGGAGCGGGTGATTCAGGCATTGAGAGCCGATGCGTGATGCGGGTTTCGAGCCGAGTTCAATTTGCAATGGCGTTTGGCCGGGCTGAGTCAGGCTATCAGTTGTGAAAATTTCAGGACATCCAGTATAATCCGCCGAGTCGTTAGGCTTGGCCGGTGACGAGACTCTAATTTAACAATACAACACTGAAAAAAGGTGGGTGCTGCATGTTGAGCGCTCGCATTGTTCGAGGAAAAAATATATGAGCAATATTGAAGAACGAGTAAAAAAGATTGTCGCCGAGCAGCTGGGCGTAAAGGAAGAAATTGCAAACGATGCGTCTTTCGTTGACGATCTTGGCGCTGATTCTTTGGACACGGTTGAACTCGTCATGGCTCTGGAAGAAGAATTCGAGTGCGAAATTCCAGATGAAGAAGCTGAAAAAATCACTACCGTACAATTGGCAATCGATTACATCAACGCCAATCTGCAATAAAAAATTCGTTCCACAGGCTAGTGCTCTCATGGCTAGCCTAACGAATGAAAGCCATTCCCTCCGCTAGTTCAATCCTTTGCGATAATTTACTGTGAGCACACGTCGAGTTGTTATTACCGGCTTGGGCGCTGTTACGCCTTTGGCCAACAATGTTGCCGATACCTGGGACGGAATCATCAACGGCAGAAGCGGCATTGGCCCGATTGATTCGTTCGATATTTCCAGTTTTGCAACCACGTTTGGCGGTGTCATCAGAAATTTCAACATAGCCGATTATTTTCCTGAAAAGGATGCCAGGCGTATGGACGGTTTCGTGCATTACGGTCTTGCGGCGGGTTGCCAGGCCATTGAAGATTCCGGGCTTGTCGTGACCGAGGCAAACGCCGACCGTATCGGTGTCGCGATTGGCGCTGGCATTGGTGGCATAACCGGTATCGAAGAGTGTTACGCCACGTATGCGGCCAGTGGGCCGCGCAAAATTTCGCCGTTTTTCGTGCCCGGTAACATTACCAACATGATTTCCGGCAACCTGTCCATCAAGTACGGCATGAAAGGGCCGAATTTCGCCATTGTCACTGCCTGCGCCACGGGTACGCATAACATTGGTGACGCAGCGCGTTTGATCAAATACGGCGATGCCGACGTCATGGTGGCCGGTGGCGCCGAGCGCTGCACGACATCGCCGACGGCCATGGGCGGGTTCTGTGCAGCCAAGGCCTTGTCACGTCGAAACGATGATCCGCAACGCGCCAGTCGCCCGTGGGACAGAGATCGCGATGGTTTCGTGTTGAGCGATGGCGCCGGTGTCGTGGTTCTCGAAGAACTCGAACATGCCAAGGCGCGTGGCGCCAAAATCTATGCCGAACTGGTTGGTTACGGTATGAGTGGCGACGCCTATCACATCACGTCACCAGCCGAAGGTGGCGAAGGCGCGGCGCGGTGCATGACTAATGCATTGCGCGATGCCAGGCTGAATCCAGCGGATGTCGATTACATCAATGCTCACGGCACTTCGACGCCGGCGGGCGATCTTGGCGAGACCCAGGCCATGAAGCGCGCTTTGGGCGACCATGCCTACCAGGTTGCAGTCAGTTCGACCAAATCGATGATAGGCCATTTGCTGGGGGCTGCTGGTGGCATCGAAGCGGTGCTGACGGCGCTGGCCATTCAGCATCAAATCGCGCCCCCCACCATCAACCTTGATACCCCCGATCCTGAATGCGATCTGGATTACGTGCCCAATACGGCAAGAAACATGAAAATCGACGTGGCTATGTCGAATTCCTTCGGTTTCGGTGGTACCAACGGGACGTTGGTATTCAAGCGCTACCTGTAACAACGGGTGGTTTTCGCCGTGTCTGACCATGGTGTTGATAAACGGCGAAAGCAGGCACGTCATCGAAATCTCTGATCGGGGATTTCAGTACGGCGATGGATTATTTGAAACCATTGCCGTTTTCGATCGCAAGCCCTTGTTTTGGCAACAGCATCTGGACAGATTGCTGTCTGGTTGCCAGGCATTGGGCATTCCGGCACCTGCGCCGGCTGTCTTGCTTGATGAAATCCGCCAGCTCTGCCATCACGCAGCTCCGCGTGCGGTTCTTAAAATCATCATTACCCGGGGTAGCGGCGGACGAGGCTATCGTTTGCCGGACCATCCCGTTTCAACCCGGGTTCTTGCTCTGCATCCTTATCCCTGTCATCCCGATTCCTGTCATTTGGAAGGCATCCGGCTGCGATTGTGTAAAATGCGGCTGGGTCACAACCGGCTGCTGGCCGGTCTCAAACACCTCAACCGTCTGGAGCAGATTCTGGCCCGTGCCGAGTGGGATGACGAAACCATTCAGGAAGGGCTTTTATGCGACCAGCATGGCCATATCGTGGAGGGTACGATGAGCAACATTTTTTTAGTCGTTGATGACAAACTGGTTACACCCAGGCTGGATCGATGCGGTGTCGCGGGCATTGTCCGCCGCTGGATTTTCGAAAGCGGCTTTGATGTGACAGAAACCCGTGTCGACATGGCCATGGTAGACCGCGCCAGCGAACTCTTTGTAACCAATTCGATCATCGGCATCTGGCCGGTTCAGCGTTTCGAAGCACGGTCACTGGTTGTCGGCGCATTGACACGCAGATTGCAGACAGCTTACACCGCAGCCTGCATCAAACAAATCGACGAGGTGATGCCATGAGCCGCAGCATCATCGCCTTTACCACGCTGATGGTCGCCGGGCTTGTGCTGACCTGGGGCTGGATGCACTATCACCTCGTCGAGGAAAAGCCTGTCGTGACCGACGTCATGACGCTGGAAGTTGGCAAAGGCGATACGCTGAATACCGTCATTACTCGCTTGCGTCAGCAAAATCTGGCCATCGACCCGTTCTGGTTCAAGCTGTTCGCTTACCACAACCATCTCGACCGGGTGTTGAAAACCGGTGAGTATGTGCTGCAACCCGGCTTTACGGCTGCCGACATCCTGACGGCTCTGGCGCAAGGCAAAACCCGAAAATACGCCATCACCTTCCCCGAAGGCTGGGGCTTCAAGCAAATGCTGCAAGCCATCAGGGATAACCCGAATCTGCAACACACCTTGTCGGAAAACGAGCTGGAGCAATTTCTGGCCGATCTGGGAACCGACAAAACCCATCCTGAAGGCTTGTTTTTTCCCGATACCTATTATTTCGAGAAGCACTCGACCGATGTCGAGCTGCTCAGGCGTGCCCATGATCGCATGCAAAATCTGTTGATTTCCGAATGGCACCGACGCGACAAAGATGTGCCGCTGGAAAATCCGTATCAAGCCTTGATCCTGGCATCAATCATCGAAAAGGAAACGGCGGCTGCCGAAGAACGCAAAAAAATTGCCGGTGTCTTCGTCAGGCGTTTGAAAAAAGGCATGTTGTTGCAGACCGACCCTACCGTGATCTACGGCATGGGAGAGCAATACCGTGGCAACATCAGCCGCCAGGACTTGCGCGAACCTACGCCTTACAACACCTACGTCAACAAAGGCTTGCCACCTACCCCCATCGCCTTGCCCGGCAAGGCGGCCATCATCGCTGCCCTGCATCCGTCCGATGGTGATGCGTTGTTTTTCGTTTCGCGCGGCGATGGTCGTCATGCCTTTTCTGCAACGCTGAAAGAGCATGAACGATACGTCGACACCTATCAACGATGATGCAAGGACGATTGATTACGCTGGAAGGCGGTGAGGGCGTCGGCAAATCCACCAATCTTCGTTTCATTGAGCACTGGCTGCAACAGCGGCGCATCGAGGTGACGGTGACGCGCGAGCCGGGTGGCACCCTGCTGGCGGAAAAGATTCGGGGTTTGCTGCTGGACTTTCATGACGAGCCACTGGCGCCACAGGCCGAATTGCTGTTGATGTTCGCTGCCCGCGCCCAGCATTTGCAGCAGGTGATTTTGCCTGCGTTGACGCGCGGCACCTGGGTGGTGTGCGACCGCTTTACCGATGCGAGCTATGCCTATCAGGGCGGGGGGCGTGGCCTGGACATGACGGCCATCGCTTGGCTGGAACAATGGGTACAGGATGATCTGCGTCCAGACTTGACGCTGATACTGGATGCGCCAGTTGCCGTTGGTATGCAAAGAGCCGGTCGGCGAGGTGATTTCGATCGTTTCGAAAATGAACGACTGGCGTTTTTTGAACGGGTACGGACGGCGTATCTGCAACGCGCAGCGCAAAGTCCGGCGCGTTATCGCGTTATCGATGCGGCTTTGCCGCTCGATGACGTACAGCAGCAGATTGCCGAGGTGCTGGCGAGTTTATGTCAGACATGAGGACGAACGGGCTGCACCCTTGGCAGCTCGATGACTGGCAGCGCCTTCGGGCCTATCTCGAACAGGATCGAATTCCCCAAGCCTTGCTGCTGACCGGGCAGGCGGGGCTGGGTAAGCGCCAGCTTGCCGAATGTTATGCCCGGGCGCTGTTGTGCCATGCCAGAACGCCGGACGGCCAGGCGTGTGGCGAATGTCAGGGCTGCCGATTGTCTGCCGCTCATACCCATCCCGACTATGTGCTGGTTGAATCCGATGAGCCGGGAAAAGCCATCGGCATCGACAGGATACGCCAGTTGATTGCTCAGTTGAGCCTTAAGCCGCAGAGCCAGGCTTGCCGCGTCGTTATTGTGTCGCCAGCCGACCAGCTCAACACCGCATCGGCCAATGCCTTCCTCAAATGTCTCGAAGAGCCGGGCGAGCGAACCTGTTTCGTGTTGATTAGCGCAACCCCTTCGCGTTTGCCTGCCACCATCCGCAGTCGTTGCCAGACCTGGCTTTGTCGGCAACCGGATTCGCAAGTGCTTGCAACATGGTTGAAGCAGGGTGGTTTCACCGGTTCCATCGCAGCCCTGTTGCGATTGTGCGGCGGCTCACCGATACAGGCCAGGCATTACGCCGAGCAGGGCATCATCGAGGTTCATCAATCGTGTTTTGCCGACTGGTTCGGAATCGCAAAAGGCAAACGCGATGTCGTGACCATCGCCGAGAACTGGTCGAAACTCGAACAGCCGTCGGCCAGCGAACTCATGGCCTGGCTGATCGAATGGCTGGTTGATCTGGTCAAGCTGAAGACGGCGGTGGAGCGGGAACCGCGCGATGCCGATTACGAAAACGCCTTGCAAGACCTGTGTCCACGGCTAGAATTGCCTCGCTTGCATCGATACTACGATCAGGCGTTGAATGCCAGGCAGTTGCTGACGACGCAAGTCAACAAACAGCTACTGTTCGAGCAGTTACTGATAGGCTGGTTGCAACTTCATACCCGGTAGCATCATGGCGGAAACCACATCCCGACAAGGCATTTTGTCGTTGTCGATCAAAGACAAGGGCGCACTCTATGCCGCCTACATGCCCTTCATCAAAAACGGCGGCTTGTTCATTCCAACCAAGCGCGATTACGAAATGGGCGAAGAAGTATTCATGTTGCTGAATCTTATGGAAGAAACCGAGCGACTGCCGATTGCCGGAAAAATCATCTGGAAAACGCCGCAGGGTGCTGAAGGCTATCGTGCGCCAGGGATCGGTGTGCAATTCAACGATCAGGACGGCGGCGTTGCCCGCAATAAAATCGAAACCTATCTTGCCGGTACGCTGGAGGCTGACCGTCCTACCCATACGATGTAATCAAATCGCCACGACGTTAGCGGCCACTTATCCAACAAGTCCATCATGTTTGTCGACTCCCACTGTCACTTGGATCGCATCGATCTGGCTCCCTACCAAAACCAGTTTGCAGACTTCGTGGCCGACGCCCGTCAGCAGCAGATCGAACACATGCTGTGCATAGGCATCGATCTCGAAGTCTTTCCTGCCATGCGGGCGCTGGTTGCGCCTTATGACGACATTTCCTTGTCGGTCGGTGTGCATCCCAATGTCACCGATGGGCGGGAGCCGAGCGTCGACGACTTGCTGGCGCTGGCGCAGGATGCCAAGGTGATCGCCATTGGCGAAACCGGGCTGGATTATTTTCACAGCCAGGGTGATGTCGAATGGCAGCATCGGCGTTTTCGCACACATATCCAGGTTGCGAAAATCCTGCAAAAACCCTTGATTATTCACACCCGTAATGCCGGGCACGATTCCCTGGATGTATTGCGCGAGGCAGGTGCCGATCAAGTTGGCGGCATCATCCACTGTTTCACCGAGGATTGGGCGTATGCCGAAAAAGCGCTGGATCTCGGCTTTTACATTGCTTTTTCCGGCATCGTCACTTTCAAGAATGCGCATACCATCAAGGATGTAGCCCAGCGTGTGCCGTCTGATCGCTTTCTGATCGAAACCGATTCACCGTATCTGGCACCCATGCCCCATCGCGGCAAGCCTAACTACCCAACCTATGTCAGATATGTGGCCGAACATATTGCCGAGCTGCGCAATACCTCGGTAGAAACCATTGCCCAGCAATCCCGCGACAACTTCTATCGGCTGTTTGCATTGAATTGATGTCGAGGGTCAGGAGGGTCTGGCTCTGGTTTCTGGTTCCCACGGTCTCCTTGGGAATCCATGTCGAGCTTGATGTACAGGACAGCGCATGATGAGCGGGCAAGGTCAGTGTGTTGCTTTTGCTGTACACAGCAGGAGCTTGTGCGTCTGTACTTGGTCATTAAGCTTTATCATCATATAAATCAGCGGCTTACAGGTTAATGTTTTCGAGTCGAGATGCATGGCTTTTCAAAGTCGAATCAGTTTTTAATCGCTTTTAAGCAATAATGTAATTAAAAATACGAACTCCTAAGCTTTAGTTGCTAAAAATCAATAACTTGGTTCTGACGCATGGCGCGATTGCCCTGTTTTGAACAGGCTTCGCGTTGAGAACACAGGTTGGTTGTGATGTAATGGCGCGGTTTTATGTCTTGAACTGTCCCGGAAGGATTTTGGATTCATCCTGGGGCTTTTGGCTGAAATTTGTCTGGGGAGCTAAGCGTATACATTATGCGATTCATAATAAACAAAGGTCTGGATTTGCCCATTTCGGGCAATCCCGAACAAACGATAACCGAGGGTGGCGCTGTCAAGTCGGTTGCGCTTTTAGGTGGCGATTACGTGGGGCTGAAGCCAAAAATGCTGGTCGCCGAAGGTGACAGGGTCAAGTTGGGGCAGCCCTTGTTTTCGGATAAACAGAATCCGGGGGTCAATTTCACCTCGCCGGGTTCGGGTGTGGTCAAGGCCATCAATCGTGGGGAGCGGCGGGTTTTGCTTTCGGTGGTTGTCGAATTATCGGGCGATCAGCAAGAAACATTTGCCCGGTTCAACGCCGACGAGTTGGCCGGTCTGGATGCCGACAAGGTAAAACAAAATCTGCTGGCTTCCGGTTTGTGGACTTCGTTTCAGACCCGGCCATATGGCAAGGTGCCAAGCCCAGATTCGCAACCCAGTTCGATTTTCGTCACCGCCATCGATACCCGGCCTCTGGCGGCGGAGCCTGCGGTCATCATCGCCGCCCGCGAGAGCGATTTCGTCAACGGTCTGACCGTCATAGCCAAATTGACTGCGGGTAAAACTTGGCTGTGCAAGGCGACGGGTGCCAATGTGCCGTCTGCGGTGGGTGTACAGGTTGCCGAATTCTCCGGCCCTCATCCTGCTGGCTTGCCCAGTACGCATATTCATTTCATCGACCCTGTCAATGCCAACAAGAGTGTCTGGCATATCGATTACCAATCGGTCATTGCGATAGGCGCGTTGTTCACCACCGGCAAGCTTGATGTCGAGCGTGTGCTTGCCCTCGCCGGCCCTACCGTTAAAAATCCGCGTCTGGTCAAAACCCGCGTGGGTGCCAATCTTGATGATCTGGTGGCGGGCGAGTTGGAGGCTGTCGAAAGCCGCGTGATTTCGGGTTCCGTGCTGTACGGTCATGAAGCCGCTGGTGCCTTGGCTTACCTGGGTGCGTACAACTTGCAAGTGTCGGTTTTGAAGGAAGGTCGCGATCGCGAATTCTTTGGCTGGATCGTGCCTGGCAAAGACAAATACTCCGCGCTTAATGTTTACGTGTCGAGCAAGGATCGTAAATCTGACCGCCTGTTTCCGCTGACTACCGATAAGAACGGCAGCAACCGTGCAATCGTGCCGGTGGGGATTTACGAAGACGTAATGCCCATGGATATTCTGCCGACACCTCTATTGAAAGCCATTGTCGTCGGTGATACCGATGCCGCACAGGCTTTGGGCTGCCTGGAGTTGAGCGAGGAAGATATGTCGTTGTTCACTTTCGTGGATCCGGGAAAACATGATTTCGCACCGGTATTGCGGGCAAATTTAACCAAAATTGAGAAGGAAGGATAAATGTCGGCTAGAAATTATCTGGATAGCATAGAGCCGCATTTTACAAAAGGCGGCAAGCTCGAAAAGTACTACGGTCTCTACGAGATGGTAGACACTTTTCTGTACACGCCGTCCGCTGTAACACGCGGCACCACGCACGTTCGTGATGGCAACGACCTGAAACGGACGATGACCTTCGTCGTAATTGCAACGGCATTCTGCGTACTGATGGCTTGGTACAACACGGGCTATCAGGCCAATCTGGCCATGGAAAAAATCGGCGCAACAGATATCGATAGCTGGCGCAGCATTCCCATGGCTTTGTTCGGCTACAACCCGTACAACCCGTTGTCATGCCTGGTTCACGGCATGTTGTATTTCTTTCCGGTGTACTTTGTCACCCTCGCGGTTGGTGGCTTCTGGGAAGTATTGTTTGCCACCGTGCGCAAACATGAAGTCAACGAAGGCTTTCTGGTCTCGTCGATGCTGTATACCCTGATCCTGCCAGCCAGCATTCCGCTGTGGCAAGTGGCTTTGGGTATCTCGTTTGGTATCGTGCTGGGCAAGGAAGTGTTTGGCGGTACCGGTAAAAACTTCCTCAACCCGGCGCTGACTGGGCGGGCTTTTTTGTTCTTTGCCTATCCGGCATCGATTTCCGGTGACTCGGTTTGGGTCGCGGTTGACGGTTTCAGCGGTGCCACTGCGCTGTCCCTGGCCTCTGTGGGTGGCCTGGATGCCATTACCGGCAGTTTCGGTTGGTTCCAGTCCTTCCTTGGCTTCATACCCGGTTCAATGGGGGAAACCTCTACGCTGGCCTGTTTGCTGGGTGCGGCATTCCTGCTTTATACCCGTATTGCGTCCTACCGCATCATGGGCGGCGTGATGATAGGCATGATTGCCATGTCTACCCTGCTGAACGTCATCGGTAGCAGCACCAACCCGATGTTCGCCATTCCCTGGTACTGGCACATGGTGCTGGGTGGTTTTGCCTTCGGCACGGTTTACATGGCCACCGATCCGGTTTCTGCCGCCAACACTAACACCGGGCGCTGGATTTACGGCGCGTTGATCGGCGTCATGATCATCATCATCCGCGTAGTCAATCCGGCGTTTCCGGAAGGCGTCATGCTTGCCATTTTGTTCTCCAACATGTTCGCCCCCTTGATCGATTACTTTGTGGTTCAAGCGAATATCAACAGGAGGATCAAGCGCCATGCTTAATGTCGAGAAAAAAACCTGCAAGTACAACGAACAGGCTTGCAAATACTACGAGCAGTTCAAGGCCTATGCAGAACGCATTCTGGCTCTGAGCAATGACAGCCTGGAAAAAACCATCAACGTAGCACTGGCTTTGTGTTTGGTGTGTGCGGTGCTGGTTTCTCTTGCCACCGTCGCTTTGCGTCCTCTGCAAGCCCATAACAAAGCCCTGGATATGAAAAAAAATATCCTTGATGTGGCGGGTTTGCTCGATGAAGGTACCAATATCGACCAGGCTTTCAAGGAAAAAATCGAAGCCAAACTGGTCGATTTGGAAACCGGGCTTTATGTCGATAACGTCGATGTCGATGATTACGATCAGCGCAAAGCGGCAAAAGACCCGGCGCAAAACATCGCGATCCCGGTTGACAAGGACATTGCCAGCATTCGTGCCAAGGCCAAATATGCCAAGGTGTTTCTGGTCAAGAATGGCGATCAATTGCAGTCCATCATTTTGCCTGTCAACGGCTATGGTCTTTGGTCAACGATGTATGGCTTCATGGCGTTAGAAGCCGATGGCCAAACCGTGCAAAGCATCAATCTGTACGATCAGGGCGAAACCCCCGGTCTGGGTGGCGAAGTGGTGAATCCCAATTGGCGCGCACTCTGGAAAGGCAAAAAAGTGTATGGCGATAACGGTGAGGTTGCTTTGACCTTGGTGAAAGGTGAGGCTGATACCAGTCGTCCTGATGCCGTCTACAAGGTGGATGGTCTGGCTGGCGCAACGCTGACCAGTCGAGGCGTCAGCAATTTGATTCAGTACTGGATGGGGCCTGAAGGCTTTGCACCTTATCTGAATAAACTCAAATCAAACGGTTAGGACGGGTCATGGATAAAGAAACCAAAAAAGTGTTGTTCGAACCCTTGGTCGATAACAACCCCATCACCTTGCAGGTGCTGGGCGTCTGTTCGGCGCTGGCGGTTACTTCACAAATGTCAACCTCATTGATTATGGCGCTGGCGTTGACCTCGGTTACGGCGTGTTCCAGTGCCGCGATCAGTGCGGTGCGGCAACACACACCCAGCAGCATCCGCATCATCGTGCAGATGATTATCATCGCCTCGCTGGTTATCGTCGTCGATCAGTTGCTGAAAGCCTTTGCCTTCGAAATCAGCAAAAAACTGTCGGTCTTCGTCGGTCTCATCATCACCAACTGCATCGTGATGGGGCGTGCCGAAGCGTACGCAATGAAGAATCCGCCGCTACAAAGTTTCATCGACGGTCTCGGTAACGGTGCAGGTTACAGCCTGATTCTGATTATGGTCGCTTTCGTTCGTGAAACCCTGGGTTCCGGCAAGCTGCTGGGTATCGATGTCCTGCCACTGGTGAAAGACGGTGGCTGGTACGTACCCAATGGTTTGATGTTGCTGCCGCCAAGCGCATTTTTCGTCATCGGCCTGATTATCTGGGGATTCCGTACCTGGAAGCCCAAACAGGTTGAACAAAAAGAGTTCAGTATCATGGCTATTGCTCACGGTGAAGGAGGGCACCACTGATGGAAGCGTATATTTCTTTATTCGTCAAAGCGGTTTTCATAGAAAACCTGGCGCTGTCGTTCTTTCTGGGCATGTGCACATTCCTGGCGGTGTCCAAGAAAATTTCCACGGCCATGGGATTGGGTGTCGCGGTCATGGTGGTGCAAACCCTCACCGTGCCGGCCAACAACTTCATCTATCAAACCTTGCTAAAGGAAGACGCCTTGTCATGGCTGGGTATCACCGGCGTTGATTTGAGCTTTTTGAGCTTGCTGAGCTGTATTGGTGTGATTGCGGCCATGGTACAAATCCTGGAAATGTTTCTGGATAAGTTCGTTCCGGTCTTGTACAACGCACTGGGTATCTTTCTGCCATTGATTACCGTGAACTGCGCCATTCTGGCGGGCAGTCTGTTCATGATCGAGCGCGATTACAACTTCAGCGAAAGCGTGGTCTACGGTGTCGGCTCCGGTTTCGGCTGGGCCTTGGCGATTACCTTGATGGCCGGTGTGCGCGAGAAATTGAAATACAGTGATATTCCGGCTGCGTTGCAAGGCCTGGGTATTACCTTCATTGCTGCGGGCCTGATGTCTCTGGGCTTCATGGCCTTCTCTGGAATTCAACTGTAAAGGTATCGTAATGCTGGAAATTGCATTAGGGGTTATTTTCTTCACGGTTATCGTGATTGCGCTGGTATTTATCATTATCGGCGCGAAGAAAAAGCTGGTAGCGGCGGGTGACGTGGAGATTCTCATCAATCATGAGAAAAAAATTCATGTGCCTGCCGGTTCCAAATTATTGAACGCGTTGTCCGACAGCCAATTGTTCGTCTCCTCGGCGTGTGGTGGCGGTGGTTCGTGTGGCCAATGCAAAGTCAAGGTTCACAAGGGCGGCGGCGATATTCTGCCCACCGAACTTTCGCATATCACCAAGCGTGAAGCGGCGCATGGTGAACGCCTGGCTTGCCAGGTGTCGGTTAAAACCGATATGGAAGTCGAAGTGGAAGACAGTGTATTCGGCGTCAAAAAATGGCTGTGTACTGTTAAATCCAACGATAACGTTGCCACCTTCATCAAGGAGCTGGTGCTGGATCTGCCCGAAGGCGAAGTCATCGACTATCGTGCCGGTGGGTACATCCAGATCGAATGTCCGCCGCACATATCCAAATACTCGGACATGAGCGTCGCCGAGGAATATCGTCCAGATTGGGATAAATTCAATTTGTGGCGTTATGTCTCCGACGTCAAAGAGCCTACTTTGCGCGCCTATTCGATGGCTTCTTATCCTGAAGAAAAAGAAATCATGCTGAATGTGCGTATTGCGACACCGCCGCCGAATGCAGCGGAAGGTACGCCGCCCGGCATCATGTCATCGTTTATTTTCAACCTGAAGCCAGGCGATAAAGTATGGGTGTCAGGCCCATACGGTGAGTTCTACGCCAAAGACACCGATGCCGAAATGGTGTTCATCGGTGGCGGTGCCGGTATGGCGCCGATGCGTTCGCATCTTTTCGACCAGTTGCGCCGGTTGAAATCCAAACGCAAAATCACCTTCTGGTATGGTGCGCGCAGCAAGCGTGAAATGTTCTACGTCGAAGACTTCGACATGTTGCAACGCGAAAACGACAACTTCAAGTGGCACGTAGCCTTGTCCGACCCGCTGCCTGAAGACGAGTGGAAAGGTTACACCGGCTTCATACACAACGTGTTGTTCGAAGAGTTCTTGAAAAACCATCCGGCACCGGAAGACTGCGAGTATTACATGTGCGGTCCGCCGATCATGAACTCATCGGTCATCAACATGCTGGTGGCCAACGGTGTCGACAGGGAAAACATCTTCCTCGACGACTTCGGCGGTTGATCGGTCGCGGTATGTTGAACATGACGAGGGGCGATATTGATCGCCCCTCGTTTTTTATGCGTCAAGCCCTGTGATTGAACCAACGGCTGACTGTGATAATCGTTTGACGGTGTATCAAAATCATTTGTTTAGAGGGTATCTGCCATGACCTATTTTTTAGTCACATTTTTATTCATGCTGATCGTGATTGCCCTGATGGCTGTGGGTGTCCTGTTCGGGCGTAATGCAATCAAAGGTTCCTGCGGCGGCACGGGTAACTGCGTCTGCACGGAAAAATGCGATAAACGTAAAAAGCTGGAAGCCGAGCAGGCGGAAAAAGTCATTATGCTGAATGACAGCATCAAGCTCTGATTCAGTCTCTTTTCTGGCTCCCACGGTCTACGTGGGCGGCCAAGAAAGAATTACGCCCGGTCTGCAAGAATCTGCTTGAGGAAAGGTACCGTTAGTTTGCGTCCGGCGGCCAATGTCGCCCGATCTATCCTGTCCAACAACTGCCAGAGCCGGGCCATGTCGTGGACGTAATGATTCAGCAGAAAACGTCCAACTGCTGGCGATAATTCGAAGCCGAGAAAATGCGCCTTGTACGCCAGGGCTTCGATCAACTGGTCATCGCGCAATGCGTGCAGCTTCAGCGTCAATCCCCAGCTCATTCGCGTTTTCAAGTCAGCCAGCTCGATCGGCAGATAAATAGGCGGGCAATCGGCAGCAATCAGCAATTTATGATTGTTCTGCCGGTGCTTGTTGTAAAACGCGAATAGCGCCGTTTCCCAGTCCTTGTCACCGGCGATGTGTTGAGCATCGTCAAAACCCACCCATTCCACCCACTCCAGCCCATCCAGCAAATTTGGCGATGGCAATTGCTTAGGCTGAAAGCGCAGGTAGAACGGCTCCCGTCCCTGTGCTTGAACCTGCCGACAAACAGCCTGCAACAAATGGCTTTTGCCGCAACCGGCATCACCCCAGATGAAAATTTGCTGCTCACCGTCGTTGTCCGCCATTCGTTTCAGATGGGCAACTACTTCGGCATTGCTGCCGGGGAAATAGCTATCGAAGCTTTGCGCCGTCAGAAACTCGAACTGTAGCGTTTCCTGCACGCTGCTCATGGTCTGGATTTTTCAGCCGTATAAACATAAAAACCGGCACCGAAACACAGCATCAGCGCGAAACCGACTTCCAGCAACGCCCAGTGCGCAAGCGCACCGCCGACATAGCTCTCAACCACGCCATGAACGAAGTAAGGCAGGCTGAGATAACACATCCAGGTGCAACTCTTCAGATTGCGATCCAAAAAGCCGCGAAACGGCAACAGCAGCGGCCCGACGGTCATCAGCAGAACCAGTGCTGTTGGCAGCTTTGTTGGAGGTTGCAATAGCGTAGGCCAGGCCATCCACAAAAAAAATAGACCGAAAAAGCCGAGTAAGGCGATGTGGTGATAGTAGGTGCGGGGCATGGATCAAAGGCCTGGATGGATTGCGACCCGCTCATTATAAGAAAGCAGAGCCGGAATGCAGGAAAGCCTTTTCTCGTTTCTCGTTTCTCGTTCCTACGCCTGCGTGGGAACGCATACCAGGCCTTGATACGTATTTTCTCGTTCCCACGCTCCGCGTGGGAATGCATACCCGGCCTTGCTTCTGGTACGGCTTGTCTCGAAATGCCCATGGAAAGTCATAGCGGGCGAATACGGACTTCTGCGTATTCGAGCTTGGTACGCATTCCCACGCGGAGCGTGGGAATGCGAAGCTCTCTCCTGGCGGGATAAGGCGGGGTGAGGGTGCGGCTTGCCGTGACAAAAACAGCAAACGTAATACGTTTCATCGAACTGTAACTGACCTGTAACCGTAATGCTGATTAAGGTTTGAAACAATATCCGCAAGATCAGAGAAGAGTTTTGCGGCTGCAAAGATTGCATCGCTTACGAACAGGGAACCGCTCGGGATCAGGGACGGCACGCACAAGGATTGTGCCAGGGACGATACCACGGAATGGTGCAGGGGGAATATCGCCGCAGGGATGCAGCACTTTAATTTGGAATGAGCGTGTAAAAGCCAAACCCGTCGTGAGGCGGGGACGGAAAATCACGGGTCTTGCGCAAAGTCGTTGGGTTCTCGTTTCGAGAGCAGCCCCAATGGGGGCTTGCCGCCAGCAGGCGGCATCGACAGGGCAAGGCAGCCGGATCACCACCTTGTGAATGAACATTTTTTGCTCATAAGGATAAAACCATGAAACATCTAGTAAAAGCGGCAGCCGTAGCGGCGCTGTTGATGGGCGCAGGCGCTGCCAATGCGTCTGTTCAGAATATTGCGGGCGATGCGAACGAAACCTTTTTGATGGTTTATGACCAGACGCGCGGCTTCACCTTCAACTTCGACACCGGTATCACATATGGATATTGGGCAGCTAATTCCGGTACGGCTAATGCCTGGCAGACCAGCTTTGGTGGTAGGCCTGCAGTTGGTAGTAGTCCTAGCCAAATGCCGGTAAAAACCTTCGATTTCTCGAATGATGCCAACTGGAACAGATTCATGACCGGCATGACTGACGCAGGGCGGAACAACCTCAGATTCATGGTTGTTGTGGGTAATCAATTAAGAACCAGCGGTGCCGTAACTAGCCAGAATCCGTTGCCGGAAGTGGATACGTTCAATAATTTTTCTATTCAAAAAATTGAATTGCACGCAGGTGAAGTCAGCTCTAGTCTTGGTTTTGTCAGGCCTGAGCTAAACGTCAGCACGTTTGCCGACGATAGAGACGCACCTTTTCGCGGTCAATACCGCGATTCAAATTCTATGTGGAGCACTTGGCCTGCAAGTCAGCAATTCGAAGGCGGTTACGGTGAGGCCAAATCGGTCAAGTTCTGGCTGGCCGAGTACTTTTTCTTCTGGGATGAAATCAACGACCCAAATGCTGATCGTTTCATTTCGAAGAACAGCGTGGTCGAGCTGGGTAAATGGACACTGGCCGGCAACAGCCTGACCTTTACCCCGGTGCCGGTACCCGCTGCCGTGTGGATGTTCGGCACTGGCCTGCTGGGTCTGCTGGGCATCAGCCGTCGCAAAGCGGCTTGAAGTCTGTGAACTCGCCCCTCTCCCAACGGGAGAGGGGCTTAAAAGCGGGTTGCTGTGACAAGTGGCAATCTGCGCCTCCCCCTAGTTTGAAACCTTTAGTTGAGCAATGACAATGAAAAAGCTGATCTTGAGCACGGCGGTAATGACCGCCATGGTAGGTGGCGTCGCGCAAGCGAGCGTTACATTGGACGGCACCGGTCGCGTAGTGGTTACGCCAGCCAATACCTATGAAGTCTTCCTGTCTGGCGCCTCGGCATTGGACAACAATATCCGCAACCTGGTGACCAGCACCGCGGTACCGGCGGCCGAGCGAGTGTGCGACAGCGCACAACCCATCTTCGAATTCCGCGACCAAGGCGGCGGCTCGCTGCAACGGGCTTTTCTGTGTACCCTCAACCCGGCCAATCCACGCCTGACTGGCTTGGCTGGTGGTAAAACCAACATCATGGTGTACAAACGCAACGAAGGCGGTTCGGCCATGGGTGTCAACCCCATCATCGACGACGCCAAAGGTGCAGCCACGGCCAGCATCGAGTTCATGGTGGTGGATCCCCTCTTGTGCGCGGTACCGTCGGCACCCAATGCGACCGGTCTGCGTACCGCCAACTGCACCTACAGCCGGACCACTGCCGGTCAGTTCCAGAACAGAATCCCTGACTTCGGCGTGTCCGACGTCGATCCGGCGCAATTCACTGTTGCCGCAAACACGCCAAGCGGATTTTCACCGGTCAACCAGAACGATTTGGGATTGCTGACTGTCGAGTCGGCAGGTGGTCTGGCGTTTGGTATCGCTGCCAATCTGCGTTTGCGCAATGCCTTGCAGGAAGCGCAGTTTCCGGCTACCAGCGTTTGCAACCCGGCTAATGCCGGTTACACTGCTGTCGCTGCCGACGACAATGACCCCAACACCCCGGTCGGCGTTAGCAATGCCGAATCCTTGGCCTGTATGCCCAGCCTGACCCGTGACCAGGTTGCCAGCCTGATCACCGGCAAAATGGATAACTGGAACGATTTCAAGGTTGGCACTAACGGCTTGTTCACTGCGGTGACCAATGCTTACAGCAAGAATTTGGCAGGCGGCCTTGCAACCGTGCGTAACCGTGTGCACGTCTGCACCCGCACCAACGGTTCCGGCACCAAGGCGCAACTGGGGGTCAAATTCCTGAACTTCCCGTGCGCACCAGTGGCGACGGCACCGAATGGTGACAACGCGGCGACACCGGAACTGAACAACGTGACCAAAATCCACGCCCTGTCATCGGCAGGCGGGGTAGACGAGTGCTTGTCGGAACTGAACGAGGCCAACAACACCGTGGGCACCGCCTTCAACAACAGCGGCAATATTTCGCGCTGGGCGATCGGTGTGATGTCGCTGGAACGTAACTTTGATAATACCCGGCCCTGGCGCTTCGTCAAAATCGATGATGTGGCACCCACGCTGGAAAACATTGCCGAAGGCAAGTATCTGGACTGGGCTGAGCTGACGTTCCAATTCGCCAATAACCATGCGTTCGATGCCGGCGAAAAAGCCATCGTTGACGAACTGATCCGTGGTGCCAGCAACCCAGTGGTACTGAATGCGCTGAATACAGCAACGGGTCGTTTTTCGTTTGGTCTGAGCGGCTTGTTGGCTTCACCGACCAACCATGCGCCGGATGCCAACGGTTTGTTCGTGGCTACCCGTCCGGTCAACCCGTACAGCCATGCCACTTCGGGCGCTGGCGTCAACAACTGCCGCATCCCGACTGCCTGGAATGGCAACGTGCAACTGCACTAAACCGGTTTGGCGGTTGATTAAAATGCCCCGTGATACAGCTGAACTGGTGTAAAAAAGTCCCTCTCCCCTGCGGGGAGAGCGTAGCGAGGGGGGCGAAGCCGGTTGGGGTGAGGAAAAAAGAACCAAGCAATCAGGAGTATTCTCAACGGACTACAGGCCAGGATGGCCCGCAGCCAAGGATGGCTGCAATCTTGAATAAGGACTACATACACCGTCACCTGTTTTTTTGGCATTCAGCCAAGGAGAAATGATGAAGAATTTACTACTCGCAGCCAGTCTGTTGCTGGCGGGCTTCAATGCCAACGCGGTTACTGTCCTGCCAGGCGCGACCGTCGATTTCAGTTTTTCTGTACCCTTCAACCCGCTGTTTGGCGCGTTTCATGTCGAAGGTGACAGCCTGCGATTCAAGCCTACCGATTTTGTGGCTACCACGACGGGCGGCATCGACATCACCAACGCGACCACCCCGCTGATTACGGTTACTGCCAGGCCGGGATTTGTGCTGACCGAACTGAATCTGTTCGAGCAAGGTGATTATTTCCGCATCGAAAGTGCGCCCAATACTACCTTCGTGGGCGTGGGCGGCCAGTTCATAGTCAATAACAACCCTGTGCAAATCAATGCCGATCAAGGCTTGAACAATGCCTTCAGCTTCACATCGCTGGCCACGGGCACCCCATTCGTCACCACACCATGGACTTTGTCGGAAAGTGTGGCGCTGAACAGCGCTCAGTCGGCAACGGTCAGGTTGGAAAACATCCTGGTTGCCGGAGTGATGTCCAATTTCAGCGCAGCCTTCATCGAGAAGAAGCTGATCAGCATAGGTGTAGTCACGGTACCGGTACCTGCGGCATTCTGGTTGTTTGCCACAGGCTTGCTGACCTTGGTTACCACCCGCCGCAAAGCGGTTTTCAACTGATTTCAGTGGGCAGGACAGGGCGTCGAACCCCACCTGCCCACTCGTCTGATTCCCCCTTCGGGCATACTCATCCCCGGATCGCACCCTGAAGCAGGGCTGCACCGGGGATTTTTCTTGCCTTCGATTTTTCGGTGCCAGGCTCCGCTTGGGAATACGTGCCGCAAGTCTTGTGCCGGTATACTGCGCACTTTCAATCGTCTTCATCCTCACGCTCATGACCGCGCCAGACATTACCGTCTTCGGCATTCATAACTGCGACAGCATCAAGAAAACCCGTCTCTGGCTGGAACAGCGCGCGATTGCCTATCAGTTTCACGATTTTCGGGTCGATGGGCTGGATAGCGCGTTGCTCGATTGGTTGATCGATGCCGTGGGTTACGAGGCGTTGCTCAACCGACGCAGTACCGGCTGGCGTCAACTGACCGACGAGCAAAAAACCGGTCTGGATGGCGAAAAAGCCGCCGCTTTGATGTTGGCCATGCCGACACTCATCAAGCGTCCGCTGATTCGGCATCGCGGCCAGTTCAGCGTTGGCCGAAAGATTCAGGACATCATTCAAACCCATCACGCCAACCATGACTGAAACGCTAACACTTTTACAGCAATTGATACGCAAACCATCGATCACCCCTGACGACGCCGGTTGTCAGGACTTGCTTGCCCATCGTCTGGTGCCGCTGGGCTTCAGCGATGAACGCATGAATTTTGCCGATACGCAGAATCAGTGGTTGCGGCGTGGCCAGAACGGGCCGCTGCTGGTGTTTCTGGGTCATACCGATGTGGTGCCGCCCGGCCCTGCCGAACGTTGGCAATCGCCGCCTTTCGAACCCGTGATCCGCGACGGCAAACTTTACGGGCGCGGTGCCGCCGACATGAAAGGCGGCATCGCGGCCTTCGTAACGGCTTTGGAACGTTTTCTGGCCAAACATCCCGATCAACACGGTTCGATTGCCATCATGATGACCAGCGACGAAGAAGGCCCTTCGACGCACGGTACTGTCAAAGTCGTTGAAGTGCTGCAAGCGCGTGGCGAGACCATCGATTGGTGTCTGGTGGGCGAACCTTCCAGCAACCAAACGATAGGCGATGTCATCCGGGTGGGCCGACGCGGTTCGCTATGCGCGAAGCTGACGGTGTATGGCATTCAAGGCCATGTGGCCTACCCTGAATTGGCCGACAACCCCATCCATGCCCTGGCACCGGCATTGGCTGAACTTACGCAGGAAGTCTGGGATCATGGCAACGCCTTCTTTCCGCCGACCCGCTTGCAGGTGTCCAATATCGATGCCGGTAACGGTGCCGAGAACATCATTCCGGGTCAGGTCGAGTTGCTGTTCAACCTGCGCTTTTCCAGCGAACTCGATGCGGCCACCATCAAAAGCCGCATCCACGCTTTGCTCGACCGTCACGGCCTGAACTACGACATCATCTGGCGGCTTTCCGGCGATCCTTTTCTGACCACGCACGGCGAGTTGATCGCCGCCACTCATCAGGCTATCGAAGCCGTGTGTGGCTATCGCCCGCAAAACGACACTGGTGGCGGCACTTCGGACGGTCGTTTCGTTGCGCCAACCGGTGCGCAAGTGGTCGAACTCGGCCCCGTCAACGCCAGCATCCATAAAATCGACGAGCATATCGGCCTGGATGAGCTGGAAACCTTGAGCGACATTTATTACCACTTGCTGGAAAATTTGCTGACATAGCCAGCCATCTCACAACAGGCCGTGCTCGGCAAATGAATACGGCAGGCCATCGCCGACGATGAAATGATCGAGCACACGAATATCGAACAAGGCTAACGCCTGTTTCAACCGTTCGGTAATCAGTCGATCGGCCTGGCTGGGTTCACAAACGCCCGACGGGTGGTTATGGGCAAAAATGATTGCCGCTGCATTGTGGTGCAGCGCACGTTTGGCCACTTCGCGCGGATAGACGCTGGCACCGTCCAGCGTACCGCGAAACAGTTCTTCCCACTTGAGGACGCGATGCTGGTTGTCGAGAAACAAACAGGCGAATACTTCGTGGCCGTAGCCGCGCAATTGCGCACTCAGAAAGGCGCGGGTGGTGTCGGGGCTGGTTAGCGCGTCACCGCGTTGCAGAATTTCGACGAAATGGCGGCGGGCCATTTCCAGCACGGCCTGTAGCTGCGCATATTTGGCATCGCCCAGACCGTGGCATTGGCAAAAACGTTCGTGGTCGGCGGCCAGCAAACCCTTGAGTGAACCGAACTCGCCCAGCAACTGGCGGGCCAGGTCGACAGCCGAAAGCCCTTGAATACCCGTGCGCAGAAAAATCGCCAGCAATTCGGCATCGGTGAGTGAGGCAACACCGCGTTGCAACAGTTTCTCGCGCGGGCGTTCGTCGGCAGGCCAATCCTTGATGCTCATTTCATCTCCCCCAATGGCAAACGCTGGCAAGCATAGAAGTATGCAAACGACTTTGCCATAATTCACAGCATCGACTGAAGCGGGGTATCACCATCAACAAACGAATTTTACTCGGCGTGTCCGGCGGCATTGCAGCCTATAAATCCGCCGAAATCGTCCGATTACTGCGTAAACAGGGCTGCGAGGTGCGGGTTGTCATGACGGCATCGGCGCAGCGTTTCGTTACACCGCTGACTTTTCAGGCACTGAGCGGGCAAACCGTGCATAGCGATTTGTTCGACATCGCCCAGGAACAGGCCATGAGCCATATTCACCTGGCGCGTTGGGCCGATGCCTTGCTGATCGCCCCCGCCAGTGCCGACCTACTGGCCAAAATGGCGCACGGGCTGGCCGATGATCTGCTTTCAACCTTGTGTCTTGCGGCGCAATGCCCGGTTTACCTGGCGCCCGCGATGAATCAGGCCATGTGGCAACATCCAGCCGTGAAAGACAATCTGGCGTTACTGCGGCAGCGCGGTGTGCGTGTCATCGGCCCGGCGTCGGGCGAGCAAGCCTGTGGCGAGCAGGGCCTGGGGCGAATGAGCGAGCCATCGGCCATTTGTGACGTGCTCATGGCAACCGATACCACGGCGTTGCTGGCAGGACGCAAGGTCATGATTACCGCTGGCCCAACCCGCGAACCGATCGATCCTGTTCGTTTCATCAGCAACCGCAGTTCCGGCAGAATGGGCTACGCCATTGCCGAAGCCGCCCGCGATGCAGGTGCCCAGGTCACGCTGGTCAGCGGCCCGGTTGCCCTGCCGTCACCCCATGGCGTCCGCGTGATCGCCGTGGAATCGGCAAAAGCCATGCACGACGGCGTGATGAGACGCATCGATGATTGCGATATTTTCATCGGTGCCGCTGCCGTCGCCGATTACCGGCCTGCCCAGGTGGCAGACGCCAAGCTCAAAAAACACGATGACACCCTGGCCATCGTGCTGGAGAAAAATCCCGACATCATCGCCACCGTCGCCAGTCTGGCCCGCAAGCCCTTCGTCGTGGGTTTTGCCGCTGAAACCGACGATCTCGAACGCTATGCCCTGGGCAAACTGCGTGACAAAAACCTCGACATGATCGCCGCCAACTGGGTCGGCCAGGCCGAAGGCGGATTCGACAGTGAGCGCAATGCACTCGATGTTTACTGGCCGGGCGGCCACCAGGCGTTGGCGATGGCCGACAAGCGCGAATTGGCCCGACGACTCATTCTTTTAATCGCACAACGCCGTAATGAAAACCATACAACTTAAAATCCTCGACCAACGGCTGGGCAAGACCATTCCGTTGCCGCACTACGCTACCGACGGCTCGGCCGGTCTGGACATGCGGGCCTGCATCGAGCAGGCCATCAGCCTGCAACCCGGCGAAACGGTGCTGATTCCGACCGGGTTGGCCATACACATCGGCGACAACACACTGGCTGCGGTATTGCTGCCGCGTTCTGGCCTGGGTCACAAGCACGGCATCGTGCTGGGCAACCTCGTCGGTTTGATCGATTCCGACTACCAGGGTGAAGTGCTGATTTCGTGCTGGAACCGGGGACAAACTGCCTTCACCATCGACGTTGGCGAGCGCATCGCTCAGATGGTATTCGTGCCTGTGGTGCAGGCTGCGTTCGAATGCGTCGAAAATTTCGACAGCAGTGAACGCGGCAGCGGCGGATTCGGCCACAGTGGCCGCCACTGACGACGAGGCCACAGCATGAAGCGGATTTACAGCATTCTGGCCGCGATTTCGATCGCCATGGCGCTACTGGCAGGCACTGGCAGCTATCTGTTGCTGGCGTCCGATGCGGGCAATGCCAAGCGCGAGGCGGCGCTGGCCACCGTCCGCAGCATAGGCAACGCCATTACGCTGCAACTGGACCTGTTGCAGGCCAGCGTCGATGGCGTTGCCCGTCAGCCCGATGTCATTGCGGCACTGGCCAGTGGCGACCGTGAATCGATCAAGCGCATCGAGTCCGATCTGCAAACTGTCGTACCGTATGGTTTGCGTTTGCGCCTGCTGCTGCCCGACATCAACGAAACCGAGCAAACACAAACACCCCACATGGGTTTTGGCGATCTCGACATGGTCAAAACCCGCCTGATGGCACCGACCCCGCCTGCCGTGCAGGGCGAAGGTGAACACCGTCATCTTGCGATTGCCAGTGCGGTTGTCGATGGTGAGCGGGTCGTCGGTGTGGTTCTGGCCAGCCTGAAAGCCGATTTGCCCGCGCGGATGCTGGGCGGCGCCGATTCCAGTGCAGGATTGATTCATTTGCAACAGGCGCAACTGACATTGGCCAGCGTCGGGACACGCAGCGATGAGTCGGGCGTGCCGATTGAAATATCGATTGGCAACAGCCGCTGGCATGTCCTGTTCTGGCCCGATCCGGGCTTAGGTTTGAGTCACTGGCTCAACGTGGCTTTGGCAATCAGCGTGCCGCTATTGGTCATCGCCGTGGCGTTCGTGCTGGCTTACCGCAAGCTGATGACCTACCTACAGGCCGATCAAGCCAGTTTGCTGAAAGCGGTCAAGGATTTGATGCAAGGCAAAATCGCCGGAAACTATCCATTGAAGATCAATGAGTTGCAGCCTGTCGTCTCGGCCATGGTGCAGATCAAGCGCGTGCTCGAACAGGCGCCGGTTCCGGCATCGAAACCCATCGTTGTCGACGAAGATGCGTTTTTCAACGATTCATTCGACATCGACTTTACCGAGGCTTCGCCCATCGCCTTGTCGCAAACCGCGCCGCTCAGTTTGCCAGCGGGTTGGCCCGAGGCCATCGATTCGGCTGTTGCTGCCGACACGGTGGTTGTCGTGCCACCGGTGTTGGGTGCTAGCAAACCGGTGGCCAATGTTTTCGGTCATCATGGCATCGCGGGTGACGTGCTCGACGAACCCCTGATGGAGGCGATAGGCAAAGCCTTTGGCAGCGAGGCCAGAGCACTGAATGTTGAAACCATCGTGGTTGCCCGCGATGGTCGTGTCTCCAGCCCGGCGTTATGCGCCGCATTGGTCAGAGGTATTACCGCGACGGGATGTGGGGTGCTGGACATGGGCATGGTACCGGCGCCGGTGCTGGGTTTCGTTTGTCATCACACCGGCGGGCGCAGTGCGGCCATGGTGGCCACCGAAACCGAACACCCCGGCATCAACGGCCTGCAACTGCTACTGAACGGCGAACGCCTCGATGGCGAGCGTGTGCTGGCGCTAAAGCAGCGCATCGACAACACCGATTACACGCTGGCACCGGGCGGCAGGGTTGATGAGAACAGCCTGTTTGCCAATGAATACATCGGTATCATTGCCGACGACATTCGTCTGGTTCGCCCGATGACCGTGGTAATGGATGCCGGCCATGGCGCGTGTTCCCGGATCGGCTCGCTGTTGCTCAAAACCCTGGGGTGCGAGCTGATCGAACTGAACGGCGACCGGCCTTTGGCGGAACCGGGGGCAGAAGCCCTGGAGGCTCTGAGTCGGGCGGTCATCAGTCACAAGGCGGAATTGGGCATAGCCTGGGACAGCGACGGCGATCGTGTCGGTTTGATTGATGCCCAAGGCCGCATCATTTCGCCCGATGCGGTGATGATGCTGTTCGCCCGCGACATTCTGGCGACCAGAACGGGTGCCGATATTGTCTGCGATGCCGCCTATAGCCGTGCGGTGATGGAACAGATCAGCAAGCGCGGTGGCCACCCGGTCACAGCAAAAACCACGACGGCCGCCATGCAAAAAATGTTGCGCGAGTCCGGCTCGCCGCTGGCAGGCACTGTCGATGGTCGCTGGTTTTTCAATGATCGCTGGCTGGGTTTCGCCGATGGCTTGTATGCCGCTGCCCGCCTGATAGGCATTCTATCGACCGATAGCCGTACCAGCGCCGACGTATTCGACGAATTGCCGCGTTCACTGGCGACGCCGTTACTGACCGTCGCGCTAAACGAGGGCGATGGCGTGCGATTCATCGAGCAGTTGTTCGCCATTGCCCATCTGCCCGACGCCAAAATCGACGGCAGTGACGGTTTGAAGGCGCAATTCGTTGACGGCTGGGCCTTGGTCAGAGTCTCCGGTCGTTCGAACGCCATCGAAATCCGCTTCGAAGCCGATGACAAAGACGCACTGGCGCGAATACAGGGCCGCATCGCGTCGTTGCTGAAACAGGTAAAACCCGATATTTCCTTAGCTTTTTAACCCCTTGTACTGATGAAAGAAAAAACCGCGCACAACATCGCCCACGTTCTGATCGAAGCCTTGCCTTACATTCAAGCCTTCAAAGGTAAAACCGTCGTCATCAAATACGGCGGCAACGCCATGACCGAAGATGCCCTGAAACGCAGCTTTGCCCGTGACATCGTGTTGATGAAGCTGGTGGGCATCAACCCTATCGTGGTGCATGGCGGCGGGCCGCAAATCGGCGATCTGCTGAAACGGCTGGGGAAAACCTCGGAATTCGTCGATGGTATGCGGGTGACCGACAGCGAAACCATGGATGTGGTCGAAATGGTGCTGGGTGGTCTGGTCAACAAGGAGATCGTCAACCTCATCAATGTACACGGCGGCAAGGCTGTAGGGCTGACCGGCAAGGATGGCAACTTCATTCATGCCCGCAAGATCAGTCTCACCAAGGCGGGGCCTACATTGGAAGATGCGCCGGAAATCATCGACCTGGGTCATGTCGGTGAAGTCAGCAGCATCGACCCTGCCGTGGTCGAAATGCTGGGCAACAGCCACTTCATTCCGGTGATTGCGCCCATCGGGGTTGGCAAGGATGGTCATTCGTACAACATCAATGCGGATTTGGTGGCAGGCAAAGTCGCCGAGGTTTTGAAGGCGGAAAAGCTGATGCTGCTGACCAACACCCCCGGCATTCTGGGCAAACAGGGCGAACTGCTGACCGGCCTGACGCTGGGCGACATCGATAACCTGATTGCAGACGGCACGATTTCCGGCGGCATGATTCCCAAAACCCGCTGCGCCACCGACGCCTTGCGCGGCGGTGTCACCAGCGCCCACATCATCGATGGCCGCATCGAACACGCCGTATTGCTGGAGCTGTTTACCGACCAGGGTATCGGGACTTTACTGCTCAGACGCTAACGCTGCGCCCGCTGAGCCACGGTCTTGCTTTCAGGTAACTATTCAGCGTGTCAGACTTTGTTAAACTTGCCGCCGGAGAGATGATTTATGCATGCCGTAACATTATGATACCCATGTGTTTTTCATTGCGTTGAAAAACTCTGGCCCTAACGAAGCAGTCCGAGGCGAGCACTCGTTTGCAAAAGGCGTTTGTCGCGGCGACTCTGGCGCAGGCGTGGCATGTTCGGTCTGGACGAAATCGCCACCCGGCCCGGCCTGCAAGAACTGGAATACCCTTTGGAATCACGCATCAAGGATATTGATTTGAAAATCGCCGAAACCCAATCCTGACTGATTCGCTGGCTTGTTAACGCCGGTTTGTTGCAGACGGCGTTGATTACGGGACTTTTGGTCAAACTCATCGCAACATTTCCAGGCTAAACCCGTTACGGAACCTATGGCTAAATCGGCTAACAAAACACTCTACCGGACGACAATTGCGCTGTGCGCCGTTGCTGTCGGTGAGCGTCATCATCAACACAAGCAAACTCTAAAAGAGGAAACATCATGAAAAAATTCAGTAAAACGCCGTTGACCCTGGCCATGGGCACTGCCGTATTGTCGGGTCTGGCCGTCAACGTACACGCCGACAGCAACCCGTTTGCATTGGTCGAATTGTCCAGTGGTTACACGGTGGCAGAAGCCTCGAACACCAAAGCCAATAGCCACGGCGCCTGTGGCGGCAATGTTGCCGACGCTGATGGTCGTCGCATCGGTCAAGGCCAGACAAAGGGTAAACCAGCAGCCAAGTCGAGCGAAGGCGCCTGCGGCGAAGGCATGTGCGGGGCGATGATGAGCGGCGGCAAAATGAAAAAAGGCATGGAAGGCATGTGCGGCGACATGATGAAGGGCAAGGAAGGCGCTTGCGGCATGATGGGTGGCGACCAAGATGCCGGTAAAGCAGCGGAAGGTAGTTGCGGCGCCATGATGAAGAATGGCACCTGCCCCATGATGGGTGGCATGTCGGGCATGACTCATGGTGGTGGCCAGGATGCCGCCAAGTCGCAAGAAGGTAGTTGCGGCGCGATGATGAAGGATGGCGGCTGTCCGATGATGAAGGGTGGCGAAAGTCAGCACGATGACAGCACCGATAAATCCGCTCACCACTGATGGCCGACGCCTAACGGCAAAGGCTACATGCTCGATTCCGCGCCTTGTGTGCGGAATCGGCTGTCGAATGATGACGAGGTAAGGCGATGAACACGCCGAAAAATCGAATATCCGGCGCTGGCCTCGGTCTCAGACGACCCTTTTTGGCCGAGCTGATCCAGCATCCGCCCGCCCAGATCGGTTTCTATGAAGTTGCACCGGAAAACTGGATGAGCCTGGGCGGCAAGTTGGGTAAACAGTTTCGCGCCATGACCGAGCGTTTTGCGTTTGTCTGCCACGGTTTGTCGTTGTCGATAGGCAGCAGCGACCCGCTAGACGAGGGCTTTGTGCGCGACCTCAAACACTTCATGGCAGTACACGGCATCGAACGTTACAGCGAACACCTGAGCTATTGCAGCCACGGTGGCCATCTCTACGACCTGATGCCGATACCGTTCACTGACGATGCCGTCAAGCACGTTGCAGCCCGCATTCGCCGTGTACAGGACATCCTGGAACGGCGCATCGCCATCGAAAACATTTCCTACTACGCAGCCCCCGGTCAGGCCATGGCCGAAATCGACTTCTTCAATGCCGTCATCGCCGAAGCCGATTGCGACATCCTGCTAGACATCAACAACATTTACGTCAATAGCATCAATCACGGTTACGACGCCGCAGCCTTTCTGCGCGCCATGCCGGGCAAGCGCATCGCTTATGCCCACATCGCCGGTCATTACGTCGAAGCCGATGATTTTCTGGTCGATACCCACGGTGCGCCCGTCATCGACCCGGTCTGGCGTTTGCTGGAAACGGCCTACGACCGGTTTGGTGTATTCCCGACTCTGCTGGAACGCGATTTCAACCTGCCGCCATTGACCGAATTACTGAAAGAAGTCGACACCATCGCCACATGTCAACGCTTGGCACAGGCAAAACAACAGCGGCAGGTGGCGTGATGCAGGCAGATTTTCGCGTCAAACAGGCGGAATTTGCCGCCCACATCCGTAACCCTGGCCATTGCCTGCCACCGACTGATGTCGATCCCCGGCGCATGGCGATGTATTGCGAACTGTTCCTCAACAACATCGACGGCTTTTTGAGCAGCAACTTTCCGGTATTGCGCACCCTGCTGTCCGATACGCAATGGCGGGCACTGGCGCAGGATTTCTTCGCGCAGCATCGTTGCCAGACGCCGCATTTTTGCGAAATTGCCGAGGAATTCCTCGATTACCTGCACAACGAACGCAACGCCGAAAACGATTTGCCGTTCCTGCTGGAACTGGCGCATTACGAATGGGTGGAAATGGCGCTGACAATCGCCAAAGAACAGCCCGTATTCGGCGACGAGGTTTTTGTCGCCGCGCTGGCCGAGCGACCACTGGCGCTGTCACCACTGGCCTGGGTACTGGCCTATCAGTATCCCGTCGAACGTATCGGTCCCGATTTCCTGCCAACCGAGCCACCCGCCGAACCGACATTTCTGGTGGTGTACCGCGATGCCAGCGATGACGTTCACTTCATGCGCATCACGGCGGCGATCTATCAATTGTTGCAAGCCATCGAACAACAGCCCGGCCAGACCGGTCTGGCCACCCTACGCCAGCTGCCGGGCACCCCCGCTGGCAACGAACTGCAAACCCTGGCACTGGCCAGTTTGCGTCAACTGGCCACCAAAGGCATCCTGATTCCGGCGTGATGCCGGTGTGTTTTCACCGCTTGCGTCTCACCAGCTCTTGTAAGGCTGCCGACTGAGATTGTTGTTGTAGTAACGCACGTCGTAAGTCACCTCCTCGCCCAGCCAGACCGGTTTTTCAAAGGCTTCATCGACCTCGGACAGCTCGATTTCCGCAACGATCAGCCCCAGATTGTCACCGCTGAACTCATCGATCTCCCAAACATGGCCGCCATGATCGACAAAATGCCGGGTCTTCTCGATCAACGGCTTCAAGCACAGCTCGTTTAGCAGGGTTTCGGCATCGGTCAGCGGAATTTCGTATTCGAATTCATGACGACGATTGCCGATCGTCGCACTCTTGATATTGAGCCAAGCCCGATCGCCCGCAACACGGACACGAACCGAACTCAGCGGATTACCACTCAAATAGCCCTGCCTGTACCAACAGGATCGGCGCACATGCGGACGCCACTGCTCGTTTGCCAGCAGGAATTTATGCTCGATTTCCATAGCCATGCTTCGTTGTCTCTTGGGTAGATGTATCGGGATGTCTGGTTTTTCTGCATCCCATAGTCTCTGAAATGGGCTTAGAGCTGTAACAACGGGGCAAATACCCCCACTGACAGTCCGTTTTGAGAGCATAAAAAATACCATTCAATATCATTCGAAACGCCACAGGGTTGGAGCCGCCCGATTTTTTCCGCTTGAATGGCTCCAGAAATAGCTCAGCAAATGCCCAGAATTCGCCTGAAATGCCTTGATAGCTCATAGATTGCCAACATGTTGATAAATAAAGCCATCATTCACCATTTGAAACGATTGGCACAAGGTGTGCCGGATGCCCTCTAAATCGCGGATGTAAGTACTTGGCTTTATCGCATTTCTGGGTAGTCAATTTCTCACTGTCTTTTCAGAAACGAAACCTGTTGCCTCAAGCCTGTCAGTCGTCCGGCGGCGACGTAAAACACCGGTGTCAGCAGCAGGCCGAATACGGTGACGCCTATCATACCGCTGAACACCGCCGTACCCAGCAGACGGCGAGACTCGGCACCGGCACCTTCGGCGCTAACCAGCGGAAACACCCCCATGATGAAGGCCATCGAGGTCATCAGAATCGGTCGCAAACGGACGCGCGCGGCCTCGATGGCAGCCTCGGCGGCGTCCCAGCCGTTTTGCTGGCGACGCCTGGCGAATTCGACGATCAGAATCGCGTTCTTGCTGGCCAGACCAACCAGCACGATGAAGCCGATCTGAGTGAGGATGTTGTTGTCCATACCAGCCAGCCAGATGCCGATCATGGCCGACAGGATGCAGGTCGGCACGATCAGGATCACCGCCAGGGGCAGCGTCCAGCTCTCGTACTGCGCTGCCAGCGCCAGGAACACGAAAATCACGCTGAGCGGAAACACCCAGAGCGCCACATTGCCCGCCATCACCTGCTGCAAGCTGAGTTCGGTCCATTCGAAATCGAAGCCGGGCGGCAAGGCGCGTGTCAGCAGGTTTTGCATGATGTCGATAGCCTGGCCGGAGCTGACGCCGGGCAGGGTGTTGCCGTTGATTTCGGCAGCCGGGTACAGGTTGTAGCGCGTGATCTTGTCGGGGGCGGTGATTTCCCGAGGCTGGGCGATCACACCCAGCGGCACCATGCCCCCCTGATGGTTGCGGGTTTTCAGCTGGGTGATGTCGTCCGGCGTCATGCGAAATGGGGCATCGGCCTGCGCGATGACCTGGTAAGTCCGGCCAAAGGCATTGAAATCGTTGACGTACAGTGAGCCGAGATAGATTTGCAGGGTTTCGAATACATCGGCCAGTGCAATACCCATGGCTTTGGCGCGGGTGCGGTCGATGTCGACGAATACCTGCGGCACGTTGGCACGAAACGTGGTGAACAACCGGGTCAGCCCGGCTTGCTGGTTGCCTTCGGCGATCATGGCGTTGACAACGTCCTGCAAGCTTGAAGCACCGGCATTGCCCTTGTCCTGAATCTGCACCTTGAAACCACCGACGGCGCTCATGCCGCGCACCGGCGGCGGCGCGAACACGGCGACATGGGCCTCTTCGATACCCGCCAGGCGCTGGCTCAAGGTCTTGACCAGTGCATCGGCGTGTAAATCAGGGCGGTGGCGGCGGGCATCGAAGGGGGCGAGGCGGGCGAACAGGGTGGCGACATTCGATTGCGCGGTACCGGTCAGCACCGACCAGCCCGCATAGGCGTTGACATGGGCGACGCCTTCGGTTTTCAGGATGAGGTCGCTCGCCTGTTTGACAATGGCTTGCGCACGCGGTAGCGAGGCAGCATCGGGCAATTGCGCGTACAGCACCAGATAGCCCTGATCCTGCTGCGGAATGAAGCCTTGGGGTACGCTGTGAAACGCCACGGCGTTCAAGGTATTGAGACCGGCATAAAACAGCAGCACTGCTGCCGTCATGCGTATCGAACGCGCTACCCAGCGTCCGTAGGCCTGGCTGAAACGTTCGAACAGCCGGTTGAAGCCGCCAAAAAATCCGCCCAGCACACTGTCCATCGCCCGTGACAAACCATCCTTGTTGCCGTGCGCGCGGTCGAGCAACAGGGCGCACAGCGCCGGACTCAGCGTCAACGAGTTGAAGGTCGAGATTACGGTCGACACCGCGATGGTGAGGGCAAACTGTTTGTAGAACGCCCCCGATACACCGGTGATGAAGGCGGTCGGCACGAACACGGCAATCAGCACCAGCGTGGTGGCAATGATGGGGCCGACGACTTCGGTCATGGCGATGCGGGTGGCATCGCGGGCAGTCAGGCCGTTGGCAATGTGGCGTTCGACGTTTTCCACCACCACGATGGCGTCATCGACCACGATGCCTATTGCCAGCACCAAGCCGAACAGCGACAGGGTGTTCAGCGACAGCCCCATGGCGGCCATGGCGGCGAAGGTGCCGATCAGCGACACCGGCACCGCCAGCAAGGGAATGATGGTGGCCCGCCAGTTTTGTAGGAACAGCAATACCACCAGTACCACCAGCAGCAAGGCTTCGAACAAGGTCTCGATCACGGCGGCTATCGATTGCTGGACGAAGACCACGGTGTCGTACACCACCAGATAATCCAGACCCTCGGGGAAGCGGGTCTTGAGCTTGTCCATGGCTGCGATCACGGCGGTTTTGGTATCGAGCGCGTTGGAGCCGGGCAATTGAAAAATCGCCAGACCAACGCTTTCCTGGCCATCGAGAAACAGGCCCGAGCTGTAATCTTTGGCGCCCAGTTCGATGCGGGCGACGTCTTTCAACCGGGTGATTTCGCCTTTCGTGCCCTGCTTGATGACGATGTCGGCGAATTGCTCGGGATGTTGCAGACGGCCCTGGGTACTGACGGTGTACTGAAAGTCTGCCGGTTGCGCTGACGGCGGCTGGCCGACCACCCCGGCGGCAACCTGAATGTTCTGTTCACGCACGGCGCGGATGACGTCACCGGCGGTCATGCCGCGTGCGGCGATTTTCTCCGGGTTCAACCACAGCCGCATGCTGTAGTCGCGAGCGCCGAATACGGCGATGTCGCCGACGCCGGGCAGTCGCGCCAGGCTGTCTTTGATCTGCAACAGCGCGTAGTTGCTCATGTAGACGCTGTCGTAGCGTTGGTCGGGTGAAACCAGGTTGACCACCAGGCTGAGGTCGGGGCTGCGTTTCTTGACATTGATGCCTTGTCGCCGCACCTCTTCCGGCAGTTTTGGCTCGGCCAGCGCTACCCGGTTTTGTACCTGTACCTGGGCTTTGTCGAGGTTGGTACCGGGCTTGAAGGTGACCGTCAGTGCCATGGCGCCGCTGTTGGTGGATTGCGACGACAAGTACAGCATGTCTTCGACGCCGTTGACTTCCTGCTCGATCGGCGTGGCGACGGTGCTGGCCACCACCTCGGCATTGGCGCCGGGGTAGAAGGTGCTGATGATGACGGTGGGCGGCGCGATGTCCGGGTATTGCGCAACGGGCAGGCCGAGCAGAGCCAGGCCGCCGACCAGGACGATGACAATGGACAGTACCGAGGCGAAGATGGGCCGGTCGATAAAGAAGTGGCTGAAGCGATCCATGGCTTTAAGGTGTTCCCGCTGCGTCCAGCGTGATTTTTTCAGGCTTGACCGGCATGGCGGCCTTGAGTTTTTGCCCGCCGACCACGACGACCCAGTCGTCGGCAGCAAGGCCTTCACGGATGACACGCAAATTGCCGATGCGCGGGCCGGGCACGATGTGGCGGTAGTCCAGTTGACCGTCGGCTTTCAGCACCCAGACGAAACGCAGGGTCTGGTCGGTGATGAGGACGCGCTCGGGTAGCAGCAGGGCAGGGTAAGGCTCGCTGGCGCGGATACGAACCCGGGCGAAAAAGCCGGGAATCAGCCATTGCTCAGGGTTGGCGAATACGCCGCGCAGTGTCACCGTGCCGGTGTCGGGGTTTTCACGCGGTGACAAGTAGTCGATGTGGCCCTGGTGGGGGAAGTCGGTTTCATCGGCAATGGCCAGTTGCATGGGGGTGCCGGTCAGGTCGTGGGATTTCGGGTTGAGCTGGTGGGCGCGGCGGCGGTAGCGCAGCACCGATTGTTCGTCGACATCAATGTAGACATGCACCGGGTCGATCGAGACCAGCGTGGCCAGCACGCTGGCGTCGATACCGATGCCCACCAGATTGCCGGGGGTTACCATCGCGCGACCGATGCGGCCACTGATGGGGGCGCGGATTTCGCTGTAATCGAGATCGAGCTTGGCCGCATCGACCTGGGCGCTGGCCGATGCGACGGCAGCGGCGGCTTCGCGCAGGCCTTTCTGACGGGCGTCGTAGTCTTCGGCAGACATGGCACGGGCCGCGTGCAGGTTTTCGGCGCGGGCCAGGTCGTTTTTCGCCAGCTCGCGGCGAATTTTGGCGCGTTCCAGCTCGGCTCTGGCTAGATTCAGTTGCGCCTGATACGGCCTGGGGTCGATGACGAACAGTAAATCGCCCTTGTTGACGCGGGCACCCGCCGTGAAATGGACGCTTTCAAGATGACCGCCGACACGGGCGCGGATGTCTACACTGTCCACGGCTTCGATGCGGCCGGTGTAATCGTCCCATTCGATGGTTTGTTGAATCAGCGGCTGGGCGATTTTGACGCTGGCTTGCATGTCGGGCGCTTCGCCGGTTTTGTCGTCGCTGCACCCCATCATTAGCGCCAATACCAGCACAAGGGCCAACGACAATGTGCGCGGGGCTACAGGGAGTTTGGCTGCGGTCATCGGGTGTTGCTCCAAAAAAATCGCAAGGTTGAAAATGAGTAACTATTCAGCGTGAACGCAAACTTGGGGAAAGCCCCCGTTTCCCGTATGCCGCGCCGAGCACCGGAGCGTTTGGCAGGAATAGCCCGAAGGGGCGCGGCAAGGATGCCGCGCGTTGACGAAGGGCCAGGGATGGCCCTTTCGTCAACCCCTGCCAAACGCGAGGAGCGAAGGATAACAGCGGCATCCGGGCCGCCTTTTCTTTGGATACTTTCTTTTGGCGGCGCAAAAGAAAGTATCTCGGCTGTCGGGCCGAGACCCGACTTCAAAACAGCATCGCGATAGCGATTCCTTAATGTGCACATCGTTGACATGCTTGTAACGCTGAATAGTTACAAAATGAGTAACTATTCAGCAAGATTCACTGAATTGTTCTGTAGGAACCCATACTGGTCGATC
>PESC01000034.1 GCA_002929135.1 Methylomonas sp.
GTCTGGTGGGTGCTGAGGGGTTCGAACCCCCGACCCTCGCCTTGTAAGGGCGATGCTCTCCCAGCTGAGCTAAGCACCCGACTAAAGAGTTGCTAGTTTACAGCATCTTTTAAAGACTTACCAGCTTTAAAAGAGGGCATTTTCGCTGCCTTGATGGTTATCTCTTCGCCGGTTTGCGGATTACGGCCTTTACGCTCCGACCGTTCCTTCACTTCAAATGTACCAAAACCAACCAGCGCAACAGATTCGCCATTTTTCAGTGCATCTTCAACCGATTTGATAAAGCCATCCAAAGCACGACCGGCATCAGCCTTGGTCAATTGTGATGCGGCGGCGATAGCATCGATTAGTTCTGATTTATTCATTTATATCCCCTTTAATGTCGTTGATTTTTATGCTCGGCAAACAAGCGTTTTTTGTTACTCGCAGGCTCGGTACCATTCCTGTTCACAGGTTGAACGAAATCGCACGGTTTTATATCAACCGGCAGCGAAGCGTGTCAAGACAGGCATACACTGAAAGCCGCGTAAATACTGCGATTGTGCGTCACACCCCGCGCTAATGCGCCATTATGGTGCGTGATTTCGGGTCATTTTTGACTGCTGCCGTTTCGACGCTGGCATCGACCACGCCCTCGGTCGGAACCGGCAGATGCTGTAATGCGATTTCCAGCACCTCATCGATCCAGCGGACACACTTGATGACCAAGGTATTTTTGATATTGTCGGGTATCTCTGCCAAGTCCTTCTCGTTTTCAGCAGGAATGATGACTGTTTTGATACCACCCCGATGAGCTGCCAATAATTTTTCCTTCAAGCCACCAATCGGCAAAACCTGACCTCTGAGGGTGATTTCGCCCGTCATGGCCACATCGGCGCGCACCGGAATTTTGGTCAATGCCGATACGATGGCAGTACACATGCCTATGCCAGCACTCGGGCCATCTTTGGGCGTCGCGCCCTCTGGAACATGAATGTGGATGTCGTACTTTTGAAAGACTTCGTTATCGATACCCAGCAATGCCGACCGGCTTCTGACCACCGTCACGGCGGCGTCGATAGATTCTTTCATGACATCACCCAATTTACCGGTCGCCTGCTGCTTGCCTTTGCCTGGCATGACGGCTGTTTCGATGGTCAGCAGCTCGCCCCCCACTTCGGTCCAGGCCAAGCCTGTGACTTGTCCGATCTGATCGCTGTCCTCGGCCAGGCCAAAGCTGAAACGCCTGACGCCCAGATACTTGTCCAGGTTGGCATCATCAACGACGGCTTGCCGCATGGCCTTGTCCAACAGCAAATCCTTTGCCACCTTGCGGCAAATTTTCGAAATCTCACGCTCAAGGCCACGTACCCCGGCTTCACGTGTGTAGTAACGAACGATGTTTTTGACAGCCGTCTCGGCGATGATGATTTCAGACGACGCCAGGCCGTTATTCTTGAGTTGCTTAGGAATGAGGAAACGCAATGCGATATTGATCTTTTCATCTTCGGTGTAGCCTGCCAGACGAATAACCTCCATTCTGTCCATCAGTGGTGCCGGAATGTTCAGGGTATTGGCCGTTGCGACGAACATCACCTCGGACAAATCGAAATCGACTTCGAGATAATGGTCGGAGAAGGTATGGTTCTGTTCAGGATCAAGCACTTCCAGCAAGGCCGACGCCGGATCACCCCGGAAATCAGATGCCATCTTGTCGATTTCATCGAGAAGAAACATCGGGTTGCGCGTTTTGATCTTGGACAGATTCTGTAGAATTTTGCCGGGCATCGAACCAATGTAAGTACGGCGATGACCGCGAATCTCGGCTTCATCGCGCACCCCGCCCAATGCCATGCGCACATATTTGCGGTTGGTTGCCCGCGCAATCGACTGGCCCAGCGAGGTTTTACCCACGCCCGGAGGCCCCACCAGACAAAGGATAGGGCCTTTCAATTGCTTCACCCGTTGCTGGACGGCCAGATATTCCAGAATACGCTCTTTGACTTTCTCAAGGCCGTAATGCTCGGCTTCCAGTACCGATTCGGCCAATTCAAGGTCGTGACGCACCTTGGTTTTCTTTTTCCAGGGCACATTGACCATCCAGTCGATGTAGTTGCGAACCACGGTCGCTTCAGCCGACATCGGCGACATCATTTTCAATTTATTGAGTTCCGCCATGGCCTTGGTTTTGGCCTCGACCGACATGCCGACTGCGTTGATTTTTTTCTCCAGTTCGTCGACCTCGCTGGCGGCGTCGTCCATTTCGCCGAGTTCCTTCTGAATGGCTTTCATCTGCTCATTCAGGTAGTACTCTCGCTGATTTTTCTCCATTTGCTTCTTGACGCGATTGCGAATCTTTTTTTCCATTTCGAGAATATCGACTTCACCTTCCATCAGTGTCATCAGATTTTCCAGACGCTTGGCGACATCGATCATTTCGAGAATTTTCTGTTTCTCGTCGACCTTCAATGTCATGTGCGCCGCCATGGTATCGGCCAAACGCCCCGCATCATCGATACCGGCAAGCGAATTCAAAACTTCGGGGGGGATTTTGCTGTTCAGCTTGACGTACTGGTCGAACGAACCGACCGCCGTTCGTTGCAACACCTCCAGCTCCTGCTCACTGGCGGTCACGACATCGTCAAGCCCGACGATACTGGCTGCGCAATAGCCGTCGATCTCTTGATAACGCAAAACGGAACAACGCTGCGCACCCTCGACCAGTACCTTGACCGTACCATCGGGCAGCTTGAGCAACTGCAAGATATTCGCCAATGTACCGACCTGATGCAGGTCATCGAATCGAGGCTCATCAATATCGGCTTCTTTCTGGGCCACCAGCATAACCTGTGTGTCTTGCCTGATGGCGGCATCGAGCGCATCGATCGACATCCCCCGACCCACAAACAGGGGGATGACCATGTGCGGGTAAACCACGACATCCCGTAACGGCAATACGGGAACCAATTCGTCTTTGGAATCAATGGATGTCATTTGATTAAATCCTTAGGCTAAGGAAAACAGTTTCGATTGCAGGCTTATATGAGGCTGTTTATTGAAAAAACAAGCCCCGACGCAGCAATAGGAGGCGGCCACCAATCCTCGGACTTCTGGCAAAAGATCCACAACACGATTCAATCGTACTATGGGTCAGGCTTGGCTCAGGCATCGGCATCCAGTTCATCGGCTGACAATTTTTTGCCCGGCAAATAATTGGGGGCAACGCCAATCAGGATGGTCAGCAAGGTTGCAACGTAAGGCACGGCCTGCACGGCCAGCACCGCCACCCACAGCCTGCCACTGGTATTGTCGAATTGCGGCTCCATGCGCATGGCGATGATGCCCGCGATCAGCAAGGTCAGCAGCAATATTTCCTGCCAGATTACCAGCAAACCCGCTATCAGCGGCCCTTGGGCTTCGTATTTCGGGGTGCGCATGAAGGGCTTACCCGAAGTGAACAGGCCTTGCAGAGTGCCTAGTGCTACGGTATGGGTCAGTGACAAACCAGCCAGGGCAGCGCCCAGGGATTGCAGCGTACTACAGGCGACGCGAGCCTTGTACAGCCACAGACCGCGCAGTACCTTGAACACGAACAAACCAATGGTCGGCAACAGGAATGCATTGATGGGCAGTTCGCTGTGCAGCGGCTGGGCCACCAGCATCACGGTCAGAATCAGGCTGGCGCCGGTGAACAGCAAAGCCAGAGCATCAGAGAACCAAGGCAGCCAGCCGGCCACAAAGTAATAGCGTTGCGCGGGCGTCAACGCCGATTTCTTGTTGGGCAAGAAATGGCGCCAGTGCTTTTTGATTATCTGCATGGCGCCATAAACCCAGCGGAAACGTTGGGTCATGTAGCCTGAGAAGGTATCGGGCATCAAACCGCGACCAAACGATTCCTTGCAGTACACCGAATCGTAACCGGCTTCATAAAGACGTAGACCCAGTTCACTGTCTTCGCAAATACACCATTCGCCCCACGGGCCGACTTTTTCGAACGCCGATTTGCGCACCATGGTCATGGTGCCATGCTGGATGATGGCGTTGTATTCGTTGCGCTGCATCATGCCGATATTGAAGAAACCAGCGTATTCCCAATAACACATGTTTTTGAACGCGCCCTGATGAGCGTCCCGATAGTCTTGCGGCGATTGTACGAAGCCGACGTTTTCGCGTTCGAAATACGGCACCATGCATTTCAGCCAATCGGGCGACAGGATGTAGTCGCTATCGATGACGGCAATGATTTCGGCATCCTCGGCGGTGTTTTCCAGTGCGTAATTGATGGCACCCGCCTTGTAGCCCGGCCAATTGTCCAGATGGAAGAAGCGGAAGCGGGCGCCCAGGCGGTCACAATCGTCGCGGATCGGCATCCATATATTCGGGTCTTTGGTGTTGTTGTCCATCACCAGCACTTCGAAGTTGGGATAATCCAGCTTTGCCAAGCCATTCAGGGTTTTACGCACCATATCGGGCGGCTCGTTGTACAACGGCAAATGAATGGAAACCTTGGGGTATCTGAATTCAGGATGTGGCGACAACGGGGTAAAGGTACGGCGACCTTTGCGATGCCACAAGACTTCGGCCAGCTCCAAGCTTTCGGTCAAAAGCACCAGAATCGCCATGACCTGCATCATCAGCAGTATGCTCCAGAACACCACCGAAAAGCCCGTCTGATATTGAGCGACGGCAATCGAGGCCGACCAGAACAACACCGATGCCGCCAAGTTGACCATGATACCGAACAGCAACTTGCCCGGCAGTTTCAGGCTACGACGGCTGAACAGAAAAGCCGCCATCAAAATCATGCTGAGTATCGCAGCACCGGTAGCGAAATTGCGCCACATCGGATTGCCCACCACCTCGCCTTCCATCGGAAACTTGGGAAGGCGTTCGGCATTGAACAAGCCCCAGTAGGCACCCGCCGTGCCTTCGATCGAAATTTTCCAGGGCTGATCGAATGCTTCGATGACGTAATAAATCACGTCTTCCGCCGTTGCCCTGTTGAGAAACGCCCTAAGGAATTTGGCCTGATTGATGAGCGAAGGCGTTGCGTCGCCACGCGGCGGCCCATCCGATGGCCAACCAACCTCAGTAATCACGATGGGTTTGCCAGGATACAGTTGCTGGAGTTCGTAGTAACGCTTGAATACGTAATCGACAGCGCCATAGCCTTCCACGCCTTGCGGCAGATCGACGGGAACGTTTTCCCAGTACGGCAGAATATGCACACCGATGTAATCGACTTCGGCCACCAGTGCCGGGTTTGCCACCCAGATATCCCAGGTTTCCGAGGTACTGACCGGCTTCCAGGTGCGTTTTTTCACTTCGCGAATGTAGGCTATCAGTTGATTGGCTTTTTCCGCGACTTGCAGTTTGACCTCGTCTTCGATCTTGTTCTTGATGTCCTGCTCGCTCAACTGGCCCTTGAATTCGTTACGAACACGCTCGGCAATCGGCACTGCCAGCTTGGAGCGCGCCCGCAGCAACGATTCGTTGCCAACCAGGGTGCGAACCACGGTTTTGGGATACTGATTCGCCAGATTGACCAGGCTTTCCAGTTCGCGACGATTTTTATCCTCGATTTTCTGCTTGTCTTCCTCGGTGGTGTCGTCGTCAAACAAATTGACCCAGGCACCCATGGCAATATTGATGCCATTCTGCACGGCAAGCTCAGGCACCACTTCCATGCCTTCCAGTGAGGTATAGGTTCTGACCGAATGCACGTTGTTCGCCAGCAACTCCAGGTCTTCTTGAACCTGTTCCCGCGTCGGGAAGTTCTTTTTTTCCGGATTGAAATCAGCGCGCGCACCGTTGTAGGTCACGCCCATCATGGTGCTGCTCCAGGAAGGCAGTTGCAGCGGGTTATTGACGTAAGCCCAGATGGCAATGTTGATGACAACCAGGAAGAGGATGGTAAAGACAGTAGCTAGTTTGGCTTTCATGTCGGAAAGACACTCCGGACGCGGGTTAGTGAAATGAATCGGTGTAAGGTCAAAGCGCCCTGGACAGGACGTGACGTGGCTATTTGTGGTGGCGAGGAAGAGGAACCAGATAAAGCATCCTTAACCCCCGGCATGAAAAACGGTCAACCAGCCTCGACGCAGCATCGATTCTGGTTGACCGCCGCTTATACTTGCCTTAAGACCAAGAATGCCTGTTACTACCGCTTCAAGGAAAGGGTCTCGGTGCGTCCATTGTTCTCGATACTGAGTTTGTCTTCCTTCAACAACCAGCCTATGGCCCGTTGCACCTCATTCTTGCCCAGACCGGTTTCGGTTGTGATTTTGTTCACACTCGCGTCACCATTCTCTTCAAGATAATGCCAGATTTTTCCGGCGGCTTCTCCAATGACATCTTTCATACGTTCACCTCATTGTTTCAACAAAAAAACCATTTGATTTTCGAATCACCGGTCATCCGGAAGGACAATGTTCAATTCCAAGGTTTCCTGATTACCATCCTGTTCGAAATTGACGGTGATAGCATCCTGACTCACATTGACATATTTCCGTATCACTTGTAGTAGTTCTTGTTGTAATTGCGGCAAATAAGAAGGTTGATTGCGCGAAACCCGCTCATGGGCAACCAATATCTGCAAGCGCTCTTTGGCTATCGAAGCCGTACTGGGCTTGGACGACCTGAAATAATTCAAGAGACTCATCATCTACTCCCGAACAGCTTGCTGAACAAGCCTTTCTTCTCTTCCTCTATAAAACGATGGGGTTTGTCCTCACCCAAATAACGGGCAACGACATCGGCATACGCCTGGCCTGCGTCACTTTGCTCGTCCAAAATGACCGGAGTTCCCGAGTTCGATGCGCTCAATACCGATTTCGATTCGGGAATGACGCCCAGTAAATGCAGGGACAAAATTTCCTGCACATCATCCACGCTCAGCATTTCACCCAGTTTGACCCGGTCGGGTGAATAGCGGGTGAGCAGCAGATACTCACGAATCGGTTCCTCGCCTCGCTCGGCTCGTCGCGATTTGCTCGCCAGAATCCCCAGCATGCGATCGGAATCGCGCACCGACGACACCTCCGGATTGGTCACCACAAAGGCATCGTCGGCAAAATACATGGCCAGCGTGGCGCCGCGTTCGATGCCTGCCGGTGAATCACAGACGATGTATTTGAATTCCTTTGACAATTCTTCAAGCACCCGTTCGACACCGTCATCCGTCAAGGCGTCTTTGTCGCGGGTTTGCGATGCCGGCAGAATGTAAAGCTGGTCGCAACGTTTGTCCTTTATCAACGCTTGCTTCAAAGAGGCTTCGTTGTTGATGACATTGACCAAGTCGTAAACGACGCGCCGCTCACACCCCATAACCAGATCCAGATTACGCAAGCCCACGTCGAAATCGATGACGGCGGTCTTATGGCCGCGCTTCGCCAGTCCCATCGCGATTGCGGCACTCGTTGTGGTTTTGCCTACACCACCTTTTCCTGATGTTACGACGATTATTCTGGCCAAGGGTGTTCCTCCGAGAAAAGCAATTAGATGTCTTTGATGAGCAGAGTTTGTTTGTCGAGGCTGATTTGAACCGGCTTGTGTGGCGCGTGGCTGCCCAGGTCGTCACTGAGTTGATAAATGCCGGCAATCGAAATCAGTTCCGCCTGCAAATCCGAGCAAAAGATACGCGCCGCCGTGTTGCCCAACACACCGGCCAGTGCGCGACCGCGCAGCGTACCGTAAACGTGAATGTTGCCTTCCGCCATGATTTCGGCACCGACACTGACGCTGGCCGTTACTATCAGATCGCCGCGCGCATAAACCCGCTGACCGGAACGGACGGGATGATCGATCAATTTGTTTTCAATGCCATTGTTTTGCGGACTATCGGAAGCAGACGAGTCATCGACCGAGGATGCAGGGTCTTCGATTTCAGGCATCGACAAAACCTTGGCCTCAGGCTTGCTGTTGAGCGGAACATTGCCGCCATGCAAGGCATGAACAGGCAAGCCCAGCGACAAGGCCACCTGGTTCTGGCTATCGGTACCGCCACGTATACCGATAGGCATGAAGCCTTGCTGGCGAATCGATGCAATCAAGACATCGATGGCTAGGTCGGCGTGTTGGGCATTGAGTTTTTGTAAATCGACGAGTAATGGCGAGTGCTTGAAAAACTCAGGCGCTTGCGCGACTTTGTCTTTGATTTGCTGTTCGATGGTTTTGCCATCGCTGCCTGTCAATATCAGAACGGGAACGGTCAGTGACGTGCTTTTGAACTCCAATACCGCTTTAGGGACAGATACGGCGACGTTTGACATAAATTCGTGGGCGTTTGAAACGGTTGGAAAAATACTACCATTTACCTAAGGAAAATAACACAGACGAGGCTTTACATCCCAAAGCAAACACGACTGTGAACGTTTCGACAAGCCCTGCCGTCAACGCAACTCGCGGTGCCTGACGATGACATTGGGAATGCTGTCGCGAAAATGTGTGCTCAGTGCCTCGACCAGATAAACCGAGCGGTGCTGGCCACCGGTGCAGCCGATAGCGATGGTCAGATAGCTGCGGTTGTCCGATTCGAACCGGGGCGCCCAACGGCCAATGAAATGGGCAATGTCATGCAGAAACTCTTTGACCGGGGTTTCGTTCTGCAAAAAATCGATCACTGCCTGATCTTTTCCCGTCAGGCCGCGTAGTTCCGGCACCCAATACGGATTGGGCAAGCTGCGCGCATCGAAGACGAAATCGGCATCCAGCGGGATACCGTATTTGAAACCGAAAGACTGGAACATCATCGACAACTGGCTTTTGCCTTTTTCACCCATGCGGTTTTTCAGCAGATCGCGCAGCTGATGGTAGTGGGTATAACTGGTGTCGATGACGATGTCGGCCTGTGTCGCCAGGGGGCGAAGCAGTTCTTGCTCGATAGGCAAGGCCTCGCGCAGCGAGCGGTCGGCGGTGGTCAGCGGATGGCGGCGGCGCGTTTCACTGTAACGCTTGACTATGATGCGCTCTTCCGCATGCATGTAAACCACTTCGCAATCGATGCCTTTGCTACGGATGAAGGCCAGAATGTCGGGAAAATCGGGAAGTTTATCAGTCTGATTACGGGCATCGATGCCGATGGCGGTTTTGGCGTAGGTTCGTTCATCGTTCAACATGACGTTGACGACGAACTCCTGCAACAAGGTTACTGGCAAATTATCGATGCAGTAATAACCGCAATCTTCCAAGGTATCGAGCGCGATGCTTTTTCCAGACCCCGACAGACCGCTGATGATGACGAGCTTCATGATCCCCCTTTGACGGAATGGGGCGAAGCCTGTCTGCCCGCCCCGTTCTATCTTAACGATGGTTGTGTAGTTTTTCCTTGTGCTTGAGTATTTGCCTGTCCAGTTTGTCGACCATGTTGTCGATGGCAGCGTACATATCTTCCTGGGTGTCTTCTGCGTACAGCTTGGCACCGCTGACCTGCACGGCGGCTTCGGCTTTTTGTTCGAGTTTCTCGACGGTCAGAATGATGTGGACATCGACCACGTTGTCGAAATGACGCTTGATCTTGGCGATTTTTTCTTCCGAGTAAGCTTTCAGCGCTTCGGTGACTTCGACGTGGTGGCCTGTGATACTAACTTGCATGGAGATACTCCTAAGGTTTGGAAAATGTGCTTGCCGAATGGATCAAATCAGCCGCTTGCGCTGGCTGGTAGATGGAACCAACATGGCCTCGCGGTATTTTGCAATCGTGCGACGCGCAACATTGATACCTTTCTCCTTCAAAAGGTCGGCTATTTTACTATCGCTCAATGGTTTGGCTGGATTTTCATTGTCGACCAGTTCCTTGATGAGTGCCCGAATCGCCGTTGCCGAACATTCGCCGCCGTCCTCGGTATTGACGTGGCTGGAGAAAAAATATTTGAATTCGATGACGCCCTGCGGCGTGTGCATGTATTTCTGCGTGGTCACTCGCGAAATGGTCGATTCATGCAGACTCAGTTCCTCGGCGATGTCGCGCAACACCATGGGCCGCATGGCAATCGGGCCATGGTCGAAAAAATCGCCTTGCCTGTCGATGATGGATTTGGCCACCCGCAGCAGAGTGTCATTGCGGCTGTGCAGGCTTTTGATGAACCAACGGGCTTCCTGTAGATGGTTCTTCATGCTGACATTGTCCTGGCTGTTATCCGCGCGTTTTACCATGCCCGAATAAAACGGGTTGACACGCAATTTGGGCGCAATATCGGGGTTGAGGCTGGCCAGCCATTGGCCACGAATTCTGGAAACGAACACGTCGGGTACGACGTATTCGACATCGTTGGCCTGCAAACTCAAGCCGGGCTTGGGATCCAGTGTGCGTATCAGTGTCAGCACCGACTTGATCTGGTGCTCGGGCCATTCCAGGCGTTTGCTCAATTTGGCAATATCGCAGCTGGTCAGCAGATCAAGATGGCGGGCGATGAATTCCAGTGCCAGCGCCTTGTACGGCGTAGCATCGGGCAGTTGCGCAACTTGCAGATGCAGGCAGTCGGCAAGGTCGAGAGCGCCGACACCCGAGGGGTCGAAATTCTGGATCAAATGCAGAACGGCTTGCACCTCGTCGCGCTCCAGGCTTTCCAGGTGGTCGAACAGGCCTTGCCAGAGGTCATCGACGCTGCTGGCCAGATAGCCATCGTCATTGATGGCATCGATGATCGCCACACCGATGACGTAATCCCTGTCGGAGACAGGCGTCAATTCCAGCTGCCATAACAGATGATCGCGCAGGGTTTCGGTTTTGCTGCGAAAGCTTTCGAACTCGGGCGCCTCCTCGCCATTGTCGCCATTGTCGCCAGCGGGCAGGCTGCTTTCGAATACATCGTCCCAACCCGCGTCGACCGGCAATTCGTCGGGCATATCGGTTTGCGATCCCTCACTGGTGATCTGGTCGCTGTTATCGATTTTCTTTTCCTGCTTTTCCTGATAATCCCGCCCCGATTGTTCGTCCTCCTCGACTTCGAGCATGATGTTCGATTCCAGGGCTTGCTGAATTTCCTGTTGCAAATCCATGGTCGACATTTGCAGCAGCTTGATAGCCTGCTGCAATTGCGGCGTCATGGTAAGACTCTGGCCTATCCTTAGCTGTAGTGACTGTTTCATAGCTCAAAATTCATAGACTGAACCGATCGCCCAAATACACGCGGCGAACCTCTTCGTTGTTCACCAATGCGTCCGACCGCCCCTCTGCGATGACGCGGCCCTCATTCAGGATATAAGCTCTGTCGCAAATTTCCAGTGTCTCCCGTACCTTGTGTTCGGTAATCAGGATACCGATGCCACGATCGCGCAGATGAGCAATGATTTTCTGCAAATCCAGCACCGAAATCGGATCGACACCGGCAAAGGGTTCATCAAGCAAGATGAATTGCGGCTCGGACGCCAGGGCGCGGGCAATCTCGCAGCGCCGCCGTTCGCCGCCCGACAGGCTCATCGCGATATTGTCGCGCAAATGTTCAATGCCGAACTCGGCCAGCAGCTCGGCTATCATCAGCTCGATCTGGCCATCGGTCAGATCATTGCGTATCTGCAACACCGCCCGCAGATTGTCGGCCACGCTCAGTTTGCGGAACACCGAGGCTTCCTGCGCCAGATAGCCTATGCCCATCCTGGCACGACGATGCATGGGATAGTGAGTGACATCCTGGTCATCGAGGACGATTCGGCCCTGATCGGCGCGTACCAAGCCAACCAGCATGTAAAAACTGGTGGTTTTTCCGGCACCATTCGGCCCCAGCAGCCCGACGATCTCACCGGTTTCAACCTGCAAGCTCACGCCATCGACCACCGTGCGGCGACCATAACGCTTGTACAGCGCTTCAGCAATCAAACGGGCCATGCTATTGCGCCGGTTTGGGCTTGATGACGGAATGTACGCGCTTGCCGTCGGTGTTGGACTCGCCGGCTTTCAGCAATGAATTTTTGGTGTCGTATTCGATGCGCTCGCTCGATTGCTTGGCATCACCCTGCCAGACCGACGCATTTTTCATGAAAATCAACAGGTTTTTTTCAGGGTGAAACTCGATGATCTGGCCTTCGCCATGCATTTCTTCCTTGCCAACCGCAGGCAGTTGCTTGAATCGCGATGGATTACCGGTAGCGACCAGCTTATCGATACCGCCATTCTTCAAATTAACCACCAGCTTGTCGGCGTTGATCTTGATGCTGCCTTGGGTAGCCACCACGTTGCCAATATAGGTACTGGTTTGGGCTTTTTCATCGTACATCGCGTGGTCGGAGTCGATATAAACCGGTTGTTCGGCATCGCTCTCCAGTGCCATCAAGGCAGGAACGATCAGCAGCAAAACCAACCCGATCAGCAGCTTAGTTAATTTCATAACGGCCTTTGACTTTGGATAACAATTTCAGATGGATAGGGCTCGTAAATGTAACCTCCATGCCGGTTCCCGAGGACTTGTTCGGCGGATTGATGATTTCTGCCCAGTCAGCGGTTTCTGCGTAATTCTTCGACAACTGCACCCGCAAATTCGATGTATTGACGGTCAGCGCCCTGGCCGTCTTGCTGGCTTCCCGTTTGATGAGAGCCTTGCCGTTCAGCTGTAAATGATCGCCATCCGCCGCCATGATGCCGGTTTCCGACTCGATCAGCCACGGCGCCGCATTGGCGTTGTACAACGTCATCACCGGGCTGACGAGGTGGATTTCGCCACTGGTCTTGAAATGCTGCATGGTCTCGGCCCGCAATTCGCTTTTTACGACTCCGAACGCATCCATTTCTTTTTTATGGTAGGCGTGGCTGAAAAAATCGGCACCGCCTTCGGCAACCCGCAATGTGGTATCGCGCTGTTGGTAGATACTCAGCAGCCACCACGACAACAAGGCCGCGATGCCCACGTAAACATAGGCGCGATAATTATCCCAAACAATCACAGATAAGCCTCCAGCACGCCGTCGAACGTACCCTGAACCTGCATGATGGTGTCGCAGACTTCGCGCACGGCACCCAGGCCGCCGGGCGTCTGTGTCTGCCAGTGCGCCCGCTGCCGAACGGCGAAATGGCCATCGTGAACCGCTACCGCAAAACCCGCTTGCAACATGATGGGCAAATCCAGCACATCATCACCAACATAAGCCACCTGGTGTGGCTGCAACTGCAAAATCCGCAGTATGTCCTGAAACGCCGCCCGCTTGTTGTCGTGGCCCTGATAAACGTGTTTCACACCCAGGCTTTGCATACGCAGCGTCACGGAATTTGATTGGCGACCGGAAATCACCGCCACCTCGACGCCGGTTTGACGTAACAGCTTGATGCCGTGACCGTCACGGGCGTGAAAGCACTTGTATTCCTTGCCCTGGTCGTCGAAAAACAGACGGCCATCGGTTAGTACGCCGTCGACATCGAGAATCAGCAGCTTGATGGGTTTGATGCGTTCCTGTTGTTGTAACGTCAATTGCATGGTTGTCACTCAAACGATACCGGCACGTAACAAATCGTGCATGTTCAATGCGCCAATCAAGGCCCGGCGCTCGTCAACCACCAGCAAGCCGTTGATCTTTCTGGCTTCCATGATCTGCATGGCTTCGGCAGCCAGAATGCCGTCGCCTATCACCTGACACGGACTGGTCATGACATCGGCAACAGCGGTGGCATGAATGTCGAGGTTTTTCGCCAGCATCCGCCGCAAATCACCATCGGTAAACACACCCGCCACACTATCGTCTGCGGTCACAATCGCCGTCATCCCCAGTTTTTTGGCCGTCATTTCCAGCAAGGCATCGCTCACCTTCGCATCGACGGCAACTTTGGGCACGGCATCGCCGGTGTGCATGATGTCGTCAACCTGCAACAACAAGCGCTTACCCAGACTCCCCCCCGGATGCGACAAGGCAAAATCATCGCGGGTGAAGCCTTTGGTCACCAGCAACGAAACCGCCAGCGCATCGCCCATCACCAGGGCAGCCGTCGTGCTGGAGGTAGGCGCCAGACCCAGAGGGCAGGCTTCCTGTTCAACCGAGGTATCGAGATGCACCGTGGCAAACCGCGCCAGCGCCGACCCGGCATTCCCCGTCATCGCAATCAACGGCACACCCAGGCGTTTGATGATAGGCAAAATGGTGAGGATTTCCCCGGTTTCACCCGAGTTCGACAGCGCCAGCACGACATCCTGGCGGGTAATCATGCCAAGGTCGCCATGGCTGGCCTCACCCGGATGGACGAAAAACGCCGGTGTCCCGGTACTGGCCAGCGTCGCGGCGATTTTGCCGGCGATATGACCCGACTTGCCCATGCCGGTTACCACGACGCGGCCACGACAAGCCAAGAGCAGATGACAGGCCGCAACGAAGTTTTGGTCGATACGCTCGACCAGGCGCGAAATCGCCTCGGTTTCGGCCTGAATCACCGCCGCCGCCAGCGCCCGAATGTCGCGATCTTCGTTCAGACTCATGCCAGACCAACAACCCTGCAAAAAAGGCGTCATTATTGCATAGATAAATTTCCCTAAAAGCGCTTGTGCGATAGGCGCAAAACACCAAAGCGCGGAAATTTGGGAAAATTCAACAGCCATTCAATAAGTTACCATTGCCATTTTCACCCCGGCTTCACCTCGGTCATTGACTTGATCTCAATGCCTCGTGGAGAATAGCCCACCCTGTCGCAACACATTGATCTCAAAACACTCGATGGCCAACGCCGCACGATCGACCCAAGCTCTCGTCTGCATTCGCAATCTGACCTTTCTGCGCGGGCAACGCAAAATTTTCGACGACATCAGTCTGGCCATCGAACGCGGCAAAATCACCGCCATCATGGGGCCGAGCGGTACCGGCAAAACCACCTTGCTCAAACTGATCGGCGGCCAGCTCGCTCCCAATCAAGGCAGTGTTTTCGTTGATGACCAGAACGTCCATCAACTGAAAAACCGCGAGCTGTACACCCTGCGCAAACGTATCGGCATGTTGTTTCAAAGCGGCGCACTGCTGACCGACATGAACGTGTTCGACAACGTCGCCTTCCCGTTGCGTGAACACACCCATCTGCCGGAATCGATGATACGTTCGCTGGTGCTGATGAAACTCAACGCCGTCGGCCTGCGCGGTGCCCGCGAACTGATGCCGAACGAACTATCCGGCGGCATGGCGCGTCGCGTCGCCCTGGCCAGGGCCATCGCGCTCGACCCGATGATGATCCTGTACGACGAACCCTTCACCGGCCAGGATCCGATTTCGATGGGCGTACTGGTGCATCTCATCAAATCGCTCAATGCCACACTGGGGCTGACCAGCGTCATCGTCTCGCATGACGTCCAGGAAACCGCCGCCATTGCCGATTACATCTACGTACTGTCCGAAGGCAAGATCGTTGGCCAGGGCACACCACAACAACTGGCCGACTCCGACTCGCCTTGGGTCAGCCAATTCATCAAAGGCGAGGCCGACGGCCCGGTGCCTTACCATTATCCAGCCAACGATTATCTCGACGATCTGCTGTGCGTTCGCCGCTACCCTTAGAACCTCATGACCAACCTGCTCGAAACACTCGGAAAAACCACACGCGCCTCGTTTGCCAAAATCGGACGCGGTACGTTTTTCCTGATTCACACGCTGACAGGCCTGCGCGACATGCTGCCGCGTCCCAATCTTCTGGTCAGACAGATGTATTCGGTCGGCGTGCTGTCGTTTCTGATTATCGTCATCTCCGGCCTGTTCGTCGGCATGGTGCTGGGCTTGCAGGGCTATTACATCCTGTCGGACTTCGGCGCCGAGGAATCGCTGGGCGTCATGGTGGCGGCATCGCTGGTGCGTGAACTCGGGCCGGTCGTCACCGCGCTGCTGTTTGCCGGTCGCGCCGGTTCGGCATTGACAGCGGAAATTGGCCTGATGAAAGCCACTGAACAATTGTCGGGCATGGAAATGATGGCGGTCGATCCGGTTAACCGCATCATTTCGCCGCGTTTTCTGGCCGGTTTTCTGTCGATGCCATTGCTGGCAGCCATGTTCAGCGCCCTGGGCGTCATGGGCGGGCACCTGGTCGGTGTCGGCATGCTCGGCGTCGATGACGGTGCCTTCTGGTCGCAAATGCAGAACAACATCGATTTCAAGGACGACATCATCAACGGCGTCATCAAAAGCGTGGTGTTCGGCTTCGTCGTCACCTGGATCGCCCTGTTCGAAGGTTACGACGCCATCCCAACCGCCGAAGGCGTCAGCCGGGCAACGACGCGCACCGTGGTCAACTCCGCCTTCGCAATCCTCGGCCTCGATTTCATCTTAACCGCTCTGATGTTTGGAGACATTTGACATGCAACATTCAACAACGCAGGACACGCTGGTCGGCCTGTTCGTCGTGACCGGCATTGCCGCCCTGTTCTACATGGCCTTGCAGGTCAGCAATCTCGGGACTTACACCGGGCGCGACAGCTACACCGTCTACGCCCAGTTTCGCAACTCGGGTGGCCTGAAAGTCCGCTCGCCGGTATCGATGGCCGGTGTGCGTATCGGTCGCGTCGCCGCTATCACGCTGGATCGCGATAGCCATGAATCGCTGGTCGAAATGCACATCGAAGCGCAGTACGACAACCTACCCATCGATTCCAGCGCCAGCATCTACACCGCCGGACTGCTGGGCGAACAGTACGTCAGCATCGAACCCGGCGGCTCCGCCGATTACCTGCAAAACAAAAGCCGCATCGATATTGTCAGTTCGGCCATCGTGCTGGAACAAATGATCGGTAAATTCATGCTGAACAAGGCGGAAGGCAAATAATGGCGAGGCTGACGCTGACCGAGCAATCGCCCGGATTGTTCACGGTCGAAGGCAATCTGACCTTTGCCACCATAGACCAGCAAACCCTGACGTCCTTCAAATTCCTCAAGGGCATAGACACCATCTGCATCGATCTGGCCCGCGTCGGCACCACCGACAGCGCCGGTCTGGCCTTGATGATCGAATGGATCAAGCACAGCCGCAAGATACGTGCACAACTGCGGTTCAAGAACGTACCGGATCAGCTCATGGCCCTGGCCAAATTGAGCGGCTTCGACAAAACACCTTATTTTTCCGGCGACCGCCCCTCGTAAACGCCGCTCAAAACACGCACGAATCACATCAGGCAAACCCGCATTCCATGGACAAATTATTGATTACCGGCGGCAAACCGCTAGTCGGCGAGCTGCGAATCTCCGGCGCCAAAAACGCCGCGCTGCCTATCTTGGCCGCCACCCTGCTGTCCGACGTTCCGGTCAGCATCGGCAATGTTCCGCATCTGCACGACATCACCACCACGCTGGAATTGCTGGGCCAGATGGGCATCAGCCTGCTGGTCGACGAAAAGATGAATATCGAAGTCGATGCCAGCACCATCACCAAATACGAAGCACCTTACGAGCTGGTCAAGACCATGCGGGCATCGATTCTGGTACTCGGCCCCTTGCTGGCGCGTTTCGGCGAGGCCCATGTCTCGCTGCCCGGTGGCTGCGCGATCGGCGCCCGGCCTGTCGATATTCACATCGACTCGCTGATAAAAATGGGCGCCGACATCCAGGTCGAAGGCGGCTTCATTCACGCCCGGGCCAAACGGCTGAAGGGCTGTCGCCTGCTGCTCGACAAGGTCACCGTCACCGGCACCGAGAACATTTTGATGGCCGCCACGCTGGCAGATGGCATCACCGTCATCGAAAACGCCGCCAAGGAACCAGAAGTGACCGACCTGGCGCATTTCCTCAACGCCATGGGCGCGAAAATCACCGGCATAGGCACCGACGTGCTGACCGTCGAAGGCGTCACACGCCTGGGGCTTACCGGTCTGCATTACGATGTCCTGCCCGACCGCATCGAAACCGGCACCTATCTGGTGGCGGGTGCCATCAGTCGTGGCCGGGTCAGGCTGAAAAACACCGATCCCAACACGCTGGATGCGGTGTTGATAAAACTGAAAGAGGCCGGTGCCGACATCCGTTGCGGCGATAACTGGATCGAACTCGACATGCACGGCAAGCAACCCAAAGCCGTGTCGGTGCGTACCGCACCGTACCCCGCCTTCCCGACCGACATGCAAGCACAGTTCACCGCGCTGAATGCCGTTGCCGACGGCGTGGGGCTGATTACCGAAACCGTGTTCGAGAACCGCTTCATGCACGTTCAGGAGTTGCAGCGCATGGGTGCGCAAATCAAGCTCGAATCCAATACCGCCATCTGCACCGGCATAAACAGCCTGAAAGCCGCGCCCGTCATGGCTACCGATTTGCGCGCATCGGCCAGCTTGGTACTGGCGGCGCTGGCCGCCGATGGCGAAACCCTGGTCGACCGCATTTACCACATCGACCGTGGTTACGATCACATCGAGGAAAAACTGTCGCAACTGGGTGCTACCATCCGTCGCGTCCCGAACTAACCAAAACTCAACTCATGCTGACCATCGCCGTATCCAAAGGCCGGATTTACGAAGAAGCACTGCCTTTTTTGGAGCAGGCTGGCATCACGCCGGTCGATGACCCGGCCAAAAGCCGCAAACTAATCCTGCAAACCACGCACGCCGAGGTGCAACTGGTCATCATCCGTGCCACCGACGTACCCACCTTCGTCGAGTACGGCGCCGCCGATTTGGGCATCGCCGGCAAGGATGTGCTGCTGGAACATGGTGCCGACAGCCTGTACGAGCCGCTCGATCTCGGCATTGCCGGTTGCCGGTTGATGACGGCAGGCCGTGTCGGCTCAAGCTTCCCCAAAGGCCGTCTGCGCGTCGCCACCAAATACGTCAAAACCGCGCAGCGTTATTTTGCCGATCAGGGCATACAGGCCGACATCATCAAACTGTACGGCTCGATGGAACTGGCGCCGCTGGTCGGCCTAGCTGACTGCATCGTCGATCTGGTCGACACCGGCAACACTTTGAAAGCCAACGGTCTGGAGCCGCGCGAACTGATCGCCAGCATCACCTCTAGGCTGGTGGTCAACAAGGCGGCGATGAAAATGAAGCATCAGGCCATTCAGGCCTTGATCGACCAATTCGAACAAACCTTGGCACAGAGGGCGCTGTCATGACTGCAATCAACTTATTCAGGCTCGATTTCGCCGCTACCGACTTCGATCAGCAGTTGCAACAACGTCTGGCCTTCGATGCCGGTTTAGACCTGGACATTCACAGCCGCGTGCTGAACATCATCGCCGACGTGCGCCAACGCGGTGACGCGGCCCTGATCGACTACACCAACCGCTTCGACGGTACGGCGTTCAATGCCGGTGCCGAACTGGAACTAGACAAAGCCACGTTGCAACAGGTTTGGGATCACTTGCCTGACGCTCAGGCCAAGGCGCTGCAAACCGCTGCCGACCGCATCCGCGCCTATGCCGAACACCAAAAACTGCAATCCTGGCAATACACCGAAGCCGACGGCACGTTGTTAGGACAAAAAGTCACCGCACTCGACAGGGCGGGTTTGTATGTGCCGGGCGGCAAAGCGGCTTACCCGTCATCGGTGTTGATGAACGCCATACCGGCCAAAGTCGCCGGTGTCGTTGAGCTGGTCATGGTAGTACCCACGCCACGCGGCGAAACCAACGCCATGGTGCTGGCGGCCGCGCATCTTGCCGGTGTCGACCGGGTATTCACCGTCGGCGGTGCCCAGGCCGTGGCCGCGCTGGCTTACGGCACCGAAACCGTGCCTGCGGTCGATAAAATCGTCGGCCCCGGCAATATCTACGTCGCCACCGCCAAGAAACTGGTGTTCGGCCAGGTTGGCATCGACATGATCGCGGGCCCGTCGGAAATCCTGGTCATCTGCGACGGTCAGACCCAGCCGGACTGGATCGCAATGGACTTGTTCTCGCAAGCCGAACACGACGAAAACGCCCAAGCCATACTCATCAGCCCGGATGGCGATTTTCTGGATCAGGTCGAAGCCAGCATCAATCAACTGCTGCCAACGCTGGAGCGCGCCGACATCATCCGTGCCTCGATCACAGGTCGCGGCCTGTTCATCAAAGTGGCAAACCTTGCGGAAGCCGCCGAAGTCGCCAACCGCATCGCGCCGGAACATCTGGAATTGTCGGTCGAAGACCCTGATACCCTGGCCGGACAAATCCGCAACGCCGGGGCCATTTTCATGGGCCGCTACACTGCCGAAGCCATCGGCGATTACTGCGCAGGCCCCAACCACGTCCTGCCCACATCGACCACGGCCCGTTATTCCTCGCCGCTGGGCGTTTACGATTTCCAAAAACGCAGCAGCGTAATCAACTGCTCGGCGCAGGGCGCATCGCAACTGGGAAAAGTGGCGTCGATACTGGCGCGAGGCGAGGGCTTGACCGCCCATGCCCGGTCGGCGGAATTCAGGATTTGAGGGTCATTGCGAGAACTGCCATTCCAATCCGTGTGTGCGGCTTGCGGCGGCAGAATGACTACCCGTTAGAGGGTTGATCGCTTACTATTTCGCAACCGAGACACCCGATTCACCCCGTTCATCGTGACAAAACCCACAGGACGCCGCCATGCTAGAGCAATACCGTGAACATGTAGCAGAACGCGCTGCCGAAGGCATCGCTCCCAAACCGTTGAATGCCGAACAGGTTGCCGCGCTGGTGACCTTGCTGAAAAATCCACCACCCGGCGAAGACGCTTTTCTGCTGGACTTGCTGGCCAACCGCATTCCTGCCGGTGTCGACGAGGCGGCCTATGTCAAGGCCGGTTTTTTGGCGGCGATTGCCAAAGGCGAAGCCGTGTCGCCTATCGTCAGCGCCGAAAAAGCCACCGAACTGCTAGGCAGCATGCTGGGCGGTTACAACATCGCGCCGCTGATCGAGCTGCTGGACAACCCCGCCATTGCGCCGACGGCAGCCAAGGCACTGGCGGGCACCCTGCTGGTGTTCGATGCCTTCCACGACGTGCAGGAAAAGGCCGAGGCCGGTAACGTCCATGCCCGGCAGGTGTTGCAATCCTGGGCCGATGCCGAATGGTTTACGTCGCGTCCTGACGTGCCGGAAAAACTCAGCGTTACCGTGTTCAAAGTAAGCGGCGAAACCAACACCGACGATTTGTCACCGGCGCAAGATGCCTGGTCGCGCCCCGATATTCCGCTGCACGCCAAAGCCATGCTCAAAATGCCGCGCGAGGGCATCAGCCACGCCGAACGGCAAATCGAGGCACTCAAAGCCAACGGTTTCCCGGTGGCTTATGTTGGCGATGTGGTCGGTACCGGCTCATCGCGCAAATCCGCCACCAACTCGGTGTTGTGGTACATGGGTGTAGACATCCCGTACATTCCCAACAAACGCGCCGGTGGTGTCTGCATCGGCGGCAAAATCGCGCCGATTTTCTTCAACACCCTGGAAGATTCCGGTGCATTGCCGATCGAATGCGATGTAGCCGACATGGCGATGGGCGATGTCATCGACATCTACCCGTATCAAGGCGTCATCAAACGTCACGGCAGTGACGAACTGATTTGCCGATTCCAACTGAAAACCAGCGTTTTACTGGACGAGGTGCGCGCCGGCGGCCGGATTCCCCTCATCATCGGACGCGGCCTGACCGACAGGGCACGCAAAGCCTTGGGCTTGCCCGCATCGACGCTGTTCAGAAAACTGGCCGAGGTGGCCGATAGCGGCAAAGGCTACACCCTGGCACAGAAAATGGTCGGCAAGGCCTGTGGCCTGCCCGGTGTGCGCCCCGGCAGTTATTGCGAACCCAGGATGACCACGGTGGGTTCGCAGGACACCACGGGGCCGATGACGCGCGACGAGCTGAAAGACCTGGCCTGTCTGGGTTTTTCGGCCGATCTGGTGCTGCAATCGTTCTGCCACACGGCAGCCTATCCCAAGCCGGTGGACGTGCAGATGCAGCACACCCTGCCGGATTTCATCATGACCCGTGGCGGCATCAGCTTGCGTCCCGGCGACGGCGTGATTCATTCCTGGCTCAACCGCATGTTGCTGCCGGATACGGTAGGCACCGGCGGCGATTCGCATACCCGTTTCCCGATCGGCATTTCCTTCCCGGCCGGTTCCGGCCTGGTGGCATTTGCTGCGGCTACTGGCGTGATGCCGCTGGACATGCCGAAATCAGTGCTGGTGCGTTTCAAAGGCCAGATGCAGCCCGGCATCACCTTGCGCGATCTGGTCAACGCCATTCCTTACGTGGCACTTCAGCGCGGCTTGCTGACCGTGGCCAAACAGGGCAAGAAAAACGTATTCTCCGGGCGGATTCTGGAAATCGAGGGCTTGCCGGATTTGAAAGTCGAGCAGGCCTTCGAATTATCCGATGCCTCAGCCGAGCGTTCGGCGGGCGGCTGTACCATCAAACTGAACGCAGCGCCGATCCGCGAGTACGTCAACTCCAACATCACGCTGCTGAACTGGATGATTGCGCAGGGCTATGGCGATGCCCGCACCCTTCAGCGTCGCATCAAAGCCATGCAGGCCTGGCTGGATGATCCGGTATTGCTGGCCGCCGACCAGGATGCCGACTACGCCGAGATCATCGAAATCGATATGAATCAAATCAGCGAACCCTTGCTGGCCTGCCCGAACGACCCGGATGACATCAAGCCGTTGTCGGCGGTGGCAGGTACCAAAATCGATGAAGTGTTCATCGGCTCGTGCATGACCAACATCGGCCATTTCCGCGCGGCGGGCAAACTGCTGGAAAAAGCCGGTGCGCTGCCGACCCGTTTGTGGGTAGCACCGCCAACCAAGATGGATCAGAACCAGTTGGTGGAAGAAGGCTATTACGGCACTTTCGGCAAGGTGGGTGCCCGCACCGAAATGCCGGGCTGCTCGTTGTGCATGGGCAATCAGGCCAGAGTCGCCGACGGTGCCACCGTGGTATCAACCTCGACCCGCAATTTCCCCAACCGTTTGGGCGCTGGTGCCAATGTGTTCCTGTCGTCAGCGGAACTGGCAGCGGTGTGCTCGCTGTTGGGGCGGATTCCGACGGTCGATGAGTACATGCAGTACGCGGCGGTTATCGATCAGAACAGCGCCGATACCTATCGCTATCTCAATTTCGATCAAATCAAGCACTATCAACCCCAAGCAACGGGGTATTCAAGCATGTGATGCTCCGTAAGTCCGCAAGGACATTCCGTCAGCCCGGCAGCATAATAAAAGGCGCCGGGCGATGGTAAGCGTGTGTTTTTTGTGGAATAGTGAAATAATCGTGCCATTGAATAAATGGCCGCTTTGGATTTGACCTATCGAATCGTTGAAGCCGGCAAACGATACGGGTTTCACACATGATAGATTCAAAAGGGTACCGGCCTAATGTCGGTATTATCCTTTGCAATGACGACGGTCGTGTGTTCTGGGCCAAGCGTAAAGGCACAAACTCTTGGCAATTCCCTCAGGGTGGGATCGATTGCAATGAGGAACCGGAACAAGCGATGTATCGCGAATTGTGGGAGGAAACAGGCTTGCGTTCGGAGCATGTCGAGGTATTGGGCAGAACGCGCTACTGGTTGCGCTATAAGCTGCCCGAACGCTATATCCGCAAAAACTCCATGCCTTTGTGCATAGGCCAGAAGCAAATCTGGTTCATGCTCCGCTTGCTTAGCGATGAATCCCAGGTGCGCTTCGATTGTGGCCAGAAGCAGGAATTCGATAACTTCAAGTGGGTGGAGTATTGGTATCCGCTGAAAGATGTCGTGTACTTCAAGCGCCGGGTCTACAAGAAAGCCATGGATGAGCTGGGCGTTCTTCTGGCCAAGGATGACGGCAAAATCAACCCCGAAAGTTATCTAACCGGCAAATCCGGGTTTCAGTAACCACGGTTATCGAGATCCAGCCCTTTCAGCGTCTCAGGCAGCCTATAACACGCGGTGTTCAAGCTGCCGTCATCGAACAGCTCCAACACCCTGTAGCCCGGCGACGCATCGTCGATACGAAAATTCGCACTATCCGGCGCGAACTGAAAGCAGGTCGATGGTGCTGCCAGCAAGTCGATATGCTGGTAGCGTTTCGCCAGGGCTTGATGGATGTGGCCGTTGATCAGTGCCTTGACGTTGCCATGCCTTGCCAATTGCTGGCATAAAGCCTTCCCATTTTCGATCCCCATGCCATCCAGCCAGGCGCAGCCGCTTGGATAGGCGTGGTGATGCACGGCAACCAGAAAAAATGGGTCGGCACGGTTTTGCAGCATGGTTTCCAACCAGGCCAGTTCGTTTTCGGCCAGCTTGCCTGCGGGGTTGTTTTCGATCTGGCTGTTTAGCAGGAGAACGCGCCAGTTACCCAAGGCTATCTGTTTGTCGCAGCTGACCCAATCGTTACGCAGATGCTCTTGCATCAGCGCAAAATCGTCATGATTGCCGGGCAGACACAGGCACGGGGTTTGGTACCCGGCCAGATGGTTTGCAATACGCTGGTAGCTGGCGGCTGTTGGTTCCTGGGTCAGATCGCCGGTAAGCAGAATCAGATCGAAAGCGTGGTGGCTGGCAAACGCATGCGCCAGGGTGCGATGGAAATAGTATTCGGTATCGACACCCAGCATCGTGGCACCTGGTGTTGCAAGAACATGTAAATCACTAATTTGCAACACATTTAATGCTTTCATATTATCGAATCCATGAGGTGACTTGGGGCAATGCAAGCTACGGCATCAGCTGACGGTTTTGAACAAGACTTTGGAATTGCGTTGCCGGTCGTAGCCGCTGCGCAAGGGTTCGGGCAAATCCTCCACCTCGCATGACACAAAACCGCGCTCGACGAACCAGTGCACGCTTTGGGTTGATCTGACGAAAAGCCGCTGAATGTTTTGCTGCTTGGCTTTTTCGACCAGATAACTCAACAGGCTATGGCCGCGCGCGTTGTTCTGGTAATCGGGGTGCACCGCCAGACAGGCAATCTCGCCGCACCGATCACCGGCAACCGGATGAAACGCCGTACAGCCGATAATCAAGCCGTCGCGCTCGATCACGACGTAATCACCAATCTCCATCTCCAGTTTCTCACGCGAGCGCCTGACCAGTATTCCCTGGGCTTCCAGCGGCTTTATCAGCTCCATGATGCCGCCTATGTCGTCGAGACTGGCGGGGCGAATCGATTCAAAGGCATTCGAGCTGACCAGCGTACCGATGCCGTCACGGGTAAACAATTCTTGCAACAAGGCACCGTCAACCTGTCGGTTGATGAGATGCGCACGCTCGACACCGCCCTTGCAGGCCTGCGTCGCTGCGGCCAATGCCCGCGAGATTTCAGCCGGTATCGCGGCAGCCTCTTGCAGCAGCGCTTCAGCCTGTGCCGTCGTCAGTTGCTGAAGCGCTGCGCCATCGCCCGGCGACAGGCAATTCTGCTCGGTCAGCACTATCAGTTTTTCAGCTTTCAACGCCACCGCGACTTCGGTCGCCACGTCTTCCGCTGCCAGGTTGAACACTTCGCCGCTGGGCGAGTAACCCATCGGGGAAATCAGCACCACATGGTTGTGGTCGAGCTGTTGATGTATCGCCGCCGCATCGATGCGGCGAACCTTGCCAGTGTAGTGATAATCGATGCCATCCAGTACGCCCAAGGGCCTGGCGGTAACGAAATTGCCCGACGCCACCCGGATGCCTGCACCGGCCATCGGCGAGCCGGACACGCCCATCGATAACGCCGCTTCGATTTCGATTCGTACCAAACCTGCCGCCTGCTTGACGTATTGCAAGGTCGTGGCATCGGTGATGCGCAGGTGATGGTGAAACGTCGGTGTATCGCCACGTTCCTGCAAGCGTTCATCCACCTGGTGACGAATGCCATGCACCAGAACCAGGCGCACCCCTAAGCTTTTCAACAGGGTGAAGTCGTGGATCAAACCATCGAACCCCGGCTCTGTCACCGCATGACCGCTGAAGACGATGACGAATGTCCGGTTGCGGTGGGCATGGATGTAAGGCGACGAATGACGTAGCCAGGAAACGAAAGGGGACGGTGGCATGGCAAGTCAGGATGCGTTACGGAAAGGCCATGGATGGTAAGGCCTTACTTGCCGAGTTTCCAGCGATTCGCGGCATATTCCAAGGTTTCCTGCACATTGAGGTCGCGGGTGCCGCCACCGGTTCTGACGAACAGCTTGGGCGTGTTGCTCTGGGTCAGGAACACCGGACGATGGGCGGGGGAGATGATCGCCCGGCATACATCCTTGTTATCGATGGTATGAAACAGCACATGCACGTCGGCGCAGACATCGGTACCCAGTTGTTGCGAAATCACCGTCATCAAAGTTTGCTCAAAGCCGTCTGAATCCGGCTTTTTCAATGTCTTGTAGTCGTTTTCCAGCCCCAGAATTTCGCCATCGTCGGCCACGCCTATCAACAAGGTGCCGCCGACATGGCTGTTCAGAAAACCGGCAATGGTTTTCAGTACCACGGTTTCCAGTGCCTTGTTGACGCGGGTTTCCTGCATATCCCAGCGCAGCGACGACTTGAATTCCAGATGCGCACCTTCGCCCTGACGAATGATGGGGAGCAAGTCTTTTTCCAGCTCCACCGTGAGCGAGTCCAGATCGGCCATGCGCCTGTGTATCATCTGGTAAAACGCCAGTGACAACAAACCCAGCAGTGCGCCGATTTCGGCATAGAATAAAATGATGTTGTTATGGCTCATCTGGCCGGTGACGACATCGGTGAATTGGGTGATGACGAACTCGATCGACGACAACGGATCGGCATCGAGCTCCCTCGAACTGATGTACTCGTAACTCGGCGCCAGCAGAAAAATACCGGCACCGGCGCCAACCCAGGCGGCCAGAAAATACAGTTTCAGCTTCTGTTTCCAGATGGTCAGCAGTTTGAGAAAAAAACGTTTCACGAATGATTGTCGGTTAAAACCAAAAAAAAGACAGCGGGTACATCTGCCGCCCAATGCGAACGGCATTCTAACAGTAGACCCTTCTGCGAGGAGAAGGCGCACGGCATCAGCGCTGGCACCGTGCGCAACTGTAGGTAGCGCGTTGTGCGATTTTGTAACGCTGAACCGGCTCACCGCACTGTGGGCAGGCTTGCCCGGCACGGCCATAAACCGCCAGTGCTTGCTGGAAGTAGCCGGGGTTGCCTGCGGGGTCGGTAAAATCTCGCAATGTGGTACCGCCTTGTTCTATCGCACGTTGCAGCACGGTTTTGGCGGCATGGCTCAAGCGTGCGCAGTCATCCGCTGACAACGAACCCGCCGGGCGTTGCGGGTGGATGTTGGCCATGAACAAGGCTTCGTTGGCGTAAATATTGCCCACACCGACCACGACATGACTGTCCATGATGAGCGATTTCACCGCCGTCTGCCGACTGCGTGCCTGTGCAGCCAGATAAGCACCGTCGAAAACCGCAGATAACGGCTCGGGGCCAAGCTTCGCCAGCAGGGGGTGATTGGCGACAGGTTCGGACGTCCACAGCCATGCGCCGAAGCGGCGGGTATCGTTGAAGCGCAAGAGACTATCGTCATCGAACTGAAGGTCGATGTGATCGTGCTTGCGTGGTTTGCATCGTGAGGACACGATGCAAAGCCGCCCCGACATGCCCAGATGCACGATCAAGGTGCCAGTATCGGCGCACAACAACAGATACTTGCCGCGCCGCTGCACATCCACTATCACCTGCTCCGTCAACACAGATTCCAGCTCGGCAGGCACCGGCCAGCGCAGTCGGCGCTCGCGAACGACGACGGTTGCGATGCGTTTGCCCACGATATGCGGTGCGATGCCTGATCGGCAGGTTTCGACTTCGGGCAATTCCGGCATGAACGCTCAGACTTTGTCGCGCAACAGCCTGGCCTGATCCCGGATTTTGTTGCGCGCGAACAGCAATTTCCAGCGGCTGCCACCACACTGCCGCCACAACATGGTGGAGCGTATGCCGGCCAGCAGCAGGCTGCGGATTTTATTGACAGTGGCCGGATTGCCCAGATGTTGCTGGTCGCCGTAGACCATGATGCGGGGCTGCAAGGTGCTGACGGTGCTGTGATAGACGTCGGCCAGATTGGCGAGGACATTCTCGTGCAGGATGCCAAAATGTTCGGCCTGCGCTTGGGCGCGTGTGATGCTGGCGCGAATGCTTTGCAGCATGTGGGGCTTCTGCACCAGTTGCTTGTGCAAATAGACCAGTTGCGCAGCATAACGTGCCTGTTGCGGGTTGGCGGTGGAGCGACTGCTCAACTGGTTTTCCAGACGCTCCAGACCGTATGCGATACCCGTCAGGCCGCCGTAGATTTCGATCACGCTGTCAGCATCGATTTTCAAAACACTGCCGACACTGGCCATCATGGCGTCATGATGGGCACTGCCTGTGCCTGCCAGATCATTGACCAGGCCGCAAGCCTGGGCGATACCGGCCAGTGCAATCGTCTGGTTTTCCAGGGTAATCAGCGACATATCATTTACACGCAGCACTTGCGCAGTTAGGAATCAAAGGATGAGTCTGCTGCCACGCTTTCAGACCGTTCGACAGGTGATAAACGTTTTTCATGCCCCGCTGCCCGGTTAATACCTGCCCGGCTTTTCCGCTACGGTTGCCTGACCGGCACACCAGGATGACGGGTTGATCCGGGTGGGTTTTGAGCGATTCCAGCCGGGATGTCCAGTGTTCCGGTTCGAAACGACCTTCACTGTCGAAGGCTTGCAATTTGTGGCTCCCTGCAATCAGGCCCGAAGCCTGCCATTCGGCTTCGGTGCGTATATCGACGATCAGCGCATTCTGGTTTTTTTGCATGTCCAGCAACTGTTCCGGCGTTACTGTCTGCAATTCATCTGCCCGCAGCATAGTGCTGCACAACAACAGGGCAGGTAATAACAGGTTTAGACGTTTCATGACTGTGCGAGTCCCGTAAGGTTTATGCCGCCTGAACCAAGCGCGTTCTGGCGCTTTTTCAAAGCCAGGTCAGGTTGAGAGGCGTTGTTATTGTACCAGCGTCCTGCAAATGTTCAGGACTGCGGCAAAAGCACAGAGGGTGCGGGTTTGACATCGAACGCCACGCAAACCCGCTCCTGATCGGAATGGAACGGCAGAGTGCGATGAAACAGCGATGACGGAAACAGCACCAGGTCACCGACCTGTTGATCTACGATGTGTCTGGGAAAGTCGTCGTGCAATCGAGGGTAGTCGTCGCCGTCGGTGCTGTATTCGAAGCTGCCTTCATGGCCGTTGTTCTTTTCCGGCAGTTTCAGGTAAACACAGCCGCTGATCCAGCCTTCCTCGTGGATGTGCGAGGTCAGGTAGCCACCTTTGTTCATGCGCAAATACCACGAACTGGTGAAATCGATGTCGTTCGGGAAGGCCTGTATCAATTGGTAGGGGCTGAAGGCAAACTGCTGACGGTAGTCGTTGATCTTGGCTTTGAGCAGGGTCGCCAGTTGTTGTATCGAGGTCTCGCCGCGTTGCAACAGATTACCTGCCGACTGCATGCCGTAATACAGGCGGCCTTGTTTGCGCTCGGCGATGGCCAGATGTTGAATATCGTGCAGCAGGTTTTCCAGCAGCAGGCTGTCGCCTTGTGCCAGGGCGTCGATGCGGGTGTGCATCACGTAATTCATGGGTTCCTGGCAGAAATCGTAGCGATCGGCTACGCGAAAATTGCTGGCGTAGTGCGTCGAGAGTGTGCCGATCAGAATGGAATGGTGAGGCGCTTGTGTGCTCAGCTGGCCTAGCCGTCGTTCGAAGCGATCGAACTGTTCGGTTTTGTACAAACATTGAAGGGCGCGGGCCGGTGCATCGGCGAAATGTGATTGTTCGAAATAGGTTATGGCCTCGTGCAACTGGCCATCCAGACAATGAAATTCACCCAGGTTGTAAAGCGCACGGGCATGGCCAGCCTCGACATGTAAAGCTTGGCGATAACAGCGCACGGCTTCGATCATGTCGCCTTGGTCGCGGTGGGTTTCGCCCAGGTCGTTCCAGGCATCGGCAAACTGCGGCTCCAGCGTCAGGGCGTTGCGGAATTCGACTATGGCATCGGCATGATGGCCCTGATCGTGCAGGGCCGTGGCCAGATTGAAGTGGCTGCGGGCATCGGATTTCAGCGCCAGAGCCTGGCGGTAGCATTGTGCCGCCGCCTCCAGATGGCCTTGCAATTGCAGCACAGCACCGTAGTTGCCCAGTGCTTCGAAAAAATCCGGTTGCAGGGCAACGGCTTTCTGGTAATGCCATGCCGCTTCTGCCAGCAGTCCTTGCGCTTGCAGCAAGGTACCCAGATTGAAATGGCCTACGGTGAAATCGGGTTTCAGATTCAGTGCCTGGCGGTAACTGGTGATAGCCGCCTGCGTTTGACCCAGTTGCGCTTGCAGGACGGCGATATTGAAATGGATTTCGGCAATTCTCGGGTTGATGCCCAAAATGCGCTGGAAGCTGAATAGCGCGCCCGGCAAATTGCCTTGCTGCTGCTGGCTCATACCCAAACAGTTGTACAGCATCAACTCGTTAGGGAAAGCTTGCAGCAGCGTGCGGGCTTTTTTCTCGGCGACAGCCCATTGTCCGGTTTGCAGCAGGTTGTGGATGGCCTGGATTTTTTCGGCGTTAGGTCGCTTGACGGGTTTTTGCATGGCGACGCACCATCAGCAGAGCGTGATCTGGCGCTGATGCATGGCCTGGATGCTGGGTTGCTTGCTGATGGTCAGCAAGGTTACATCTGGTAGATTGCTATCGATGAGTTTTATCATGGCCATTTCGCCATGAGGATCGAGCGAATCGAAGGCTTCTTGCAGCAATATCCATTTCGGGCGGTGGATCAACAGCCGCACCATGCCCAGACGTTGCTGCTGTTCGCGTTCCAGATTTTTTTCCCAGTCACCGGATTCATCGAGATGCGCTATCAGCTCTGCCAGGCCGACTTGATGCAATGCCGTTTCCAGCTGGTTTTGCTGGTAACTGTCGCAACTGGCGGGATAGCAGATGGCTTGTCGTAATGTACCGGTTGGCAGATAGGGCCGGGGCGGCATGTAGAAAATGGGTTCATCGTCGGGCAATTCGATACTGCCCTCGCCCCAGGGCCACAAACCGGCAATGGCTTTGAACAGTTTGTTGCCGGTGTAGGGGTTGCCGGTAATCAGCACGCGCTCACCGGCTTTGATTTCTTCATCCAGGCTGGCCAGACAGACGATGCCATCCAGCCGTGACAAACAGAGGCTGCTGAAACGCAGAACCGATGCGTCTTTTTTAACGCGATGTATGCGTTTCGGATCGGTTTTGCTGATTTCGCGTTCAAGTTTGTCGAGCGCACTGGTCAGACCCAGTATGCGCTCGACCGACGCTCGCCATTCGGCAATCTTGCCCATGTTGTCGACCGGCCACGACAGCGCCGCCACCATGTGCTGGAACGCTAGTGCCGATTGCATCAGCGCACCCAGACTGATGACGCCCAGCACATAACGCGGCGCGGAAACCAGAATCGGGAAGGCCATCGACAGCACCGAGTAGCCAGAGGTGAACATCATGATGCGCTTCCAGGCATCGGTTTGTTCATCCCAGACGGTGACTATGTTGCTGAAAAGTTGCTTGAAATGTGGGGTTTCATGGCGCTCGCCCTGAATCATGGCGATGGCCATGGAGTTTTCGCGGGCCTTGACCAAGCTGAAGCGGAAGTTGGCTTCCACGGTCTGCCGGTTGTCGGTGGCTTTGGTGAGTGGTCTGCCTATCCACCAACCCAGAATGGCGGCACTGGCGGCATAGAGTAGCGCCAGCCACACCAGGTGGCCACGAATCTGGAAATCGGTGATGCCCAAATCCAGTGTGATGACCCCGGACAAACCCCAGAGGATTTCGGTGAAGCTGATTAGCAACAGCAAGCTGAAGGTCAGGCTGTGAATCAGATCGATGGCGAACTCCGTGGCAATACGGGCATCTTCGGCGATGCGGCCATCCGGATTGTCGTGCTCGCCGCCGATATGGGTCACCAGATAATGCCGACCGCTGTTCATCCATCGACTGATGAGTCGATCGGTAAGCCAGGCCCGCCAATCCATCTGGATGCGGCGCTTGATCACGAGGTGGCTGGCAGTGACAGCGATGTTGGCGATAAAGATCAATACGATAAAGCCGACCTGAGTCAGCAGGCGCGACATCGAGCGTTGATCCAAAGCGTCGAACAAGTCGGCGCTCCACACCGTGATGACGACCGAAATCGCAATTTGCAGCACGGTCAATACCAACAATACGGCGCTGAATGTGCGGATTCTTACTTTGTTTTCAGACTGCCAGAACGGCCCGGCAAGCTTGATGAACTGAATGATGAATCTGCTGCTGGTGCGCACGAGGCTGCTCCCGATTAAAGGTAATCCCGGTTAAAGGTGATCCCGATTAGAGGTGGCGGTCACTATACAAAATGTGATTGTCGAAAAACAACCCAAATATCGATTCGACGGTGGCCGGTGCGTGGCCTGGGTAGCGGTACTCAACGCTTGAAAATACGAGCTGCCGAGCGCGTCGAATGTGTTGTGGCAGGAATGAAATCAGGCCTGGCGTTTCATCGAATCGAAAAATTCGGCGTTGGTTTTGAAATCCTTGAGCTTGCCAAGCAGGAATTCCGATGCGGCCAGCTCATCCATGGGTTGCAGGATTTTGCGCAGAATCCAGGTTTTTTGCAGTTCGTCAGGATCGACCAGGTATTCTTCGCGGCGAGTACCCGAGCGGTTGATATTGATGGCAGGGTAAATGCGTTTTTCGGCAATCTTGCGTTCCAGATGCAGCTCCATATTGCCGGTGCCTTTGAATTCCTCGAAGATCACCTCATCCATTCGCGAGCCGGTTTCGACCAGCGCGGTGGCGATGATCGTCAAACTGCCGCCTTCCTCGATGTTGCGCGCGGCGCCAAAGAAGCGTTTGGGTTTTTCCAGTGCATTGGCATCGACACCACCCGACAGCAGCTTGCCCGATGATGGCACCACCATGTTGTAGGCCCGGGCCAGACGGGTGATGGAGTCGAGCAGGATGACGACATCCATTTTATGCTCGACCAAGCGACGAGCTTTCTCGATCACCATGTCGGCAACCTGGACGTGGCGGGTGGCGGGTTCGTCGAAAGTGCTGGACACCACTTCACCACGCACGCAGCGTTCCATTTCCGTCACCTCTTCCGGGCGTTCGTCTATCAACAACACGATCAGATAACACTCGGGGTTTTTCTCGGCAATGGCATGGGCGATGCTTTGCATAATCATGGTCTTACCGGCTTTCGGCGGTGATACGATCAAGCCGCGCTGGCCTTTGCCGATGGGCGCGATCAAGTCGATGACACGGGCGGTGAGGTCTTCGCTGGTGCCATTGCCCTGCTCCAGACGGAAACGTTTATTGGCGAACAGCGGGGTCAGATTGGAGAAGGAGATTTTGTTTTTGGATTGCTCGGGGGATTCGAAATTGATGCTTTCGACCTTGAGCATGGCGAAATAACGCTCGCCTTCTTTCGGCGGGCGTATCTTGCCGCTGACCGTATCACCGGTACGCAGACCGAAACGCCTGACCTGGCTGGGGGAAACATAGATGTCATCGGGACCGGCAAGATAGGAACACCCCGGTGTTCTCAGGAAGCCGAAACCGTCTTGCAGTATTTCCAGAACGCCATCGCCATAGATGTCTTCACCGCTTTTGGCCTGCTTTTTGAGAATTGCAAATATCAGCTCCTGCTTTCGCGCCCTGTCGATGTTTTCTAGTCCAAGGGATTCTGCAATGGCAATGATTTCAGTAACTTGTTTGAGTTTTAGTTCGGTAAGATTCATACGGTCAGGAAAAAGAATGCGTAGAACGGCATGAAACCGTTTACAGGCGGGATGGATGGGATTGTTTGACGGTGGCGGAACGAAGAGCGGCGCCAGGGATTCTAGCGCAAAGGCCGGGCTAGTCCAATGAATTCAGGCAGGCCCGGTGAGAATCGGGGCTGGATTAGATATTGCTATCGATGAAAGCGCTCAACTGCGATTTGGTCATTGCGCCTACTTTGGTGGCTTCGACCTCGCCGTCCTTGAACAGCATCAGCGTGGGGATTCCGCGCACACCGTAGTGTTGCGGCATTTTGGGATTGTCGTCGATATTGAGTTTTGCGACAGTGAGTCTGCCCTGGTATTCGGCAGCCACTTCATCGAGAATCGGGGCAATCATCTTGCAGGGACCACACCATTCTGCCCAGTAATCGACCAAAACAGGGCCTGTGGCTTTGAGTACGGTATCGTTGAAATCGGCGTCTGATACATGAAGGACTATGTCGCTCACGCAATTCTCCATCTGGTTTGCAAAGTTGGAACTATAGTTTCGGCCCGCTTCCATTGTCAATCGATTTCAACGGCAAACGGTTTTACGTTATCCTACCCGGCTATGAAAAAAGCGCATCTGACAGAAACACGATTCAGCAATCTCGAACTCTCGGCGTCCATCATCAAAAGCTTGAAGGACGCGGGCTTCGAGCAATGCACCCCGATTCAGGACAAGGCCTTGCCGATAGCCCTGCGCGACAGGGATGTAGCCGGGCAGGCGCAAACCGGCACCGGCAAGACGGCGGCGTTTCTGCTGGCTACTTTCCAGCGCCTGCTAAACGACGAAAGCGAAAAGATCAAAAATCCGCGCGCATTGATTCTGGCGCCGACACGCGAGCTGGCGATACAAATCCATAAAGATGCGCTGACGCTGGGCAAGCACTTGGATTTCAAGTTGGCGCTGATTTACGGCGGCACTGATTATCAGAAACAGCTCGACAAAATCAAAGGCAACGTCGACATCATCATCGGCACACCGGGCCGCATCATCGATTTCTACAAACAGGCCGCCTTTACCCTCGACAGCATTCAAGTCGCTGTGCTCGATGAGGCCGACCGCATGTTCGACCTGGGCTTCATCAAAGACATCCGCTACCTGCTGCGCCGTATGCCGCCGCCGGATAAACGCTTGAATCTGCTGTTTTCCGCCACCCTGTCTTATAAAGTGACGGAACTGGCCTACGAGCACATGAACAACCCGGTACTGGTAAAAATCGAGAGCGAGGATGTCACCTCGAAAGCCATCAAACAGTTCGCCTTCTGCCCGGCCAACGATCAGAAAATCCCCTTACTGCTGGGTTTGTTGAGGGATCACCACCCCGTGCGCAGCATCGTGTTCGTCAACACCAAACGCTGTGCCGAATTGCTGGACGACTATCTGCAAGCCAATGGCTACAAAGTGGCCATGCTTAGTGGTGACGTACCGCAGGAAAAGCGTCAGCGCCTGCTAACCGATTTCCAGGAAGACCGCGTCAACCTGTTGATTGCCACCGACGTTGCCGCCCGCGGCCTACACATTCCCGACGTGTCGCACGTTTTCAATTACGATCTGCCGCAGGATGTCGAAGACTACGTTCACCGTATTGGCCGCACCGCGCGTTTCGGCGCCAGCGGCGAAGCCATCAGCTTCATTTGCGAGGAATACGCCTACTCGATGCCGGATATCGAAGATTACATCGGCGAAAAAGTCCCGGTGCTCGCCATCGAAGCCGAGCTGCTGGTCGATGATGTCATCAAACCCGAACGCCGCGAGCCGCGTGAACGCATCCCTCATACCAGCAAACGCCCCCAGCACAAACCAGGCGAACGCGATCGCAAACCTCGACCGCATCGCGAAGCACGGTCTGGCTCCGCTACAACCCCGTCATCAACCAGCGAAAATCCTCAACCGCAGGAAACGCCTCAATCTGTCTGACCGGGCGCTGGCTGTCCGGTTTACTGATCGAAACCAGATGGCCGATGCCGAAGCTCTGCGCCGAATGCAGCACGGCCAGACTGTCATCGACCAGCAAGGTTCGCTGTTTTTCGAACCGGTAATGATCTTGCAGGATTTGCCAGAACCCATCCTGCTCTTTCGCCAGGCCGTAGTCGTGTGAACTGACGATGTCGTCAAAATACCGGTACAGACAGGTTCTTTCCATTTTCAAGCTCAGGCTGTCGCGGTGGGAATTGGTGACCAGCATCAAACGCCGCCCGGTGGCACGAACGGCATCCAGAAACTCGACGACATGCGGATGCACGGCAATCAAATCGGCAACGTCCTGCTTCAGCCCGGCAATGTCCAGATTCAGCTCTTTACTCCAGTAATCCAGGCAATACCATGCCAGCTTGCCTTCCGTAGCCTTGAAGCGCGGCGCCAGTGTCTGTTTGGCATCGTCCAGCGTCAGGCCGTGCAGGTCGCCATAATGCAGTGGCACGAATTCCTGCCAGAAATGATTATCGAAATTCAAATCCAGCAAGGTGCCGTCCATGTCCAACAGCACGGTATCGATGTCATGCCAGGCCAGCATGACAGACCTGTGCGTGGTGTTGATCGAAGCGCATTGTTTGATTTACCACTCGACGGCTCCCAGCCCCTTCGGCTGACTCATCGCGGCACCGGCGCAACGTTTTGCGCTGACCGCATGAATGAAATCGGCGCATCCTCGGCGTTTTCGAAGGTCACCATTTCCCAGGCATCGGCTTGAGCCATCAGCGTCAGCAGCAGCTTGTTGTTGAGCGCATGACCGGATTTGAAGCCCTGATACTCGCCAATCAAACTGTGGCCCAGCAGGTAAAGATCACCAATCGCATCCAGAATCTTGTGCTTGACGAACTCATCGGCATAGCGCAAGCCGTCTTCGTTCAAAACCTTGTCGTCATCGACCACGATGGCATTGTCCAGGCTACCGCCCAGCGCCAGCTTATTCTCGCGCAGAAACTCGATGTCGCGCATGAAGCCAAAGGTTCGCGCCCGCGCAACCTCCTTGACGAAGGTGGTGGACGAGAAATCCATGACCGCTGTTTTCAAATGCTCGGAAAAGGCCGGATGCTCGAAATCGATGGTAAACGTGACCTTGAAGCCGTCGAACGGCTCGAACGCCGCCCATTTGTCGCCCTCTTCGACGCGAACCGGGCGCTTGATGCGGATGTACTGCTTGGCAGCCTCCTGTTCGACCACACCAGCCGACTGCAACAGGAACACGAACGGCCCGGCGCTGCCGTCCATGATGGGCACCTCCGCCGCGCTGACATCGATAACGGCATTGTCGATACCCAAACCCGCCAGAGCCGACAGCAAATGCTCGACGGTGGACACTTTGACGCCGTCCTTGACCAGCGTCGTCGACAGCATGGTCTCGCCGACGTTTTCCGGCCTGGCCTGGATCATGACCGGCTGCGCCATATCGACACGCCGAAAGCGGATGCCGGTATTGGCATCGGACGGATGCAGCGTCAGGTAAACCTTGTCGCCGGTGTGCAAACCGACGCCCGTGGCGCGTATGGTGTTCTTGAGTGTGCGTTGCTTGATCATGAAGTACGGGGGAAGATAAAAAACGGTAACTATTCAGTGCAAGCTGAATTCGGCAGTTGCTTGCGATTTTACAATGCCCCCCTCATCCCCGGCCCTTCTCCCTCATGGAGAAGGGAGCAAAGCCCCTCTCCTTGCGGGGAGAGAGCGAAGCGAGGGGGCGAAGCCGGTTGGGGTGAGGGGGGGGAGGAAGCGCTTCACTGAATAGTCATAAAAAACGAAGCGTCCAAGTCCATCACATTACGTTGGTTTTTGCCAGCTCCTCGCAAGAGACTGTCCGCTGGACATCGGTTGGCAACTCGGCATCGGGCCGCTTGTCGGCCCGATGCCAAAATTGACGATGATTGGCGCTCAGTCGGCCTGACGTCTGAGGAAAGCCGGTACGTCCAGATACTCCAGATCGGAATCGGTTCTGGGTTGCGCACCGAAACGGGTTTCGCGGGTCGATTCCTGTTTTTGCTGATGACGAATGACGGTCGGTTTTTCCAACTGGTCGTAATTGACCTCTCCGGCGGCCACTTTTTGCACCAGTTTGATCGGTGGATTGGCCTTGACTTTTTCGCCCATGCCGGTGGCCACCACAGTGACCTTGACTTCATTGCCCATGGACGGATTGACCGCCATGCCGATTTTGATGTCGGCTTCGTCCGAGGCAAACGCCTGCATGATCCTGCCGATTTCGTCAAACTCGTTCAAACCCAGGTCACCGTTCGAGGTGACGTTGACCAAAATGCCGCGCGCGCCTTGCAGATTGATGTCTTCCAGCAGCGGGCAGGCAATGGCTTTTTCGGCGGCCAGGCGGGCGCGGTTTTCGCCGCTGGCAACACCGGTACCCATGATCGCGCTGCCCATGTTGGACATCACCGTTCTGACGTCGGCAAAATCGACGTTCATCAAGCCCGGATGGGTAATCAGTTCGGTGATACCCTGAACCGCATCCAGCAACACGTCGTTGGCTACGCGGAACGACTCGACCAGCGAACGGTTGTTACCCAGCGTCGGCAACAACTTCTGGTTGGGAATGATAATCAGCGAATCCACCAGCTTTTCCAGATCGCGCAAGCCGCTTTCGGCCACTGCTTTCTTTTTGGCGCCTTCGAAATCGAAGGGTTTCGACACGACGGCGACGGTCAATACACCCAGTTCACGGGCGATCTCGCCAAACACGGTAATCGCGCCGGTACCGGTGCCACCGCCCATGCCAGCGGTCAGAAACACCATGTCGGCACCATCGATGACTTCGCGGATGCGCTCACGGGTTTCTTCTGCGGCCGCGCGGCCCACTTCAGGCCGTGTCCCCGCACCCAGGCCCTTGGTCAATTCGACGCCCAGTTGCACGACGGTATCCACATTCATCTGGCGCAAGGCTTGTGCATCGGTGTTGGCGCAAATGAACTCCACGCCGTCGATGCCAACCTTGACCATGTGGTTGACGGCATTGCCGCCGCCACCGCCGACGCCTATGACTTTAATGTTGGCGTTGCCGCTGTTATCCATCAGTTCATATTTCATTGTCATACCCTCCACAACCCTCGAAAATTAAAAATCAGAAATTGCCTTATGCGTTCCCACGCGGAACGTGGTAACGAGAAAAAATCAGAAATTACCCTGAAACCAGTTTTTGATCTTGGCCCACACATCCGCCCCTTCATCGTTCAACCCCACCACCCGGCCATGGTGATCCTTGCCGTAAATCAACAACCCGACGGCGGTCGAATAAATCGGGTTGTGCGCTACGTCGGTCAGACCCGAGACATGTAGTGGCGTACCTATTCTGACCGGCATGTGGAAAATCTCCTCCGCCAGATCAGGCAAACCTCGCACCTGCGAACTGCCACCGGTTATCACCATACCGGCGGCGATCAGGTCTTCGTAACCGCTGCGGCGCAGTTCGGCCTGCACCAGCAGCATCAGTTCCTCATAACGTGGCTCGACGATCTCGGCCAGGTTCTGCGCCGAAATTTTGCGCGGCTCGCGGTCGCCGATGCTGGGCACGTTGATCATCAGTTGCGGGTCGGCCATGCCGGTCAGCGCACAGGCATACTGGCGTTTGATGTCTTCGGCATTCTTGGTCGGTGTGCGCAGAGCCACGGCAATGTCGTTGGTCACCTGGTCGCCGGCAATGGGAATCACCGAAGTGTGCTTGATCGCGCCTTCGGAAAATATCGCCAGATCGGTGGTGCCGCCGCCGATGTCGATCAAACACACCCCCAGGTCTTTTTCGTCGTCGGTCAATACCGCCGAACACGAGGCCAGTTGTTCCAGCACGATGTCATCGACATCTAGGCCACAGCGGCGGATGCACTTGACGATGTTCTGTTCGGCACTGACGCTGCTGGTGACCATGTGCACCTTGGCTTCCAGGCGGATGCCGGACATGCCGATCGGCTCCTTGATGCCTTCCTGCTGATCGATGACGAACTCCTGCGGCAGGATGTGCAGGATTTTCTGATCAGCCGGAATCGCCACGGCGCGGGCCGAATCGATCACCCGATCGATGTCGTGCTGGGTGACTTCCTTGTCCTTGATGGCAACGATGCCGTGCGAATTCAGGCTTTTGATATGGCTGCCCGCAATACCGGCGAATACCGACTTGATCCGGCAGCCCGCCATCAGCTCGGCTTCCTCGATAGCGCGCTGGATTGAATGCACGGTCGATTCCAGATTGACGACGATGCCTTTTTTCAGCCCCTTCGACGGCGCAGTGCCGATGCCGATGACTTCGATTTCATCGCCACCGCGATATTCGCCGACGATGGCGGCCACCTTGGTCGTGCCGATGTCCAGTCCCACCAATAAATTACGATCTGTCTTTTTAGCCATTGTGATGCTCGATAAGCGTATGAATTTTCAAATTTTGTTTCCGTTCGCGCCGCTTACGATCGGTGCATTGTCGTCTATACCTTTCTGGCCACGGGCCACGGCTTTCCAGTCGATGGGCGGTGTGCCTGGTTTCCAGGTAACGGCAAAGCCATTGGGATAGCGGGTATCGACGCTCGCCATCAAGGCAACCTGTTCGTCGCCAATCAACGCCAGGGTTTTCAGAAATCGCTGCATGTTTTCCAGCGGCGCCCGCCGCCCCAGTTGCATTTCCAGGCCACTGGCCAGCTTGATGCGCCAGGCCCTGCGATCGTTGACGTGAAATTCCGCCAGTTGCAGGGATTTGTCGCGCAACGCGATGTAAAGGCCTTTCATGATCTCCAGCAATTTCTTTTCCTGGCCCTCGGGGCCGGTAATCAGCGGCAGAGTGCTGAATGCGCCGATGTCGTCGGGTATCAGCAATTCACCTTGTTTGTTCAGCAGGCCGTTCTTGCCCCAACGCACGACCGGTATCTCCTCACGAATCTTGATGTGTACCGCATCCGGCCACACTCGTTTGACATCGACCTGCGCCACCAGCGGCAGGCTGCCAATAGCGCGCTGAAGCGTGTTCATGTCGGCATGATAAAAACCGCGCCGGATTTCCGGGGCCACCACGGCTTTCAGGCGCTCCTTGTCGGTGTATTGAAACGCCCCCTCGATCCTGACATAGCGAATCGGCTTGCTGGCAGCATCGCGCCAGCGCACCAGTTGCCAACCGCCCGCCGCCATGACCAGCAGCACAATCAGGATGACAGCCTTGCCAGACTTCACGTCAAGCCGCCTCTCCGCCCGGCACACTGGTTTCCAGGATGCGCCAGACCAATTCCTCAAATTCGATGCCTGCCGCCCTGGCTGCCATGGGCACTAGACTGTGATCGGTCATGCCGGGCACGGTATTGACCTCAATCAATTGCGACGCGCCGCTGTGATCGATAAAGACATCGACTCTGGCCCAGCCCGTCACCCCCAGCGCAGCGCAAGCCTGAATCGCCAGCTCTTGCAACACCTGCTCGCGCGCGGCATCCAGGCCGCACGGACAGTGATAGCGCGTGGTGTTGGCGCGATACTTGGCGTCGAAGTCGTAAAACGCATTCGGTGTTTCCAGGCGAATCGCCGGTAGCGCCTCGCCGTCCAGAATGCCCACCGTGTATTCCTGGCCTTGCACCCAGCCTTCGGCATAGACATCACAATGGTATTGGCTGGCCAGTTGCAGGGCGGCAAGCAGTTCGTCACGGTCGTGGGCCTTGCTCATGCCGATGCTGGAACCTTCCTGCGCCGGTTTGACGATGACGGGAAAGCCCAGGCGCTCGATGCAGGCATCGATGTCGTCAGCGCTTTGCAATAGCATCCAGTTCGGCGTCGGCAAGCCCAGGCCCTGCCAGCACAGCTTGGTGCGCAGTTTGTCCATCGTCAGCGCCGACGCCAGAACACCAGAGCCGGTGTAGGGCAATCCCAAGGTTTGCAGCACGGCCTGCAACACGCCGTCTTCGCCGCCGCGACCGTGGATGATGTTGAACACCCGGTCGAAGCGTTGCCCGGCCAGGGCATCTATCGGACTGGCCGTCACGTCGATGGCAGTGGCCGCTATGCCGCTGGCCCGCAAGGCTTGGTAAACCGCGTTGCCGCTGTTCAATGAAACACTGCGTTCGGCAGCAGTACCGCCCATCATGACGGCAACGTTGCCGAAATCGGCAGGATGCTGGATGCGCAAGCTTTTCATGCGGCCTCACCTATGCGGCAGACTTCCGGCTCAAGCCGAATGCCGAAACGCTGCTCTACTTGGCGCTGGACATGGGCAATCAGGCTCTCGATGTCGAACGCCGTGGCATTGCCGCTGTTTTCGATGAAATTGGCATGTTTTTCCGATACTACGGCGCCGCCGATGGCGTAGCCTTTGAGACCGCAAGCCTCGATCAAGCGCGCGGCGTGGTCGCCCGCTGGATTCTTGAACACCGAGCCGCAGGTGGGTTTGCTGGTGGGCTGGCTGGCGTTGCGCTTTTCCAGCAAAGCCTTGATGTGTTGCTGACTGGCCTCGCTGTCGCCTTTTTCGAGTTGCAGTTGCGCCGACAAAAACCATTCGTCGTTCTGGCCTTTGACCGAGCGGTAGGTGATGTCGAATGCCTCGGGCTTGCGTTCGATGACATGGCCCCGGCGGTCTATCATTTCCACCCGGTCGACGATGCGCCAGGTTTCGCCACCAAACGCCCCGGCGTTCATGCACAAGGCACCGCCCAGCGTGCCGGGAATACCGGCCAGAAATTCGGCACCGGTCAGACCGAGGTCGCTGCAAAAGCGCGCGACATGAGCACACGGCACACCGGCTTCGACATAAACCCGTTGCGAGTCGATCAGATGCATGGCTTTCAAACGGTTGCGGGTGTTGATGACCGTACCGCGTATGCCGCCATCCCGCACCAGCAGATTGCTGCCCAGGCCTATCCAGTACAGCGGCTCGTCACCGGGCAGACTGGCGATGAAGGCAATCAGGTCGGCCTTGTCATTGGGAATGTACAGCCGTTGTGCTGGCCCGCCAACCCGCCAACTGGTGTATTTCGCCAGCGGTTCATCGGTGAGCAATGTGCCTTTCAGTGCGGCCATCATGCCAGTGCTCCGGCCAGTTTTTCCGGCAGTTCAGCGGCGATCTGGCCGACATTGCCCGCGCCCATGGTCAAAATCACGTCGTCTTTTTCGACGATGCCGACCAGAATGGTGGCCAGGTCGTCGCGGTTCTGCACGAAGATCGGATCGACCTGGCCGCGCACCCGGATCGAGCGGCTCAAGGCCTTGCCGTCGGCACCGGCGATCGGTGTTTCGCCTGCGGCATAGACATCGAGCAGAATCAACACATCGACGCTGGACAGCACTTCGACGAAATCTTCGAACAAATCGCGGGTGCGGGTGTAACGATGCGGTTGAAACACCACGATCTTGCGCCGATGCGGCCAAGCCTGGCGCAAGGCTTCCAGCGTCGCCGCCAGTTCGCGCGGATGATGGCCGTAGTCGTCGACCAGGGTCAGTTGGCCACCGCGATAATCGATATCGCCGTTGAGCTGGAAACGACGGCCAACCCCCTTGAACTCGGCCAGACTCTTGACGATGGCGTCATCGTCCACACCCAGGGCGGTGGCAATCGTGGTTGCAGCCAGGGCATTGAGCATGTTGTGCCAGCCAGGCAGATTCAGCGTCACCCGCAGCCGGGGCAGTTCACCCCGGCGCAGCACCGTGAAGTGGGTACGCAAGCCATCCTGTTCAATATCGACGGCCCGCACATCGGCGTTTTCAGCAACGCCGTAGGTTTTCACCGGCTTGGAGATGGCGGGCAGCACGTCGGCAACGCCCGGATCATCAATGCACAGCACCGCCAGACCGTAGAACGGCAACTGATGCAGGAATTTGATGAAGGTGTCCTTCAGGCGGTCGTAACTGCCGCCGTAGGTTTCCATGTGATCCTGGTCGATATTGGTCACCACCGCCATCATCGGCTGCAAATACAGGAACGAGGCATCGCTTTCGTCGGCTTCGGCAACCAGATATTTGCCCAGGCCCAGCTTGGCATTGGCACCGACGCTGTTCAAACGGCCACCAATGACGAAGGTGGGGTCGAGTCCGCCTTCGGCCAGCATCATCGTGGTCAGGCTGGTGGTCGTGGTCTTGCCGTGGGTACCTGCCACGGCGATGCCGAAACGGAAACGCATCAGCTCCGCCAGCATTTCGGCGCGCGGGATGACAGGAATCCGGTTTGCGTAAGCCGTGGTGATTTCCGGGTTGCCACGGTCGACGGCGGTCGATGTCACCACCACATCGACATCGGCGACATTTTCGGCATGGTGGCCGAAGTACACCTTGATGCCCATATCCTCCAGACGGTCGGTGGCGGACGAGGCCTTGATGTCAGAACCGGACACGCTGTAGCCCAAATTGGACAACACTTCGGCGATACCGCTCATGCCGGTGCCGCCGATGCCGACGAAGTGAATCTTGTCGATGTTACCCAAGCCCTGGGCCGGGTGAGTGTCGGAGCCAGGACGGTTCATGGCTTGACCTCTACCACACACAGGTCGGCAACGGTTCGGGTGGCGTCGGGTCTGGCCAACTGTCTGGCAGCACGACTCATGGCGGATAAGGTGGTCATGGCTTGTTCAATGGCGGGTCGCAGTGTTCGCGCATTCAAATCGGCTTGTTTCAGCATCAAGGCCGCGCCAGCGTCGCGCAGGTAACGGGCATTGGCGGTTTGGTGATCGTCGATGGCATGGGGCAGCGGTACAAAAATGGCGGGCAAGCCGCAGACCGCGACTTCGCTGATCGTCATCGCACCGGCGCGGCAGATGACGAGATCGGCCCAGCGGTAGACCGATACCATGTCGTCGATGAAGGCCGACACCGTGGCAGTGATGCCCAGAACGGCATAATTCGATGCGACCTGATCGCGCATGGCGGTACCGGTTTGATGGGTGACCTCCAGATTGTGCAGACCGGCGAGCGCATCGGGCACCCGCTCGTTCAACACTTGGGCACCCTGGCTGCCACCCAGCACCAGAATACGCAGCTTGCGGCCCAGGCCGGGGTGCCACATCGTCTTTTCGGGGATGTCGCTGAACGCCGCGCGCAACGGATTGCCAGTGCAGATCGCGTTGACAGCGGTTGCGAAACTGTCGGGGAACGCTTGCAGGGTGACGCGGGCCGCCCATTTGACCAGCCAGCGATTGGTGGTGCCGGGTATGCGGTTCTGTTCGTGGACGATCAGCGGCAGGCCCAGCCACTTTGCCATCAAGCCACCCGGCCCGGCAACGAAGCCGCCCATGCCCAGCACTACATCGGGCTGACGTCGTTTGAGGATTTGCCGTGCCTGGATACAGGCTTGCAACAGTTTGAACACGGCGGTGAATTTCGCCACGCGACCTTTGCCGCGCAGGCCTTTGACCGCCAGCCAGTCGATGTCGAAGCCGTTGGCAGGCACTACGCGAGCCTCCAGACCTTCACGGGTGCCCAGCCAACTGACGCGCCAGCCACGCTGACGTAATTCGTCGGCAACCGCCAGGGCCGGGAATACATGGCCGCCGGTACCGCCCGCCATGATGACGATGCGTCGGCTCATGCGGTTCTGCCCTTGACGTTGCGCTTATCCCGTTCCGTGGTTTCGTAATGAATGCGGAACAATGCAGCCACCGCGCCGCACATCACCATCATGCTGCCACCGCCGTAACTCATCAACGGCAGGGTCAGGCCTTTGGTCGGCAACAGCCCCATGTTGACGCCCATGTTGACGATGGCCTGAAAGCCGAACCAGATCGTCAGACCGTAGGCTACCAGCGACGAGAATTGCTCACCGACCCGGGCCGCAGCATCTGCGATGATGAAGCCACGAATAATGAGCACGCTGAACAGGAAAATGATGGTCATGACGCCGACCAGCCCCAATTCCTCGCCCATCACCGAGAACAGAAAGTCGGTGTGGGCTTCCGGCAGATAAAACAGTTTTTGCAGGCCGTTACCCAAACCGACGCCGCTGACCTCGCCCCGACCAAATGAAATCAGCGCCTGAGTCAGTTGATAGCCGCTGTCGCGGGCGTGATCCCATGGGTCGAGAAAGCTGACGACCCGTTTCCAGCGATACGGCTCGGTGTAGGCCAGCAAGGCTGCCGCCGTCGACACCAGGCCAACCAGCAACACGAAGGGCGACAAGCGGGCGCCGCCGACAAACATCATGCCCATGGCGATCATCAGGATGACGACGGCAGAACCAAAGTCCGGCTCCATCAGCAACAGCAAACAGGCGACGGCAAACAGCAGTAAGGGCCGTACCAGGCCGAACAGCGATGTGCGGACATGTTCAGCGTGGCGGGTGATGTAGCCCGCCATGTAAATCACTGAAATAAACTTGACGACTTCCGACACCTGTATCCTGAGCCCGAACACCGACAACCAGCGGACACTGCCATTGACCTTGACGCCAACACCGGGAATCAGCACCACCAGCAACAATACCAAGCCGCCCAGAAACAGCGGCTGGCCGATTTTCTGCCAGCTTTTCATCGGCACCAGCAGCACGCCACCGGCAACCACTAATCCCAGCAGGATGTGCAGCAACTGCTTGATCGGGTAGTGCGAAATGTCGTCGGCCAGCTTGACGCCGAGGTGTAGCGAGGACGACGTCACCATGACGAAACCGATAACCAGCAGGCTGAGTGTGGCGAACAGCAGGCTTTCGTCGATGTGCAAGCGTTGACGCTTTCTGGGTTTGCTGGTAACTGAGGGGGCGGGAACGGACATCAGGTCAACTCCATCACGGCTTCGGCAAACTGGTTGCCGCGATCCGCGTAACTTTTGTATTGATCGAGACTGGCACAGGCTGGCGACAGCAACACGCTGTCACCGGCTTCAGCCAGATTTGCCGCAATGCGCACGGCCTGTTTCATGTTGTCGGCAAAATGCGTGGGTACACTGTCGGCGATGGCCTGGGCTATCAGATGGGCATCTTTGCCCAGCAGGATGACGGCCTTGGCCTTGGTGGCGACGATCGGCTTCAGTTCGACCATGTCAGCACCTTTGGCATCGCCACCGGCAATCAGGATGACCTTGCGACGATAACCCTCCAAAGCGGCAATACAGGCACCGATGTTGGTGGCCTTGGAATCGTTGACCCAGCGCACCCCCTCCACATCGGCGACCCGCTGCATACGGTGCGGCAGGCCTTTGTAACGCTTCAGGGCACGACACATGGCGTTCATGTCCAGACCAACGGCATGGCCAAGGGCGAGGGCCGCCAGCGCATTGGCCAGATTGTGACTGCCTTCGAGCTGAAGTTCGCTGGCGGACACCAGCGCTTGATCGCCCTGCATCAGATGATCGTCGTCGCCATGGCGCAGATGAAAATCGGCATCACCTTTGACCGAGAACGTCAGGCAGTGACGTTCGCTTTCACGCATGGCCATGACCATGGTGTCGTCGGCATTGAGGATCATTGCGCCATCGCCACGAAAAATCCGCTGTTTTTGCTGGGCGTAGTCGGCCATGTCAGCGTGGCGGTCGAGATGATCCGGCGACAGGTTGAGCACGGTGGCGGCCCTGGCGTTGAGTGCCGAGGTGCGTTCGAGCTGGAAGCTGGACAGTTCGAGTACATACAGCTCGGCATCCTGTTGCAACAAATCCAGTGCCGGTGTGCCCAGATTGCCGCCGATGGCGGTTTTGACACCGGCGGCGTTGGCCATGTCGCCCATCAAAGTGGTAACGGTGCTTTTGCCGTTGGAGCCGGTGATGGCAATGACCGGTTTGTCGGTAGCGCAAGCGAACAGGTCAATGTCGCTGAGCACGACGACACCGGTGGCCACGGCCTTGCGTATGGCTTTTTCGTTCAGCGAAATGCCGGGGCTGATCAGCAAATGCGTTGCCACTTCGAAGGCCGATTGATCGAAGCCACCGCAAAACACCGGGACATCGGGCATTTGTTCGCGCAATGAATCGATTTGCGGCGGTGTGCGCCGACTGTCGATGACGGCAAATTTGATCGGCGTGGTCAGCAGAAACTGGGCGATGGAATAGCCGGTTGCCCCCAACCCCACGATCAGCAGGCGGGCGCTGGCAGGATCCAGATGAAAATGCCGCTTCAAATTGTCGAGCAGGTAGGCGGTATCCACGACTTACCTCAGCTTCAGGGTGGCCAACCCTATCAGCACCAGAATCACCGAGATGATCCAGAAGCGCACGATGATGCGCGGCTCCGGCCAGCCTTTGAGTTCATAGTGGTGATGAATCGGCGCCATCAGGAACACCCGTTTTTTACGGGTTTTGTACGAGGCCACCTGAATGATGACCGAAACGGTTTCGACGACAAAAATGCCGCCCATGATCAGCAACACGATTTCCTGGCGAACCAGCACGGCGACGGTGCCCAGTGCAGCACCCAGCGCCAGTGCGCCAACATCGCCCATGAATACCATGGCCGGGTAGGTGTTGAACCACAAAAAACCCAGGCCGGAACCAATGATGGCCGAGCAGAAAATGACCAGTTCACCGGATTTGGGGAGGTGGGGAATTTGCAGGTATTGCGCAAATTCGATATGGCCGGACAGATAGGCAAAAATCGCCAGCGCCGCTGCGATCATCACGGTCGGCATGATGGCCAGGCCGTCCAGGCCGTCGGTCAGATTGACGGCATTGCTGGAGCCGACAATGACGAAGTAGGTCAACACCACATAACCCCAACCCAAATTCAGCGCGACATCCTTGAAAAACGGCACGATGAGCTGGGTTTCGGCGACAACTTGCGCGGTGTTGAACAGATAAATAGCCGCGCTGGCGGCGACCACCGACTGCCAGGTGTACTTAGCACGGGCCGACAAGCCATCGCTGTTGCCGAGCATGACTTTTTTGTAGTCGTCGATGAAACCGATGATGCCGTGCGCCAGGGTTACCAGTAATACAACCCAGACATAACGGTTGGTCAGATCGCCACACAGCAGGGTGCTGAAAGCAACGGCGAACAGAATCATGGTGCCACCCATGGTCGGTGTGCCGGATTTGCAGAAATGGCTTTGCAGGCCATCTTCGCGCACGCTTTGGCCGATTTTCCTGCGCGTCAGTTTTTCGATCATCACAGGGCCTATCAGCAACGAGATAATCAACGCGGCCAGTACACCGAGAATGGCGCGGAACGTCAGATAATTCAGGACGTGGAAGCCGCTGTGGAGGCGTGTCAGATAGTCTGCGAATAGAAGTAACATTGGGAGGCTCTGAAATGGTCGGCAAACGCCACGGTAACGTTTGTCATTGCTTGCGGCTGCGGGCGCCCGATCATCCGGCTTTTGTGTCCGGTGATTGCTTTGGTAAAACCTGCTGTCCGCACAACGGACTGACACATCGGCTTCATGCGCCACACCCCCGACGTGCCAGTGCATCGATGACGATGGCCTGATCGCTGAAAGGCGTTTTCACACCCTGTATTTCCTGGTAGTTCTCATGACCTTTGCCGGCAATGACGATGTGGTCGTCATTAGCGGCATGGGTGAGGGCGTATTCGATGGCCTGTCTGCGGTCGTTGATGACGCGAACCTTATCGGTGAGGCAGCCTGCCAGAATCGCGGCGGTGATGTGTTGCGGGTCTTCGGTTCTGGGGTTGTCGTCGGTGATGATGACGTGATCGGCGCAGGCTTCGGCAATCCGCCCCATTTGCGGGCGCTTGCCTGAGTCGCGATCACCGCCGCAGCCAAAAACCACCCATAACCGGCCTTCTCCGTGGATGGCTCTGAGCACTTTTTCCAGGGCATCGGGCGTGTGGGCGTAATCGACATAAACCGTGGGTTTGCCCTGTCCGCCGTATTTTTCCAGTCGGCCAGCTACGGCTTGCAGTGTAGTCAGCGCGGCGACAGCATCTTCGAATGGCCAGTCCAGCGCCAGCAATACACTCAGCACGGTCATGACGTTCTGCACGTTGAATGCGCCGCAAATCGAGGTGCGGACGCGCAGAATACGTCCATTCCAGTGAACATCGAAGGCCATGCCACGGGTGTCGTGAATGACATTGCTGGCCGTCAGGCATTCGGCATGTTGGGCAAGCCTGCCCTTTACACTGAATGTCCAGCGTTTTACCTCAGGGGCCAGGGTGTCCAGCACTCTTTGGCCATTTTCATCATCGATATTGACGACCGCGAAGCGTAAACCGGGGTTTTTGAACAGCAGCAATTTGGCTTGCAGGTAGTTTTCCATGCTGCCGTGATAGTCGAGGTGATCACGACTCAGATTGGTGAAGACGGCGCCGGTGAAGCTGATACCATCGACACGCCCCTGCGCCAGACCGTGCGACGACACCTCCATGACCACGGCTGTTTTGTTTTGCGCGACGAAGCGGTGCAGCATCTGATGAATGGCCATGGCATCGGGCGTGGTGTTGAGTGTAGGCTGCAAACAAGCGGCGTCGCCCCAACCCAGGGTGCCGATGACACCGCAATCAGGCAGGATTTGCGCCAGCAGTTGACTGCATGTAGTTTTGCCGTTGGTGCCGGTGACGCCTATCATCATCAACGCTCGCGACGGATGACCGTAGAAACGCGATGCCAGCGCACCGAGTTGCCGCGCCAGACCGGCAATGGCAAACAAGGGAATGCCCGCACGGGGCACCTCGGACGCCGCGATGCCTTCCGGATCGTAGAGGATGGCAACGGCGCCCCTGGCGATGGCGGCGTCGGCATGACGCAAGCCATGCTGCAAGGCGCCGTTCAATGCAATGAAAACATCGCCGGGTTCGACGCAACGACTGTCCAGCGCCAGACCTTCAACGCTCAGTTGACTGTCAGTATCGAGGATGTGTTCGAGCAGATAGCCGAGTTTCATCGTTCGCTCAACAACAAAGGCATGGTGTCTACGCCGTCGGGCTCGATGCCGTACAGACGCAAAGTACCCGCCATGACTTTGGCAAAGGCGGGCGCGGCAACCAGGCCACCGTAATATTCACCGGCGCTGGGTTCATCGACGACGACGGCAATGACGAAGCGCGGGTTGCTGGCGGGTGCCATCCCCACAAAGACCGAGAGATATTTGCCGCTGCTGTAGCCACCGGCACCGGCTTTCTTGACCGTGCCGGTCTTGCCGGCAACGCGATAGCCATCGACCCGGGCCTGATAAGCCGTGCCGTCCTTGCTGATGACGCGCTCCAGCATGGTTCGGACACGCTGGGCGGTTTCGGGTTTGAACAGCCGCTGGGCATCGACGTCATCGTCTCGTTTCAGCAAGCTGACCGAATGCACGATGCCGTCGTCGGCCAGCGCGGTGTAGGCTCTAGCCAGTTGCAGCAGCGATGTCGAGACACCGTAACCGAACGACAGGGTTGCCTGATCGAATTCGCGCCACCTTTGCACATCGAGCAAGGCGCCACTGGCTTCGCCGGGAAAGCCGACGCCAGCCGAGGTGCCGAAGCCAAGCTTGCTGTACACACCCCAGAAATAATCTTGCGGCATAGCCATGGCGATTTTTGTAACCGCGATATTGCTGGATTTTTGCAGCACCAGGGTCAGATCCATGGCGCCGTAGTTGTGGATGTCTTTGACGATATTGCGGCCAACGTGATAGATGCCTTGGGTTTCGATCACCATATTGGGCGAGATGTAGCCGCCGTCCAATGCCGCCGCAACCACGAACGGTTTTACCGTGGAGCCGGGTTCGAAGCTGTCGACCATGGCCCGGTTGCGATAGCGGTTGCCCTGCAACTCCTTGCGGTTGTTGGGATTGAAGGCCGGCTGGCTGACCGAAGCCAATACGTCGCCGTTTTTCGCGTCCAGCACCACCAGCGAGGCGGAATGGGCTTTATGGTCGATCACGGCGCGTTGCAGTTCGCGATAGGCCAGATATTGAATGCGTTCGTCTATGGTGAGCACCAGGTCTTGACCGGGGACGGCTTCCTGGATGTTCTCGATGTCTTTGATGATGTGGCCTTTGCCGTCTTTTATGACCCGCTTTTTACCAGGGGTGCCGCGCAGGATGTGGTCATAGCCGCGCTCCATGCCTTCCTGGCCGCTGTCATCGATATTGGTGAACCCCAGCAAATGACCGGAAACCGCGCCCGCAGGGTAGTAGCGCTTGAATGCCTGCTCAAAATAAACACCGGTAATGCCAAGGTCTTTGACTTTTTCAGCAAGGTCTGGATTGATCTGGCGTTTGATGTAGACAAAACGCTTGCCCGCTTCCTTTTTCAGAAAGGCTTTGAATTCGTTGCCGGGAATGTCGAGAATTCGGGCCATTTCCAGCAGCTTGTCTTGTTCGGCGTCCTTGAGTTGGCGGGTATTGAGCCAGATCGATTGCACAGGGGTGCTGATGGCGAGCGGTTCGCCGTTGCGGTCTTTGATCTGGCCACGATAGGCGGGCACGTCGACAATCGCGACGTGCTGGAGATCGGCCTTGTCTTGCAGGAATTGGCGATCCATGACTTGCAGAAACGCAGCCCTGCCTACGAGCAGCGCCATGGCTGCCAGCATCATGCCCAGCAGCAGCCGACGTCGGACAGGAAAATCCGGCGCTGTCGATAGCGTGTTGGCTCGTGTTGAAATTCGCATGGTTAAGGCTTGATGTAAACAATATCGTTCTGGGCGGGCAGGGTTAGCATCAACCGGTTGCGCGCTTCTATTTCGACCCGGTTTTCTTCGGTCAATGTCGTCAGTTCAAGCTGGAGACGTCCCCATTCCACTTGATAATCATCCAGCTCTTGGTCTTTTTTCTGAATCTCGATGAACAACCGTCGCGACTGGTATTTGCTGTAAATGACGGCAATGGCGGACAGCATCAGCATGGCCGTCAGTATGCTCAATACGATGTTTCTGACCGTAGTCATGACCGCTTCTCGGCCACACGCATGATCGCGCTGCGCGATCTTGGGTTGTTCGCTATCTCCTGATCGCTGGCCCGCACGGTATTGCCGACTTTCATCAATCGGCCTTTTTCGATGTCTCTTTCGAAAACCGGCAACTTGCCTGGATCATGTTTGCTGCCGGATTCGCTTTTCATGAAACGTTTGACGATACGGTCTTCCAGCGAATGAAAGGCAATCACGACCAGACGGCCACCGGGGGCCAGCAAGTCTATGGTTTGGTCGAGCGCACGCACTATCTGTTCCAATTCATCGTTGATCGCGATACGAACGGCCTGAAAAGTGCGTGTGGCCGGGTGCTTGAATTTGTCTTTGTATGGCGCGCTGTCTTCCACCAGTTTTGCCAAATCCGCTGTCGTCGAAATGGGTAGCTTCTGCCTACGCTCGATAATCGCGCGGGCGATTTTTTTGGCGAAACGTTCTTCGCCGTACTCGAACAAAACGCTGATTAGCTCTTTTTCATCCACTGCGGCGAGATAGTCAGCCGCCGTCAGCCCGGTCGTCGTGTCCATGCGCATGTCCAGCGGGCCGTTGCGCAAAAAACTGAATCCACGCTCAGCCCTGTCCAGTTGCGGCGATGAAACGCCCAGATCCATCAAGATGCCATTCACTTTGCCTGCCAAACCTGCATGGCCAACGATGGCAGCCAATTCGGAAAAGCGGGCGTGATGCAAACCAAACCGTGGGTCTTGCAGCATTTGTTGGGCCTGGATGCTGTTGATGGCGTCCGGGTCGCGATCGAATGCCAGCAGCCGTCCCGATTCATCCAGGCTTTGCAGAATGCCGCCACTATGGCCACCACGACCAAACGTGCAGTCGATATAAATGCCATCGGTACGGATATTCAGGCTATCCAGGGCCTCTTGATACAGAACGGTTTGATGCAAGGCGCTTTCCGTCAGAACGATAGCGAGCCGAGATCTTCAAGCCCTTCGGTATCGCTGCCATCCAGCCATTGCTGTTCTTTGGCCTGCCAGGCTGCCTCACTCCAGAGTTCGAATTTGTTGAGCTGACCTACCAGCATGATCTGCTTGTCCATATTGGCGAATTGCCTGAGTTTTTCCGGGATGAGCAAGCGCCCCTGTGCGTCCATTTCGCATTCTGTGGCATTGCCAATCACGAAACGGCGCAGCTTGCCTGCCATTTTGTTCAGTGTTGGCAATTTGCTGATGGTTTGTTCCAGTTTTTCCCATTCGGGCAAGGGATAAAGCCACAAACAGCCCGGTTCACCAACGCATTTGTCATCGACGGCAACCGTTACCACGAGCTGTCTGTCGCAGCATTCCTGCATTTCGTCACGATAGCGCGTGGGGATTGCGATACGCCCTTTTACATCGAGACTGATGGCACTGATACCGCGGAACAAATGTCACCTCAAAGAACCTAAAAAATCCATTTTTATCCACTTTACATCATTTTTTGACCACTATAGTTTTCCATGCCGGGTTAGTCAAGCCTGTTGAAGATTAAAATCCTTCTTTTTCAACAATGACTTACGACGGCAAGATTACAATTTGCGAGGCTGAAAACGCTAAAATAAAATGCCTTTTTATCAGACGCTTAATTGCGTTTATTGATGTGAGGCATGAGAAAAAAACCGCTTTTCATGGAAAAGCCGCCCTTGGAGAGGGCGTATCCATGCGGATTTTAAGCCTCGTACTTCTCGGGCTTTTGGTCGCGGGCCAGCAGGTTGATGACGGCTTGCTCGGGTGGGATGTCGTCGAACAGGACGCGATAGACCTGCTCTGTAATGGGCATTTCGATTTGGTGAACTTGGGAGAGCCTGTAAGCCTCCCGCGCAGCGGCAATGCCTTCAACCGATTGATTGATTTCAATTAACGCTTGTTCGCAGGCATTGCCCTGACCAAGCGCCAGGCCGAATCGGCGGTTGCGGGATTGATCGTCGGTGCAGGTCAGAACCAGATCACCCAGCCCGGCAAGCCCCATCAGGGTGTCGGATTGGCCGCCCAGTTTCGCGTTCAGGCGCATGATTTCAGTAAGGCCGCGTGTGATGAGTGCCGCGCGGGTATTGGCGCCAAAACCCAGGCCATCGGCTATGCCGGCGGCAATGGCCAGTACGTTTTTGCTGGCACCACCGACCTGAACGCCGATGATGTCGCTGCTGGTATAGACCCGGAAACAATGGTCATGCAGCGTTCCAGCCAATTGTTCGGCAAATTCGCGGGTCGTTGCGGCAACCGTCAACGCGGTTGGCAGTCCTTCTGCCACTTCTTTGGCAAAGGTCGGCCCGGATAGAACGGCGATGGGCAGGTCGTTTCCCAGTAATTGCAAGGCCACAGTGCTCAATAAGCCCTGATCTTCGCTGTCGAAGCCTTTGGTTGCCCAGGCAATCCGGCTGTTGTGGGTCAGAAATGGTTTTATGCCCGTCAGCGTTTCCCGGAAGGCATGGCTTGGAACGGATAGCAGCAGCAAGTCGCTGAATGATGCGCAGTCATTCAACGAGCGGGTCAGGTGCAGATTGTCGGGCAGGCGGATACCCGGCAGATAACGCCGGTTTTCCCGATGTGTTTCGAGTTCGGCAATATGTCGAGGGTTGTGCGCCCACAATAGCGTTTCGCAACCATTGCGGGCGGCTTGCAAGGCCAGCGCGGTGCCCCAGGAACCCGCGCCCAGTACGCTGAGGGTGTGCCGCATTCAGTTTAGCGTTTTGCCTTGACTATTCTGCTGGGCGTTTTGCAGATGCTGCATATACAGCGCATCGAAATTGACGGGCGCCAGAATCAATTGCGGAAATCCGCCTTTGCTGACCAGGTCGGAAATGACTTCCCGAGCGTAGGGAAACAGAATGTTGGGGCAGAAGCTACCGAGCATGGGTCCCATCTCTTGTTCGGTAAAGCCTGTGACGGTAAAGATGCCGGCCTGCTGTATTTCGACCAGATAAGCCGTGCTTTCGCCGATTTTTACCGTGGCCGTGATGGTCAGGGTAATCTCGAACATGTCGTTTTCCAATGTCTGAACATTGGTGCCCAGATTCAAATCCAGCGCGGGCTCCCATTTCAAAGTGAAAATTCTAGGGGAGTTCGGTGTTTCGAAAGAAACGTCCTTACTATAGATTTTCTGGATTGCGAATTGCTTTTCGCCAGCGTTGTTGGTTTCTGCCATGATCTTTCGATGAGGTTGTTTAAGTGTGGTTAGTCTTTGATTTTGCTTAACTTTACTGGGAGTTTATCGTCCTCCCAGGCTTGCATGCCGCCCAGCATGTTGAACACGACATCAAAGCCGGCCTTAGTCAGGGTTTTGCAGGCCGGCACCGAACGTGCGCCGCTTTGGCAGGTGACGATGATAGGGTGTTTCTTGTGCTTTTCCAGTTTTCCGAGTTGTTCTTCCAGCTTGCCCAACGGGATATTGACTGCATTTTCGATATGACTTTTCAGGAACTCATTAGGCTCTCTAACATCGAGAACGACACTATTTTCATCGCCCATTTTGGTTACGGCGATGAGCGGCGAAATGCTTTCGAACTTGTTGAACGAGTTGGATACGAAATCCTGAATGAGCAGAAAAACAACGCAAACCAACGCAAAAGACAATAAGTAGTGGTTGCTGACAAATTCGATATATTGTTCCATCTTTAGGTGCTTCGGTTGGTTTAGGTTCAAGTCGATCAGGATGTAGCCGACGTTCCGCAGAATACACTACGCATCATGTGAATCAGGCTGATGACTCGCTTGTCATCGATATAGTAGAAAACGCGATTGGCATCTTTCCGGTAGTCCAAAATGCCTTTGTCCCTGAGTATGGCCAAGTGCTGGGAAATGTTGCTCTGGCTGGTCCCAACCTGCTCGACGATACCTTGTACGCTGATGGCCTTGTCGCCCAGAACACACAGTATTTTGAGCCTGATCGGGTGCGACATCGCCTTCAAGCATTTTGCAGCCCGGTTGATGTCCGTATCGTCGTAATGAATCAAATGGTCATTGTTTTCCATGTTTAGGGCGTGGTGGCGGGACTATGGTCTATGCTGCCTTTCCGCAGGGCGCGTGTAACAGAGCTGTTGTTATAATAATGGCTTGCACTCGAATTACGTGCGGCTATGGCGCAGACACGATTGATGGCAAGAATCATTGAAAAAGCCGGGTCAATCTAACAGACGCCGTATTTTTGTTCAATACGCACACCGGACGATACGAAGGGTTTCATAACGTGTTGCTGATGAACGAAAACAACCTCCACTCAATCGAAAGCCCCCGGATTTATGGATTCTTGCAGGTTTTACCAACCTTACGTGCACTCGGTCACCCCGTCGTCACCATGAATCGCAACACACGCCACTGGCTATTTCTGGCACTGTTGCCAGCCATTTGTGTCGCAAACGACGCCGACAAATCCACAGAACTCAAACACATCAGAGCGCGTATCCGCGAGATAGCTGAGGATGTTCGCGATCTGGCTAGCGAAAAGTCGACTCAGGTCAACCAGTTGAAATCGCTTGAAAAACAATATGGCGAACTCATCAACAGCCTAGATAGCATCAAGTCCGAAATCAATCAGCAAGAACGCATGCTGCAAGACATCAAAAACAAAATAATTCGAACCCAGGCCAGCATAGCCAGCCAGCAGACCGAGCTTTTAGCCTTGGTAAAAGCGGCTTATTCGATGGGCGAACAGAATGGCTTGAAGGTGTTGCTGAACCAGCGAGACGCCGCGTTATCGGGGCGCATGCTGACGTATTTCAACTATATCGGCAAAGCGCGCGGCCAGAAGCTCGAAACGATAAAAAACAGCGTTACCGACATGCAGCAACTGGAGCGACAAAAAACCACCGAAACCCAATTACTGCAAATTGCATTGCAGAAAAAACAACAGGAAACCGAGGCTTTACAGCGCGTCAAACACCAGCGCGAGCAAGTTATCGCGGAACTGGGGCAAGCCTATTCAACCAAACAGGGTCAGTTGTCATCGCTGATACACGATGAAAAAAAATTGGAGTCCCTGGTAGCGTCCTTGCAAAAATCTGATGATAATGCCCAGCAATTGCAGCCGCCGCCCGTCGTCACAGCTCCTCAAACACCCAAGCGGGAACCGCCAGCCCAGCCTGCCCCGAGCAAACCTCCAGAGCCGATTGCCACGCCAATCGTTTCCGGCAAGCCGTTTGCCGAATTCCAGGGCCAGTTACCCTGGCCGGTTCAAGGCGACATCGTCGAACGGTTTGGCGACCGGCGTTTCGAGACAAGCTGGGATGGCACCGTCATCGGCGCCCGGGAAGGTGCCGACATCCGGGCCGTCGCTTCAGGCCGGGTAGTTTTTGCCGATTGGCTGCGTGGCTACGGCCTGATGACCATCGTCGATCACGGCAAAGGCTACATGACGCTTTATGGCTTCAATCAAAGCCTGCACAAACGGGTTGGCGATGTCGTAAAAACCGGGGATCGTCTGGCATCCGTCGGCCGCAGCGGCGGACGAGCGCAGGCGGCGCTTTATTTCGGCATACGCAAGCAAGGCCGCGCCGTCGACCCGGAACACTGGTGCCGAAAGCCGGACAGAAATTAATCTTTTCAGGAATCTCACGTTGTTGGAGTCTTTATATTCATGCGGAAAAATACAAACGTTTTAATTTTGCTGACCGGCTTTCTTTTGGGAGCGACAGTCAGTTTGTGTAGCGGCGTTCTGGCCGAAAAGACTGCGCCCGCGCCCAAAACGGATGACATCAACGTTTTGCCTTTCGATGAACTCCGGCTCTTCACCGAAATTTTCGGTCGCATCAAACAGGATTATGTCGAGCCCGTGTCGGACAAAAAACTGCTGGAAGATGCCATTCGCGGCATGCTGTCTGGCCTCGATCCCCACTCCGCTTTTCTGCTCAGTGAAGAATACAAGGAACTGCAAGAAGGCACGACAGGCCAGTTTGGCGGCCTGGGCATTGAAGTCAGCATGGAAAGTGGCTTCGTCAAAGTGGTTTCACCGATCGACGACACCCCCGCACAGCGTGCCGGTATCAAATCCGGCGATTTGATCGTGCGTCTCGACGACAAACCGGTCAAAGGCATGAGCCTGCCGGAAGCCGTCAAAATCATGCGAGGCGAACCAGGCAGCAAAATCGTACTGACCGTCATTCGTGAAGGCGAGGCGGCACCGCTGAAATTTGAACTGACCCGGGACATCATCAAGGTCAAAAGCGTAAGAGGCCGCATGCTGGAGAAAAACTATGGCTATGTTCGCATCAGTAGCTTCCAGTCGGGAACCGGTCAAGGCTTGGTCGACACACTCGACGACCTGAAAAAGGAAAACGAAGGCGCATTGAAAGGCATCGTGCTGGACTTGCGCAACAATCCGGGTGGCGTACTGAATGCCGCCGTCGATGTCAGTGATGCCTTTATCCAATCGGGCCTGATCGTCTACACCGAAGGCCGTATCCGCAACTCGGAAATGCGCTTCAATGCCACCCCAGATGACATCATCGATGGTGCACCGATTGTCGTGCTGATCAATGCAGGTTCTGCCTCGGCATCGGAAATCGTCGCGGGCGCCCTGCAAGATCACAAACGCGCTGTCATCATGGGTGAAAAATCCTTTGGCAAAGGCTCGGTGCAAACGATATTGCCGATGAGCAACGGCGGCGCAATCAAATTGACCACCGCACGCTACTTCACGCCATCTGGACGTTCGATTCAGGCCGAAGGCATCGAACCCGATGTCACGTTGGCACGCTTTAGGCTGGAGGCGCTGGGCAAGCGAGTCGACGTGGTGAAAGAGGCCGATTTGACCCGGCACCTTGAAAAACCCTCAGCCAAGGAAAAAGACGCGAATGATCGTGGCACGAATGAAGAGGACGCCGCTGAAAAAGCCGCAGAATCCGACCCAGACGCCCGTGACTATCCGCTTCACGAAGCCTTGAATCTGCTCAGAGGCGTTTCCATCTGGCACAGGCGATAAATCCGGGATTTCTATTTCACCGGATAAGGTTTTTCCCGTTCGTCCGAGCACAGTCGAAGCATGGACGGGAAAATCCTGCCAGCCAGCCCGTAGGCGGTAAGCAACGCGCACCGTATCGATTGCGATTGATGCGGTGTGCGCCTCAAGCTCTGCGTGGCGCAAGCTCGGCACACAGAGCGTGAGAACAAGAGGAGCTTACCTGTATCCCCCCCTCACCCCAGCCCCAAACCTTCGCTTCGCTCTCCCTGATGGAGAGGCGAAATGCGGACGTTATTTTTAGCTGTATCCCAAAAGCGCCGCATTACTCACGCGCTTGCAGGATGTTGCGCAAGGCGGACGGATTGCGCAGCGTGATGAAGCGATGCCGCACACCGATCAGGCCATCATCCTGAAACTTCTTCAACAACCGGCTTACGGTTTCCAGCGCCAGCCCCAGATGGTTGCCAATTTCCTGACGGGTCAGCGACAGCTTGAATTCCGATGCGGAAAAACCACGGCGGTGCAATCGCTCCGACAGGCTAATCAGAAAATAGGCCAGGCGTTCTTCAGCCGGGCGCTTGCTGAGCACCCGTTGATTCCGGTCTTCCAGAAACTTTTCGCCGGTGTGTCTGAACAGTTCCCGGGTCAGGCCGGGCAACGTTTGAAACAAGTGTTCCAAACTATCGGCTGGCAGGATGCAGAACATCATGGTTTCCAGTGCAATCGCGGCGCAGCCATGGTGTTCGGTCGACAAGCCATCGAAGCCCAATAACTCACCCGGCAAAAGGATACTGATGATGTGTTCGTTGCCGTGCGCATCGTTGGCAACCAGTTTGGCGCTGCCCGACTTGATGGCCAGAATGCCGCGAAAGCGGTCGCCTTCGTGGTAGATGAAGTCGCCGCGCTGCAAGGTTTTGTGCGCCTTGACAACTTTGCTGATGTCATTGATTTCACTTTGCGACAAACCGCGCGGCAGGCACAAGCTGTCCAGACTGCAATGGCTGCAACTGACTTGACTATGAGTCATATTCAATCGTCCGCTGATGCGTAATAGTTGACGATGCGTTCGACTTCGTTTCGGGAGCCGAATATCAGTGGCACACGCTGATGGATGTCGCCGGGTTCGATGTCCATGATGCGTTGCCGACCACTGCTGCACAAACCGCCCGCCTGTTCGACGATGAAGGCCATGGGGTTGGCTTCGTACATCAGGCGCAAACGTCCGGCCCGCGAGCTATCGCGCACATCGTAGGGGTAGAGGAACACGCCGCCGCGATTCAGAATGCGGTAGACATCGGCCACCAGCGAGGCAATCCAGCGCATGTTGAAATTGCGGCCACGCGGGCCATCGCTACCGGCAACGCATTCGTCCACATACCGCTTGACCGGTGCTTCCCAGAAACGCTGGTTCGACATGTTGATGGCGAACTCGCTGGTTTCGTCCGGAATGCGCAGATTGCGATGGGTCAGGATGAACTCGCCGATGTCCTGATCCAGCGTGAAAGCGTCGACGCCGTTGCCGGTGGTCAATACCAGCAGGGTCGATGGGCCGTACAGCACGAAACCGGCGCACACCTGTTCGCGGCCAGGCCGCAGAAAATCCTTGAGTTCGGGTTCGGCGCCCTCGCTACAGCGCAGAATGGAAAAAATGGTTCCGACGGTCAGGTTGATGTCGATGTTGGATGAGCCGTCGAGCGGGTCGAACAACACCAGATACTGGCCTTTGGCGTATTGACCCGAAACCGGGATGAGCGCTTCTGCCTCCTCGGAGGCCATGCCGCTGACGTGACCGCTCCAGCCCAGCGCCGACACCATGATGTCGTGGGTGATGATGTCGAGCTTTTTCTGCACGTCACCCTGGATGTTTTGCGTACCCGCGCTACCCAGCACACCGATCAGATCGCCCCGGTTGACGAGGTGGGCAATCCGTTTGCAGGCAGTGACGATGTCGTTGAGCAGCAGGGTAAAGCTGCCGGAGGCTGCGGGCATTGTGCGCTGCCGCTCGATGATGAACTGGGTGAGGGTGATATGCTCGCGCATTGCGTTGGCTTCCATGACGAGGGGGGGGGTCAGGCTTTTTCGTTCAACAGTTTGAACGGCGGTTTCAGCGGGTTTTGTGCGCTTGTCGATTGTCCTTGGTGTGCATCCATGAATCCGGCTTTCAGTCCCTGGGCTTCAAATTGTTGTTTCAAATGATCGAGATGGCGGTCGATCCGGCTGACGGTGTCAGCGGACTGACTCCAGAATCGGGTGTTGATGCTGCCGTCGTAACAGGAAATCGTGCAATGTATTGTAGCAAGGCTGGGGGGCGTCAGCGTGAGGTTGACTGCCCAGCGCTTACCGGCTGCGTCGGCTCGCTCGCCGGTTTCGCGTTCGATTTCGATTTCGATTTCGATGTGTACGCTGTCCACTTCACCACCGCGCCAGAACGGCAGTTCCAATGTCCAAACTTGCCTGGACGCATCATCCTTGGGTAGTGAGTTGAGTTGGTCGAGTACCAAACCCGCCAGCGCGGCCCGGGTTTCATGCAGCAGCTCGTTCAACAGGTCTTGCGTTGCCGATTGTGCGGGAGACGGATTCATGGTTTGCGTCAGCAGCAACTGTTCGAGTTTGCACAGCTTGACCTTGACATCATCGTGCAGCATCGGTAATCCGCCGTGCAGCAGCGCTGCCAGCTTGCTTTCCATGAACAGGCCGCTGTCGCGGATTGCCGTTTGCAGCCCTTGCGGATGGGTCAGATCGGTGGCCTGCGGCAGGGTTTGCAGTATGCTTCTGGCCAGAAAGGTCAGGGTTTCGGCAACATTCGGCGCCTGCGTCATTTGTGGCAAAACCAGGCTGATGTGGTGCAGCAAGGTTTTGGGCGTATCCTGAATCGGCAGCAGCGTCTTCAAGGCATCGATGATGTCGTGGTGGGTTGATGCCGGTTCAACAACGCGGATGCTGAATTGCGCCTTGCCGCCAGCCGTGTCGATGGGCTGCAATTCGACCGCTGCACCGGGTTTCAGCGCCTTGGCCGCAAGGTGGTCTGGCCATTGCAGTTGTCGGCTGTCCAGCGTCAGCAACGGGGGCGCGGCTGCACTGCGCTGCCCGCCTTCGCTGGTTGCCAGCAATTGCAGGGTAATGCCGCGCGACGAAACCTCGACGACCTGTGCTGGCAGACGCGCATTGGGCGGTATTTGCGCTTGGCTGGTTGGCGTGGGGACAGACGGCAGAGTGATGCTTGCGGGCTTGGCACCGGCGACAGCCAAGGTCAGCGTGACGGCAGGCGCCGACGCCGTGTTGGGCGGCAACACCCGGAATTCTAGCGTGGGCTGAAGCTGTTGCACCTGCAACTGCAAGGTATCGCCGCTGAGTGGCCTAAACCCCGGTGGCGTTTTGAGCTGCACGGTGTGGCCAGCCAATTCGACGGCAACGGTCTGCAAGGCGATCCGGGTTTCGATGACTTTGGCGGCGATGATCTGCTCAACTTTCAGATTGAAGCGCTGGGCGATGTCGCCAGCCAGCACTGGAGTGGCCATGGTCGGTTGCTTAGGCGGGATCTGCATGTTCTCGCATGACCTGTCGGGTTGCCGATGGAAGAATGGGCATCAAAAATCCGCTGCGGCCTCATTCGAAGGCTTTGCAGCGAGACGCGGGCCAACTTATATCATGGCCATCGGCAGGGGCCAGGAGGCTGTCCGAGAATAGAAAACCTGCCGCGGATCACGGTCGAATTCAGCAACCAGCCAACCCGATGGCAGGAATGCGGAACGCCAGGCGTGTTACACGGCATCCAGCCTGGCGTAAGCCAGCATCAGCCATTTGATACCGACGCGGCGGAAGTTGATTTGCACTTTTTCCTGATCGCCCGCACCTTCGGTTTGCAATACCACGCCGTCGCCGAATTTTTCGTGGCGCACAGCTTGGCCGATGCGGTAGCGGCCAGTTTGCGCTACGGTGCCCGCATCCGGTTTCATCCGTGTCAACGGGCGGTTGACCTGGGCACGCAGACGGATTTCCTGACACGATTCCACCGGTAGTTCGCGCAGAAAACGCGAGGGGCGCGGGTAATTGTCCTTGCCGTACAGCCGCCGCGATTCGGCATGGGTCAGGTACAACTGCTCGCGGGCGCGGGTGATGCCGACGTAACACAAGCGACGTTCTTCCTGTAGGCGACTGGCATCGTCCAGACTCTGCTGCGATGGAAACAGGCCGTCTTCCATGCCAACCATGAACACCAATTTGAATTCCAGCCCCTTGGCCGAATGCAGCGTCATCAATTGCACGCAGTCCTGGTCGGCTTCGGCCTGCATGTCACCGGCTTCCAGTGCCGCGTGGTTCAGGAACAGGTCGAGTTCGCCGAGATTATTTTCGTCAATGAGGTCGGGATCGAACAAGCGGGCGGCGTTGACCAGTTCCTCCAGGTTTTCGACCCGGGTTTCGCCTTTATCCTGTTTCTCTTTTTGATACAGCTCGATCAGGCCGCTACGCTCGACGACGTGCTTGACGGTTTCATGCAGCGGCAAACTGGACGTATCCTGACCGAGCTGGCGGATCAGGTTGAGAAAGCCCGACAAGGCATTGGCGGCACGCGGTGTCAGCATCGAATGGATCAGCATGTGTTCGGCGGCTTGCCACAACGACAAGGCGTTATCGCGGGCTAGCAGCCGCATGTCGTCCAGGGTTTTGGCGCCGATGCCGCGTGTCGGCGTGTTGACGACGCGCTCGAACGAAGGATCGTCATCGTGATGACTGGCCAGGCGCAAATAGGCCAGCGCGTTCTTGACTTCCATGCGTTCGAAAAAACGCAGGCCACCATACACGCGATAAGGAATGGCGGCGGTCATCAGCCGTTCCTCGAACTGTCTTGATTGGGCGTTGGAGCGGTAGAGAATCGCCGCCTCGCTGCGCAGGCCACCGTCGGCTATCCACTGGCGGATTTTTTCGACGACGAACCAGGCTTCGTCCTGTTCGTTGAAGGCGGCGTACAGCGAAATCGCCTCACCGTCGCCGCTGTCGGTCCACAATTGCTTACCCATGCGCGCGTCATTGTGGGCAATCAATGTGTTGGCGGCTTTGAGGATGTGGCCGGTGGAACGGTAGTTTTGTTCGAGGCGGATGACCTGATGATCCGGGTAGTGTTTTTGAAAGGCGAAGAGGTTTTCGATCTTGGCGCCGCGCCAGCCGTAGATCGATTGATCGTCGTCGCCGACCACGAACAGGTTGTTGAACCCTTCGGTCAGCAGGCGCAACCAGGCGTATTGAATGGTGTTGGTGTCCTGAAATTCGTCAACGAGCACGTGTTGAAAGCGTTGCCGGTAGAAGGTCAGCAGTTCGGGATTGTCACGCAGCACCTCGTGGGCGCGCAGCAGCAGTTCGGCGAAATCGACCAGCCCGGAACGCTGGCAAAAGTCCTCGTAGCTACGATAGATGGCCAGCATCTGACGCTGATAAAAATCACCGTCGTCGGCCATGTGCCGCGCCCGGATGCCTTCTTCCTTTTGCGCATTGATGAACCATTGCACCTGTTTCGGCGGCCATTTGTTGTCGTCGATGTTCATCGACTTCAGCAAGCGTTTGACGACGCGCAATTGGTCGTCGCTATCCATCACCTGAAAATTGTCGGGCAATTGGGCGTCTTTGGCGTGTTGGCGCAACAAACGGTGCGCCAGGCCGTGGAACGTGCCTATCCACATCGAACGCGCCGGGATTTGCAGCAAATCCTCGATGCGCGAGCGCATTTCGTTGGCAGCCTTGTTGGTGAAGGTCACTGCCAGGATGTGATAGGGCGAAACCTGGTTGATCTTGATGTGCCAGGCGATGCGGTGCACCAGGACGCGGGTTTTGCCGCTGCCAGCCCCGGCTAGCACCAGCACGGCCTGATCGGGCGCAGACACGGCCAGGCGCTGAGCATCGTTCAGCGGCTCAATGATTGAAGATACGTCCATTTTTGTTTGCAGATTTCAGCTTGCTGTGTATATTGGCTGGCCTTCAAGGGAGAGGCTTGAGGTCGGGAATACAGCAACAATTACTATTGATGAGGACTGGAAATGAGTTTCGATTATAAACGCTTGTGCAAATTCGAGCATAACCTGGGCGCCAAGGACAAAAAAGTCCGCATGATGGCCGGTGTGGGGTTATTGGTGGTGTCGCTGTTTATGGCATCGGTTTTGATGTTGATCGTCGGGCTGGCGCTGGTAGCCACCAGTTACGTCGGCTGGTGTCCGGCGTACTCCGGTTTTGGCAAATCCACGCTGGAAGAGACTGGTACACCGTCAACACCTGAGTCCAGCAAATAAGTTCAACCCGGATACCGGCTTCACGCGGGGGAACACAGCCGGTATCCGTTACCTGTCATCGTTCTGCGATCTGTACTCACCTTCGATGACATCCGGCGGACGCTGCGCAAACCCCTGATTGTGAAACAGGCCGCTGCTATCGATCAGATGCCGCTCGATAACATAACGCGCCATCCGTCGGCGCAAACTGGGTATCAGGCAGGCAAAGCCCAGGCAATCGGTGAAAAACCCCGGCGTCAGTAACAAGGCACCGCCCACCAGCAGAATCGGGCCTTCGATCATTTCATACGCCGGTATCGTGCCTTGCGCCAGGCTGGATTGAAAACGCTGCCAGGTTGCCAACCCTTGCTTCTTCAGCAACCAGGCCCCCAAAACCGCTGTGGCGACGACCAGCATGATGGTGGGAAACGCGCCAATGACGGCACCCATCTGTATCAGCAGGTAGATTTCAACGAACGGCACGATCAAAAAGCCTAAAAAAACGATTTTCATACGTATCAGGTAGGAGAGTGGCTGCGGTAAACCGTCGCTCGCCTTGGCTTGCGCGGGTGTTCGAACGCAGTTTACTCGATTTGTTCGTATCGGCCAGCGTCGTTTCGCCTGCTGCCCTCAGGCTACATTGCCAGACGTCACCAATCGATTGCATGAGGTCTGCTTTATAAAGCATTGAAATAAAAATGGTTTATGAAATCTATTCAACGCCGCCGCTCGGGAGTTTGATAGAATCCAGCCCATTTTCTCCAGCCAGCCCCGTCACATGAAACACGTCGAACTCCTCTCACCCGCCGGCACCCTGCGCAACATGCGCTACGCCTTTGCATTCGGCGCCGATGCGGTGTACGCCGGGCAGCCACGCTACAGTCTGCGCGTTCGCAACAACGATTTTCTGGCCGACAACCTGGCCACAGGCATTGCCGAAGCCCATCAGCAAGGCAAGAAGTTTTACCTGGCAGCCAACGTCATTCCGCACAATTCCAAGATCAAAACCTTCGTCAAGGATATGGCGCCCATCATCGCAATGCAGCCCGATGCCCTGATCATGGCCGACCCAGGCCTCATCATGATGACACGCGAACACTGGCCAGACACGCCGGTGCATCTGTCGGTACAGGCCAACACCGTCAATTACGCCAGCGTCAGATTCTGGCAAAGCATGGGTATCGAGCGCATCATTCTGTCGCGCGAACTGTCGCTGGATGAAATCGAGGACATCCGCCAGCAATGCCCGGACATGGAGCTGGAAGTCTTTGTCCATGGCGCCTTGTGCATCGCCTACTCCGGTCGCTGCCTGCTATCCGGCTATTTCAACCACCGCGACCCCAACCAGGGCACCTGCACCAATGCCTGCCGCTGGAAATACGACACCGTTGCCGCCGAAGAAACCGCCGAGGGCGATTACATTCCCGGTAGAGGCACAGTGCTGTCGATGAACGACCTGAACGCGGCGATGACCACTGCCAGTTGCGGTGGTGCCGAGCGCCACCCCTTGGCCGACAAGGTGTATTTCCTGGAAGAAGAAGGCCGCAAAGGCGAACTGCTGCCGATCATGGAAGACGAAAACGGCACCTACATCATGAATTCGAAAGACCTGCGAGCGGTCGAGCACGTCCAGCGTCTGGTTGAAATCGGCATCGACAGCCTGAAAATCGAAGGCCGCACCAAATCGCATTTTTACGTAGCCAGAACCGCGCAAGCCTATCGCCAGGCCATAGACGACGCCCTGGCCGGGCGGCCATTCCAGCCGCAACTGATCGGCGTGCTGGATAACCTGGCCAATCGCGGCTACACCGACGGCTTTTATCAGCGCCACCACACCCACGAGCACCAGAATTACATCTCGGGCTACTCGCGCAGCCACCAGCAACAGTTTTGCGGCGAAATCACCGGCTACGATGACGCAACCGGCCTGGCCGATGTCAGCGTCAAAAACAAGTTCGCTGTGGGCGACCGCCTGGAAATTATCCTGCCGAACGGCAATCAGGATATTACCGTCGAAACCCTGTCCGACAAATACGGCAACCCCATGCAGGAAGCGCCCGGTGGCGGCTATGAAGTCCGCGTCCCCATGCCGCGTAGCGACTGCCAGTACGGTTTGCTGGCGCGTTATTTTTGAGCCTTGGAGTCAACGCATGACCTTCCACACCGCCGACCTTTGCGACCGCTACGCCGACCGGGAAACCTTCCAGATTGCCGACCCTTTGTTCCGGCAATTCGGCACCCACCGCCGCTTTAGCGGCCACATCACCACGCTGCGGGTATTCGAAGACAACTCGTTGGTACGGGCTACTCTGGAAGAAAAAGTGGAGGATCGGGTACTGGTCATCGACGGCGGCGGTTCGCGTCGCTGCGCCCTGCTGGGCGACACCTTGACCGGACTTGCCGTCGATAACGGCTGGCAGGGCATCGTCGTCTACGGCTGCATTCGTGGCTCCGAGCTGATCGATGCCATGCCGATCGGCGTCATGGCGCTCAATACCCATCCCCTGCGCAGTCAGAAGCGTGGCCAGGGTGATCGTGACACCCTGATTACCTTCGCTGGTGTCAACTTCAAAAAAGACCATTACCTCTACGCCGATTGCGACGGAATCATCGTCGCCGACACAAAATTGGATTAGAATCGCCTTCGTCTTAACCCAGTAAAATAGTCAAGAATATGCAAATCGTACTCGCAAACCCTCGTGGATTCTGTGCTGGCGTCGATCGCGCCATCGAAATCGTCGATCTGGCAATCGAAGCCTTCGGCGCCCCCATCTATGTCCGGCACGAAGTCGTGCACAACCGCACGGTCGTCGATGGCCTTAAACAGAAAGGCGCCGTTTTCATCGAGGAACTGAGCGATGTCCCGGTCGGCTCCTACCTGATCTTCAGCGCCCACGGCGTATCGAAAGAGGTGCAAAAGCAAGCGGAACAGCGCGATCTGACGGTATTCGACGCCACCTGTCCCCTGGTGACCAAAGTCCACATGCAGGTAGCCAAACATGCCAAGCAGGGCCGTGAGGTCATTCTGATCGGCCATGCCGGCCACCCTGAAGTCGAAGGCACCATGGGCCAGTACGGCAAGTGCACCAAGGGCGGCGGCATCTACCTGGTCGAAACCCCGGACGACGTCAGGAATCTGAAAGTCAACAACCCGAACGATCTGGCCTACGTCACCCAGACCACCCTGTCGATGACCGACACCAAAGTTATGGTCGATGCGCTGCGATCGCAGTTTCCATCAATCAAGGAGCAGAAAAAGGACGACATCTGCTACGCCACGCAAAACCGTCAGGATGCGGTACATGATCTGGCCGAAATTTCTGACCTGATTCTGGTGGTGGGTTCACCCAACAGCTCCAACTCCAACCGCTTGCGCGAAATTGCCGAACAACTGGGCAAACCGGCTTACCTGATCGACACCCACAAGGATTTGCAGCGCGAATGGCTGGATGGCGTCGGCGTCGTTGGCGTCACCGCAGGTGCCTCGGCGCCGGAAGTGCTGGTGCAAGAAGTCATCGGCCAGTTGAAGACCTGGGGCGGCGAAACCACGACGGTTCGCGAGAACAAAGGCATCGAGGAAAAAGTGGTGTTTTCCATCCCGAAAGAACTCAAAAAACATCTGGCTGCCTGAATTTCAAGGCTTTTACGGGAAACCTAAAGAGGATCGCATGGCTATTACAGCGCAAGACATGGTTGCTGCGGCAAAGCAGCAGATCACCGAAATCGATGCTCGATCGGCGAACTTACAACGCGGCAAAAGCCTGGTGCTCGACGTGCGCGAACCTGCCGAGTTCGCTACCGCCCATCTGCCCGGCGCGATCAACATCCCGCGAGGCGTCGTGGAATTCCAGATCACCGGGCATCCTGCCTTTCAGGGCCAGCAGCAAGCCGACATCCTGGTGTATTGCCAGAGCGGCGGACGGGCGGCACTGGCGACATTGGCACTGAATCAACTGGGTTACGAGAAAGCCGTCAGCCTTGAAGGCGGCTTCAAGGCCTGGCTGGATAACGGGCTGCCGCTTGGCTGAAACCGAAGAAATCCGCATCGACAAATGGCTGTGGGCGGCACGATTCTTCAAAACCCGCAGCTTGGCCGCAGACGCCGTGAATGGCGGCAAGGTGCATGTCAACGGCCAGCGCTGCAAGCCCGGCAAGGACATACGAATAGGTGATCGGGTCAGCGTAGCCAAGGATCAATACACCTGGGATGTCACGGTTACCCATCTGGACAAGCAGCGCAAATCAGCCAGCGTGGCGGCGGGCTGGTACGACGAAGACCCGGCCAGCGCCGAAAAACGCCAGCAGCAGATCGAACAGCGCCAGCAGCAGGCTGCGCTGTATCCCACGAAACGCGAACACAAACCCAACAAAAAGCAACGCCGCCTGATTCACCAATTCAGGGAAAATCAGTACTGATTCCGCAGCCTCCTAGTAAGTGGCATGCCTCGCAGGAATCGTTGCCGCTGTATGACGGGTTAGCATCTGGCGACAGCACAGCCGCTCCTGCCCACTTCCATCGCCTGTTTGTCAGCATCCCGCACGACGAGTACCGCAACAACCCCATCACCCAGCAGGAAGGCTACTGGGTCAGTGTGTCCTACAGCCACTGGCTGTGCTGAGACTGGACATCGTGGTCGAGGATGTGAGAAACCAAGGCCGGTGTGACCTGACCATCCGTTACCAAAACTACGTCTCTTTTTTTGTGTTTAGTCGTGCAGAAATTCGGCGGGCAATCCGCGCGATTCCGGGCCGAACAGCAGCGCATCGCCCGTTTGAAATGCTACCGCGCTGTAAATCGTCTGGCCTTTGGTGATCAGTGCGAACAATCGTTTCGGCGCTGCACGGGTGACGTAATCGTCCAGCGTGGCGTAGTGGCGAATGTCGGCCCATTCGTGATAATCCAGACCCGCCCGGCGCAAACGCTAGTCATCGAGTTCAAAGCCCAGCGGGTGGATCAGATGAAGCTGTGCGCCGGTGTTGGCGCACAGCCGGATGATATTGCCGGTATTGGCCGGAGTTTCCGGCTCGAACAGCACAATATCCAGCATGGTTTAGCTGTTATCGACAGTGACTGGCGTCAATTTCCAGATGTCGGCGTTGTATTCGGCAATGGTGCGGTCGGTGGAGAATTTGCCGCTGGCTGCCGTGTTGAGGATGCTCATGCGGGTCCAGGCTTCCTGATCGCGCCAGACACTTTCGACCCGGCGCTGTGCATCGACGTAGCTGCGAAAATCGGCCAGGGTCATCCAGGGGTCGTGCGGGTTTTTCAGCGAGCCAATGACATCATTGAAAATACCGGGTTCGAACTGGTTGAAATGGCCGCATTCGAGCAAACGCATGACCGCTTGCAGGTCGTTGTCCTGGTCGATGAACAATTGCGGCTGGTAATGCGAGCGCAAGGCTTCGACTTCGCCTTCGGTCAGGCCGAACAGGAAGAAGTTTTCCGCGCCGACTTCCTCGCGAATCTCGATGTTGGCACCATCGAGCGTGCCTATGGTCAGTGCGCCGTTCATCATGAACTTCATGTTGCCGGTACCGGAGGCCTCTTTGCCCGCCGTGGAAATCTGCTCGGACAAATCGGCACCGGGGCAGATGATTTCCATCGCCGACACGCAATAGTTGGGCAAGAAAATCAGTTTCAGTTTGTCGCCGACATCCGGGTCGTTGTTGACGACCGCCGCAACGTTGTTGATGAGCTTGATGATTTTCTTGGCCATGACATAGCCGGGTGCCGCCTTGCCGCCGATCAACACGCAGCGCGATACCCAGTCCTTTGTGTCACCACGCTTGATGCGGTCGTACAGATGAATGGCATGCAGCACGTTGAGGGTCTGGCGCTTGTACTCGTGTATGCGTTTGACCTGAACGTCGAACAAGGCATCGACGTTGATCTCAACATCCAGCTCCTGTTTCTTGAAATCGACCAGACGCTGTTTGCTGAATTGGGCCAGTTCGCGCCATTGCTTGCGGAAATTGGGGTTGTCGGCATACGGTTTGAGTTTGGCCAGTTGCGTCAGGTCAGTAACCCAACCGTCGCCTATGGTGGCCGTGATGAATTCGGCCAGTTCCGGGTTGCAACTGGCCAGCCAGCGCCGCGGTGTGACACCGTTGGTTTTGTTGTTGAATTTTTCCGGCCACAGTTGGTAGAAATCGTGGAACAAGCCTTCCTGCAACAGTTTGGAGTGTAGTGCCGCCACACCATTGACCGAAAAGCTGCCGACGATAGCGAGATAGGCCATGCGCACCTGTTTGCCATGGCCTTCTTCGATCAGCGACATCCGCGCCAGCCGTTCGCCGTCGCCCGGCCAACGTGCCGAGACTTCCGACAGGAACTGGGCGTTGATCTCGAAAATGATTTCCATCAGTCGCGGCAACAGGTTTTGCATCAGGTGAACCGACCACTTCTCCAAGGCTTCCGGCAGCAGGGTGTGGTTGGTATAAGCCATGGTGTTGCGGGTGATGTGCCAGGCTTCGTGCCACGACAAGCCGTGAATATCCATCAGCAAACGCATCAGCTCGGCCACGGCGATGCTGGGATGGGTATCGTTGAGCTGGAAGCAGTTTTTCTCGGCGAAGTGGGTGAAATCCTTGCCGTGACGGCCCACCCAGTTGGCCATGACGTCTTGCAGGCTGGCCGATGCCAGGAAGTATTGCTGCTTCAGACGCAATACCTTGCCGTTCTCGTTGGCGTCGTTGGGGTACAGCACCATGGTAATGTTTTCGGCGGTGTTTTTCTGGGCGACGGCTTCGGCGTAATCGCCGGAGTTGAATTCCTGGAGATTGAATTCTTCGGTGGCAACCGATTTCCACAGCCGCAGGGTGTTGACCGTACCGTTTTTGTAGCCGGGCACCGGAATGTCGTAAGGCATGGCGAGTACGTCATGCGTGCCGACCCAGCAACTGCGTTTACGCCCGTTCTCGTCGATGTGCGACTCGGTATGGCCACCAAATTTGACGCGGGTCATGTATTCGGGCCGTTCGATTTCCCAGACGTTGCCATTCCTCAGCCAGTGATCGGGCTTTTCGACCTGCTCGCCGTTGACGATTTTCTGGCTGAACATGCCGTATTCGTAGCGCAGGCCATAGCCTGTTACTGGCAGTTTCAATGTGGCGCAACTGTCGATGAAACAGGCTGCCAGGCGCCCGAGACCACCATTGCCCAGTCCGGCATCCGGTTCGCTTTCCAGCAGCTCTTCCATTTCCAGGCCCATGTCATACAAGGCTTTTGACACTTCATCGTCGATGCCGAGGTTGAGCATGGCATTGCTCAACGAGCGCCCCATCAGGAATTCCATCGACAGGTAGTAAGCTTTTTTGCAATCGCTGTCGCGATAGAGGTTGTAGGTTTTTTTCCAGCGTTCCACCAGGCGATCACTGATCGCCAGCGACAGAGCTTCGTAGGCGTAATGCGGTGAACGGCAGTTTTCGTCACGACCCAGCCGGTTGCTGTAGTAGTGCTTGAAGTCGGAGGCAATGTGCTTTTTTTCCATGCCCAGCTTGGGCAGTTTGGTGATGTCGGCTTTCGGCTTGCTTTTGCGAAAAACTTTTTGTGGCATCGTGATTACCCCTGCTAGTAGTCAAAAAGAATCGGGTGTGTCGGGTGGGAAGCTAGGCGTGTAACTGTGTGGAAAGGTTAGTTCAGAGCCTGGATGCTTTCAGCGTTTCAGCACGTAGGCGGCGAGGCACGAACCGCATCGATCGAGAACGACGCGCTTCCCTCGTTCCCACGCTCTGCGTGGGAATGCATACGCTGCGTCTGAGGCAAGTCTGCGTAGAAAAGCCGGTATGGGTTCCCACGGAGACCGTGGGAACCAGACGTTATGCTCGGTACATCTTACGTGCTTAGTCCAGCTTACCGTGACACTGTTTGTATTTTTTACCCGAGCCACAGGGGCAAGGGTCGTTACGGCCCACTTTGGCCGTGTTGCGCACGAACGGCTGTTCGCCGGTTTCGTCGTCGATTTTGTCGCCTGTTCTGTTGCCAGGTTGCGCCGGGCCGGGTTCTTCATCGAATACCGAATGCGCATCGGCGTGCTCATAATGCATCTCGACCGGGGCCTGGCGCTGCTCGTCGATGGCCTTGACGTCTTCCTCGCGGTTGATCTGCACCCGGGCCAGAATGGTTACTACATCCTGTTTGATGTGATCGAGCAGGGCATTGAACATTTGGAAAGCCTCGCGGCGATATTCCTGTTTCGGGTCTTTCTGCGCGTAGCCGCGCAGGTGTATGCCCTGACGCAAGTGATCCATGGCGGCCAGGTGCTCCTTCCAGGCGTTATCCAGCACTTGCAGCATCACCGATTTTTCGAAATGACGGATGAGGCTGGCACCGATGGCATGCTCTTTGGCGACGGCTTCCTGCTCGGCCTGTTCCACCAGCCATTTGCGCAGTTTCATCTCGTTCATCGTGCGGTCTTTGTCCAGTGTCTCCACCACCGGCAAATGCAGGTTCAGTTCCTGCTGAAAATGACTTTCCAGACCGCGAATGTTCCATTGTTCTTCCATGGTTTTCGGCGGGATGAACCGGGTAATGATGTCTTCGATGACATCGGCGCGAATATCGCGAATGATGTCGCTGATGTCATCGGCGGCCATCAGCTCGTTACGCTGGGCGTAGATGACTTTACGCTGGTCGTTGGCCACGTCGTCGTAGGCCAGAATTTCCTTGCGGATGTCGAAGTTGCGATTTTCCACCTTACGCTGGGCGCTTTCGATGGAACGGGTCACCCAAGGGTGCTCGATGGCTTCGCCTTCCTGCATGCCCAGACGCTGCATCAGCCCCGCCACCCGCTCGGAGGCGAAAATCCGCATCAGATCGTCTTCCAGCGACAGATAGAAACGCGATGAGCCAGGATCGCCCTGACGACCGGAACGACCACGAAGCTGGTTGTCGATACGCCGCGATTCGTGGCGTTCGGAACCAATGACATGCAAGCCGCCGCTTTCCAGCACTTTTTGATGCCGATCCAGCCAGGCGCCGCGTATACGATCCTGCTCGGCTTCGCTGGCATCCTCGCCCAGGGCTGCCAGTTCGGCGCCTAGGTTGCCGCCCAGTACGATGTCGGTACCCCGACCCGCCATGTTGGTGGCGATGGTGACAGCCCCAGGCATGCCTGCACATTCAATGATGTGGGCCTCGCGCTCGTGCTGTTTGGCATTGAGGACTTCGTGCGCAATGTTCTGCTGCTTGAGCAAGGCGGAGATGCGCTCGGAGTTTTCGATGGAGGTGGTGCCCACCAGTACCGGCTGGCCGCGTTTGACGCAATCTTTGATGTCTACGATGATGGCTTCGTATTTTTCGCGCGCCGACAAATAGACCAGATCGCCCATGTCTTTACGCACCATGGGCCGGTGGGTCGGGATCACCACCACTTCCAGACCGTAGATTTTGTTGAGTTCGAAGGCCTCGGTATCGGCGGTGCCGGTCATGCCCGACAATTTTTCGTACAGGCGGAAATAGTTCTGGAAGGTGATGGCCGCCAGCGTCTGATTTTCGTTTTGAATCGGTACGCCTTCTTTGGCTTCGATGGCCTGATGCAAGCCTTCCGACCAGCGCCGACCGGTCATCAAGCGCCCGGTAAATTCATCGACGATGATGACCTGACCATTATTGACGACGTAATCGACATTTTTCTGGAACAGTACGTGGGCACGCAGCGAGGCATTGACGTAATGCATCAGGCGGATGTTGGCCGGGTCGTACAATGTCGTGCTTTCGCGGAGCAAGCCAGTTTCCGCCAGCATGTGTTCGACTTTTTCGTAACCGGCTTCGGTCAGGTGAGCCTGGCGCGATTTTTCATCGAGCAGATAATCGCCCGGCATCTGGTCTTGCAGGTCTGGATCGTCGGCTTTTTCCTGCCGGGTCAGGTGCGGAACGACTTGATTGGTTTGCAGATAAATATCGGTACTACCTTCAGCCTGACCGGAGATGATGAGCGGCGTTCTGGCTTCGTCGATCAGGATGGAGTCGACCTCGTCGACAATGGCAAAATTGAGGCCACGCTGAACCTTGCCTTCAAGGTTGAAGGCCATGTTGTCACGCAGATAGTCGAAACCGAATTCGTTGTTGGTGCCGTAGGTGATGTCGGCGGCGTAAGCGATTTTGCGTTCTTCGGCGGCCAAGTCGCTGACGATGACACCGGTAGTCAAGCCCAGAAATCCGTAGAGTTTGCCCATCCAGGCCGCATCGCGGCGGGCCAGGTAGTCGTTGACGGTGACGACATGTACGCCTTTGCCGGGCAGGGCATTGAGGTAGGCGGCCAGGGTTGCCATCAGAGTTTTACCTTCACCGGTTTTCATTTCGGCGATCTTGCCGTCATGCAGCACCATGCCGCCGATCAACTGCACATCGAAATGGCGCATGCCGAACACGCGGGTAGAGGCCTCTCGTACGGTGGCAAAGGCTTCCGGCAGTAGCTCGTCAAGCTTTTCGCCTTTGGCAAGCCGATCACGAAACGCCTGGGTTTTACTCCGTAGCGCATCATCCGGCAGGGCTTCGTATTCGGCAGCCAAGGCGTTGACTTTTTTGACCAGTTTGCGCTTTTTCTTGACCAGCCTATCGTTGCGGCTCCCGACTGCTAATTTGACCAGCTTACCCAGCATGACACGTCCATTAAATTGTGAATAAATTCAAAGCGCACGATTATAAACCGGATAAACGCTTCGTCGCCAGAATAACCCCCCGGAGCCAATGTCGCCGGGTCAAGCCACTCCTGGAACGAGAGCGGACGGACAGGGTGCTCGATGAACGTGCAATGGCGCAACATGTGAAACTTGAGTTATTTATCCGCAGAGGCTAACTTGTGAAAATGGTACGACGTGTAGTGACTTTACCGGACAGGAAAAGCCAGCATGATGGCGTCTAGGCGAGAAGAATGAGCAAGGGCGCTAACCGTTGCAAACCATATAAATCAACCGATTGGCCAACATGAAGTCTGACGCGGCGGTTCTTGACCAATCGATTTGCAGAGTCGTCGAACGGGTCAATCTCAAATGAAGCCATCCATAACACCTTCCCAGAACGAGAAAAAACTGGCGGACGAAGATTTCATCGTCTCCAAAACCGATGCCACCGGGCGCATTACCTATGCCAACCGGATTTTCATGGACATTGCCGGTTACCCGGAAAGCAGCCTGCTGGGCGTTCAGCATAACGTCATCCGCCACCCGGACATGCCGCGTGGCGTATTCCGCTTCATGTGGAACACCTTGAAAGCGGGCAACGAGTTTTTCGGTTTTGCCAAAAACCTGTGCGCGGACGGCAGCTATTACTGGGTGTTTGCCAACATCACCCAGGATTACGACAAGGCTGGCAAATTGCAGGGCTACTATTCGGTCAGGCGTCAGCCGCCCAGATCGGCGCTCGACGTTATCGAACCCATCTACCGGGAAATGCTGTCGATTGAACGCCAGAGTTCAAGCAAAGAGGCAGCCGACAAATCGCTGGATTATTTGACTGATGTCGTGCGGCAAACCGGTGCCAAAAGTTACGACAGCCTAGTACTCAACCTTTATAAGCCCAATGGAGTGCTGTGATGCGACATGTCAGCGCCAATATCCCGTTTTTGCGTACCCGGATTTTTTATGCCTGCGCCACCATTCTCCTGTCGGGCGGTTTGCTGTTCGGCCAGATCGTTCTGACTCAGGGATTTTCGGTTTTGGCCCTGATATTCGTTTCGCCCCTGGTTTTTGTCGCGTATGCCTTCTGGCGTAATACCCAGCTGAACCTGGATCTGATCGAACGCATCCAGCACGTTCTGGAAGGCATCAACCGGGGCGAGCTTTATCATCGCATCACCCACACCAAAGGCATGGGCGAAGTCGGCAAGGTAGCCTGGGAGCTTAACGAGGCGCTGGACATCATGGAGTCGTACTTCAAGGAGGTGGATACCTGTTTCCGCAGCGCAGGCATGAGTCAACACGAACGCTATGCACTGGCTGACGGTTTTCCCGGACTGCTGAAACAGTCGGCGCACAATATGAACAAAGCATTGCAGCAAATGGCCGAAAACGAACGGTTGATGACCAAGCGGCGTTTGTCAGCCGGTCTGCATACGCTGAACACCCAAAACCTGTCGGCGAACCTGAAAACCAGTCAAAGCGATTTGCTCAACATCACCGAGCAATTGCAGAAAGTCGAAACCATTGCAGCGGAAACCGGTCGCGGCGCCGACGCCAGCCTGAAAACAGTGGGCCATATCAATGCCGCGCTGACCAACATCAACGACAACGTCCATTCGGTTTCCGACGTCATCGCCGCACTGATAAGCGACAGCAAGAAAATCACCGAATCGCTGTCGATGATTACCGGCATTGCCGACCAGACCAATCTGCTGGCGCTCAATGCCTCGATCGAAGCTGCCCGAGCCGGTGAGCATGGCCGGGGGTTTGCCGTGGTGGCCGATGAGGTGAAAAACCTGTCGGAACATACCAAGGCAGCCGCGATGGAGGTTGGCAAAACCCTGTCGGCATTCAACAAGCGCGTCGGACAGATGCACGGGGAAGCCGAACATTCGGCCCATCTGTCGCGGGAGGTGCTCGATCAAGTCAGCTCGTTTCGCGACCAGTTTTCCGGATTATCGGCATCCGCCCAAGCCTCGGTCGATTACATCGCCTATGCCAAGGACAAATCCTTTGGTCTGCTGACCAAGCTGGATCATGTGGTTTACAAACAGGATGGTTACATCGCTATCGAAAATCCCGATGATTGCCCGCAAGCCCAGGCCATCATGGTCAACAATCACAGTTGCCGACTGGGGAAATGGTATTACGAAGGCCTGGGTCACGAATCGTTCCGCACCACACAAGCCTATGGCAAGCTGGATCAGCCACACGCCGATGTGCATACTCACACCCAAACGGCCTACCAGCTTTCGCGCGGTAACTGGACACAGAACGTCGAATTGCTGCAAGACATCATAGCCAGCATGGCATCCTCGGAAGCCGCCAGTGCGCAAGTCATGCGGCATATCGACGAAATGATCGAGGAAAGGCATCGCAAGGTTCAGGATTAGCGGCAAAACCATCCGCTTGTGCGATAGAGAGGCGTTGTCGGCGCAAAGAGTGTGTTGCGAGGGGGGGGCGGGATGCCCGACGCCGCTGGAAATGGCGCCGGGACTGGCTTGTTTACATGTAACTATTCAGCGTGAACGCAAACTTGGGGAAAGCCCCCGTTT
>PESC01000056.1 GCA_002929135.1 Methylomonas sp.
TCACTTTTTCACGTAAATCAACAGAATAGGGTTTCATCACGCACACTCCTGCAAATGGTTGGATGCCTGTACTGTATCGAATCAGTTAGGGGGTTGCTATAAGCCGACGCCGACTGCCACAAGCTCAACGGTAGTCGTTTCTGCATGCGCCTCGTCCATTTTGGATGGGCAGGATAGGCGTCATGTCGATGCGACGATGAAAAACCAAGTTATGCAAAATTGCGTTATGCACCACCATACCGTCGTTGTAATCGTAAAACCCGGTTTCGTTCGGGGTGTCTTGCTGCAATTCGGCCTCGTCCTTGAGCACGCCATCAACAGCTTTCGCACAACCCGCAAGCCCACAGGCCAGTATCATTGCCATCGCGACGGGCAATGCGCCATGCAATTTATTCATAAGTTAAGCAAGCTCAGCAGAGGTGTACCAATCAAACGGCGGCAGAAGACCGTAGGGGTATTTTTTCACAGGTGGGGTGAATATGCGCTGACTTTGGCAAGCGGCTGCCCCATCAGGCGATTGCGCTGTCTGTGCTTTGGGAATGCTTGCGGGGGTAGGAGCAGAGGGTGCAGCGGGGTGGACTGTGTATGGCTTCAGCATCATCCCTGCCCGGGTAACAGCGCAATCCTTATGGATGTTACCCGGGGATCTTTCCTTGGCGTCTTAATGCTCCATGTTCACGGGGGAGAGAACTTATTTCCATGATACCTGCGACTTTAGTGCAATTGCCATGCCATGTTATTTATGCCTGTTTTCCCCGGTTTTTCTGTTTCCTGACGGATGGAATCGCTTCATTTGACACTATCTGTGTTATTTAACAATGTAATCTCAACTTTGGACACTCAGCGCCGAGTCCGTCAGTCTGTTCCGACTCATGCCGCGCTCATCTGTCGGGGCTTATGAAATTTGATGCGATTGTCCTGTCGCGGGCTGATGACAGTTGTACGATCATCTCATCGAACCGTGCCAAGGTTTCATTCTGGCCGTGCAGTCGGCGCAAATGGTTCAGCGTGTTGTGCGCATCCTGCCAGTGCTGCTTGGCCAAATCATCGTAAAGCGTTCGGTAAAGCTGCTGAACCAGAAAGCCTTTGAGCAATCTGGCCGCCGGGCTTTGTTTGAAACTGGCTGCCCGCAGCACCGCCGATACGGCGACATCAGTCCGTCTGCAGCGCAGGCTGTGCAAGGCTACGCCTAACCACTGTTTCGCCAGATGCTCAGTCGTCTGGATGCGGCTCAGGTCGGCACCGCAACGCGGGCAGAGCGTGGCACCGCTCAGCCGTGCGTTGCAAACAGGGCAGCGTTGCATCACGATTCCAAGTAATACAGGATGTCGTTCAAACGTTCGACGGCTTCGCGCAGTCCGGCATCGTCGCCGCGTTCCAGGCCATCGGTGATGGCTTCGATCAAATCGACCATGTCTTCCTTGTCTTCAGCGGATACGTTGTCGAGCCATGATTCGGCTTTTTTGATCAATTGCCGGGCTGCGATAGCTGCCGCGCTTTCCTCGGCTGCGGCATCGTCGTTTTCACCGAACAAGTCGCCTATGCGTTGTTTGGCCGTGCTCAGCGCTTCGGTTTCGAAGCGGGAAATCGCGTTGTTGATGGTGATGGCTTTTTCCTTGCCAGAGGCTTTTTCCCGCGCCGATACGTGCAGGATGCCGTTCAAGTCCAGATCCAGCGTCAGGGTGATGATGTTGCCTGCCGGGACGTCCAGCAAGTCCTCGATCAAAAATTCGCCGATTTCGATATTGTTCAGCGCATCGGGGTCTTCGCCCTGGAAGATGCGCACCTTCACTTCACGCTGGCTGTCCTGGTGGGTCATGAAGGCTTCGGATTTGCGTGTTGGCAACACACTGTTCTTGTGAATGATGGGCACGTACTGGTAAGGGTAGGGCTGGCCGTCCAGATAGCCAATGGCGCTGGTGCCGTAGGTGTACGGCGTGACATCGACCAGCACGGTGCCGATATTCTGGCCGTTGATCATGGCGGCCTGCATCGCCGCGCCCATTGCCACACACAGATCGGGGTCGACTTCGCCGTGCGGTTCGAAGCCGAATTCGTCGAACAAACGCTGGCGTATGCACGGAGTGCGGGTCGAACCACCGACCAAGATGATTTCATCGATGTCGGACGCCGTCATCCGGGCGCCTTTCAGTGCGATGTGGGTGGCATCCATCGTGGCGTTGATGTGATCGGCGATCATGTCTTCGTAGGTGGAGCGCGCCAGTTCCAGCGACAGGTGTATCGGTGCGCCCTGGTGATCGAGCAGGTATTCTTCCTCGATTTGGACATAGGGTTCGTCGGACAGCAACCGTTTGGCCTGCTCTGCGGCCCGGGTGATGCGAGCCATGGCCTTGCTGTGTTCGTCGATCTCGATGCCGGGCTGCTGGCGTAGATGATCGCGGATGTGATCGACGATGAGCTGGTCGAAATCGTCGCCGCCCAGATGATTGTCGCCGTGGCTGGACAACACCTCGACGACGCCGCTTTGCACGTTGACCACCGAGACGTCGAAGGTGCCGCCGCCCAGATCATAAACCAGCATGCGCTTGGCGTCGTCCTGGCCTGCACCGTAAACCAGCGCGGCGGCTGTGGGTTCATTGATCATGCGCACCACATCTAGCCCGGCGATTTCCCCGGCTTCGCGCGTGGCCTGGCGCTGGGCATCGGAAAAATAGGCCGGTACGGTAATGACCGCCTTGCTGATGGCCTGGCCGACATGGGCTTCGGCAATGGCTTTCAGGCGCTTGAGGATGATGGCGGAAATTTCCTGCGGGCTGTAGTGCTGCCCGGCCATGACGACGTGGCTGTTCTGTCCCATCAGCCGTTTGATCGATTTGATGGTGCGCTCGGGGTAAATCAGCTGCTGATTGCGTGCGGTTTCGCCAACCAGAATCTCGTTGTTGTCATCGACGCCGACGAAAGACGGCAGGATTTTCTTGCCTGCATCGCTGATGACACTGACGTTGCCGTTTTCGACGATGGCGACTTCCGAGTTGGTGGTGCCAAGGTCGATGCCTATGATGATGTCGTTCATGATTGCCTTTTGAGGTTAGAGTTTATTGACTTTGACGTCGGCCAGACGCAGTACCTGGTCGTCGAACAGAAAGCCCTTACGCAGCTCTTCGAGTACGACGGCGTTTTCGTACTCCGGATCATTGCCGATGGCAATGGTGGTCATGGTGCGGGCATCGAACGGTCTGCCGACGCATTCGATGGCGAAGACACGGCGGCGTTGCAGCGATTGTTCCAGGCGTTTGAGGGTGATTTCCTGGCCCTGGCGCACGCTGTCGATGAAGCGTACATCCTGTTTTTGGGAATGCTTGAACCATGAGTCGATCGGTCGGTAGTTTTGCAAGGCCTTGCAGGCTTCGCTAAGCCGGTCGTGGACATCGATCAGTTCCAGCAGCATGGTGCGCTCGACATCGCGGCGCTGCTGGCGCAGACGCTCTTCGTTTGCCGCCAGTTGCGCCGTTAAGACCTGGTTGTCGGTTTTCAGGATTTCGACCGCTTCGTTCAGGGTATCCAGCGTGGCTCTGAACTGGCGCGATTCGGCCTTGATTTCGGTTTTTAGGCCAGCGAGGTCGCTGAACAAGGTAGTCAGATCGGGCTGTTCGATCGCGTTCAGATGAGCGAAATCAGTAGCCTGTAGATACTGTCGCAGGTCGTCGAGCAGTGCGTCTTGCGAGTGTTCTGTGGTCATGATGGGGTTTTGTTCAAGGTCGCGAGCGTCTGCTCGATTGAGAGAGTGTTCAACAGCTTGAGAAAATCATCCGCTGGCATGGGTTGCAGGCTGCCATCGCGCGCAAAAGCGCTGTCGAGCAGCGCGTCGAATGTTATGTCCGGAAAATCAAACAGGGCGTGACGCAGACGGCTGTCTTCGTCCTTGATCGCTTCGAACGCTTGCTGGATTTGCCGGAAACGCTGGGAATCGCGGTCGGGTGGATGGTCTTTCACTGCCTGGAGATAGGCGTTTTTGATGTCGGTGTCGGTGGCCTGCTCGGTTACACCCAGGATTTGATACGGTAAATTCATGGCAATGGCTCAATTGAATGGAAACCGGGATTGCGGCGAGTCGTTTTCGAAGCGTTCGATGATGTCTTCGAAACGAATGCCGGTGTCGATCTTCAGTTCCCCGGCGCTGATAAACAGCACCATCGCGAACAGAGCATCTTCACTCGCGAACAAGCGTTCAAGACGTTGTGGATCGATGCGATCGGCATATTGACGGATGATTCTGGCCGCAAACTGATTCGGATCGGTTTTTTCTAGGATATGCCTGGCTCTGATGGCGATTCTCTCGAAAACTCTGTCAGGAATTTGGCCGAACAAGTCTTCGAGCACATCATCATTATTCTGGTCGGATTCATCGCTATCGAATGCCATGGATGGCAAAGGGTGTTGGGCCATTCTGGCCTGTTCGATCAGCCGGGTGAGCAGCATGACCGCTGTCTTGTCGTTGGCGTTACGGGCATTTTGAAGTGCCTGTTGCAAGCCGAACAAGTCCATGAAATTCAGGTTGCGGGCATCGCCCTGGCATTCGGCAAGCCGCTGGTAATACAGCCACACCGGTTTCCACCATTTTCTGTTCGCCAGTTTGGCAGAGTGTTTCAGCAGCTCGAAATGTCCTGCCGTTGCCAGGGTTTCGCACCACTTTTGCAACAAGGCTTCATGGTCGAGCAGCCATTCCACTGATTTCTTCAGCGGCGCCTTGATCTTGTCCAGAGCTTTCATCAGCAGGGTTCTGTCATCCAGTTGCCTGTCGTAGCCATCGATCAATGTCATCAGCCGTTCGAGTTCCGGGGCAGACAGCAAATAATCCTTGAACGCCGGTAGGGCGCGGGTCAGTGCCGTGGTTGGCACACCCAGCAGTCCGGCTTCGATCTGCGCCTGAAACTGCATGGCGACAGGGTCGGCATTGAGCTTGGTCAGCTTGTCAACGATGTGTTGCACACCTTGTTTTTTGTCCTCCGCCTGCCATAGGTAGAAACCGCGCAACAAATCGGCCTGACCGAGCTGGTTTTTGTCGAGACTGAGTTGCTGGGCGGCCTGGATTTCCTTCTCCACCAGATGAAATTTGCCGGTTTTCAGCAAACGGCGGGCATGAGCCATGTGGTTGCTGAACAGCAGTTGCTTGGCCAAAGTATTGACGGGGTCGATCTTCAACAGGGTTTTGGCATAAGCGGCGGCTTTTTTGAAGGATTTGCGCCTGGCCGCCGATTGCGCCGCCCGCACCAGTAAATCGGTATCGGTGGGGAAGCGTTCCAGACTGCGTTCCAGCCAGTGCTCGTAATTTGCAAGGTTGGGCAGGTGATCTTCGTAAATACGCAACAGCTTTAGATGGCTTTGTTTGTCGTTCGGGTCGTATTCCAGGCTGTCGATCAGTGAGTCTGCCGCCTCTCTGTAAGGCTGCCTTTCGGCCATGTGCCTGAGTATCAGTGCGATTTTTTTGTCATTTGCCGGACGGTCTGTTTGCAGACTGTCGATACAGCGGTGCCAGAAAAACACGGCGTCGTAGCTGTTTTTGCTCTGATTCGCCAGTAAGGCTTGTAACCGGTTGTCTTCGAATGAATTTTTCGCCGGAAAGCACTTGAGATACTCCTTGTGGCCACCGGGATGATCGACCAGATATTGTAGGCAATAGGCTTGCGCGGCATCGGTTCCGAACAGGTCGCGATGGTTTAGTGCCAGCTCGAAGCGCATCTTGTCGGTCAATGGGGTTTTTTGTTTGACCAGGGTTTCCAGCAGATTCAGGTGCTTGGCAGACAGGCCTCTGGCCTGACCGATGATCCGACGCTGATTGAGATCAAGGCCCGCCATGGCTGCGATGAAATCCGCGCCAGTTTGCCAGTACGCCAGGCAGGCGTCGGCCAATGGTCTGTAGGGCGATGTGGCGGGTATTTTGGATGCCATGGCCGAACCGTGTTCGAGAGCGCCGACATCCAGCCATTGCAGTTTCAGCAAGGTACGCAAGTCTCGAAACGGTGAGCGAAACGGCAGGTTTTTCAAGGCTGCGTTGCAGCGTTCCCGTTCGCCATTGCGGTAAGCCTCCAGTGCATCGCGCACTGTGTGCCAGTGCTTTGCCACGGCGGAATCGGGCGGTAACTGCGGCAGCAGCTCACTTGCACCGGTCACCAGCAAAACGCTCAGGCAAGCGGCCAGATCGGGGTAATCTTCATCCAGTTGCCGGGCATCGAAGTCTTTGAGCGCCGCATAAGCCTTGCGCGAGTTTTTGCTGGCCAGCAGCCACAGCACATAGCTATCGCGGGCTTGCAGCGGCGCTTCGCCATGGGCCGTATAGTTTTCCCACAGCACACAGGCTTCCTTGAACAGGGCCTTGCCTGCCATGGCTTTTGCCCGTTGCAGATAACAATCGGCCAGATAGCGTTTGTATTCGGCGTTATTCGGCTGCTTCAGCAAGTCTTTGAACGCATCGCTGGCTTCTTTGTAACGCCGGGCGGCATAGTGGGCCAGGGCCGTTTGCTGCAAGCTCGCGTCAGTAAGCCCTGTCGACATCTTCTGGATGATTTTTTTCATTGCGCTGCCAATGCTGATTTTTCAGTTTGGTTGATCATAAATAATGATAAGGGCTGAACGGTTATTCCTGAACGATAATTTCTGAGCCTGTGCTGGATGCCAGTCAACGCATCAAAAATCCGCCAGTACCGCCAACACATCCTGAACGCTGCTGACGGCGTGTATCGTCAGAGGCTTGACGGTTTCCTTCGGCAGATTGCTTTTCGGAATCACGGCGCGTTTGAAGCCGTGCTTGGCGGCCTCATTGAGTCGGGCGTGGCCATTGGCGACCGGGCGGATTTCGCCGTTCAAGCCAATTTCGCCGAAAAACACCGTGTCGTAAGGCACGATGCGATCACGCAGGCTGGACACCACGCCAACCAGAATCGCCAGATCGCTGCTGGTTTCACTGACTTTGATGCCGCCCACCACGTTGGCGTAGATTTCATCGTTGCCGGTAAAAATGCCGCCATGGCGTGACAAAATCGCCAGTAACATCGCCAACCGGTTTTGATCCAGACCCACCGCCAGCCGCCTGGGGTTGCCGTACTGGCTTTCGGTGACCAGCGCCTGAATTTCCACCAGCAAGGGCCGCGTACCTTCCCACAAAACCGTCACCACGCTACCCGGCGAGGGCTTTTCCGCGCGTGACAAAAACATTGCCGACGGGTTTTTGACTTCCTTCAGCCCGCTGCTTTCCATCGCGAAAAACCCCAGCTCGCCGACACTGCCGAAGCGGTTTTTATCGGCCCGCAGCACCCGGAAACGGGCATCGTCGGTGGACGATAATACGACTTGGGCATCAACGATATGACTCAGCGTCATCGGCCCGGCCAGTGATTGATCCTTGGTGACATGGCCCACCATAAAGAAAGCCACTCCGCTGCGCTTGGCGTATTGCGTCAGAAAGCTGGCCGATTCGCGCACCTGCGAAACCGAACCCGGCGCCGAATCGGTATCGGCGGTGTACATCACCTGAATCGAATCGATGATGACCACCTCGGGTTTTTCGTCGTCGAGGATTGCGCAAATCTGTTGTACCGATGTTTCGGCCAGCATGTTGATGCTTTGTGTATTCAGTTTCAGCCGATGCGCCCGTTCGGCAATCTGTTGCAGCGATTCCTCGCCCGACACGTACAGCACGGGCCGCTGCCCAGCAATATGGGCAATGGTCTGCAACAACAACGTACTCTTGCCAGCGCCCGGCGCGCCGCCGATCAAGGCCACACTGCCTTTGACGATGCCACCGCCCAGCACCCGGTCGAATTCGGTCAGGCCGGTCGATAATCTTTCCGCCTGCGCCAAATCGACATCCGCCAGCCGTTGTACGCCGCTTCTGCTACCGGCATAACCTGTGTGCTCGCGCAGCGTCTTCTGGCTGCCCAAGTGCACTTGCTTGATGCTGTTCCACTCGCCGCACTGGCTGCATTGCCCAGCCCAGCCGGGATAATCGGCACCGCACGCCGTGCAGACAAAGGCCGATTTCTGCTTTTTAGCCATGATGATCGTCGATGATGGCCACGCGCTGGGTGATGCCGCACAGCAAGGTGTAGGGAATGGTATCGGCATGAAGGGCCACTTCCTCGACGGCAAGGCCGTCACCCCACAATACGACGGGATCGCCTGGCCTGGCCTCCGGCTGGCTGCCCAGATCGACCGTTATCATGTCCATCGACACCCGGCCAATCAACGGCACACGCTTGCCGTTGACCAGCACCGGTGTGCCGCTGGCGGCATGGCGATGATAGCCGTCGCCATAGCCGATCGAAACCACGCCCAGCCGGGTGGGTGCCTGGCAAAGCCATGTACCGCTGTAACCCACGGTTTCGCCGACGGCGATGTCCTTGACCGCAATCAGTCGTGAATGCAGACTCATCACCGGCTTCAGGCCGAAATCGGCACCGGTCTTGCCAGCGAACGGCGAGCAGCCATACAGCATCAGACCGGGCCTGACCCAATCGATACGGTTGCCCACGCTTAGGGTCGGCCAACCCATGATGCCGGCCGAATTGGCGATGCTGCGTTCGCCGGGGTAATCCTTGACCGCCTCGTTGAACCAATCGATCTGCCGACGGGTTTTGTCATCGAGCAGATCGTCGGCATTGGCGAAATGGGTAATCAAATGGATGGGTTGCTGCACGGCGGCGCAGGCCAGCAAGGCTTGATAGGCGGCGTTGAAGTCAGCGCCCTTGAAGCCTAGGCGATTCATGCCGGTGTCCATTTTCAGCCAGATGCTTAACTGTCCAGGGCCGACATGCTGTTGCAGCATGGCGATCTGCTGCGGCGTATGCACCACCGCCGCCAGTTGCTGTTGCAACAACAATCGCAGTTCATCGGTGCAGACAAAACCCTGCAACACCGTGATCGGTTGGGTGAAGCCCGCGCGGCGCAACTTGACGCCTTCATCGACACGGGCGACGGCAAAACCATCGGCATTTTGCAGTGCCGATGCGACGCGTTCTATGCCGTGACCATAGGCGTTGGCCTTGATGACGGCCATGATGCAGGCATTCGGTGCGTAGCAACGTACCTGGGCCAGATTGTGCCGGGCTGCATCCAGATCAAGATGGACATAGGCGGCGGGTGTCATTCGTAATCCTCGCCGCCGTAATGGCCGGCAAAATTCTCGAACCGGGTGTACTGGCCCAGAAAGGTCAGCCGTACCGTGCCCAGTGGGCCGTTACGCTGCTTGCCGATGATGAGTTCGGCCATACCTTTGTCCGGGCTGTCTTCGTTATAAACCTCGTCGCGATAGACGAAGATGATCAAATCGGCATCCTGCTCGATCGCCCCCGATTCCCGCAAATCCGACATCACGGGCCGCTTGTTGGGGCGCTGCTCCAGATTGCGGTTGAGCTGCGACAAGGCAATGACCGGCACGGCGAGTTCCTTGGCCAGCGCCTTGAGACCGCGCGAAATGTCGGAAATCTGCTGCACACGGTTGTCGCCGCTGCTGGGCGACTGCATCAATTGCAGGTAATCGATGACGATCAGGCCCAACTGGCCGTGTTCGCGAGTCAGCCGTCGCGCCCGCGAACGGACTTCGGTGGGCGTCAGCGCCGGGGTGTCGTCGATGAATAGCCGGGTTTCGGCCAGCAGGTTGATGGCCGAGGTCAGGCGCGGCCAGTCGTCGTCGTCGAGCTTGCCGGTGCGAACCTTGTGCTGATCGATACGGCCCAGCGACGACATCATCCGCATCGCCAGGGCTTCACCCGGCATCTCCATGCTGAACACCGCCACCGGCAACCCGGTTTTCAGCGCCACGTTTTCGGCCATGTTCATCGCTACCGTGGTTTTGCCCATCGACGGCCTGCCTGCCACGATGATGAGGTCAGATGGTTGAAGGCCGGAGGTTTTTTCATCCAGGTCTGTGAAACCGGTGCTGGCGCCGGTGATGTCACCATCCCGTTCGTACAGCATTTCGATTTTGTCGACCGCCTTGGCCAGCAGCGACTTGATGGATGAAAAACCGCCTTGGCCTTTTTGTCGTTGCTCGGCGATTTCAAACACCTTGCGTTCGGCGAATTCCAGTAATTCCGCCGTTTCCCGGCCTTCCGGCGTGAAAGCCGAATCGGAAATTTCGGTGCCGATATGGATGAGCTGGCGCAATACCGAGCGATCGCGGACGATATTGGCATAAGCAACGATATTGGCCGCACTGGGCGTTTCGGCGGCCAGCATGCCGAGATAAGCCAGACCGCCAATGTCGTGCAATTCGCCGCGTGCCTCCAGCACTTCCGACAAGGTCACCACATCGAACGGATCCTGTTTTTCCGCCAGTTGCGCGATGGCGCGGAAAATCAGTTTGTGGTCGCGGCGGTAGAAGTCGTCTTCGCCCAGTTTGTCGGCGACTGAATCCCAGGTCTGGTTGTCGAGCATCAGGCCGCCGAGTACCGATTGCTCGGCCTGCATCGAGTTCGGCGGCACTTTTAACGATTCAACGGCGTGGTCTGGGGGGTAAAAATAGTCGTTGGCCATGGGCGGGCAGTGGGGGGTGCCAAAGAAAAGGCAGGCATTATAATCGACCCGGCCATGGCGACAGGACGTTCAGTCACCCGGTTATTTTGACCGATGTTCGCTGTATGTGGGAATCAGGAGACTGTCCGAGAAGGCAAAATTTCAAAATTAACAACTACATATAGTGTCTATAGCCAGGATAATCCGCTATATGTAGTGCTAAAAATTTTGATAGCGCTATTCCCGGACAGCTTCCTAGGCATTGTGGCCGACATGAAGCTGTGTTGGCTGAATGCGTTGCACCAGCCTTATCTGGTGCTGCACTGTGGCTGGTTGAATCCCTGTTTTTGAGGCTGCTATGCGTTCCCTCGCGGAGCGCGGGAACGAGAAAAACGAGAAAACGTTTATCGGTTTTCGTCATGCCGTTTAGCCAATGTTGTACCGGCGGGTTTGAAGGTATGCAGATCGGCTTCGGCTTCGGCACTGTCGGCGGCGCATCCCCAGGTTAGGGCTTGGTCTTGGGTGAAGCGTTTGCCCAGTTGCCAGGCGATTTGCGCACGCGCCAGTTCGACACCCAAATAAAAGGCATGACCGCCGTCGCTTTCGACGCCGAGTTTCGGGAACAGGTCGAACGGATCGCGTGCGGTGTGGAAGCCGTCGCGGTTGAAGACGTGCAGGCCGTCGCGGCTGACCTGGATGCGATAGCTTGGGTCTTTGATTTCGGCGGCGAGGGCGGCGATTTCGTCCAGCGTGTACGGAAACGGCGCTATGTCGTGCATGGTTAGTAAATCCGCCGCGATGTGTTTGGGCAGGCTGTCGGCTTGTTTGGCTGCGTACATGATGCGGCGGGCACGATCGGCTTCGCGGATGGCGCGGCAGGCATGTTGGCTGACTTCCGTGGCCAGGATGTGGTTGATGTTGAGTTCCGAGCAAATGCCCAGTAACAAGGCGTTGATGCCTGAGGTATCGGCATGGGTGAGTTCGGTGAGGTTACCAACGCCCAGCATCATGTCGATCTCGGGGTGGCGCTGGCGCAACTGGTAATTGCGCACGATGGATTCGGTGAAGCCGAAGTGGATGGGATCGAGTATCGGGTCGACGATGAAGGCGCGGTTCTTGCGTTGTAGGCGGTCGATGGCGGCGTCCAGCGTAGTTAAATCGCCGTGAACTGTGGGGATGAGGATGGGGGTGGCGGCAACTTCGTCGGCAATCCACAGGCTTTTTTCGGTCAGGCTCAGCAGGTAATCGGCACCGGCGCGGCCACCGGTGAGCAGGTCGTCGTCGGTTAGCGAGTCGATGCTGACGCTGAAGCCTTCCTGTTTCAGCGTGCGTATGCTGTCGGCCAGGTGCGGAAACGCTGTGCCGGGCAGGCAGCCAATGTCGATGACGTCGGCCCCATTCTTTCGGTAATACTGCGCACGTTCGATGATGGCGTCGACACTGATGTTGGGTGCATCGACGATTTCGGCGAAAATTTTGACGCGATAGTCCGACAGGTCGTAACGATGCGCATCTTTGCCGAAGTATTGCGGCAGGTCTTTGACTTCTTCCGGCCCGCGCTCGACCGGCACGCCCAGGTGTTGCGATAAGGCTTCGATGTCGCCCCGACAGCGGCCGGGAATGACGATGCGGGTGGCGCCGTCGGTGTCGGTCAGGCGGCGGGCGATCATGTCGGTGGTCATCAGCGCGGCCACTTTGACGCCCATTTCCCTGACCTTGTAATAAAACTCCGGTGCCATGGCTGCCAGAATTTGGCGCAACTGCTTTTCCGCCAGCTTGCCGGTCAGAAACAGGATGCGCTCATCACTCATGCCAGTGTCGCCAGACGTCGGAGTACGGCATCTTTGAGTTGGTCTACACTTTCCACCACCTCGGTAAACGGAAACTGGCGAATTCTGGCGGTGCCGTCCAGGTCGATCGGCCTGGGGTAAACCATGACTTTCTTGTTGCCGGGGGCCGTGGTTTCCATGGCCGGGGCGATGTCGCACGGGTAGACAATGCTAGGTATCCGGCATTTACCGGCCTGGGAGTAAAGGTTGGTCACTAGGGTGTCGGCTATACCCAGGACACACTTGGCGATGGTGTTCGACGTGGTCGGTGCCATGACGAAGGTGTGGTAATAACCTTTGTAGAACAGGCCGACCGGCGGTGCCGATGCGGCCTTGTCGCGGTAAACCGGCACATGGGTTTTGATGTCGTTCAACGAGATGCCATACATCTTCAATACCTCTTCGCCAGCCTGACTGAGATAGAGGTCGACATCCTCCAGACCCAGCGCGAATTCAAGGCATTCCTCTATATAATGCCCCGAGCCGGTAATGGCCCAGGCTAGACGCGGTGGCTTCATGTTGGTCAAAAGATAAGAAACGGCCCGCATTATAACCGAGCACGCCATGGCTTTCGTTGTGGACTCGGGCGACGCGATGGTCGCGCTGCCGACACTACCTTGGGACAATTGGCGAAATCAGGGAGGTTGGCGATAGTGTGTACTCGCTTTTTATAAACACCATGGAACACAATCACTTTATTGACACAGCTTCTTCGTCCAATCCAACCCATCTGCTGGCGTTTGCCAGCGGACGTAGTGGTGTCGGCAAAACCTGCGTAATCACCAATGTCGCGGCGGCCATGGTGCGTCGTGGCGTCAATGTCTGCATCCTCGACGCCGACAAGGGACAAAATAACGTCAATACTCTGCTGGGTTTGCGGCCCGAGTACACGCTGGATCACGTTCTGAGCGGTGAGAAAACCGTCGACGACGTTTTACTCAAAACGACGGAAGGCATCGCCGTGCTGCCGGGGGCGTCGGCTATCGCTGACCTGGCCACGGGTAACATCGACAAACTCCGGCGTTTATCAAATGCACTTGCAGAACTGGAAAAAAGCTACGACTTTTTTCTGATCGATACGGCCACGGGCATTGGCGACAGCATTGTCGGCCTCATTGAAGCCACACCAACAACCTTTCTGATCGTTACGCCCGAACCCGCCACGCTCAACGATGCCTTTTCCTTGCTCAAGCTGCTGAATGCCAAGGGGTATCGCGGACGCTTGCGCGTCGTAGTCAATCAAGCCATCGATTATCCCATCGCAAGCGAAACCTATCGCCGCTTCGCCAACGCGGTTGAAAAACACCTCCAACTCAATGTGGAGTATGGCGGCTTTATCGCTCGGGACGATAACGTGCCGCGTTCTGTGGCGTTACAGGTGCCGGTGATCGATCTGGCGGCAGATTCGCCCGCCAGCCGCTGCCTGTATGCCTTGACCGACAATGTCTTGAAATACATTGGCCACAACGACACCCCGGTCGGTTTGAGCGATTACTGCCAGACGTTGCAGAAAGGCAATGCGCCGACATTCCCGGATATCGATGATGCGTTTGGTATTCCGCTTGCCACGGCAACCAAGCCGACAGCACTGGATTTCGAACATCTGGCCTTGCAACTGGCGGGCGCAGTCAACAGCACCGACGCCGATCGTACACGCATCGATCGGGCGCTATCGGATTTGATAGACGCCTATGTGCGTCGTTTCGAGCGCTTCCCGGCACCGGCCCGGCAATGGTTTTTCCGCTGGCTGGAAACCGAAGAATACTCCGCCGCCCGCCTGCTGGAGCTGACGGCAACCCTGGAGGCGCTGCACATGGCACGCCATCGCAAGCCACTGTTTACACTGGAAGACAGTGTGGCGCGGCTGGTTGCGCAATGCCAGGGGTCGCAACAGCGTTTCAAGGCGCTGATCGATCATTTACGCGCTGCGTTTCGCCAGGCCTTCAAAACCGACGTCATTGATGCTCGGCGTGAAGTATTGGCCGTTATCAAGAGCGAGGACTTCAGCGAGGCGCGGTTCGAGGCTCTGCTGTCCGAATTGCGCGAAGCTCACAGGCAACGGTTTGGCCATGCCTATCGCGGCCAGAGTGAACGGCTGATTGAATCCACACTAAACGCATTGAGCGGCATGGACGCAGAAGAACAGCGTATCAGGCAGCAGATCGACGCGCTGATGGAGAGCTTCCACCATCTCATCACCCGGCGGGATACCTTATTGAACCAGCTTACCGATGGCCAGGATGACGAAGCCCGCCCGGCATCGAGAAGCGTTGGCGACAGCTAAGGATTTTTCGTTCCCACGCTCTGTGCGGGAATGCATACGAACGTTGCAAGAGGGTAAACCTGCGTAGAAAAGCCGGTATGGGTTTCCACGGAGACCGTGGGAACCAGAAAAATCGCGTATCGAATGCGGGTTGCCGTCGCTATAAGTCAACAGCATTGGAGTGGCGGAGGTTCAAATAGCGGCTGCCAACTGCCGATAGGCACCGCTGTAGTACAGCAATGGCTCGCCGCTGCGGCAAATGACTTTCTGCACTTCGGCGATGACAACCCAGTGGGTACCGGCCAACACCTGTTGCACCACTGTGCATTCCAGGCTGGCCAGCGCCTCGGTCAGAATGGGGGCGCCGTTATCGCCGGTTTCCCAGGCAACCTGGGCAAAGCGCTCTTCCTGCGTAGTGCCACCGGCAAACTGATTGGATACCGCCTGCTGCTGGCTCGTCAGTATGTTGACGGCAAACTGCCGGGTTTCGAGCACGATAGCGCCGGTATCGGTGAGCTGGTTCAGGCACACCAGTATCTGTGGTGGTTCGATTGACAGGCTGCTGAACGACGTCGCCGTCATGCCTTTCAGCCCCTGTTCTTCCGATTGCGCGGTCACGACGGTGACGCCACTGGCCCACAGTTTGAGTGCGTTTTTGAATTGATTTGCATCGACAGTCATAATCATCCTTTTCAAAGCGGGCTGTTCATCAGCCCTTCAACAGTTTTTCGTCCGCATGTGCGGAAACAGCAGCACGTCGCGGATGCTGGCCGAGTTGGTGAACAACATCACCAGACGATCGATGCCTATGCCTTCACCGGCGGTGGGCGGCATACCGTGTTCCAGTGCCGTAATGTAATCGGCATCAAAGTGCATGGCTTCGTTGTCGCCGGCTTCCTTGTCTTCCACTTGTTTGCGAAAACGCTCGGCCTGATCCTCGGCATCGTTCAACTCGGTGAAACCATTGGCGATTTCACGGCCACCAACGAAAAACTCGAAGCGGTCGGTGACATGCGGGTCGTGGTCATTACGCCTTGCCAGCGGCGAGACTTCCACCGGATACGCCGTGATGAAGGTTGGGTTCATCAAACGGTGCTCGACGGTTTTTTCAAATATCTCGATCTGCACCTTGCCCAGGCCATAACCGGGTTTGAGCGGAATTTTCAGACGCTCTGCCGTCCTGGTTGCAGCGTCCAGCGTGGTCAGATCGGCCATGCTCAAGCCGGGGTTGCAGTGCAGGATAGCTTCCAGCACCGTCATCCGTGCAAACGGTTTGCCGAAATCGTAGGTTTCGCCCTGATACTCGATGGCGCTCTGGCCGACGATGTCTTGGGCGATACCGCGCAACATGGCTTCGGTAAGATCCATCAGGTCATCGTATTCGGCATAGGCCTGGTAGAACTCCAGCATGGTGAATTCCGGGTTGTGCCGGGTCGACAAACCTTCGTTGCGGAAATTGCGGTTGATTTCGAATACCCGTTCGAAGCCGCCGACCACCAGACGCTTCAGGTACAGTTCGGGGGCGATGCGCAGATACAAATCCATGTCCAGCGCGTTATGGAATGTGGTGAACGGTCTGGCGGTGGCGCCGCCCGGAATCACCTGCATCATCGGCGTTTCCACTTCCAGGAAGTCGCGATGGCTCAGAAATTCGCGGATGTAGTTGACGATTTTAGAGCGCATGACAAAGGTGTTACGGGCGTCGCCGCTCATGATCAAATCCAGGTAACGCTGGCGGTATTTGATTTCCTGATCGGCCAGGCCATGGAATTTTTCCGGCAAGGGCCGCAAGGCCTTGGTCAACAGGCGAATGTCGTCAACTTTGACGCTCAATTCACCGGTTTTGGTCTTGAATAGCACCCCTTCGGCGCCGAGGATGTCGCCGATGTCCCACTTCTTGAACTGATCGTTGTACAAGCCATCCGCCAGATTGTCGCGTGCCACGTAAACCTGAATCTGGCCCGACATATCCTGCAAATGACAGAAACTGGCCTTGCCCATGATACGGCGCGTCATCATCCGGCCAGCCACCTTGACCCGAACCGGCTCTGCCAGTAATTCGTCCTCGGATTTGTCGCCATATTCGGCCAGCAGTTCGCCCGCCACGACGTTGCGGCGAAAATCGGTTGGAAAGGCAACGCCCTCTTCCCGGATGGCATTGAGCTTTTCCCGGCGTTGCCTGATTTGTTCCTGTTCGTCTTGCACGAGTTCTGACATGGAATGATTCTAAAGTTAAGTGAATTGGTAACTATTCAGCGTCCAGTTGGCTCCTCGTTCCCACGCTCCGCGTGGGAATGCCACCTGCCGCGCTCTGCGCGGCGTAAGCGTTCGGGACGCAGAGCGTCTCGGTCTGCGTTCCCACGCGGAGCGTGGGAACGAGAACATGGCCCGTTCCTGCGTCGCTGAATAGTTGCAGTGAATTTAGGTTAGGTAGCCAATTATAAAGCCAGGAAACCCGGCAGGCTTGCATTTCTGCCGTGGTAAAGCCCGTCGGCATTGCCGTTGTCGATGAGGGAAAAGGCCAGTATGCTGGCGGCGAGCTTTGTCAAGTACAATCCGGCAGCCATTAAAATTGAACTACGCTTGATTGACCGCCTGCAATCACCATCCTTGATGTCACATTTCCGCCGCCTGCCATCGTTCAGTATCGTTGCCGTGTTTGTCGGCCTGGCGATGGTTGCGGCATTGGCTTTCGCCCAGGGTGATGCCGAGCTGGAATATAAAATCAAGGCGGCTTATCTCTACAACTTCACCAAGTTCATTCAATGGCCACCCAAAAACAGCAGCGTCTTCACGATCTGCATCGTCGGTGACGATCTTTTCGCTGGCTTGATCGATGAGTTGGAAACCCGGCAGGCGTTTGGCAAACCCATACAAATCCAGCGCAACATGGCATCGAGGTCTGTCGATGGCTGTGATATGGCCTATGTCGGTCGCAAGGAGGCTTTGCCGAAATCCGGGCTGCATGGCGTGCTCACGGTCGGCAGCGATGCAGGCTTCGTCGAAGCGGGCGGCATGATCGGGTTCGTCGTCGAAGACCACAAGATCAAACTGCACATCAATCTGTCGGCAATCAGGCATAGCGGTCTGGACATCAGCGCCAAACTGCTGGAAGTGGCTACCGTGATACGGGAGAACGGCCATGACTAAGCCGTTTGCAACATACCCGATCAAGGCCAAGTTGTTTTTCATCGCCATTGCCTCCAGTCTGTTCGCCATGCTGGCGGCCCTGCTGATTCTGGTGGTCATCAATGTCATCGATCTGAAGCGTAAAACCCAGGATGACCTGGTTGCCGTGACCAAACTGATTGCCAATCGCAGCGTCGCTGCCCTGTTGTTCGACGATCGCAATCTGGCCCGGGAAAACCTGGGGGCGCTCGACAAGCTGGCCGGGCTGCAAAAAGCCTGCATCTACGACGCATCCGGCGTGTTGTTTGCCGCGCTGCCCGCCAGCCAGCCGCCATGTGACGACAGGGCCAGCAATCTGAGCACCCATTACGACGGGCTGATGCTGCATGTTGCCGAAGCCATCGTGCTGGAGGGTGAAAGCCATGGCGGCGTGTTGGCCGTGGTCGATCTGACGCCGGGGCTTTGGCGGCAATTCCGCTTCATCGGCCTGGTGCTGGTCGTGTTGTTCGTGGCCTTGTCGCTGGCCTTTCTGCTGACCGCGCCCTTGCTCAACCGGGTGGCCATGCCGATTGCTGCACTGGCCAGAACCGCGCAGCAGGTGCGCAAGAAAACCGATTTTTCCTTGCGCGCCCGTAAGCAGTCTGATGATGAAATCGGCATTCTGGTCGATGCATTCAACGCCATGCTGGAAACCGTCGAAGCCCAGAACCGAGCGCTAGTTGCCGTGAAGAACAATTACCAGGCACTGTACGACAACAACCCCACCCTGATTTTCAGTCTGGATGCCAGCGGCAAAATTTTGTCGGTGAATGCCTTCGGCGCCAAACTGCTCGGTATGCCGGTCGACTGGCTGCAAGGCCGCTCGCTGTTCGGCTTCATCCATCCTGAGGACATCGTCGAAACCCGCCGCGTATTCCGCCGCTGCATCGAAAACCCGGCGTCGCTGCAAAAGAGCGAAGGCCGTCTGTTATGCCGGGATGAACGGGTGGTCTGGGTGAACAAGACCGCCCGTCTCATCAGTCACGACAACCAAAATTACGACAACCAAAATTACGACAACCAAAATTACGACAACCAGAACCCCGGCAGCCAGATCCACAACAACCAGGCTCCTCACCTGCTGCTGGTGTGTGAAGACGTCACCGAAACCCGGCGTCTGGCAGAAAAAATTGCCTATCAGGCCAGCCATGACGAATTAACCGGCCTGGTCAATCGTCGTCAGTTCGACAGCCTCGTCCAGCAACTCGTCAAGCGGACGCAAGACGACGGCAGCGCCCACGTTCTGTGTTATCTCGATCTCGACCAGTTCAAAGTGGTCAACGACACCGGCGGTCACCTGGCCGGTGACGAATTGTTGCGGCAACTGGGTGCGCTACTGCGGGAACAGGTGCGCAAAACCGATGTTCTGGCCCGTTTGGGCGGCGATGAATTCGGCATTCTGATGTTGCATTGCTCGATCGATCAGGCCCAGCAGGCTGGCAAGAAATTGCTCGATGCGGTGCGGGATTTCCAGTTTGGCTGGGACAATCGCATCTACAGCGTGGGCGTCAGCATCGGTCTTGCCCCGATCAACCGCGCCAGCGGCAATGCCGTCGAGGTTCTAAAGCAAGCCGATGCCGCTTGTTATGCGGCAAAAGACCGGGGCCGCAACCGCCTGCACGTCTTTACGCCGGATGACGAAGAACTGGCAGAGCGGCAAGGCGAAATGCAGTGGGTGGATCAGATACGCCAGGGCATAGAGCACAATCGTTTCGAGCTGTTCGGCCAATTGATTGCTCCGGTGAAAAACGCTGAAAACGGCCTGCATTTCGAAACGCTGATCCGTTATCGCGATGCCAGCGGCCACCTGGTGCCGCCCGGCGCCTTCCTGCCCGCCGCCGAGCGTTACGGTATTGCCCCGGCGCTCGATCGCTGGGTGATTGCCACGCTGTTTGAATACATGGCAACCACGCCGGGCTTTGTCGAACGGCTGGCGCTGGTGTCGGTCAACCTGTCCGGGCTGTCGTTGTGCGACGAAACCTTGCTGGCATTCATTGCCGATCAGTTGCGCCACTGGCACATTCCAACCCGCAAGGTTTGTTTCGAAATCACCGAGACAGCCGCGATCGTCAATCTGTCCGATGCCAAACAGTTCATCGACGCCTTGCGCAAAAAAGGTTGCCGCTTTTCGTTGGACGACTTCGGCAGCGGCTTGTCGTCGTTCGCCTACCTGAAAACCCTGCCGGTGGATTTTTTGAAAATCGACGGCTTGTTCGTCAAGGACATCGTGGAAGATCGTGTCGATTTTGCGATGGTCAAGGCCATCAATGAGGTCGGCCAGATCATGAACAAGAAAACCATCGCCGAGTTTGTCGAGAATGACGCCATTCTCACCATATTGAAGCAACTCGGCGTTGATTATGCGCAGGGCTATGGTATTGCCAAACCCGTGCCCTTGCGTGATTTGTGAGTTGCAACCACATGGAAAAACCAAGACACATATCTCTGAAACCACTGATTCTGATGGTTTTTTGCCTGAACGCCTTGGCGCAGGCCGATCATGACCTGGACGATTTGATGGAACTGTCGCCTGCCGAATTGGCCGATATTTCGGTCAGCATCGCCTCCGGCACCCGGAAAAAACTGTCGCAGTCGGCGGCGGTCACCAGCGTCATCACGGCGGAACAAATTGCCGCCATGGGCGCTACCGATCTGCATGAGGTGCTGATAACCGTTCCTGGCATACACGCGACCATACAGCCCGTTACCAACGACATCAGTTATTCGGTTCGGGGTATGCGCAATGACAGCAACGCCCAGGTATTGATGATGCTCAACGGCACCCGTTTCACGCTGCCTTACCAGGGCACGCACATGGTGGGCATGACTCTGCCGGTGGAAGCGATCCAGCGCATCGAGGTCATCCGTGGCCCCGGTTCCGCGCTGTATGGCGCCGATGCTTTCGCCGGGGTCATCAATATCGTCACCAAGAAAGCGGGCGACATCGACGGCACGACGCTAGGCGCACGTGGCGGCAATCACGACAGCAAAACCAGTTGGGGACAGTACGGTGGCCATTGGCAAGGCTGGAATGTGGCCGCCAGCCTGCAATACAGCCGCCAGGGCCTGGAGCCTGACCGCATCATTGCAAGCGATGCCCAGACTGCATTTGATACCCAGTTCGGAACGCGCGCCAGCCTGGCCCCAGGCCCGATGCAGACCCAGCAGACACGCTGGAATGCCCATCTCGATCTGCAACGTAAACACTGGAATCTCGGGTTTTGGGTGTACGACAACGACTCAGGTATGCGTGCCGGTGGCGCCGGTGCATTGGATGACAGAGGTTTTCTGCAGGGCCGCCAGTACCTCGGCGACCTCCGCCATTCCACCGAAGACGACATCGACAATCTGGAAATCCAGACCCACGTCAGCTTTCTGCATGCCGATGCCACCAGCGATGTCACGGGTTTCCCGCGCGGCGCCAGATTGCCGATCGATGGCAGGGGCAACGTGGTGACCTCGGCTTTGACGCCTGTCGCCGGTATTGTCGGTTTCCCGGAGGGCATGCGTTTCGATGCCGGTTTCACAAACACCGTGCCCAGCGTGGAGCTGACCGGCATTTACAAAGGGCTGAGCGATCATATCGTCCGCCTGACCAGCGGTTTCCGTTACGAACAACTCCACACCCGTGAGGCCCGCAATTTCGGGGTTGGCGTTCTGAACCCGCTGCAAGGCAGCGCCGGTGCCATGCAAAACCTCACCGGTACGCCGTTGACCTTCCTGGCTGATCAAAGCCGGGCGGTGTGGTCGCTGGCGGCGCAGGATGAATGGCAGTTTGCGCAACGCTGGCATTTGACCACCGGATTACGCTTCGACCATTATTCCGATTTTGGCGCAACCCTGAACCCGCGTGCGGCTCTGGTCTGGGATATTCATGACGAACTGACGGCAAAACTGCTGTACGGCCAGGCATTCCGGGCACCGAGTTTTCTGGAGCTGCATCAAAGGAACAGCCCGTTTTTCAACGGCACGCCGACGCTGCGACCCGAAACCATCGAAACCACCGAACTGGCGTTCGATTATCACCCCGGCCAGCGCCTGCGCACGGCGCTCAACCTGTTTTATTACCAAATCCGGGATTTGATTGGCGGCGAACTCGGTGTGACTCCCGGCGCATTGACATCAAGCAATATGAAGGGCCAACAAGGTTACGGTGGCGAACTGGAATGGGACTGGCGCTTCGTCGACGACTGGAGCCTGCGAGGCAATTACGCTTGGCAACATGCAGACAACTTGACGACCAACTATCGGGTGACAGGGGTGCCTGAACACCAGATTTACACGGCGGTGGCCTGGCAGTTTCTGCCGAAATGGCAGATTCAGAGCCAGGTCAATTGGATAGGTACACGGCTTACCAGCCCGAACGATCCGCGCGGCAACCTGCCGGGCTACGAAACCATCGACATCACGCTCAATGCCCAGCGCCTGATGGGCCACCTGGACTTGACGGCCTCGGTACGCAACCTGCTCGACAGCCGGGGCCGCGAACCCGGCATACTCACCTACACCCACAATTTGCCGATCAACACCCAGACTTTCTACTTCGAAGCGTCCGTGCATTTTTGAAGCGACGTGAACGTGCGGCTAGTTGCAACGCCCGGTTTTCTCGTTTTCTCGTTTTCTCGTTTCTCGTTCCCACGCTCCGCGTGGGAATGCAGACCGGACTCGAAGATCGGGATTCGTGCTCGTCCGCTATGCCCCTCGCAGACTGTGGAAACCCGAACGAGGAAAGCTCCAAAACCGGCGCATAAAAAAGGGAAGGCAGATGCCTTCCCTTTGTGGAGCCAGCCTGAGGTAGCGCGGCTTAGAACTTGAAGCCGACCGAGCCACCGGCGCTGAAACCGTCGGTTGGTGTACCGTCGATTTTGCTGGTGGAGTAGTGGTAACGGGTATCGGCGCCCAGCACGATGCCACGATACAGTTCGTATTCCACACCGCCGCCGAACTGCATGCCGGAGTTCAACACGGAAACCGCGTTGGACGGTACGCCCAGGATGTTCAACTCAAGACCGACCGGGATGATCCACGGACGCAGTCTGCTGCCGTGCATGAACTTGATTTTGGGTGAGGCGTTGATGCGCAGGCGGTTGTCGGTGGAGTGGTCTGGGCCAATTACTGGGGCGCCTCCTGCTACCACTGCATCGACCGCAGTTGTCAAATTATTACGCCCGACTCCAAACTCGGAGTATTCCACGCCCAGCTCCACCATAAACGAAGTGGCGTCCATCAAGCCGAACAAATCGTTGTTGACGTTGAAGTCGAACGCGCCACCGAAATAAAAGCCATCGGCATTGGCATTGTCCGACAACATATTGCCGCCGCTATTCATGTTGGTGTTCAGACCACCATGATTGGTACCCCTTGCATCATCCAACCGCACCCAACCGCCACGAACCGATACCAGGTTGTCTTTAGAGGTAGACGCCGCAGGCGCAGCTTTCATCGCGCCCATCCACTGATCCAGTTCCTGGATTTTTGCGGCTTCGGTGGAGGCTTTGGCCGATGCCGAGGTTTTAACGCGGCTCAATTCAGACTGCATGGCCTGCATTTGATCGGCCATCTGTTGCATTTGCGCTTCCAGGGCTTCGGCTTTTCTGGCCGCAGCATCGGCAACGCGCTCTGCCTGGCGGGCATCGGCAGCTTGCGCGGGCGCAATCAGGGCTACTGAGAAAGTGGCGGCGGCAATGCCCAGCGCCAGTTGCGTTTTAGTGAATGTCATTGTCGTTCCCCTGCGAGGTATTGGTGTTGTTAGTTAGTGTGTCATTTGCAAAATTGCAACATGGTTTCATGACGCGGGCAATGATAGCAGCAAGATTGCATCCTTACAAGCTTTGAGATTATTTTTTTCTATTTTTTTTTGCTTTTAATTTCAATAAATTGCAGCTTAATTGTAAAAAATAACTCATGATTGTTTAAAAAAAACAACATGTCGTCTGCTTTTTTACACAAGCAACTATTCAGCCTATGGGTGTGCTTTTTTCTGGCTTTCGCGCTCGGTGTGGGGCAGAAGGCATATAAGCGAAGAGCGTGGCAATGATGGCGACAAGAAAGTCAAAGGTCATAAGCGGCATATCGCGGTACGGCGGTTAGCTTCGCATCCGCCAAACTCGGAATGGCCTTGCCTATTTCGGAAAAAATCGAAGGCAGGGTGTTGTTCTGCCCAAGCGATGGGTAGAAAGAGAGGGCTGTTTCTTGGGTTAGGCTATTTCCGGCGCCTGGCAAGGGGTTGCGAAATATTGTCGGCGACCACTGAAAACATGATGTGTATCGCCATGCTGCAAATAACGCCTGCAAAATGCAATTGATGTTTTGCCAGGCAGCTTCTAAAAGCAAAAAAAAAGCCTTGCAGCAATGCAAGGCTTTTATTTATTTGGCTCCCCCGGACGGGCTCGAACCGCCGACCTAGTGATTAACAGTCACCCGCTCTACCGACTGAGCTACAGGGGAATAATTGTGGCAAATGGCGCGCCCGGAGAGATTCGAACTCCCGACCGCTCGGTTCGTAGCCGAGTACTCTATCCAGCTGAGCTACGGGCGCTTAATTCAAGCGGCCTATTTTGGTGTTTTTTGCATTTTCTGTCAACAACTGATTTGCGGCTGAGGCAGGGTTTTAGCTTGAGGGTTCAAATATTCCTTGCTGCTTATGAAGTTGGTGTCAAATGAGGCGGCCAGGTCTTTATTTAGGGTCAGAGCCTAAGCCGACAAAATAGCTGCATAAAATTTTTACAGTGAAGCGAAAATTGGCTTGAATTTTTTCGAACAATGTATTCAGGGGTGTTGGCCATTGCAGGACAACTCTCTGAGACCTGACAACGCTTGTCATGACACGTCAAATTTGTCATTCATGGTAGCCAGGCTTAGGGATGCGCCATCATCCATGGCATCGGAGCCGTTGTGTTTTCAGCGGGTAGAGGGTTTGAGTTTATTGTTAAGATAGTTGGCATCGTATTTGCTTTGGCAGGTTGGCTTGCAAAAAGTGTCCGCTTCAACTGGGACATTACGCAGTATTCCGAGCAGATAAGACAACGACATTCGAGGATTTGAAAATGATAAGAATAAAACTGTTCGATTTAAGTCTGACCTTGGCCGCATTTGCCACTCTGCTGTTCCTGTTGCCACCGGATCGCGAACCCGTCGTCAGTGAAAGTCTTCAAACACCCGCTGAGCAAGGCGCAACCGCTACGATGAATGACGGCCAACAAATATCGGCACCCCGTCGTCTCTTGATCCAGACGACGCCAATCGTCGTCACTAAAAGCGCGTGACCAGAATCTCGGTGATTTCGTCGTCGGTCAGTTCGATGGGATTGGTTTGCATGCTGCTGCCGCGACTGTTGGCGACAATCATCGGAAAATCGTCTTGCAGTATGCCGTAGTCACGCAGCGGCGGTAGCTGCAGACGCTCGCTCCAATCCTTCAAAACACTGACCAGCGCCGAACGCGCGGTGCCATCATCGAGATCATCCCGGTTGCTGAGAAGTCGTCCAACCTGGGCATATTTTGTCAGTGCCGGATGAGTCGGCTGCCGCGCTGTCAGGGCGCGGATGTTGACATCGGTTGCGGCGGCAACCAGTGTTCCACAAACGACGCCGTGCGGAATCGGGTAAAACGCACCCAGCGGCGACGCCAGACCATGCACCGATCCCAGTCCAACCTGTGCCAGCGCAATACCCGACAGCAGCGAGGCATACGCCATGGCCGCGCGGCCTTCGGATGCTTCCGGTTCCGCGCCGCTCCAGGCCGCGAAGAACCCGGCTTTCACTGCTGTCATGCCACTCCAGGCCAACGCATCGATCAAGGGGTTGGCCTTGCGCGAGACATACGATTCAAGCAACTGGGTGAAGGCATCCATGCCGTCAGCGGCAATCAGCTCGGGCGAGCAGCTCGACAGCAGGTCTGGATCGATCACTGCGTGTTGCGCAATCAGGCCGTCGTCGCGGAAGGATTTTTTGAAGCCGTTCGGGCCTTGTGTACTGAGCACGGCATTCTTGGTGGCCTCGCTGCCGGTGCCCGCTGTGGTCGGCACGGCGATCAGCGGTGTGCTGGGTCCGGTGTACGGCAGGTTGCGCCCGACACCTTCCAGATGATCCATCACCGAATTGCCATGCGGTAACAAGCCGGCAATTGCTTTGGCGGCATCGAGTACGCTGCCGCCGCCGATGGCCACCACCACATCAATGCCTTCAGTGCGAAAACGTGATACTGCATCGTCCACCAGTGCCGGTGACGGCTCACCCGACACGGTGACATGGCACCAGCTCATGCCTTTTTCAGCTATTGCATCGATCAAAACCTGCCAGCGCGGTGTGGCGACGAACGACTGTCGACCGGTGACCAGCAAGGCCTTGCTGCCGTAGTTTGCCGCCAGCGTTGGTACGTCGGCGATGCATCCCCGACCGTAATGAATGCGTGGCAGGCGTGAAATGGAAAAAGGCGGAAATAGCATTCGGTCAGTCCTGCGGAAAAAGGCCACGATACGCTACGCCCTGACGCGGTTCAGCCATCCAGTCGGCCACGTTATTGCGCCAGCTCAGGTAATGGGCGGTTTGTTTGTGGGCTGTCGCAGCGTTGGCATCGACATAGGCTTCGTACAGTATGAAGCGTGAGGCATCGTCGGGTGCTTGCAGCACGTCGAAACGGCGGTTGCCAGGCTCCTGGATCGATGCTTGATGATTCAAGCGGGTTGCGGCAATGAAATCGTCGATATGGTCGGCTTTGACATGTACATGAACCAGGGTGACGTGCATGATCGAACCTCTTTTTTTGAAAACGCAAGGGTCAAGAGTACGAAATTATACGGCAAGCCGACAGGCATATCAGTCCTGGAACAGGTCGAGCTGACGCCAGGGTGGGCGTATGTCGTTGTTGAGCGCACTGAGCGTCACGCCCAACAAGCGCACCGGCAGGTGACCGGCCTCGGTATTTTTCAATAATTCCGCCAACAGTGGATGCAGCCGTGTCGCATCGGTGATGGGGCTGGGCAGTGTGCGACCGCGCGTGACCTGTACGAAATTGCGGTATTTGATCTTGATGGTCAAGGCATGTGCCGTCATGCGTTTGTCGTTGAGACGAAGCAGGGCTTGGTCGAGCAGTAATCGCAGATGATGAACGATGTCGGCGACAGCGGTAATGTCGTGCTCGAATGTGGTTTCCACACCAACCGATTTACGTGGCCTGTGATGGTTGACGATTCGATGATCGATGCCACGGGCGATGTCGTGGTAATACGCCGCGTTTTTGCCAAACGGTGCTTGCAGGCGGGCAAGCGACCACTCACGCAAATCGGCACCGGTTTCGATGCCAAGCTCGCGCATCTTGCGTTCGGTGGCAGGGCCTATGCCGTGAAAGCGGCGAATCGGCAGGCTGGCGATCAAGGTATTGGCTTGGTCGGGGGTGATGATGTACAAGCCGTCCGGCTTGCCCAGGTCGGAGGCGATCTTGGCGAGAAACTTGTTGTACGACACGCCTGCCGATGCGGTCAGGCCGGTTTCGCGGCGAATGTCCTGTTTGATCTGCCTGGCCAGCAACGATGCCGAGCCGTGAAACCAGGGGTTGTTGCTGACATCGAGATAGGCTTCGTCCAGCGACAAGGGTTCGAATCCATCGCAATAGCGCCCGAAAATATCGCGGATGGCTTGCGAGGCTTGCCGATAGGCATCGAAACGTGGTTTGACGAAAATGGCCTGCGGGCACAAACGGTAGGCTTGCGACGATGGCATGGCCGAATGCACACCAAATGCGCGAGCTTCGTAGCTGCAGGTGGCAACTACGCCCCGCGAATCGGGCTTGCCGCCGACGATGACGGGCTTGTTGCGGTATTGCGGATGGTCACGCTGTTCGACCGCCGCATAAAATGCATCCATGTCGATGTGGATGATTTTGCGCGGCGTGTCGTGCATGGTTATTTCGGGTCTGACGACTCCAGTTCTGCTGTCAGATTCCACTCGGAAAACGGGAACGGCAGGCGTTCGGTGTTGAAGGTCAGAAACAGCAGCAGATGGTAGTGATAGGTCGACAGGTTGCGGCCAAAACCCAGGATGTTGTTGTTGACGCTGCCGGTCAGTAATACGGAGCCGACCTGCAACAGCACCACCAGCCAGATCAACAGTTTGACCATGCTGTCGATCAAGGCATAAATCAGCATGAAGACGATGCGCTTCCAGGTCTCGATTTTTTTCAGGTTTTCGTTGATGCTGATATCCTGCATGGCATTACCCCCTGTTCATCACGTCGCGCAAGTCAAGCGCAGCAGCATTGGCGCGCGCAATGTAATTGGCCATTGCCAGCGAATAGTTGGCAAATATGCCGAAGCCGTCGCCATTCAATACGACCGGACTCAGTGTGGGTGTCAGCGCGTTTTCCAGCGCCTGAATCATGTTGTCCAGCGTATTCATCGCCCGTTTATCGAGCAGGATGTCGGAAAAATCATGTTTGATGGCTTTCAATATGTGCAACAAGGCCCAGCAGGAGCCACGGGCTTCGTAAAACACGTTGTCGATTTCCAGCCAGGGTGTTTCGCCCAGCGTGGGCATGTTCATGTTGAGGGCATTGGATGGATCGCCATGGGCGGCGCCGGAGAACCGGTCGGTACTGGCGGCAAGTCGTGTATTCAAGCCGCCCAGACGTTTGATGACGACTTCGGTGTACTGCCACAGGTTGTCGGCACGGGAATGAAACTGAGCCGGCTTGGAGGTCGATGTCGGGTTTTGCAGACGACTCATGTAGTTATGCAGGGCTTCGACACCTTTTTCGTATTCGGCTTCCGTCGCCGGCAGCGCCCATGAGTTGTGATCGTAGTAAAAATAAGGTTCGGCCTGAGCCAGGTCTTTATCTTCGGCAGATTGCGATTGGTCGCGGGCAAAATGGTTTCTCAGTGCCGTGGTGGCATCGCGCAACATCACCAGTGCACCGTACTCCCAGCTCTGAATGTTGTCGCAAAACACGCCGGGCGGTGCCACGTCGTTGGTCAGGTAACCACCCGGTTTGTGCAGAATGACTTCCGCGATGTGCGCCAGGGTGTTGGCATAAACGTAGCCGGCGGGCATCTGGTCGGTGTGCGTCACCTCCATGCGCTCGATGGCTTCGTCAGTCACGTTGAATTGTTGAGGTTCCCGGCTCCACCATTCACCCAATACCAGCAGAGCAATCACGACAATGGCGAGCAACGAACCGAATCCCCAGAGTATGCCTTTAGACTTTGCGTCTTCGAAAGAGTGTGGATTGTCTGACATGTGTTGCGTATCCTGATGAGACTGTGCGGGGAAGTGCGGCATGCGTCACTGATGCTCGGCGAGTTATGGTAGCACGGTTTGTACCAAGGGCCAGCGTGTTCACTGCGGGGGTGGAGCGCAGGGTTTTCATGGCCACCTGCTTAACGATGCAGGCTCCTAACTGCCTACGCGGCAACAGACCTGATTCCGGTGTAACCGTTCAACCCCATCGCAAATCGCATCTCCCGGTGAGGACATGAAACAGACAGGATTGAACAGATAGATTCAGGCTAACGCCACTACGGTTTCGGTTTTCCCTGTATCAGACTCGCCTGTTAAAATGCCGTCCATTTTCGGCTCATGCCGCATCCAGTCCGCTTTTCACCCATCTGCCACTCTTTCGAAATCATTATGAAATTAGAACAATCGCCCCGTTTCCCCGCTTGTCCCGGCCCTGTGGTCACCATCGTGCTCGATGGCGTGGGGCTGTCGCCGCGCGAGGACGGTGATGCCATCAAGGCCGCGCGCACCCCCATGTTGGACAAGCTGATGACTAATTTCCCGATGATGGCGCTGTGTGCTCACGGCACTGCCGTTGGTATGCCGAGCGACGACGACATGGGCAACAGCGAAGTCGGTCATAACGCCATCGGTGCCGGACGGGTGTTCGCCCAGGGGGCCAAACTGGTGGCCGAATCCATTGCCAGCGGCCATTTGTGGCAGGGCCAGTCCTGGCGCGAGGTGGTGGCAACAGCCCAGCAAGGCGGCACCCTGCATTTCATCGGCTTGTTTTCCGACGGCAATGTCCATTCGCATATCGATCACCTGAAAGCCATGATCGAACGCGCCAAACAGCAAGGCGTCGGCAAGGTCAGGCTGCACATCCTGCTCGATGGCCGCGATGTCGGCGAAACTTCGGCGCTGGATTATGTCGATCCGTTCGAAGTCTATCTGGACGGCCTGCGCAGCGCCGATTTCGACGTGGCCATCGCTTCTGGTGGTGGTCGCATGACCATCACCATGGATCGCTACGAAGCCCACTGGCCCATGGTCGAACGTGGCTGGGCCATTCACGTTCGTGGCGAAGGTCGGCAGTTTGCCAGTGCCCATGATGCCATCGTCACTTACCGCAACGAATCGAACGTGATCGACCAGGATTTGCCCGGCTTCGTCATCGCCCAAGATGGCCAGCCGCTTGGTCCCATCGTTGATGGCGATGCCGTGGTGTTCTTCAATTTCCGTGGCGACCGTGCCATTGAAATTTCTCGCGCCTTCACCGAAGCAAGCTTTACCCCGTTCAATCGTGGCCCGCTGCCCAAAATCACCTACGCCGGCATGATGCAGTACGACGGCGACACCAAGCTGCCGCCCCGTTTTTTGGTTGAACCACCGGCCATCGACCGTACTTTGGGCGAATATCTGGCGAAAACCGGTATTTCGCAATACGCCATCAGCGAAACCCAGAAATACGGCCACGTCACCTATTTCTGGAATGGCAACCGCTCCGGCAAGTTCGACGAGGCGCTGGAAACCTATGTCGAAATTCCCAGCGATGTGGTTCCGTTTGAACAGCGGCCCTGGATGAAATGCGCCGAAATCACCGACACCCTGATAGACGCCATCCGCAGCGGCCAATACCGCTATTTGCGCGTCAACTACGCCAATGGCGACATGGTGGGTCATACCGGTAATTTCGAAGCCGCCGTCACCGCGATGCAGTGCCTCGATTTGCAACTGGCGCGGCTGATTCCGGTGATTGTGGCAGCCGGTGGCGTTGCCCTTGTCACCGCCGACCATGGCAACGCCGACGAAATGTACGAGTTGGACAAAAAAGGCTTGGTCGTGCGCGACGCCGAAGGCCGCACCAAGGCCAAGACCGCGCACACCCTCAATCCGGTACCGTTCATCCTGATTTGCGGTGATGCCGAGCCGCCGTACAAGTTGCGCCAGGATATGCCGACACCGGGCTTGTCGAACATTGCCGCCACCGTGCTGAATCTTCTGGGTTACGACGCGCCCGACGATTACGACCCCAGCTTGATCGAAACGGCGTAACTTCGAAGTCGTTCTCCGGCGTTGACGCACTCAGCGCCGGGATCGACTTTCCCGATACCCCATCCACTGTTTCGATAGCGCACCCGTGACCACACTGTTTCAAATTCCGCATAACCATCCACAGCGTTTCATCCTGCATAACGAAGTTCATGCCCGGGCGTCGCCGATTCTGCGTCTGCCGGTCAGTGCCAGCTACCTGGCGTTGTCGTTGTCGGGTGAAGAAAAGGCGAGAGAGCGGCAACACATCACCGCTTTGTGCCAACGCTTCGGCTGTCTGCCGCCGGGCGCGGATGCCGATCATTTCAGTGCCAGTTTTGATGCGTTTCAGATGAGCTGGGAGCAGCATGGCGAATTCAGCGCCTACACGTTTTACACCTACGATACGGCAGGTGCGCCGTTTTCCAGCCCCGCGTTGACCAGGGTGCCGATCGATTGGCTGGCGCGGATTGGCGGGCAAACCGTGGTCGCCGCCCATGCCTGCATCGTGGCGGCAGAAGACATCGGCTATCACGACGAAACCGATCTGTCGCCGGTATCGGTTTTTTTCGCCGGTAATCCGGTGGTCGGCTCCAATGTCACCGGTGGCGCCGCCTCGGCGTTTACCGATTTCAAAATCCATGTTGACGGCTTCAGCCGTTTTCTGGTGGTGAATCACTCGCTGAAAACCGCGCAGGCCGGGCGCTTGTTGCACCGGCTGTTCGACATTGAGGTTTACCGGGTGCTGGCTCTGCTGGCCTTCCCGATTGCCCGCACACTGTACCCGGAGCTGAAGAAGGCCGATCGCCAGTTGTATGCCCTCACCAGCTCGATGACGCAAGCCGACGCCAACGACGCCAAATTACTCGATGAACTGACCGCGCTGGCTGCGCTGGTAGAAAATCACATCTCCAGCAACCAGTTCCGTTTCGCTGCCGCCAGCGCCTATCACCAACTGGTTGGTCAGCGTCTGGTGGATTTGCGCGAGACCCGCATCCAGGGCATCCAGACCCTGGGTGAATTTCTGAAACGGCGACTGGAACCGGCGATGACCACCTGTCATTCGATCTCGCACCGCTTCAATCTGGTGTCGGAACGAATCAGCAACGCCAGCCAGTTGTTGCGCACCAAGGTGGATATCCTCATCGAGCGGCAAAACCAGGCCTTGCTGGCGTCGATGGCCTTGCGCGCCAAGATGCAGTTGCGTATGCAGCAAATGGTCGAAGGCATTTCGATGGTGGCTATCACCTATTATGCAGCCAGTCTGGTCGGCGCGGTTGCCGAAGCCGTGCATGCCTTTGGCTGGCATGTCGAACCGGCCATCGCGGAAGGCGTGGCGATTCCGTTCATTCTGATCGTCATTGTGCTGGGTCGTAAACGGATGCACGCCATCATCGCGAGCACCACCGATGCGGCCTGATTTGATGCGTGATGAACGATGCCGTTTTGCTTCTAAGGCGCTTTGATGCGCTCCAGCCACAGGACGGCGAGGCTGAATGCTGCCAGCAGCACAAATGCCACCAGAGTCCATGCCGGGATGCCCATACCCAGAAATACGCCGTCGATCTGTGCGCATTCACCGGTGCCGGTCAGCATCAGCCTGAGGGCATCGGCCAGCGGGAAATGTTGAAACACATAGTCCAGACCGGGGCTGCATTCGGGTACTTGGTCGGGGGGCAAGTGCTGCAACCAAACATGACGGGCGGACAGGCTGGCACCGACCAGCGCCATCACTGCGGCGCTGAAGGCATAGGCCTTGACCGCTCGATTATGCGCAGCGCCGATCAGCAAGATCAACCCCGTTGCCAGGATCGCCAGACGTTGCGAAATACACAGTGGGCAGGGTTCCAGTTCCTCGGCGAATTGCAGATAGGCGCCAAAGGCCAGCAAGCCGACGCAGCCGAGAAAGCCGATGAAAAACCAGAGGCGAGGGGTCAGGCTGGAGAGTAAGGTTTGCCACATGATGAAAATACCGGGAAAGATTGAAAAACCCTGTGAATTGTATACCGGGTGCATTGCAAATTCTGACGGTTCTCAAGTATGGGAATAACTGAGAGCGGCGCTTTTAGGAGCGCAAATCCGCTAGAATGGCGTCCTTTTCCTAGTTATTTACTCAGGAATTTACCTTGGCTTTTATCGGAGCGTTGTTATGACAGTCATTGACAAGACTACTGTCGAAAATGTGCTGAAATCGTTTATCGACCCCAATGTCGAGACCGATCTGGTTTCGGCAAAATCGGTCAGGCACATCAGTGTCGAGAACAATGACATCAGCGTGAAGGTGGAGCTGGGTTATCCCGCCAAAACCTGGTTGCCGGAGCTGAAAGCCCGGCTGGAAAAAACACTTGCGGCAGTGCCCAATGTTGGTCATGTCGATGTCGAGGTGGGCGTGAACATCGTATCTCACGCTGTTCAAAAAACCCTCAAACCGTTGCCCGGCGTGAAAAACATCATTGCCGTCGCTTCGGGTAAGGGTGGGGTCGGTAAATCGACCACATCGGTGAACCTGGCCCTGGCTTTGGCCGCAGAAGGTGCGCGGGTGGGCATACTCGATGCCGACATCTACGGCCCCAGTATTCCAACCATGCTGGGTGTGTCGGGCAAGCCCGATGTGGTGGACGGCAAAGCGATGCTGCCGAAAGTGTCGTTCGGTATCCAGAGCATTTCCGTCGGTTATCTGATCGAACCCGACCAACCCATGATCTGGCGCGGGCCGATGGTGACCGGTACGTTGCAGCAATTGCTGACGCAAACCCGCTGGGACGATGTCGATTATCTGATTATCGACCTGCCGCCGGGTACTGGCGACATTCAGCTTACGTTGGCGCAGCAGATTCCGGTCAGCGGCGCGGTGATCGTCACCACGCCGCAGGATATTGCGCTGATCGATGCGCAACGTGGTTTGGGCATGTTCGAGAAAGTCAATGTGCCGATACTCGGTTTGATCGAGAACATGAGCATCCACGTTTGCAGCGAATGTGGTCACGAGGAAGCTATTTTCGGCCAAGGTGGGGGCGTGGCGATGGCGGAAAAAAACCATGTGGCGTTGCTGGGTGCGTTGCCGCTGGACATGGGCATACGCCAGAGCGCAGACAGTGGCCGACCCACAGTGGTGGCCGACCCCGACAGTCGCGCGGCGCAAATGTATCGGGAAATCGCGCGCAAAATGGCGGCGAAACTGGCGTTGCGAACGCGCGATTACAGCGGCAGCTTCCCTAAAATCGTGATTCAGAATACCTGATGCGCTAAAACACGAAGGCCCGGTTGAGCCGGGCCTTTGTTCTTCAGATCACGACCAGATTATCTCGGTGTATCAGTTCGTCGTCGTCGGCGTAACCCAGCAGTGCCTCGAATTCGGCGCTGGGTCGTCCCATGATTTTGTGGGCGTCGTCGGCGCCGTAATTGATGAGCCCACGGGCAATTTCGCGTCCTTGTAAATCCCGGCAAGAAACCAGATCGCCGCGTTGAAACGAACCCGAAAGGCTTTTGACGCCAACGGCCAGCAAGCTTTTGCCGGCGTCACGCAGGATTTTGACCGCGCCATCGTCCAGCGTCAGCTCGCCTTTGACCTGCAACTGCCCGGCTAGCCACTGTTTGCGGGCAACCAGCGGCGCCATGTCGGGCACCAGATAGGTGCCCAGGTTTTCGCCGTCGAATACCCGCTGAATCACATGCTCCAGCTTGCCGGAAACGATGACCGTGGCGGCACCGGAGCGCGCCGCCAGACGCGCGGCCCTGATTTTGGTGTACATGCCGCCTCGACCCAGACCGCTGATGCTGCCGCCCGCAACCTCGTCCAGCAGGGTTTCGTTGACGCTGGCCTGGCTTATCAGTTTGGCATCGGGGTTAAGGCTGGGATTGGCATCGAACAGCCCCATCTGATCGGTGAGGATGATGAGCAGGTCGGCTTCGACCAGATTGGCAACCAGGGCGCCCAAAGTGTCGTTGTCGCCAAAGCGGATTTCTTCGGTGGCGACCGCATCGTTTTCGTTGATGACGGGTATTGCGCCGAAATCGAGCAAGGTCAGCAAGGTGCTGCGGGCATTCAGATAACGCTGGCGATTGGACAGGTCATCGTGGGTCAGCAGCACCTGGGCTGCCAGCAAGTCGTGCAACTGGAATTGGTCTTCGAAGCTACGCACCAGGCCCATTTGCCCGACGGAGGCCGCCGCCTGCAATTCGTGCAGGGTTTTCGGGCGCGTTGACAGTTTCAGCCGCACCATGCCTTCGGCAACCGAGCCGGACGACACCAGAACCACATCGATACCGGCTTGACGTAACGATGCCATTTGCGCCACCCACAGACTGATGGCGTGCTGGTTCAGCCCACGACCGCCGTCGGTCAGCAGCGAGCTGCCGATTTTGACGATTATTCGCTTCGCCGTGGCAAAGTCAGACCGGCTCACCGTTGCTTCCTTGTTCATGCTGTTTTTGCTGTTCGAGAAAATGGATGATGGCGAACATCAAGGCATCGGTTCCCCGACCGGTCAGGGCAGAAATGCGATAGACCGGCCCGGTCCAGTTCAGCGCATTGATGATGGCCTGGCAATGGGCGTCCAGTTCGTCATCAGGAACATTGTCGATCTTGTTCAAAACCAGCCAGCGCGGCTTGCTGGCCAGATCGTCGCTCCATTTTTCAACTTCATGAATGATCTTGGTCGCCGCCGAGACTGCTGTTTCATCGGTTTCATAGGGCGCAATGTCCACGACGTGCAGCAAAAGGCCGGTACGCGACAAATGCTTGAGAAACTGCAAGCCCAGGCCAGCGCCTTCGGCAGCGCCTTCGATCACGCCGGGAATATCGGCAATAACGAAGCTACGCATGTCATCAATGCGCACCACGCCCAGGTTGGGGTGCAGGGTGGTGAATGGATAGTCGGCAACTTTGGGACGTGCGGATGAAACCGCCCGAATCAGGCTGGATTTACCGGCATTGGGCATGCCCAGCAAGCCGACGTCGGCAATTACCATCAACTCCAGGCGCAGGATGCGATGTTCGCCGGGCGAGCCTTTGCTGCATTGTTGGGGGGCGCGGTTGATGCTGCTTTTGAAGCGGGTGTTGCCCAAGCCATGGAAACCGCCCTTGGCTACCAGCAAGGTTTGCCCTACACGGGTCAGGTCGCCGATTTTCTCACCGGTGTTGGCTTCGTAGACGGTGGTTCCGGGTGGCACTGCCACATGGCAATCATCGCCCTTGCGGCCCGTGCAATTGCGCGCCATGCCGTTTTGACCGCGCTGGGCGCGATGTACGGAGTGATAGCGGAAGTCCACCAGGGTATTGACGTTGTCGGTGGCTATCAGATACACGCTGCCGCCATCGCCGCCATCGCCGCCATCAGGCCCGCCCAGCGGAATGTATTTTTCACGGCGGAACGATGCGACACCATTGCCGCCGTCGCCTGCCTCTACCCGAATTTCAGCTTCGTCAACGAATTTCATAGATTAACCGGTACAAACAAAAAAGCCCCGTTTGGAACGAGGCTTTTAAGCAATATCCGTGCCCAAGGCACTGTTCAGGTTCAGGCTGCGGCGATACTGACGTATCTGCGGTTTTTAGGGCCTTTTTCGCCAAACACTACTTTCCCGTCCGTCAATGCAAACAGGGTGTGGTCTTTGCCGATGCCGACATTGTCGCCGGGGTGAAATTGGGTGCCGCGTTGGCGAACCAGGATGTTGCCTGCCTTGACGATTTGGCCGCCGAAACGCTTTACGCCTAACCGCTGGGCATGGGAGTCGCGACCATTGCGGGTACTACCGCCTGCTTTCTTGTGAGCCATTTTTCAATCTCCGTTTACTTATGCAGAAATGCCAGTGATTTGCACTTCGGTGTAGTACTGACGATGCCCCATTTGTTTCATGTGGTGCTTGCGTCGTTTGAATTTGATGATTCTTACTTTTTTGTGCCGACCTTGCGAAACCACGGTGGCGGTGACCTTGCCGCCTTCCACGTAGGGTTGGCCTACCTTGACGCTGTCGCCAGATTGAACCATCAGTACTTTGTCGAATTCGACGTTGTCGCCCGAACCCAACTCAAGTTTTTCGATTTTTAAGGTAGCGCCTTCAGTGACACGATACTGTTTACCACCTGTTTGAATTACCGCATACATCAAAGTAAGCTCCATCAAGCATTATTCTGTTTAAAGTGAACGCGGCATTATATTCCCAACGAATATGCAGCGTCAAACACAACACGCGGCCAGTGCAGTCAGGGTGGTGGTTTGGTCTCACCGCTCAAATGCCCGGTTTCAATTGCGCCAGTTCTTTTCTGGCCGCCTCCAGTAGTTGGGTGAGATGGGCGCAGCGTATTTCCAGATTGGCCTTGTCTGCTTCCAGTAATTTGCATTTTTTGTTCAGGTGCTGAATCACGACGAACGGATCCAGGCCATCGGGCAAGGCCTTCTGCCGGTTTTGGATTTCGGTTGATGGTTCGGCGCTGATGTCGCTGACAGGGCTTTGCAGGTTGCTGGTTTCCACGCCATCGTCGATGGTGAAAGTGGCAGGTTCTATCACATGGTCACGAGCAGCCCCTTGTAATCCGCCTTTCAGAATCAGGGCGGTGAATTTTTGCCTTAGCAAAATGAAGGCGGCAGCCTCGCTGGTTTTGCTGTCGTCGCAGGCAACAATTATCGGCTGCTGCCGATTCAGCGACTTGATATGCATCCTGAGCGAAAAAAACGGCATGTTGACGCTGTGCGGCAGGTGGCGTTTGCCGAATTCGTCCGGCCCGCGCACGTCGATCAACAGGGCGCCCTGTTTCAGGTGATCGTCGATATCCTTGTATTCGATGAATTTCAGCGATGGGTTTTTGATGAGATTGATGAACTGATCCTTGTTCAGGCGCAGCAGGCTGACAGGGGTTAGTGCAGTGACGGTGACGTTTCGGGGCTTGCCGGAAATCAGGGCATCCTCGCCGAATGAGTCGAGATCGCCCATTTCGCCCAAGCGGATGTCCTTGGCATTCGGTGTTGGCTTGCGGCTGAACAGTACGCGACCTTTCTTGATGATGTAGTAGTAGTCGCCGGGGTCGCCCTGGCTGATGATGACATCGCCTGGATTGGCTTGTACTTGTTGCAGGCTTATCAGGATTTTTTGCAGATTGGCAGGCGACAGACCACGAAAAACCGGTGACTTCAGCAGAGTTGCCATCCAGTCGTCGCCTGTTTCGATGTCTTCGTCGTCTTCCGTCATAGGGTTGTCAGTCTGTTCGCTGGCTGATTGTCGGGCTTTGAGCATATCGGCATTCAGACGCAAAAAACGGATTTTAGTCTCGGCAATCGCATCGATTTTTCGTGGGCATTGATGCGCGATTGCAAATTTTGCCGAACCGGTAGCGGCTTTGATTACGTCTATCGTCAAGCTATCCATCCGAAGAGCAATCACACCGGACAGCAAATAATACAGATTGGCGTCAGTATCGCCGCGCCGGAACAGGTAGTTGCCCGCTTCCAGTGTTTCGATTTCCACTGTTTCGCACAATTGGGCGAATTGGTTGATCGATAGATGGCTCAGCGGTATCAACTGCCGGATCATTCGTCCTTCGTCGGCGTTAATGTCGACAGCCATAAAATCTTCAGCAGAACCTGGAATCTGGGTTAAAAGTCGCCATCATCATAGCGAAAATATAAGGTAACATTTTTTGGAACCGGTCTTTGCTTTGGCTGGTCTTCGCCTCCGTTATTGCAGGAAACCAACTTTTATGACTAAAACCGTGCTGAAAATAATACTGTTATCGCTGGGTCTGTATACCTCGCAGGCCATGGCCTTATTGCCAACCGAAGTGAACGGGCAAGGGTTGCCGACACTGGCGCCGATGCTGGAGCGCAGCATGCCGGCCGTCGTCAACATATCGACGTCGATCAACGTCAGGCGGCAACAGCAGAATCCGCTGATGAACGATCCGGTATTCCGCTATTTCTTCGGTGTTCCCGATCAACCCAGGCAGCAGCAGCGCAACAGCCTGGGTTCGGGTGTCATCATCGACAAGGATGAAGGTTACATCCTGACCAACAATCATGTAATCGAAAAAGCCGATGTCATTACCGTAACGCTCAGCGATGGTCGGCAATTGAATGCCAATGTATTGGGTACCGACCCTGAAGCCGATGTCGCCGTCATTCAGATACCCGCCGACAATCTGACCGAAATCCCCGTTGCCGATTCCAGCACGCTGCGTGTCGGCGATTTCGTCGTGGCAATCGGCAATCCGTTCGGTTTGGGGCAAACCGTAACCTCGGGCATCGTTAGCGCCTTGGGGCGCTCCGGCTTGGGCATCGAAGGCTACGAAGACTTTATTCAGACCGACGCCTCGATCAACCCCGGCAACTCGGGTGGCGCACTGGTCAACCTGAACGGCGAATTCGTCGGCATGAACACGGCGATTCTGGCGCCGAGCGGCGGCAACGTCGGTATCGGTTTTGCCATTCCGTCCAACATGGCGATGACCATCAAGGCATCGCTGGTCAAGCATGGTGAGGTCAGGCGAGGTTTGCTGGGTGTGACCACCCAGGATTTGACGCCGGAACTGGTCAAGGCTTTCTCGCTGAAAGGTCGGCAAGGGGCCGTCGTCAGCCGGGTGGAATCCGGGTCGGAGGCTGAAAAAGCCGGTCTGGAGCCGGGCGACATCATCGTTGCGGTCAACGGCCAGGATATCCGTGGCGGCAGCAACCAGATTCGCACGATGATAGGCCTGATGCAGATCGGCGATACCGCCAGCATCGAGATTTTGCGCGGTGACGAGCGCAAGACCGTGCAGGCAACCATAGGCAAGCCCAAGCGCCCGCAACTGGCGGGCGAACAACTGCATCCCTTGCTCAAAGGCGTGAATTTGGGTGTGGCTGGCAGGGGTCAGGTGGAAGGCGTGGTGATGGAAACCATCGACAACCGGTCACACGCCTGGCGAGTGGGTTTGCGTCCGGGGGACGTCATTCTGTCGGCCAATCGTTTCAGGGTTCGTAACCTCGATGAATTGCGACAAGTCGTCGATCCACGTTCGCCGTTGCTGATCAACCTGCAACGCGGCGGCGAAGCGTTTTTCGTGGTGTTGCAATAAATTCTGGCTTGCATGAAGGCAGCGCAAGACGTTTTTCGTAAGTATAGGCGCAGTGGGCGGCATGGCCGGATTGCCTGACAAGCCGCGCTGGCTGGCAGGTTTTCTGCTGTGTATGTTATTGGCAGGCTGCGCTCCCGTCATGATCGTGCCAGGTTCGGTCACAACCCAAAGCCGGATCACTGACGACGCCTTCATAACGGCAGACGGTGCTGTACTGAAACTCAGTCGCTGGGATGCCATTCAACCCAAGGCGATCGTCGTTGCGATTCACGGTTTCAACGACTATCGCCGATTTTTTTCGGCGGCTGCCGAGTATTTGAGCCAACGGGGAATCACCAGCTACGCCTACGACCAGCGCGGTTTCGGCGAAAGCCCCCATGCCGGGTTATGGGCGGGTAGTGATGCTTACGCCGATGATTTACGCCAATTCAGCCGGCTCATCAGAATTCGCCACCCAGGCTTGCCCGTCTACCTGTTGGGTGAAAGCATGGGGGGCGCCATCATCATCGACGCGATGGCCAGGCCGGAAAGGCCGGATGCCGATGGTGTCATCCTGTCGGCACCCGCAGTCTGGGGGCGCGAAACCATGCCCTGGTATCAAACCTCGCTGCTATGGACGCTGCATCACACCTTGCCCTGGTTGACATTGAGCGGGAGAGGCCTGGGGTATTTGCCGTCGGACAACATCGACATGTTGCGGGCGCTGGGTAGCGACCCTTTCGTTATCAAGGCAACGCGGGTGGATGCCATCTACGGCCTGACCAATCTGATGGATTCGGCACTGAATTCGGCGCAAAAACTCAATATCGACACCTTGCTGCTCTACGGTCAGAACGACCAGATCATTCCTGCCGAACCCACGTCGCTTTTCGTGCAAGACCTGCTGTTGCATGGCAACGGCCAAAAAACTGTTGCCTTTTACGAAAACGGCTACCACATGCTGCTGCGCGACTTGCAGGCTCCGGTGATCTGGCAGGACATTGCCCACTGGATCATCGAAGACAGCACGACCTTGCCGTCGGGAGCCGATCGTAATCTGGATAAATTGCTGTCGAAAATGCCAACCGACGACCGCGTGAATGCCCATTGATCGGGGCGGCCATCTGACAACACCAGCCAGGACCAATCCCATGCCAGCCAGCCCCATCACCGTATTTGGCGAAGTGCTGTTCGATCAGTTTCCCGATGGCCATCGGTTGCTGGGAGGCGCACCGTTCAATGTTGCCTGGCATTTACAGGCGTTCGGCCTGTCCCCGCATTTCATCAGTCGGGTGGGTAACGACGGCCAGGGTGACGACATCATTGACGCCATGAGAGCCTGGGGCATGGATGTGACGGGTGTGCAGCGCGACGATACTCATCCGACCGGCCAGGTACTGGTGCGTTTCATCGACGGCGAGCCGCATTACGACATCGTTGCCGGACAAGCCTACGACTTCATCGATGCCAGTTTCGGCGCCCGTTCACACGGCTTGCTCTACCACGGTAGCCTGGCGCTCCGTCATCCGGTATCGCGGGCAGCACTGGACCGGCTGAAACGCCAGCAGGGTGGCCGGATTTTTGTCGATGTCAATTTGCGGCCACCCTGGTGGCAGATCACCGATCTGGTGCAATGGTTTAGTAGTGCAGACTGGGTGAAGCTCAATCTCGCTGAATTCAGCTTGCTGGGGGGCGGCGGCCTGGACATCGTGCGCGAAATGGCCGACTTTCTGAAACGCTACCAACTGGAAGGACTGGTCGTGACGCTGGGGGAGGGTGGTGCTCACGCCCTTACGCATGACGGCGAACACCGAATGGTCGTGCCGCAGATTACAAGTGGTGTGATCGACACGGTCGGTGCGGGCGACGCTTTTTCAGCCGTGGTCTTGTTGGGCCTGCACTACCGCTGGTCGTTGTCCACCTTGCTTGAACGGGCGCAAGACTTTGCCAGCGCCATTGTGCGTCAGAGGGGTGCAACCCCCGCTGATCGAGGGCTTTACCGGAGTTTCAAGGTGCAATGGCGCTTGGGGAACGCTCAGGAATCGTCGACGTCATCGGCAAACTGAATCAGTTGCGCCAGCGTGTTTTCGAACACGGCGGCCTCATCGGCCCGAACCGTTGCGTGAGCAACCTTGCGCCCCTTGCGCGGCTGTTTGTCGTAAAGGTGGAGATGAACGTTGCGGCAGGCCAGCAGGTGTGTGCTGGCCGGTAATCCACCGATGAAATTGACCATGGCGGTATGGCCGCGTGTTGCGGTGGCGCCGAGTGGCAGGTCGAGAATGGCGCGCAAATGGTTTTCAAACTGGCTGGTTTCCGCGCCTTCGATGCTCCAGTGGCCGGAATTATGTACGCGCGGTGCAAACTCGTTGACCAGCAGGCGGTCGCCGACATCGAACAGTTCCAGCGCGATCACGCCGACGTAGTCCAGTTTTTCCAGCAACCGCCTGACGTAGACTTCTGCCATTGCCTGCATGGGGTCATCGTGACAGGCGCGCGCGACGCGCAAGATGCCGCCGTCGTGGCGATTTTCCGAAAGCGGATAAAACGCGATGTCGCCCGACGGACGGCGGGCGGCGATGATGGACAGCTCGCGGCGATAATCGACAAAACCTTCGACGATGGCCGCGGCGCCTTGCATGGCGGCCATTGCCGGTTCGAGGTCACTGGCGGAACGCAGTACCACCTGACCTTTGCCGTCGTAGCCCATGTGTCGGGTCTTGAGTACCGCCGGATAACCGAGCGCCACCATGGCCAGTTGTAAATCGGCCAGGCTGTCGACGCTGGCGTAAGCGGCTGTGGCTATGCCAATGTCGTTGAAAAAGGTTTTTTCCAGCAGCCTGTCCTGAGCGATTGCCAGGGCATTCGATGGTGGGTAAACCCGCGTGCGTTGGCTAAGAAATTCGGCGACATGCGCCGGTACGTTTTCGAATTCGTAGGTGACGACATCGGCATGTTCTGCCAGTTGCGCCAGAAGCTGTGGATCATCGTAGGCGCCCAGCAGGTGTTCACTCAGCGGGTCAGCACCGGCGTCGGGGTCGGGGTCGAGGACGATGAAGCGCAAGCCCAGCGGATAGCCCGCCAGGGCAAGCATGCGTGCAAGCTGGCCGCCGCCCAGAATGCCGATCTTCATGCCTGCACCTGCCGGGGATCGGGGTTGCTCAGCACATTGTCAGTCTGTTGCTGGCGCCAGGCATGCAAAGCGGCGCGAAACTGCGGGTGCTTGTTGCCGACGATGGCGGCGGCAAGCAGGGCGGCATTGACAGCGCCTGCCCGACCTATCGCCAGCGTGCCCACCGGAATACCGGCTGGCATCTGCACGATGGAGAGCAGCGAGTCCATGCCGTTGAGGGTTTTGGATTGCACCGGTACGCCCAGTACCGGAATTGCCGTCTTGGCTGCCGTCATGCCAGGCAAATGGGCCGCGCCACCGGCACCGGCGATGATGACTTCGATGCCGCGTTGCTCGGCGCTTTCAGCGTACTGGAACAGCTTGTCGGGCGTCCGGTGCGCCGATACCACCTCGACTTCATGCGGAATCTCAAGGTGTTCAAGGGTTTGCGCGGCATGTTGCAGGGTTTCCCAATCCGAGGTGGAACCCATGATGATGCCTATCAATGCGGTCATGCAAGCTCTCCAAATACTAACTGTCATGTTTCAATTCGACCGGCGATTATCGCACAAAAGGTTTTTTTCACCGGCTGCGAGAGTGTGGCGCTTGGAATTGTTGATAGAATGCCCGGCTCAAAATCGACCGGTCATGTCTTGTGTATGGATGGTAAATGCTCCAACGGGCTACAGGTTTCCGGGCTGGCGTGCAGCCGCGATGACCGCTTGCTGTTCAGTGGTTTGAGCTTTGTGGTGGCACCGGGCGAGGCCTTGTTGCTGGAAGGCAGCAATGGCAGTGGCAAGACCTCATTGCTGCGCATCCTGTGTGGTTTTCGTGACGCCGACGCTGGCGAGCTGTTTTGGCGGGGTCGCCCGCTGGTCGATAGCGATTATTTAGTCGAAATGGCTTATGTCGGCCATGCCGAAGGCATCAAAAAAGAGCTGACGGTGCTGGAGAATCTCAGGTTCAGCCGGGCGTTGAACCAGCCCGGAAAACTCTCTATCGATCAGGCCTTGGCCAAAGTCCAGCTCGCGGGGTTTGACGACAATGCCGTGCAAACCCTGTCCGCCGGTCAGAAGCGTCGTTTATCGCTGGCGCGATTGCTCATCACCGCCAATACGCTGTGGATACTCGATGAACCTTTTACCTCGCTCGACCGTCAGGGCATGGCGCTGATCGAAACACTGATCGGCGAGCATGTCGCAGCGGGCGGTATGGTGGTGATGACATCGCATCACGATCTGAACCTGCCGGTTGCCCGTCTGCAACGCATCCATCTCGATACATGTCACTGACCGCCGCTTTTTTTGCGATCATCCGCCGGGATTTGCTGCTGGCGTTTCGCCGCCGCGCCGAAATGGCCAATCCCTTGTTCTTCTTCGTACTGGTGGTGACCTTGTTCCCGCTGGCCGTCGGTGCTCAACCCAATCTGTTGCAAACCATGGCGCCGGGGGTGGTCTGGGTGTCGGCATTGCTGGCGGCGCTGTTGTCGCTGGACGGTATGTTTCGCAGCGATTTCGAAGATGGCTCGCTGGAACAAATGTTGCTGAGCGCACAATCGTTACCAGTGCTGGTGCTGGGCAAAGTCGTGGCCCACTGGCTGGTCACTGGTTTGCCTTTGCTGGTGATTGCGCCGCTGTTGGCGCTGTTTCTTGGTCTGCCCGAACGCGCCATGCCAACCTTGTGGCTGACGCTATTGCTGGCGACACCGGTTTTGAGTCTGATCGGTGCCATTGGCGTGGCGCTGACCGTTGGTTTGCGTCGTGGTGGCATGATTCTGTCGTTGCTGGTGCTGCCGCTTTATGTGCCCGTGCTGATCTTTGCCAGCAGCGCGGTCGACCGTGCGGCCGGTGGTCTGCCGGTTTCGGCGCAAATCAATATCCTGCTGTCGATGTTGCTGGCAGCAGCCGTTGTTACACCGCTGCCGACGGCGGCAGCCTTACGCATGAGTGTGAATTGACATGGCCTTCATCCCTGAACCGATAAGCCGTTTTTTTCATAGAACGGCGTCACCGCCGCATTTTTATGCTCTGGCAAACAGGCTGATTCCGTGGTTGAGCGTCTTGCTGGTACTGGGCTTGGCCTACGGCCTGTACGGCGGTTTGTACCTGGCGCCTGCCGATTACCAACAGGGCGACAGTTATCGCATCATTTATATTCATGTACCGGCGGCGTGGATGTCGCTGTTCGTTTATGTCGTCATGGCCATCATGGGCGGCATTGCACTCATCTGGCGGATGAAGCTGGCCGAGGTCATGCTCATCAGCAGTGCGCCCATCGGTGCCGGGTTCACCTTCATTGCGCTGGTGACGGGTTCGTTGTGGGGTAAGCCGATGTGGGGCGCCTGGTGGGTGTGGGATGCCCGGCTGACATCGGAGCTGATCCTGCTGTTCCTCTACCTGGGCATCATCAGCCTGTACGGTGCTATCGAAGATAAGCGCAGCGCCTCGCGTGCGGTGTCGATTCTGGCGCTGGTCGGCGTGGTCAACATCCCTATCATTCATTATTCGGTCGAATGGTGGAACACGCTGCATCAGGGGGCGACGGTCAGCAAGCTCGACAAACCGTCGATACACATCAGCATGCTGATTCCGCTGCTGACCATGGCGGTTGCCTTCAAACTGTATTACGCCGTTGCGGTGTTGCAGGCGGCCAAGCTGGAACTCATCAAGCGCGAACCCTCGGCGCAATGGGTCAAAAATCTGCTGGAGACATCGGCATGACGGTGCAGGAATTCTTCGCGATGGGCGGTTACGCCTTTTACGTCTGGACGTCTTACGGCATCACGGCAGTGGTGTTGATCGTCAATTTGCTGCTGCCGGTGATGCAGCGCAAGCAATGGCTGCGGCGCATCGCCCTGAAATTAAAACGGACGGCACCATGAAACCGATACGCAGACAACGCTTGATCCTGATCGTACTGATGCTGGCAGGCATAGGCCTGGCAGCCACGTTTGCGCTGAAAGCCTTCAACGAAAACCTGATGTATTTCTTTTCGACCACTGATGTCAAGGACGGCAAAGCGCCGAAAGATGCGCTGTTTCGGCTGGGCGGCATGGTCGTCAAGGGCAGCGTCGAACGGCCCGATGCCGATCTTTTGGTACGCTTCCGTCTGACCGATTTCAGCCAGGAAGTCACGGTGGAATACAGCGGCATCCTGCCGGATTTGTTCAGGGAGGGTCAGGGTATCGTCACCAAGGGCCGTTTGAATGAACGCGGCGTGTTCGTTGCCGAAGAAGTGTTGGCCAAACACGATGAAAACTACATGCCACCCGAAGTTGCCGACAGCCTGAAGCAGCCGCAGGCAACACAGGATCAACCATGATCCCCGAACTTGGCCACTTCGCGTTGATTCTGGCGCTGTGCATGGCGCTGGTTCAGGGAACGCTGCCATTCGTCGGCGCATCGCGGCGCATCGTCGGCTGGATAGCCATCGCCCGTGCTTCGGCGTATGGCCAGTTGCTGTTCATGGCCACGGCTTATGCCTGCCTGACCTACAGCTTCATCGTTCACGATTTTTCAGTGGCCTATGTCGCGCAAAACTCCAATACGGCGCTGCCGTTGCTGTACCTGGTATCCGGCGTCTGGGGCGCCCATGAAGGTTCGCTGTTGCTGTGGGCCTTGACATTGTCGATCTGGATTGGGTTGGTAGCGGCTTTCAGCCAAGCCATCCCGGACACCACCCGCGCCCGAGTGCTGGGGGTGATGGGCCTGGTCAGCGTCGGCTTCATCCTGTTTCTGCTGATGACATCCAACCCGTTCGCCCGGCTGTTTCCGGCACCGGCGCAAGGTCGCGATCTCAACCCGTTGCTGCAAGACCCCGGCCTGGCGATACATCCGCCCATGCTTTACATGGGTTATGTCGGCTTTTCGGTGGCGTTTGCCTTTTCGATTACCGCCTTGCTGGAAGGCAGGCTGGATTCCGCCTGGGCGCGCTGGTCCAGGCCGTGGACCAGCATCGCCTGGATGTTTTTGACGCTGGGCATCACGCTGGGCAGCTGGTGGGCGTATTACGAGCTGGGCTGGGGCGGCTGGTGGTTCTGGGATCCGGTCGAAAACGCCTCGTTCATGCCCTGGCTGGTGGGCACCGCCTTGATACACTCGCTGGCGGCTACCGAAAAACGCGGGGTGTTCAAAACCTGGACGGTGTTGCTGGCGATATTCGCCTTCTCGCTGAGCCTGCTCGGCACCTTTCTGGTGCGTTCGGGTGTGTTGACTTCAGTCCATGCTTTCGCCAGCGATCCAACGCGCGGCGTGTTCATTCTGGTGTTTCTGGCGTTGGTCGTCGGTGGTTCGCTGTTGCTGTATGCCGTTCGCGCCCCCGAGGTCAAAAGCAGCGCAAGTTTCGACTGGGTGTCGCGCGAATCGGTATTGCTGGTCAACAACGTGTTGCTGGTGGCCACCGCCGCCAGCATACTGCTGGGCACCCTGTACCCCTTGATTATCGACGCACTGGGCATGGGTAAGCTGTCGGTAGGGCCGCCGTACTTCAACGCGGTGTTCGTGCCGCTGATGGCACCATTGACTGTAGCGGTTGGCTTCGGAGTGCTGCTGCGCTGGAAGCGGGATGACATCAACCGCCTGAACCCGGTTTTGCTGGCGGCAGGCATGGCCAGTCTGGCGCTGGCTTGTTTGCTGCCGCTGCTGATGCCGTTTTACTCCGTCGCCGCCGCCCTGGGCTTGTTGTTGGCTTTGTGGACGCTGGGCATCTCGGGTTACGCCTTTGTGCAACGCCTGCCAGGTTTTTCGCTGGCGCAGTTACGCCAGATTCCCGCCGGGTTTTACGGCATGACACTGGCCCATGTCGGCATGGCGGTATTCGTTGTCGGCGTGACATTCACCTCGGTTTACAGCCTGGAGCGCGACGTGCGGCTGGCGCCGGGCGAATCGGTCGAACTGTTCGGTTACGTTTTCACGTTTTACGGCGTCAATCACAATCAGGGGCCGAATTATGTCGCAGACCAGGGCCATCTGACCGTCAGTCGTGGCGATGGAGAAGTCGCCGAACTGGCACCGCAGAAGCGGGTCTATCGCGTCCAGTCCATGCCGATGACCGAAGCGGCGATCGATGTCGGCTTGTTCCGCGACCTGTTCGTTGCACTGGGCGAGCCGCTGGGCGGCGACGGCGCCTGGAGTGTGCGGGTGCATTACAAAGCCTTCATACGCTGGATTTGGCTGGGTGGCGTGTTGATGGCGCTCGGCGGCTTGCTCGGTGCGCTGGACAGACGCTACCGACTCATGAACAAAACGCGGTGATCCGACATGTTTAAGCACACGTTACCTTTGCTGTTGTTCATCGTACTGGCGGTCTTTCTGGCGATAGGCCTGGGCCTGAATCCCAAGGAGATTCCGTCGCCCTTGATCGGCAAACCGGCACCCGCCTTCAACTTGCCGCTGCTGTCGTCACCGGAAAAAACCCTGAAACCCGACGACCTGAAAGGCCGGGTCTGGCTGCTGAACGTCTGGGCCTCCTGGTGCGTATCCTGCCGCGAGGAACACCCGGTTCTGGTCGACATGGTCAGACGCAGGCATACGACTATCATCGGACTCAATTACAAGGACGAAACCGCTGCCGCGCAACGCTGGCTCGATCACTTCGGTAATCCGTATGAAGCCAGCGTGGTCGATGCCGATGGCCGGGTGGGTATCGATTACGGTGTCTATGGCGTACCGGAAACCTTCGTCATCGACAAGCACGGCACGGTACGCTACAAACACACCGGCCCTGTCACCCCGGTCGATGTCGATCGCATCTTGCTGCCCTTGCTGCGACAACTCGATGCGGAGGCGTCATGAAAACGTTGCTGGCAGGCGTGCTGTTCTGGTTGTCGGTGATTTGGTTCCCGGCATCATCTTTCGCCGCCGTGGAATACCATGCCTTTGCCGACCCGGCAAAAGCACAGGCCTATAACAACCTGATAAACGAACTGCGCTGCCTGGTATGCCAGAACCAGACCATCGCCGACTCCAACGCCGATCTGGCCAAGGATTTGCGGCAACAGGTACACGATATGTTGCAGCAAGGCAAAACCGAACAGGATGTCGCCGATTTCATGACCCAACGCTACGGCGATTTCGTACTGTACCGGCCTGCATTCAAAGGCAAAACCCTGGTGTTGTGGCTGGCGCCGGTGGCGTTTTTGCTGGTAGGCCTTGCCACCATCGTGGTGTTGCTGCGCAACAAAAAACGCACACAGCCGACCGAACCCGACGCCCGCCAGCAGGCAGAACTGGACGCGCTGTTGCGCAAGGCTGACGAACCGTGACCGCAACCTTCTGGATCATCATCGGCCTGATGCTGGTGCTCGCCGTCGCCATCGTCACCGTACCGTTGTGGTGGCGCAGCCGTCGCATCGACGACGACCACAAACAGCGCAACATTGCCATTGCCCGGCAACGACTGGCCGAACTGGATGCGCAAAAAAACAGTGGCGTGTTGTCTGAGGCAGCGTTCGACGAGTGTTACCGAGAACTCAAGGTTTTGTTGAGCGATGATCTGGCCGCAGAACCCGCCGAAGTGACATCGGCAGCCACGCAGGGCCGCTGGATTGCGCCACTGTTGATGACGGCCATTCCGGTTCTGAGCCTGTATCTGTATTTCACCCTGGGCGATGCCAACGCCCAGCGCAAGCTGGCGGCGCAACAAACCGCAGAACAGGGCGCTCAAGACATCGAAGCCATGCTGGGCAAACTGGTGGCCAAACTCGAACGCAACCCGGACGACACGGAAGGCTGGCTGATGTTGGGGCGAGCCTACAGCTACCTGCAACGCCACGACCAGGCAGCCCAGGCGTTTGCCGAACTGTACAAGCGCAAACCCGATGATGTCGAAGCCCTGTTGCAGTATGCCAACAGCCTGGCACTGGCGCGGGATGGCCGGGTGAGCGGCGAACCCGAGCAACTGGTCGAGCAGGTGTTGCGCAAGGAACCCGCCAACGCCAACGCCTTGTGGCTGGCCGGCATGGCCAGAATGGAGCAGGGGCGTCTGGACGAAGCCGCCGCACTTTGGCATCAGCTCGTGCCATTGCTGCCCCCTGATTCGGAATCCTTGCAACAGGTTCAAGCCATGTTGCAGTCGCTGGAGCAGCAGATGGCCGCAACCTCATCGGCAGCCGCGCCGCTACGCATCAGCGTCAAGGTCGATGTCGTTCCCGCCGCCAAGAGCCGGGCCGATGCGGCGCAAACCGTGTTCATTTACGCGCAAGCCATCGACGGCCCCAAAATGCCGCTGGCCATCGTCCGCAAACAACTTGCCGATTTGCCGGTCGAGGTCGTCCTCGACGATACGGCAGCCATGCAGCCCGGCACTCGCCTGGCTGATTTTCCCAGGCTGCGCATCGTGGCCAGGCTTTCGCAGTCTGGTCAGGCCATGCCCGCTGCGGGCGACTGGCTGGGCAGCGTCGAAATCGAGCGGCCCCTGGGCAGCCACCCCGTCACCGTTCTAATCGATCAGGAGATCAAATGATGGACCAATCAATCCAGTTCGACCTCGATCTCATCAAACGCTACGACAAATCCGGGCCGCGCTACACCTCCTACCCAACCGCTCTGGAGCTGCACGAAGGCTTTGGCGACACCGACTACCGAAGGCAAATCGCCGCCTCCAATGCCGCAGGCGGCCCGCTGTCGCTGTATTTCCACATTCCGTTTTGCGACACGGTGTGCTTTTACTGCGCCTGCAACAAAATCATCACCAAGAATCGTGCGCATTCCACACCTTACCTCGACAATCTGGTCAAGGAAATCGCCCTGCAGGGCGCCTTGTTCGACAGCGATCGCGTCGTCAACCAACTGCATTGGGGTGGCGGCACGCCGACCTTCCTGAATCCAGAACAAATGAAGCGGCTGATGGACGCCACCCGCCAGCACTTCAATCTGCGTGACGACGACCAGGGCGAATACTCCATCGAAGTCGATCCGCGCGAAACCCGGCAAGACACCATCGCACAATTGCGCCAACTGGGTTTCAATCGCATCAGCCTGGGCTTGCAGGATTTCGACCCCGACGTGCAAAAAGCCGTCAACCGCATTCAAGGCAAGCAACAAACCTTTGCTGTACTCGACGCCGCCCGCAAGGAAGGCTTTCGTTCCACCAATATCGACCTGATTTACGGACTGCCGAAACAGACCGAAGACACTTTTTCACGGACGTTGGCCGACGTTCTGGATTACTCACCGGATCGCTTCTCGATTTTCAACTACGCCCACATGCCCAGCCGTTTCAAGACGCAACGGCAAATCAACGAGGCCGATATGCCCGCGCCAGCAGTCAAGCTGGAAATCCTGCAAAGGGTAGGCCGCATGCTGACCGAGGCGGGCTACGTCTACATCGGCATGGATCATTTCGCCAAACCGGACGACGAACTGGCCGTGGCGCAGCGGCAAGGCAAGCTGTACCGCAATTTTCAGGGCTATTCGACCCATTCCGATTGCGACCTGGTTGGCCTGGGCATCACCTCGATAGGCCGTGTCGGCGACGCCTACATCCAGAACGTCAAGGAGCTCGATCAGTACGATGACTTGATAGGGCAGGGCAGCTTGCCGGTGTTTCGCGGCGTAGAACTCGATGCCGACGACAGGCTCAGACGCGCCGTCATCACCCAGATCATCTGCCATTTCGAACTGACTTACCGCACCATCGAGCAGGCGTTCGCCATTCGATTCAGCGATTATTTCGCCGCCGAACTTGAGCAACTGGCAGAGATGCAAAACGACGGCCTGCTGACACTGAACAGCGAAGGCATTCAGGTATCGACGGCAGGTCGCTTGCTGATAAGAAACATCTGCATGGTTTTCGACCGATACCTGGCACAAAAGCAGCAACAGTTCTCGAAAGTCATTTGACGATTGCGGCTCAGCCGCCTGCCATGATCGGGAGCATACGCGTGGCGAAGGTTTCTGATCTGATTCTGCCGGTCGCGTAGGGGTGAGCAATCGAACAATGAGGAGCGTAACCAATGCTTGGACTGACTTTGACCGACATCCCTTTCGTGCCTCCAGTCGCATTGCAAATCGACCGCCCGCACGGCGTACACCTGCTGACGCTGGGCCGCAGAAAGTGGCGTAGCCAGGGCGGTTACCCAACGCTGACGCACGGCGGCCTCTCGCTGCTGGAGGTGCTGTCGCCGTTTGTTGAACTATCCAGAACCGGAGGCTGACATGGCGGCTACCCATTTCAACACCGAGAACCGCACCTATCGGCAGCTATTGGGCAACGGCCTGACCTACCGCATTCCGCACTTTCAACGCGACTACTCCTGGGGCGAAGAAGAATGGGAAGACCTTTGGGCCGACATCCAGAGCACCTTGCCTACCGATGGCGAGCCTGCCCACTACCTAGGCTATCTGGTGCTGCAAACGGCGGATAACCGAATCTATGAAGTGATCGATGGCCAACAAAGGCTGACGACCATCAGTTTGATCGTGCTGGCCACCATGCGACTGCTCGGCAAATTAGCCGATGAGGGGGGGAAAAAGGACAACAATCGAACGCGACTCGAACAACTACGCGCCACCTACATTGGCTACCTTGACCCGGTAACACTGACCACCCGCAACAAACTTTCGCTGAATCGCAACAACGACAGCTATTACCGAGACTATCTGGTGGCGCTGGCCGAGCATCTGCCGCAACGCGGTTTTCCAGCCTCCACGCACGCGATGCGCAAGGGTTTCGAATGGTTCGAGCGTCGTTTGCGCGAGCAGGTCAAGAATGCGGCTGACCCTGGCATGGCGCTGGCGCAGTTTGTCGAAACCCTCAGCGACAAGCTGTTCTTTACGGTCATCACCGTCGCCGATCAACTCAACGCCTACAAGGTCTTTGAAACGCTCAATGCCCGTGGCGTGCGCCTGTCGGCTACCGATCTGCTGAAAAATTACCTGTTTTCCGTGCTGGCGCGCGGCGATGAAGCCACGCATGAAATGGATGAACTGGAACGTCGCTGGGAAGTGATCGTAGATCGCCTTGGCAGCGAGAGCTTCCCGGATTTCTTGCGCATGCACTGGAACAGCCGCCAGAGTTTTGCCCGGCAGACCGAGCTATTCAAGGTTGTTCGTAGCCGCATCCAGGCCCGCGAGGCCGTCTTCGCTTTATTGCGTGAGATGGACGAGGACATCGACACCTATCTGGCGCTGACCCAACCAGAGGGCGCGCAATGGATTCCCGCCTGGAAGCAAAGCGCACAAGAACTACGCATGTTTTCCGTGCGCCAGCCCTACCCGATGTTGATGGCCGCCAAACGCAATTTGTCCGATGCCGATTTTGGCGACTTATTGCGCGCCACGGTGGTCATCGCCTTCCGCTACAACGTCATTGGCGCCCAGCATACCGGTGAGCAGGAACGTGTCTATCACGCAGCCGCCATGCAGTTGCATAACAAGGAAGCCGCCACGCTCGGGCAGGTACTGGCCACGCTGCGGCAGGTCTATCCGGGCGATGACGCATTCAAGACCGACTTTGCCGAAAAGGTCATCAAGACCACCCAGAGCCGCAACGCCAAGATCGTGCGCTATATCCTGTGCAAACTGGAGAAGCAGGCCGACGGCATCGACTTCGATGCAGACTCCCCCAGCTATACCATCGAGCATGTACTGCCACAATCGCCAGAAGGCGGCTGGGATGCGTTCAATGATCGCGATCTGGAAGCCTTTGTCTATCGGTTGGGCAACATGGCGATGCTGGAAGCGGGCAAAAACAAAGCGATCGGCAACCAACCCTATGCGGGCAAGCGCCCGGTTCTGCAACAGAGCACCCTGCAACTGACCCAAAAACTGGCGGCAGAAAACGCCGACTGGCTTCCCGAAAGGCTGGCTGCCCGGCAAAAACAACTTGCAAACCTCGCCACCAGCGTGTGGCGCATCGCCCAGCTTTCTTGAGACGACCAATGGCCACCAAAAAACAAATACTCGCTCAGGAAGTCGCCAAAGCCGTCGGCGCAGGCAAGGCGGTTGCGCTTGAAACCGTCGATTTCAACGATACGAACCGTCCCAAGACTTGTCTGGAGGTGGATTTTCCGATCCTGCCTGTCAACAGCATCGCGCACTTCAAATCACATGTGGCGCTTAAAGCCCTGCTGGAATGGTTGCAGAAGAACGGCCCGGATCAAACCACCCGCAATGCGGCCTCGCGTACGGTGGCTATCCTCAATACCTGGCAAGCCAGCCAGGCACCCAAGCCGCAGCAGGGTTCGCTGTTTGATGACAATAGGGCGTATGCGTAATGCAGCCATTCACAGACGATCAACTTCACCCATTGCTGACAGACCTTGAATCTGACCGGGTCGAGCGCAAGGAATCCTTGCGCGGAAAATCCCCTGAAGCCGTGCGCGAGGCGGTGTGTGCCTTTGCCAATGACCTGGCCGGGCATGCCGCACCGGGAGTGGTGCTGATTGGTGTACGCGATGACGGCACACCCATGGAGGGTTTTGCGGTGACCGACGAGTTGTTGCGACAGTTGGCCGACATCAAGACTGACGGCAACATCGTGCCACCGCCATCGCTGTTGGTTGAGAGGCGTCTGATTCAGGGCCGTGACGTGGCGGTGATTACTGTCTGGCCCTGCGATACGCCGCCGGTTCGCTACAAGGGGCGCATTCATGTGCGCTGGGGGCCGCGCAGAGGATTGGCGGTCGCGCAGGATGAACGCATTCTCAACGAACGGCGCCGCCATCGGGACAAACCGTTCGATATTCAGCCGGTGCCATCGGCTACTTTGGCGCAATTGAGCCGGGTGCGCTTCGAGCATGAATACCTGCCCGCGTTGGTGGCCCCCGATGTGATTGAAGCCAATGAACGAAGCTACGAACAGAAGCTGGCGGCGACCAAGATGATCGTAGATGAGGCCGATCCGATACCCACGGTGCTGGGTCTTTTGACACTGGGCAACAAGCCATCGGATTACATTCCCGGGGCTTATGGCCAGTTTCTGCGCTTCAGAGGAACGGATGCGGCATCGGAGGTTCTGGACGAAGCTACTATTCAGGGCACTGTGAGTGAGCAGATTCGGCGCATGGAAGAAAAGCTGGCGGCACACAATGTCCGCCGGGTGCGCTTTGTGGATGTGCAAACCGAGCAGCGTCACGATGACTATCCGGCAGAGGCGCTGCATCAACTGGTTCGCAACGCCTATCTGCACCGGAGCTACGAAAATACCCATGCGCCCGTCCGCGTTTATTGGTTTGACGACCGTATCGAGATCAGTAACCCCGGCGGGCCTTATGGCAGTGTCACGATCGATAATTTCGGGCAGCCCGGATTGGCTGATTACCGCAATCCGAATCTTGCTGAATCCATGCGTGCCTTGGGCTGGGTGCAGCGCTTCGGTGCTGGCATCGTCATCGCCCGCAAAGTGTTGGGGGCACGCTTGAGCTTCGATGTCCAAGCTACGGCGGTGATTGCCAAAATTCGCTTGGAGACTACCTGATGCGACAAATCATCGATACGGTATGGCAACGGCGCGGCACCAGCTGGTTGTGGGATGAGGACGCACGCAACACAGTGTGCGCGGCGGGCGAGGTGTGGAGCTTGCGGCAGTTTTTGCAGGCCGCGATTCCGAATGGGAATGGTTGGCCAGAAGACCTGCCCAGCAACGACAACCAGACGTTGGTGGTGGCAGGTCTTGAAGGCAGCCTTGACTTGCTGGCTCCCGATCAGGGTGAAATCTGGCTGGGCGACACCATCAAACACGCCATCCTGTCGTTTCAGGACGCCTACGCGGGCGAGGCCGCGCTGATTTTCTGGCTACCGCAGGGGCATAACCGTATCAAGGTGCAGACGTCCAGCGATGCGGTGAGCTGGCTTTGCGAAGCCCCGCACCGGGGCAGCCAGATCGACTTTGGCCGCTTGCTTTGGGGTGAGGCCCGCGAGTATCCGCAGGAAATCCGGCTGCGCGAGGGCGGCAAATCGGCGGGGCTGTTTCATTTGCGGATTACTTAGGAGGCTGCGATGAGAACCTTACGCATGGTCAAAATCGAGGGGTTCAAATCCATTTCAAGCGCAGAGCTGACGCTGGGTGACATTAATGTGATCATCGGTGCGAACGGATCGGGAAAATCGAATCTGATTGGCGTCTTCCGCCTCTTGGAGCGGGTGCTGACGCACAACCTCCAACTTTACGTGGCCAGCGAGCCGGATCGGTTTTTACACCACGGACGCAAAACCACGCCCGCGCTGGCACTCGATTTTGTCTTCGACGAGAACGCCTATGGCTTCAAACTCAAAACCGCGCAGGACAGGTTGATCTTCGAGTACGAACGTGTGGAATATAGCGGTTTTTGGAACTATGGCGAGCCAATTGCTGCAGGGCACAAGGAAAGCAAGCTGGAGGATGCCGCGCAGTCGTATCACAACAAGATCCCGATGCACGTATTCCCAAAAGTGCGGAATCTGGTGGTTTATCACTTCCACGACACCTCGGATACCTCGCCAGCCAAACAAACCTGCGATCTATCAGATAACCGTAGCTTCCGTCCGGATGCCGCCAATTTACCAGCTTACCTGTACTGGTTGCAGGAGAAACACCCGGCGCAGTTCCGTCACATCGAAGAGCATATCCGGCTGGTAGCACCGTTTTTTGATCGTTTCGAGCTGGCCCCTTCGCGCCTGAACGAACAGAAAATCAAGCTTGAATGGCGACAAAAAGGATCGGACGCCTATTTCGATGCCTACTCACTATCCGATGGCACGATACGTTTTATTTGTCTGGCGACTTTGTTGTTACAACCCAAACCGCCTGCACTGATTTTGATGGATGAGCCCGAGCTAGGTCTGCATCCATTTGCCATTCGCATCCTGGCCGAAATGATCGAGGCAGCATCAAAGCGCGTACAGGTGATTCTGGCAACGCAATCAGTCACGTTGTTGAACAATTTCGAGCCCAAAAGCGTGATTGTGGCCGAAAACGATGGCCTCAAGACCACGTTTAATCGGCTGGACGAGGAGAAACTCAAGCACTGGCTGGATGAATTTAGCATCGGCGAGCTGTGGGAGAAGAATGTGCTGGGAGGCCGGCCATGACACGGCTTTTGATGCTGGTAGAAGGCCAGTCGGAGGAGATTTTTGTTAATCGAACACTAAAACCTTACCTTGCGGAACGGGGTGTCTTTATCGAAGGGCCGATTGTGTTGTGGACAAAGCGTCTTCCGAGTGGAGGCGGCTATCGCGGCGGCGTATCTAGCTGGAAAAAGATTCAAGATAACCTGCGGCCATTGACCAAGGATGGCAATGCTTGGGTTACAACGTTGCTCGACTTTTACGGTTTGCCGGAAGATGTACCCGGCTTCCAGGCAGCGCGAGGCCCGGGCAATCCTCGCGATAATGTCCTTGCACTTCAAGAGCGGTTGGCTGTTGAGATCAATCACCCGAGGCTCATCCCTTTTCTGGCCCTGCATGAATTTGAAGCATGGGTTTTTTGTGCTCCGGATGTCGTGGCCACGCATTTTGATCTGCCTACCGTGGCGCAAAAAGTTCAGCAAGCTATCGCCCATGCCGGTGAGCCAGAGCTTATCAATCACGGGGAAACTACCCACCCCAAAGCGCGCTTGAAGGCGATGGTAAAGAGCTACAAGGAAACTTCTGACGGCCCCACCTTGATGGACAAAATCGGCATTCCAGCCATTCGTGTCGCTTGCCCGCATTTCGCAGGCTGGCTGCAACGCCTGGAAGCCCTGGGTAGGGACGCGCAGTGACGGATGTCGTGTCTTTATTCAACCCGGCGAACGTATCACCCGCCACGAATCCGGCTAGGGTGTCGTTCTTGACCCGGCGCACGATGGCTACTTGCACGTTTTCTTCGGTGTGGGCGAGCGCCGCAGCTCTCACGCACCGAGCGCATCCTGATTGCCTTGGCGGCGGGCCCGGATCTGCGCCGCCAAGGCAATCAGGGGCGTACGTTCGGTTTTTTGATGGCTATCTTCCAGAAAATCGCGGCATCGCTTTGCCGCCGCACGCTCAAGCGCCGTCTGCTGATGCTGACACTTTGTTGCTGCGCGCGGGAGCGAGGAAAACTGTGCGTGAATCGCTATAAATTTCTTCTTCCGCTGGGGAGAGCGAAGCCGTTAGGGTGAGGGACAGTCGGCTCAGCCGCCCGCCAGTATCGGGAACAGTTCACTTGCCCCGCTGGCGATGAACTCGACGGCAAACGATGTCAGCAACAGGCCCATGACCCGTGTCACCACATTCATGCCGGTTTGGCCCATGACGATGACGATGCGCTGCGCCAGCAGCAGCGTGACCAGTACGATGAGGCTGATCGAAACGATGACCGCGCTGAACAGCAGGTAATGCGCCAGCGATAAATCGCGCTGGGCGAAGACGATGGTGGTGCTGATCGCGCCGGGGCCGGCCAGCAACGGGATGGCCAGCGGCACCACGGCCACCGACGATTTGTCGTGCGATTCCGCGTTTTCTTCCGGCGTGTGGCGCGAGCGGTCGTCGCTTACCCGCAGCATCGAAATACCCATTAACAGCAGCAATACGCCACCGGCGACACGGAATGCCGACAGTCTGATCCCCAGAAAATGCAGGATAGGCTCACCGCCCACCAGGGCTATGAACAGCACCATCGCCACGGCAAACGCTGTAACCATGGCGGTACGTCGGCGTTCAGCCGGGGTTTTGCGGGCGGTCAGCGACAGAAACAGCGGCATCGCTCCGCCTGGATTCACCACGGCAATCAAGCCAATCAGTAGCTGTGCGTATTCGTTCCAGTTCATGCGCTCGGACAGTCTCCTGGCTTGACGTCCGGATTTGCGCCGGACAGCCTCCTAGGTTTTGAGAAAACTGCAATCCGGTCAGGCGAGCGGTGCGTCACTCAACGATCACACCCGCCGCCACCGTGTTCAACGTTACCGGATCGATGACGATGAAGCTGCCGGTGGTGCGGTTGTCGGTGTAGGCGTCGATCAGCAAGGGTTGTTGCAGCTTCAGCCTGACCCGCAGAATGTCGTTCATGGCGGCTGTTTCCGGCGCTGCCTGTTGCGCCAGGGTGTTGACATCGACACGGTAGAGCAATTCATCGAACAAGGCGTTGACGGTGCGGGTGGTGTGCTTTATCAGATATTTGCCGCGCGCTTGCATGGGCTGTTCCGACAGCCAGCAGATGTCCGCCGTCAATGTTCTGACCACCTGCGCTGGCTGGGCCGGGGCAACCAGCATGTCGCCGCGCGAGACATCGATGTCTCTGTCCAGCGCTACCACGATGGCTTGATCCTCGTTGGCCTGCTGCAATGCGCGTTCGCCAATGCTGATGCCGGTGACGCGGGCCTGCTGGCCCGATGGCAATACCGCCACTTCGTCGCCCAGATGCAGGTGGCCGGATGCCAGCGTGCCTTGATAGCCACGGAATTCCTCATCGTTGGCGCCGCTGGCTGCATTGCCTAGCATGACGCGCACCACGCGCTGTACCGGTAGCCGCACCGGTGCCAGATCGGTATCGCGCCGGGCCGGGATGTATTCCAGGTGTTCGAGCAGGCTGGGACCGTCGTACCAGCTGATGTCGGTCGCGCGGCTTGCCAGGTTGGCGCCGGTGAGCGCCGACAGCGGGAATGCCTGGACGTGATGACGGCCCAACTGGCTGATGAAGCCGTTGAATTCATCGACGATGGCTTGATAAACCGATGCTTGCCAATCGACCAAATCCATCTTGTTGACCGCCAGCACCAGCTCGCTGATGCCGAGCAGATGCGCCAGATAGGCATGGCGGCGGGTCTGGGTGATGACACCTTTGCGGGCATCCACCAGCAGAATGGCCAGATCGGCACTCGACGCTGCCGTGACCATGTTGCGGGTGTATTGCTCGTGGCCGGGGGCGTCACCGATGATGAATTTGCGTTTTGCTGTCGAGAAATAGCGGTAGGCCACGTCGATGGTGATGCCTTGTTCGCGCTCGGCCATCAGGCCGTCGGTTAGCAGCGACCAGTCGATTTCCGCCAGCCCGCGTTTTTGCGAGGTGGCCTCGATCGAGGCCAGTTGGTCGGCGGCAACGTTGCCGGTGTCGTACAGCAAGCGGCCTATCAGTGTGCTTTTGCCGTCATCGACGCTGCCGGCGGTAATGAAGCGTAAAAGGCCAGAAGGTTTTATGTCGTGTTCGTCGTGGATCATGTCGGCAGGGTCTGTGGGCTGGGTTGGGGTGGTCATCAGAAATAGCCTTCTTTTTTGCGCAATTCCATGGCGGCGTCCGAGGTGCGGTCGTCCATGCGGGTGGCGCCGCGCTCGGTCAGCAGGCATTGCGCGGTTTCGACGATGATTTCGGCAACGGTGGCGGCGGTCGATGCCACCGGCGCGGTGCAGGAAATGTCGCCGACGGTGCGGAAGCGGCAACTGACGGTTTCCACCTTGTCGTCGGGCTTGGCCGGTGTCAGGAAGGTTACCGGTATCAGGATGTCGCCCCGGCGCACGACTTCGCGCTGATGGGCGAAATAGAGTTCCGGCAGTTCGATCGCCTCGCGCGCTATGTATTGCCAGACATCGAGTTCGGTCCAGTTCGACATCGGGAATACCCGGATGTGATCGCCAGGTGCCACGCGGGTGTTGTACAGCGACCACAGTTCGGGGCGTTGATGCTTGGGTTGCCACTGGCCGAATTCGTCGCGCACACTGACGATGCGTTCCTTGGCGCGGGCTTTTTCCTCGTCGCGCCGTGCGCCGCCCAGACAGGCATCGAAGCCCAACTCGCCTATGGCCTCCATCAGCGTCACCGATTGATGGGCATTGCGCGATTCCAGCGCGTGACGCAAACGCACCGTGCCGCGTTGCATCGAGTCTTCGACACGGCGGACGTGCAAGCGGCAACCGTAGCGTTCCGCCATGCGGTCGCGATAGCTAATCACCTCGTCGTAATTGTGGCCGGTGTCGATATGCAGCAGCGGAATGCCGATACGTTCCGGGTGAAACGCCTTGTAAACCAGATGCAGCAATACTGCCGAATCCTTGCCGCCGGAAAACAGCACGACCGGTTGACGGCATTCAGCAATGACTTCGCGCACGATGAACAAGGCCTCGGCTTCCAGCAGATCGAGATGATCGGCCGGTATCTGCGATGGGTTGCATGCGTCGTTCGCTTGCAGGTTCATGACATGACTCCTTAGGTATGATCGGAAACAGCCCGCCATTGTCGCATTTTGAGGTAGCGATGGCACTGACCATCGGAAGATTCGCAGGGCTTACCGCGCTATCGGATCCTAGCGCAGCAAACCCTGAAACTCGTTCAAGTGCATCGGCTTGTTCCAGAACAAGCCCTGGCCGCTGTGGCAGCCCAGTTGCCGCAATTGTTCGGCTTGTTGCCCGGTTTCCACGCCTTCGGCCAGGGTTTCCAGGCCCAGGCTGTTGCCCATTTGCACGACAGCCTGGACGATGGCGAGGTCTTCTACATTGCCGGAGTCCAGTTCCTGGACGAAGGAACGGTCGATTTTCAACTTGTCGACGCTGAATTGCCTCAGATAACTCAACGACGAATAACCGGTGCCGAAATCGTCGATGGCAAAGCGAACGCCGATGGCCTTGAGGCTGCGAATCACGCCGATGACGGCCTGGGTGTCCTCCATCAACACCGATTCGGTCAGCTCCAGCTCCAGGAACGTTGGGTGCAGCCCGGCATCGGCTAGCGCCCTGGTCACGGTGTCGGTCAGGTTGCCGCGCTTGATCTGAACCGCCGAGACATTGACCGAAATCACCAGCGGGTAGCCCTGGTCGTGCCACTGCCGGTTTTGCTGGCAGGCCTGATGCAGCACCCAGTTGCCGATCGGCAAGATCAGGCCGTTGTCTTCCGCCACCGGGATGAATCGGTTGGGCAGCATCATGTGGCCGTCATTGCCGCGCCAGCGTAGCAAGGCTTCGACGCCGACGATGCGGTCGTCGGCCAGCGCATGCAGCGGTTGGAAATAAAGCTGGAACTGCTGCTGTTCGAGCGCGCCGCGCAGGCCGTTTTCGATGTGCATGCGTTCCAGCGTTGCCTGCTGCATGGCTTCGGAAAAAAACCGGTAGGTATTGCGGCCTTCGCGTTTGGCGGCATACATCGCGGTGTCGGCCTTGTTGAGCAATTCGCCGAAGTCACGGCCATCGGTCGGGAACACGCTGATGCCGATGCTGAACGACGATGACAGACTGATGCCTTCGAGCTGAAATGGCGGATGCAGGTGGTGCAGAATCTTCATCGCGATCCGCTCGGCGGTTTCCCTGTCGGGCAGTTCGTTCAGAATCACGATGAATTCGTCGCCGCCCTGGCGGCAGATGGTATCCAGTTCGCGGGTGCATTGCTTCAAACGTTTGGCAATGGCTTTGAGCAAATGGTCGCCGATGTCGTGCCCCAGCGTATCGTTGATGTATTTGAAGCGGTCGAGGTCAAGAAACATCAACGCTACCTGCATGTTGCGGCGCACGGCATGGGCTACGGCCTGATCGAAGCGATCTTGCAGCAGTGTGCGGTTGGGCAGCCCGGTCAGCGGGTCGTGGCAGGCAAGATATTCGATGCGGGCTTCGGCAGCCTTGCGCGCGGTGATGTCGGTTTGTGTGCCCAGCATGCGTAGCGGCCTGCCGTTGGCTTCGGTTTCGACGATGCGGCCTATCATCAACAGCCATTGTCCATCATCATCGCTTCCGCGTTGGCGGAATTCGGTGCGGAACTCGGCGGTCGGGTTTTGCAGATAGTCGCGATAGCTTTGTTCAACCTGTGGTGCATCGCCGGGGTGAATCGATGCCAGCCATTGGCCCAGCGGCATCTGGCCGACAAGCCGTTCGTCGTGGTCTGCCATTTCGCCGTCGATTACTATCAGGTTGCGCTCGACATTCAGCTCCCAAAGCCCCTGACGGGCGGCGGCCAGCGACAGCCGCAACCGGGCCTCGCTTTCCTGTAACTGACGCTTGGTGCGTTGCGCGTGCAACAGATAATCGATGCGATAGGGCAGCAGTAGCCATTGGATGGGTTTGTCGATGAAGTCGGTGGCGCCCAGCGTGTAGGCTTGCTGGACGCAATCAATGTCTTCGACGGCGGTCATGATGACGACAGCGGTATCGTGTGCGGGCATCTGCCGGATGCGGCGCAGGCATTCGAAGCCATCGAGATCGGGCATCAGCAGGTCCAGCAGTACCAGATCGAAAGTTTCATGAGCGAGCGATGCCAGACCGCTTGATCCGCAATCCGCCTCCGCGACCCGGAACCCCCGTTGTTCCAGTACCTGTCTTACCAATAGCCTTGTCATGGCGTCGTCGTCGATGACCAGTATGTGTCCTGTTTCAGTCATGGCTTGCTCGTGTGGGGGTTGGAGGGTGTTTCATGGGTGCTGTTTCAGCGGCGTTAGTCTCGGGTTGAAAAGCTGATGCATCAATGTGCGCAGCAAAATGTTTGTCGAGACGGCTCAGGGTTGTGGCTAAGGCTTGCCGCAGTGTTTGCAAGCTGTCGCTGTCCAGCGTTGGCTGGCCGTCATGCGCGGCCCGTTCGGTGCTACGCGCCAGTTCGGCCAGCCTGACACCGCCGACATTGGCGGCGGCTGATTTCAGGCTGTGGGCGGTGCGGCGCAGGGTGTCGGCGTTTTGATGCAGGCTGGCGGTTTCCAGCAGGTCGACCTGCGCGGCAGCGCTGGTGCGGAACAGGCCGATCAAGCGCCGTACCAGATCGTCGCCACCGATGCGGTGTGCGGTTTGCAAAGGCTTGGGGTCGAAATCGATGGACGCCTCGCTGGTGGCCAATGGCTGCAAGCCGCTGTCCGCATGCGACTCCGATGGCCGATGCGGGTGCAAGGCCAGCAGCGATGCCATTTTGTCAGCCAGTTCGGCCAGCAGAAACGGTTTGGCCAGATAGTCGTCCATGCCGACCGCGAGGCAGCGGTCGCGCTCGTCGCTTTGGGCGTTGGCGGTAACGGCCAGAATGGGTACGCGCGCTGTCTGGCGAGCCGTTTCCAGGGCGCGGATTTCGGCTGTTGCCGCGTAGCCGTCATATTCGGGCATCATGCAGTCCATCAGAATGATGTCGAACGGCTGACGCCCGAACAGCGCAACCGCCTCGCGGCCATCGTTTGCCAGCAAAACCCGGTAGCCTAGTGTGCGCAACTGGGCTTGCAGCAAGGCCTGATTCACCGGATTGTCTTCTGCCAGCAGCACCCGAATGCTGCCGGGCGTCACGGTTGCGGCCAGGGTTTTTTCGCTCAGGTTGGGCAGGATGAACACATTGTCGGTCTCGGCGGTCGAGGCGGCCAGCGGTAACTGCAAGACGAAGCTCGCCCCTTGGTTGACATCGGTTCTGGCTTCCAGTGTGCCGCTCATCAGTTCGGCAAGTTGTCGGCATATCGTCAGCCCCAGGCCGGTGCCGCCGTATTTTCGGCTCGTCGAGCCGTCCGCCTGGCTAAAAGCCGTGAACAGTTGCGCATGATCGTCGGGGTTTATGCCGATGCCGGTGTCACTGATTTCGATTTGCAGGCAGTGATCCGGGCCATCATGCTGACAATTCGCCAGCTGTGACACTGTTAGCCTGACTTCACCGGTTTCGGTGAATTTCAGCGCATTCGACAGCAGGTTGAGCAAAATTTGCCGCAGTCGCAGCGGATCGCCGCGAACGACGCGGGGTACGTCGGCGGTCATGTCCACATGCAGGCCGATCTGTTTGCGGCGGGCAAGGTCGATGAATAGCGCCAGCGTGTTTTCGATCAGCGTCGGCAGATCGAAATCGATCTGTTCGAGTTCGAGTTTGCCGGCTTCGACTTTGGACACATCGAGAATGTCGTTGATGATGACCAGCAAGGCCCGTGCCGAGGCGAATACCATGTCGGCCTGCTGGCGTTGCTCCGTTGTCAGTTCGCTGTTGAGCAGCAGCTCGGTCAGCCCCAGTATGCCGTTCATCGGCGTGCGGATTTCATGGCTCATGATTGCCAGGAATTGCGATTTGGCAGCATTGGCCGCTTCGGCCTGCCTCAGTGCCCGGCGCAAGTCACGGGTTCTGTCGTCCACCTCGTGTTCCAGATTGCGTTTTTCTCGTTTCAGCCTGGCTTGGCCGCGTTGGATTTGGCCTATCATGTGGTTGAAGCTGTCGATGAGCTGGCCGATTTCATCCGGGCCACTGCCAGCGGCGCGCAGGCTGTAATCGTTGTGGCGGGACACGCGGCGGGCCAGGCTCGACAAGTCCTCTATGGGCTTGGCAATCTGCCGGGCCAGCCGTCTGCCATACAACAAGCTGATGCCGAAAGCGATTTGCATGGCGAACAAGGTTATCCCTAGGTTGCCCAGCAAGCGCCAGACCATGCGCTGTAAATCGACGATCAGATAAAGCTGGCCCAGGGTATCGCCATCACTGTCGAGCGGCATGACGTGGGTCAGTGCCAGCCAGTGCCAGCGTGTTGCGCCGTGCTGATCTGGCAGCAAAGGGTCAGGAAAGCGGTTGCGATTGCCCGGTGCGTCGTAACGGGCGAACGGCTTGCCCGACTGGTCGTACAGCAAGGCACCGGCGATATCGGGCTTGCGCCGCAAGGCCGACAGAATCTCGGTCGCCGACTGTTGATCCTGAAACGCCAAAGCTGCACCGACATTGAAACCTGTCATTTGCCCGATCGATTCGGTATCGGCTTCGATCCGTTGCACTTCGCTCCAGATTTCGGCAACGCTGACCAGACACCAGGCCAGCGTCAAGGCCAGGCCAACGCTGATGAGCGGCAGGCGCTGCAATTTGCGGGCGATCGTCAGCGGGGCGGCGTCGGGTTTGGCTGACTTCATTGCCCGGGTTCCGACGATTTTGCCAACACCCGCCGCGCCAGCTTGAGCATCTGGGCGTCGATATGATGGCCCTGACGGGCGGCCTGTTCCAGGTTGATTTCAAACACCAGCCGATTGCCGTTTTTGATAAGGCCGATGATGCCGCCGCTTTCGATGAAGGATGGATAATCGCCGACAGTCACCGCGTGGCTGGTCCTGGCGATGACCAGCAAGTGACCGATGTCGGTAACGCCGTCACGATGCAGGAACAGGAGGTGGCAGTGGCCGATGCGGGCGGGGTCGATGTCCTGCATGACGCGCAATGGCCGCCCGTTGACCGTCTTGCCCGCCAGCACCGTCAATGCCTCGGTCAGGCTGGGGTCGTGGCTGGTGCACAGTGTCATGACCTCTGTCGCCGCACCGGCAGGCCAGTCGATGAATTTGAAGAAGTTGTACAGAAACGCCACCTTGACGGCGGCTTCGTCCCGTCCTTCGCCGCAGACGCCAATGGACGTGAACAGCATGAATGCCAGCGCCACCAGCGTTCCCGCCGCAACAAGGCGGCGGAGCAAGGCCACGAAGGGATTGGTGCGTTGATTCGTGGCCGGGCGCATGGTCAGAAACTCAGTTGTAGTTTCACGCGCCATTCCCGGCCATTCATCGGCAGCGTGTCATGAATACCGCTGCCGAGCATGAGGAAACGGCTGTCGAGCAGGTTGTAAACGCCCACCGAGACATCCAGGCCATGCACCAGCCGGTCGGACGCCAGATTCAGGTTGACCAGGCCGTAGGCGTCGGCAATGTTGCGGCCATAGGTCTTGCGATCACCGATGTAAATGGTCTCGACGCCGAGGCGGGCGATGTCGTCGAACAGCGGTTCGGCGTAATGAATCTTGACGAGGTTCTGCGGCGAGCCGATGGCCCAGGCACTCTGGCGGTTTTCGTCATCGACCCGGCTGTAGGTGTACGACAGCTTGAACAAGCGGCCACTGCGCCAGCGTTTTTCGGCTTCCAGTTCGCCGCCGTAGGCATGGTAGCGGCCCAGGTTGTCGAGTAATGCCGTGTCGGGGTGGGGCTGCAACATCTGCGAGATGTCATTGAAAAACAGCGTGCCCAGCAGTTTGATGCCGTCGCGGCCGCGCCATTCGACGACGCTTTCGTAACTGCGGATGCGTTCTTCGGCCAGCGTCGTGCGAACGCCATAAAAATAGGGGTTGTAATCCAGGTTCCAGGCATTGGGGGCGCGGAACGACGAGCCGTACAGCAGCTTGAATGTGGTGCTGTCGACCGGGTGCCAGATCAGTCCCAGCCTGGGGTTGAGCTGAATGTTCTCCAGCATGTGGTGATGATCGAAGCGCAGACCGGCGCTGAGTATCAGGTCATCGCGAAGCTGAATGTCGTCTTGGGCGAACACTTGCACGCGGTGGCCGCTACGGTTGGAATAGCCCAGTAGCGCATAAGGATCCAGATCGACGTTGAGCAAACGCTGGCGCAGGTCGTGCTGGTACTCCAGACCGAGGATGATGCGGTGGCGCTCGAAAGCGCGGGTGGTCAGTTGCGCCTCGCCGCCCCACCAGCGGCCACTGGATTCGTCGTGATTGACGACGCGCGAACCGGCATCCAGATAGGCAGCACCCGCGCAATACTCGTAACCTTGATAAAAGCCGCGCATCCGCACTGAGCTTGCATCGGTCAGGGCTTTTTCATAGGTGAGGTTGCCGTAAAACTGGCGGTCGTCGGTGTGGGAAACTGGGTCGTTGAACCGTTCGCCGTAAGCGGCCGTGGGTACGCGCTTATGGCGACCGACATAGCCGCCGGCGAGGGTGAACGCTTCGAACTGCACGCGGCCATACAGCCGGTCGGAACGCTCGCCATCCATGCGGGTGGCGATGCCGTTGTAGGTGGCCGGGCTGTCGAAGGCCGGGAAATACAGCGTCTCCGGCCCGGCGCTGTCGAAATGGGTGGCCGACAACAGCACGTCGGCGCCGTTGTCCAGGGTTTTGCCGTAGCTGATGCGGCCTTGATAGGTATCGAAGCGACGGGCGTCGCCGGCCATTTGCACGCCGTTGATGGCGCGGCCTTGTTTGGTGACGACATTGACCATGCCCAGAAAGGCATTGTTGCCGTAAATGGCCGCGCCGGAACCGGGGATGAATTCGATGCGCTCGATCAGATCGAGGTCGAGCATGAATTCATTGCCGATGTTGGCCGAGTCGAAGATGTTTTCGTTCATGCGCTGGCCGTCGATCATGAACAAAATGTGGCCGTTGAACTCCTCGGGACGGTCGAATCCCCGGACGCCGAGAAAGCTGTAATTGCGGTCGTTGCTGGTGAACAGGCCGCGCATGGCGTTGAGTGCTTCCGCCAGTGTGCGCCAGCCAAAGGTGCGGATGTCGTCGGCGGTTACCACGGACAGCGACGATGGCGATTCGCTGCTTTTCTGCGCCAGTCTGGATGCGCTGATGACCTCGGTTTTGAGCAGCTCTTCCAACGACAAATCGGTCAAATCCTCCGGCGCCGCCACGACATGGCCTGCCAGCAAAAGGCTGGCGGCTGCAAGCAGGCGGGCTGGAAGAGGGGAATGCCAAGTCATTTCAAGGAGCTTGAGCGGCCAAGGCACGACTCTAGTAGAGGTAAAAAAGCCTCGGATTATAGACGGTTATCGGAAGCTTACGCGCTCCCACGTACAGCACTACATCGAACTCGTGGCCAACAACATCGTTACCAGCAACAGTTCCGTTGTGCTCGTCCTCGACCGCTCAGGTAGCATGTTGGATGTGGCGAACAGCGGCTTCACCAAGCACCAGTTGCTCAAGAGCGCCGTCGGCGTGGTTCACAGTTTAATTTAATGGCAGTAACCCATACCCTGGAGACACCCTCATGAAAGCCAGCGCACGCAATCAATTCAATGGCATCGTCAGCGACATCGTGGCAGGCGCCGTCAACGCCGAAGTGCATGTCACCCTGCCGGGTGGCGACCTCATCGCGGCCACCATCACCCAGGAGTCGGTGGCAACCCTGGCACTTGCCAAGGGCATGGCGGTCACGGCCTTGATCAAGGCACCGCATATCATTCTGGTTACCGATTTCGGCGGCTATAAATTGTCGGCGCGCAACCAACTGCCCGGCACCGTGGCAGCCATCAAACCTGGGCAAGTCAATGCCGAAGTGGTGATCGAACTGGCGGGTGGCGAACATGTGGCTGCTACCGTGACTCAAGACAGCATCGAACACCTGGGTTTGCGCAAAGGCCAGAAGGTCATGGCCGTGTTCAAGGCCGGAGCGGTGATTTTGGCGGTTGCCGCAGCATGAAATGCGAGGGAGAGAACCGCTAGGTCGCGGCCAACTTCAGGCGGTGGTGCCGAGCCTGAACAACCGGCGGCGCAGCCGATCCAGCGTCAGCATGGCGGCTTGTATCTGTTTGGCTTGCGCACTGCCGCCCAGCGTGAGCGAGGCAAAATCAAAGCCGGTGTCGGTCAGAAGGCCGGCGTGAAGACTGATGACGCGATCACGGCTTTGGTAGTCGTCCAGCGAGCCGTCGTACAACTGCACCAGCGCCCAGTCGGCGCCTCGTTCGCGCAAGGCCGAGCCTAATTGCCCGGCCAGTTGGCGTGGAGGGTCGCTATCGGCAACCACCGCCAGTTGCCGTGCCGCCTCTGCCCCGTGCCGGGCGACCATGACGGTTTCCAGCCAGCGGGTGTGCTGGCATCGGGCCGCCAGCAAGCCGCCGCTGGCGGTTTCCAGTAGTGCCAGTTTCAGGCTTTGCGGCATGGTGCGATCGACGACCGTCAGCAAATCGCCACCGCTCTGGCCGTCCAGGCCATCAATGGCAAACACGTAATCGCCGATCGCGCTACGGCAAGTCTCGGCCAGGCGTTGTTGATCGGCGGGCGGGAAGCCTGCCGGAAACAGCAATTTGGTCTGCACCTCGTCGATTGCCGCGCGAAAACCCAGACGCACAACCTCGGGCAACGTCAAGCCCACGAGCCGCTGTTGAATGGCCGATTCGCCGATGCCGACGCTGCGCAAGGTCACGAGATTTGCCGGTTGCAGGGCAAAGCGCGCCAGCATCAGGGTTTTCACCGTGTCGAACATGGCCTGCATTTCCGACGGTACGCCGGGCAGAAACACGAACCAGCAGCGATTTATCTGCAAGGCAAAGCCCGGCGCCGTGCCCAGCAAGTTGTCGATGCGCAGCGCACCGCCGGGACGATAGGCCTGCTTGCGATTAGCAGCGGGCATGGTGCGCTGGCGGTGGGCGAACCAGGTTTCGATCTGGCGCAAGGCTGCGTCGTCGAAGATCAGATCGACACCCGCCGCCCTGGCGACCGCCTCGGCGGTCAGGTCATCACTGGTCGGCCCGAGACCACCAGTACAGATGCAGCAATCGGCACGCTGGGCAATGTCGTGTATCAGCCCCACCAGGCTGTCGAGATCGTCACCGACCGCCGTATGCCGACACACGCTGAAGCCCAGGTCGTTCAATTGTTGCGACAACCAGGCGGCATTGCTGTCGACGGTCTGGCCACTGACGATTTCTTCGCCCTGGGAAAAAATTTCGGCAATGCAGCTCATAAAACTCCAAACCAGAACGGCAAGCTCAGCAAGCTCAAGCCGGTAGTTACCGTCACGGCGGCGGCGTACAGCGAACTGTCCAGCCGGTAGCGGTCGCACAACACCACACCCAGCACCATGCTGGGCATGGCCATGTCGAGCAGGGCGGCGGCACGTTGCGGATTGGCCAATTGCAAACCGTCGGCAATCGCCATGCCGATCCACGGCATCATCATGAGTTTTATCAGCGCCACCGGGGCGATGTAGGGCAGGTTGCGCAGGCTTATCGCCCGCCAGCTCAAGGCCAGGCCCAGGGAAAAAATCATCAGCGGTGCCACCGCACCGGACAGCATGTGCAGCAATCCGCCCAGCCACTGCGGTTGCGCCACATGGTTCATGCTCAAGGCCACGGCGACGAACGCCGCCCAGAACGGTGGCGCATTCAAAAAACCCAGGGGCGATTTGGGCCGGGGATCGACGGCCTGGCCGTAATGCTGTGCCAGCAGGATGCCGACGGTGAATACCATGGGGGCTGCCGCGAACAAGTCCATTTGAATCACCACCGAACGTGCCCAGGGACCGTAGGCCTGTTCCAGCACCGGCAGCCCGAGGTAGGTCGTATTGGGAAACGCCGCCGCCAGTATCACCGCCCCGGTCTGCGCCGGGCCAAAACGGAACAGCCGCGCTACCAGCCAGCTCGCCACAATGCCCAGGGTAATCAACGAGATACCCAATGCGCTAAATTTCAGAGACTCCATGCCGATGTCGGTTTTCCACAGCACATCCAGCACCATGGCAGGCAGGAAAAAGTAATACACCACACTGGTCAATACCTGCCGGGTCTGATCGGCGCCTAAGCCGTTGGGCGTCAGCAGCCGCCAACCGGCTCCGCACAGCATCAGCACGGTCATTTGAATCAGCGTGGTAGTCATCGGCGTGGTAGTCATCGGCAGGCTTGCGGCAACCCGAAAACGCTAAAAGCGGGAAGCAACGGCTAACCTGTATCGTGCGAATGCAGCGAGATGGCGCACACCCGGTTGCGGCCTTGTTTCTTGGCCTGGTACAGCGCATCGTCGGCGGCTTCGAGCAGGCGGATGGGGCTATCGTGAACAGCCATAGCCCACGTTGCCACGCCGATCGAGGCCGTCAAAAACGGTGGCAGATGATGCTGAACCTGCTGAATGCGCAGGGCCTCAATCGCCTCGCGATAATGTTCGGCGCGCAACATGGCACCGGTGAAATCGGTGTTCGGCAGCAGAATGGCGAATTCCTCGCCACCCAGACGGGCAACCATGTCTTCCGGGCGCTGGGTTTGCTCGACCAGTGTTTTGGCCACCCGCTTCAGACAGTCATCGCCCGCCGGGTGGCCGAAATAGTCGTTGAACTGCTTGAAGTGGTCGATATCCAGCACCAGCAAGGATAGCGGGATGATCGTTCGTTGCGCCTGATTGAATTGCCGCGCCAGGGCGCCGTCGAATGCGCGGCGGTTGGGGATTTCGGTCAGTCCGTCCAGCGATGCCAGTTTTTCCAGCAGATCGGTTTTTTCCTTGAGCTGAATCTGGGTACGAACCCGGGCCAGCATGATGTTCGGCGAGAACGGCTTGGTGATGTAATCGCAGCCGCCGATTTTGAATCCCCTGACTTCATCGTCTTCAGAACCCATCGCCGTCAGGAATATGACGGGAATGTCCCGCGTGGCATCGTCGTTCTTGAGTTGCTGGCAGACCTCGAAGCCGCAGATGTCGTTCAGCATGACATCCAGCAGAATCAGATCGGGTTTTTGCGATCGGGCAATCTGCAATGCCAGCTCGCCGTGCAACGCCACCTTGACCGCGTAATGTGGCTCCAGGATGTTTTTTATCAGGTCGAGATTTTCAGGGCTGTCGTCAATGGCAAGCAAGGTGTGCGGCATCGTCGTTTGCATGGTAGTCAATGGTTGGATTGAGCCAGAAGCCGCTGCAAATCATTGGCGGCATCGATGAACTGGTAATGGGCAATCTGTTTTTCGACCGGTTGCAGCCGCGCGACCATATCCGGGTCGTCGATGTCGGCAAGAATGGCTTCGATGGCCCTGTCGGCATCGGAATCGAACGACCTGAGCTTGACCAGCAAGTCCTGCAATTGCTGTTCGATACGCTTTGGCGACAGGCTCTCTGCCGACGCTATGGCTGGGCGATCGGCGCGATTATCGGCAATCGTCAGCGTGGTTTGAATGCTGGCGATGATTTTTTCCATCTCCTGCGCCGTGTTTTTCAGCAACACGTCCAGACCATCGGCCCGTTTCCCGCCATCTGCTGCATCCGCCAGCCTGTCGTCGATGCGCTGCAACTGGCCATGCAACAACGGGGCACCAAGAGATGCCGCCAGGCCTTTCAGGGTATGGATCAACCGCTTGGCGTTTTTCAGATCGCCATGCGCCAGTGCTGTCTCGATTTCGTTCATGCTGCTGGCGTGATTTTCGGCAAACTTTAGCAGAACTTTATTGTAAATCGAGGTGTTGCCTGCGGTATGTTGCAAGCCCTTCGCGTTATCGATGCCGTAGAGACAGGGCAGGCTGACGGCAGTGGCCATCAATGACGGGTGGGGCGGCTGTGGCACTTGTGGCGTCGAGGTCTTGGGCGAAATCCATTTCAGCAAGGTGGCGTAAAGGGTTTGCGGCAAAATGGGTTTGCCGATGAAATCGTTCATGCCGGCCTGTGTACAGCGTGCCCTGTCGTCGCTGAACACGTTTGCAGTCATGGCAATCACCGGCAACGACCGGCAATGCCTAAGCTCGCGCAGACGGCGGGTGGTCTGGTAGCCATCGAGCACTGGCATTTGCACGTCCATCAACACGCAGTCGTAGTGATTATTTTGCAGTTTGTCGAGCGCGGCTTGGCCGTGTTCGGCGGTTTCCACCAGCAATTGCACCTGTTCCAGCAACTCGGTGGCCACCAGCCGGTTGACCTCGTTATCTTCCACCAGCAGTATCCGGGCACCGCGAATGTGCTGTAACTGGCGGGTATCGAAGCCGCTGTGTTGGCGTTCACGGCTCAGGCGAATGTCGTCGACGTCGGCTACGCCCAGGGTAACGCGAAAGCTGAAGGTGGAGCCGATACCATGCTGGCTGCTGACTGAAATCGAACCGCCCATCTGTTCGATCAACTGCTTGCTGATGACCAGGCCCAGCCCGGTGCCGCCGTAGTTGCGGGTGATGCTGTTATCGCCCTGGCTGAAGGCTTGGAACAAGCGCGATTGCTGCTCGTCGGTCATGCCGATGCCGGTGTCGGAGATGCTGAACTGCAAGCGCAGTTGCCGCTCATCGCGGGCCAGTTCTGCCAGTTCGACGCGGATTTCGCCGCGTTCGGTGAACTTGAC
>PESC01000050.1 GCA_002929135.1 Methylomonas sp.
GATATTTTCGAAGACATCGAACCGAGGTAAAAGCAATGCAATGGCAAGAGGTTCTGGCGGATACATCTCTGAAGAATCTGCCTTATAAACTCGAATTGAACGAAAAAGGAATCATTGAAATGTCACCCGCTTCGTTCAACTACAGCCGGTTGCAAGGTAAAATTGCAGCACAACTGGCCATGCAATTGGGTGGCGACGTCTTTACCGAGCTGGCAATACAAACCAGCAAAGGTGTCCGGGTTCCCGATGTGGCTTGGGGATCGGAGAGCTATACCCAGGCACATCAAACCGAGCTATGGGCTTCTTCGGCACCGGAATTGTGCGTTGAAATTCTTTCGCCCTCCAATACGGCAAAAGACCTGCTGGAACGAGTAGCCTTGTTTCTTGAAGCAGGTGCCCTGGAAATTTGGTTAGTCGATGATAACGGTAATGTTCGCCAGTACGATCAATCCGGCCCCATTGAAACATCCCGTTTTCCAGCCGATTTACGCCATTGTTTTGCCAGCCACTAATCGTCCCATGACCCTCAATCCCGAACTACCCTTGCAATTCTCGCCGCTGCACCGCCTGCAATGGGAAGAAGCCCAGCAAAAATACGTCATCCTCTACCCGGAAGGCATGGTGGAACTCAATCAAAGCTCGGCGGAAATTTTGCAGCTTTGCGACGGCGCACATAACCCGGTGCAAATCGTCGAAACCCTGGAAGCCAAATTCGCAACCACCGGCCTTGGCAATGACATTTTTACCTTCCTGAACATCGCTCTGCAAAATGGCTGGATCAAACAAGGCTGACATCACGCCGCCGCGCTGGCTGTTGGCGGAATTGAGCTACAAATGCCCGCTGCAATGCCCGTATTGCTCCAATCCGCTGGACTACGCCCAATACCCCAATGAGCTGAGTACCGACGACTGGAAGCGGGTACTGAGCCAAGCCCGAAAAATGGGTGCCGTGCAACTGGGGTTTTCCGGCGGCGAACCGCTAACTCGGCAAGACTTGGTGGAGTTGGTGCGTCATGCCCGCGAACTCGGTTACTACTCCAACCTGATTACCTCCGGCTACGGTCTGAACGAAGCCAAAATCATCGAACTCAAGCAGGCCGGTCTCGACCACATTCAGGTCAGCATCCAGGCCAGCACCCAGGAACTCAACGACCACATCGCCGGCACCGCCACCTACCAGCACAAGCGGGAGGTCGCCCGCCTGGTCAAGAAACACGGCTATCCCATGGTGTTGTGCGTGGTGATCCACCGCCAGAACATCCACCAGATGCCGCAAATCCTCGAAATGGCCGAAAACCTCGGCGCCGATTACTTAGAGCTGGCCAACACCCAATACTACGGCTGGGCACACATCAACCGCGATGCGCTGCTGCCCACCCGCGAGCAATTCCAGCAAGCCGAGGCCATCGCCCAAGCCTACAAGGAAAAAGTCGCTGGAAAAATGAAAATCTATTACGTAGTGCCGGATTACTACGAAGACCGCCCCAAAGCCTGCATGAACGGCTGGGGCACCACCTTTCTGACCATCGCCCCGGATGGCACTGCCTTGCCCTGCCACTCCGCCCGCGAACTGCCCGGCCTGGATTGTCCCAACGTCCAGGATTTCAGCATCGAACACATCTGGAACGAATCGAAAACCTTCAACTTCTTCCGGGGTACCGACTGGATGCAGGAACCCTGCCGCAGTTGCGACGAAAAACACAAAGACTTCGGCGGCTGCCGCTGCCAGGCATTTTTGTTCAACGCCGACATGTACAGCACCGACCCGGTTTGCAGCAAATCCCCCGAGCGGCACAGAATAGACGCCGCAATTGCCTCGGCCCGTGCACAGACCATGGTCACCGTCGAAAAACCACTCATATTCCGCAACACCAAAAATTCCAAACCGTTTTTCAAGGCTTGACGCGCAGTGAAAAACACCGGCTGATCGGTGCAGGAACATGCGTTGCCCTTGGGTTTCCTCATGCCGTATGCAGCCAAACACCAGGCGGGGGGCATGGTTTGATGTTAAAATTTGCAGCCTTTTCAGTTAGTTGACGTGCCCGAACAGTCGAGCATGAATCGACAACGATATCTGTAACTATTCAGCGAAACCCACGGATGCGTGATAAAGCGCTGGAAAAACCGTTCTCGTTCCCATGCTCTGCGTCCCGAGCTTACGCCGCGCAGAGTGTGCGACTAAAACAGTTTACCGATATCTTTCCAAGCCTTTACATCCCCAATATCTGGATTACAGCCATGACTAGCCCCAACGCGCTTTACCAATCGTCCATTCCACACTTGACATTGCTGGGTCGAGGCAAAGTGCGTGACATGTACGAAATCGACGACAGCCATTTGCTGATCGTCACCACCGATCGCATGTCGGCATTCGACGTGATTCTGCCCGATCCCATTCCCGGCAAGGGGCGGGTATTGACGCAGGTGTCGAATTTCTGGTTCAAGCAGTTGCGATCTATCATCCCCAATCACCTCGCCGCTGAGCCGACGCTGGAGCAGGTGGTGCCGGATGCGGCGCTACGCCAGCCGCTCGAAGGCAGAAGTATCATCGTCAAGCGTTTGCAACCATTGCCGATCGAGGCCATCGTTCGGGGCTATCTGATCGGCTCCGGCTGGAAAGACTATCTGGCGACCGGTGCTGTCTGTGGTATTGAACTACCCGCCGGTTTGCAGCAGGCCCAGCAGTTGCCAGAACCGCTTTACACACCATCGAGCAAAGCCGAGGCGGGCATACACGACGAAAACATTTCATTTGACGACACGGTGGCACGGGTGGGCCGGGTGCTTGCCGAGCAAGTCCGCGATGCCAGTCTGGCACTCTACAAACAGGCCGCCGACTACGCCCGGCAGCGCGGCATCATCATTGCCGACACCAAATTCGAATTCGGTATCGACGACAACGGCAAGCTGTATCTGATCGATGAAGCATTGACGCCCGATTCATCGCGTTTCTGGCCGGTGGATGACTACCGCGTCGGCATTAGCCCACCCAGCTTCGATAAACAATATCTGCGCGATTATCTGGAAACCCTGGATTGGAATAAAACCGCGCCCGGCCCCAACCTGCCTGCCGATGTGGCTGAATGTTGCGCGGCCAAATACCGGCAGGCGCAATACCTGTTGACAGGGGAATGAGTCTCGTTCTTACGCTGCAAACGGGTGCTGCGTGAGGATAAGTCTGTGTAGAAAAGTCGGTATGGGTTCCCACGGAGACCGTGGGAACCAGGGGAATCGGGGTTTTTCCTGTGTGGGGAGAAGGGTAGGGGGACGAGGCGTGTGGAATTGCCCGGCTTTATCGCTCAGCCGAGTAGCGATGGCGACTGCATCAAAATTACCGCTGCCAGCATCAGCGCACTGCCCAGTATCGCCAGCAGGCTACGCCGGTGATTGTGATGCAATTGTCGGCGCAGTTTTGCCATTTCCAGGTTGTGTTGCTGAAGTTGTTGTTGCATCGTAGCGCTGCTGCGCAAGGCATGCAGAATCAGGGATGGCATTTCCGGCAAATGCTCGGAGACTTCAGGCAGTTTGCCGAATAACTCCTTGATCTTGGCCTGCGGCCCCATGCGTTGCTTGAACCAGTTTTCCAGGAAGGGCTTGGCGGTTTGCCAGAGGTCGAGTTCAGGGTATAGCTGACGTCCCAGGCCTTCGATATTGAGCAGGGTTTTCTGCAGCAGCACCAGTTGCGGTTGCACCACCATGTCGAAACGGCGGGCGGTCTGGAACAGCCTGAGCAGCAACAGGCCGAACGAGATGTCTTTCAATGGCTTTTCGAAAATGGGTTCGCAAACGCTGCGTATCGCGGCTTCGAACTCCTCGACCCGTGTCGTGCTGGGCACCCAGCCCGATTCGATGTGCATCTGCGCCACGCGCCGGTAGTCATGATTGAAAAACGCCAGGAAATTTTCTGCCAGGTAGCGTTGATTGGAATCCGACAAACTGCCGACGATGCCGAAATCCACTGCCAGATACTTGTCGGGCAATTCCACGAAAATGTTGCCGGGGTGCATGTCGGCGTGAAAAAAATTGTCGCGGAATACCTGGGTGAAGAAAATTTCGACGCCGCGTTCGGCCAGGCGCTTGAAATCGGCACCGCCATCGCGCAAGGCCTGAATGTCGCCGACCGGGATGCCGTGGATGCGCTCCATCACCAGCACCTTGTGCCGACACAGCGGCCAGTGGATTTCCGGGATGTACAGCATTTCGGAGTTTTTGAAATTGTTGCGGATCGCGCTGGCATTGGCGGCTTCGCGCAGCAAGTCCAGTTCGTCGAGCAGGGTTTTCTCGAATTCGGCAACCACTTCCATCATCCGCAAACGCCGGGCGTCGCTCCAGCATTTTTCGGCAATACGGGCCAGTTCGTACAGCAAGGCCAGGTCGGACTGGATTTTGCGTTCGATGTCGGGCCTGAGCACCTTGACGATAACCTCCTCGCCGGTGTTCAGCGTGGCCGTGTGCACCTGCGCCACCGAGGCCGAGGCCAGCGGTACCGGATCCAACTTCGAAAAAGCCACTTCGATGCGCTGCCCCAGTTGTTGCTCGATGATTTTTCGTGCGATTTCAAAGGAAAACGGCGGCACTCTATCCTGTAGCTTGACCAGTTCCTCGGCGATGTCTTCCGGCAGCAAATCGCGCCGCGTGGATAATGTCTGGCCGAATTTGACGTAAATCGGCCCCAGGTCTTCCAGGGTTTGCCGAATACGGACGCCACGCGGTTCTTTCTTGTGCAGCCAGAAACCGGGTACGAATACGGCAAGAAAACGAATTGGCCGAAACAGATGGGTTTTCAGAATGATTTCATCGAGACCGTGCGACATCATCACCCAGTTGATATGGATGAGACGCATCAAGACTTTCAGGCGTAACACGTCAGGATTCCTCGTCGGTGGCGGGTGCTGCGGATGGTGTCGTCAATGACTGAAACAAGCGTTGGACGCGGGCGGCTAGCCGGTCTTGATCCAGGCGCAGTTCGTCGATCTGCCGGAACACGATTTCGGCTTCTGGCCTAGCCGGTAAATTGCGGGTTTCTTCTTGCAGAAACTCTTGCAGATTCAGGCGGAAATTGCGCAGGCCGCGTTGCGTCCAGTTGCGGCCCCCACTGAAGATGTCGGCGATGTTACGGGCGACACGTTCACCGGTGTAACGCGCAAGCTGACCTTGCCAGTTGATCTCCAGTTTTTCGAACAGGCGTTGCAAACGGCGGGCAACCTGGGTATCACCGGCTATGCGCACGTCGCCTTTGAGCAGTACGCGCATCGGCGTGGCGCTCAGTCCCATCAAGCCCAACGCCGCCAATGAACCGGTCAGGCTGGCGTCGGCCTGGCCCGGAAAATGCTCCAGGCATTGAATGCGTTCGGTTGACATGCACAAATACAGGGTTTGGTCGAACGGTGTGATGTGTATCGCCACGACTTTGCCCGCCAGCGGCGCCAGCAGGGCAGGGTGTTGGTCGTCGAGGGCGAGGTAGGCATTGAGCGCCGCCTCGATGGTGGTCATCAACAGGGGTTTGATCGGCATGAAATTCTGCGCCATTGACAACGTGCTAGAACTTGTAACCACGATGCACGGCAACGATGCCTTGCGTCATGTTGAAGTACTCGCAACGCGCCAGGCCCGCTTCTTCCATCATGCGTTTCAGCTCATCCTGTTTGGGGTGCATGCGGATGGATTCGGCCAGATAACGATAGCTGTCTTCATCCTTGGCCACGACGGCGCCGATTTTTGGCAGCAGGTTGAAGGAGTAAAAATCGTAGACTTTTTCGGTGATTGGGTCGACAGGATGGGAGAACTCCAGCACGATGACGCGACCGCCGGGTTTGAGTACACGGTACATCGAGCGCAAGGCGGCGTCCTTGTCGGTGACATTGCGCAGACCAAAACCGATGCAGACGCAATCGAAACTGTTGTCGGCAAACGGCAGAGATTCGGCGTTGACCTGGGCGTATTGGATGTTGCCGGCCAGGCCACGATCGATCAAACGATCACGGCCAGTACGCAGCATGGCGGCGTTGATGTCGGCCAGTACGACGCGCCCGCGTTTGCCGACACGCTTTTCGAATAGGGCGGTCAGGTCGCCGGTGCCGCCGGCCAGATCCAGCACCTGTTCGCCTTCGCGCACGTTGGCCAGTTGCACGGCCAGCCGTTTCCATAAACGATGGATGCCCAGCGACATCAGATCGTTCATCACGTCGTACTGACTGGCAACAGAATCGAAAACGCCACGCACCAGGGCGACTTTTTCGTGCTTGGGAACCTGTTTGAAACCGAAGTGAGTGGTGTTGTCTTGGCTCATGATGATCGATCAATTGTGTGAAGAGGGCTTGCGGCTGATACCGGCGGTCTGGAGTCGTTGCAAATACTGCGACCACAGCAGGGGGAATTCGGCACCCAGTTTGTAGAGCAAGTCCCAGGAATAAATGCCGCTGTCGTGGCCGTCGCTGAAGGTCAGCGCCACGGCATAGTTGCCGACCGGGCGGATGGCGGTGATGCTGACGTCGTCCTTGCCGTGCTGCAAAACTTCCTGCCCCGGCCCGTGGCCGACGGCTTCGGCGGACTGGGTGTAAACCCTCAGGTACTCTGCGGGCAATTCGAACAGGCTGCCGTCATCGAAATGGATTTCGAGTAGGGCCGATAGCTGATGCAGCCTGATCTCGGTTGGCGTACAGCCGCAAGGCGATATTTTCAGGCGCATGGTTACAGAATGTAGCGGCTGAGGTCTTCGTCGGCGGCTAGTTGTTGCAGGTGCGCATCGACATAAGCGGCGTCGATATGCACCTGTTTGTCGCTGAGGTCGGGTGCGTTGTAAGACACGTCTTCCAGCAGCTTTTCCAGTATGGTGTGCAGGCGGCGGGCGCCGATGTTCTCGACGCTTTCGTTCACCTGCCAGCCCAGTTCGGCGATGCGCTGGATGCCGCAGGCGCTGAATGTCAGCGTGACGCCTTCGGTGGTCAGCAAAGCCTGGTATTGCTCGGTCAACGAGGCATTGGGTTCGGTCAGGATGCGGACGAAATCCTCGGCGCTGAGCGCACTGAGTTCGACGCGAATCGGAAAGCGGCCCTGCAATTCCGGAATCAGGTCGGATGGCTTGGTCAAATGAAAGGCGCCCGATGCAATGAACAGGATGTGATCGGTTTTTATCATGCCGTATTTGGTGCTGACCGTGCTGCCTTCGACCAGCGGCAACAAGTCGCGCTGTACGCCTTCGCGCGACACTTCGCCACCGCCCATCTCCGCACGTTTGCAGATTTTGTCGATTTCGTCGAGAAACACGATGCCGTGCTGTTCGACAGCATCCAGCGCGGTTTGCTTGATGTCGTCTTCATTGATCAGCTTGGCGGCTTCGTCTTCCTGCAACAGTTTCAGGGCATCGCTGATTTTCAGCTTGCGGCTTTTGGTGCGGCCGCTGTTCAGATTCTGGAACATGCCTTGCAACTGGCTGGTCATTTCTTCCATGCCGGGCGGTGCCATGATCTCGACGCCCATGGATGGCGCGGTGACGTCGATTTCGATTTCCTTGTCGTTCAGATCGCCTTCGCGCAGACGCTTGCGCATTTTCTGCCGGGTGGTTGCCTCGCTGTCCGACAACATGCCGCCTTCGGCACGCGGCAACAGAATATCCAGCACCTTGTCTTCGGCAGCATCGGCGGCGTGATTCTGCACTTTCTCCATCGCTGCCATGCGCGTCATTTTGACGGCGGTATCGATCAGATCGCGGATGATGGATTCGACATCGCGACCGACATAACCGACTTCGGTGAACTTGGTGGCTTCGATTTTGATGAACGGCGCATGGGCCAGTCGGGCAAGGCGGCGGGCGATTTCGGTCTTGCCGACGCCGGTGGGGCCTATCATCAGTATGTTCTTCGGGGTGATTTCATCGCGCAGTTCCGCCGTAACCTGGCTGCGGCGCCAACGGTTGCGCAACGCGATGGCAACCGCGCGTTTGGCATCGGCCTGGCCGATGATGTGTTTGTCCAGTTCGCTGACGATTTCTCTTGGGGTCATTTGACTCATGGTTGGATTTGCTCAGTGGCTGGCGTCAGAAGCGTCCAGCTCTTCGATGCGCAGATTGTGGTTGGTGTAAATGCAGATGTCGGCGGCGATGTTCAGCGATTTTTCGACGATATCGCGTGCGCTCAAATCGGTGTTTTCGATCAGGGCGCGGGCTGCGCTCTGGGCAAAGGCGCCGCCGGAGCCGATGGCGACGAAATCGTGCTCGGGTTCGATGACGTCGCCATTGCCGGACAGGGTTAGCAAAGTTTTGCCATCGGCAATGATCAGCAAGGCCTCCAGGCGGCGCAAGGCGCGGTCGGTACGCCAGTCTTTCGCCATTTCCACCGCCGCCCGCATCAGGTTGCCGCGATGTTTTTCCAGCTTGCCCTCGAAATGTTCGAACAGGGTGAAGGCATCGGCGGTAGCACCGGCAAATCCGGCGATAACCTTATCGTGATACAAACGTCTGACCTTGCGGGCATTGCCTTTCATGACGGTGTTGCCCAGCGTGACCTGGCCATCGCCACCGATCACGACCTTGCTGCCTCGGCGCACCGCCAGGATGGTAGTACCTCTCAATTCCATGCTCATCGACTGTTTGGGTTAGAAAGCGAAAGATGGCGGATTCTACATGAGCCAGCCCTAAAACCCCAGTCTGCTTGCGCGGAGCTGGCCGGTCTTCAGTTACCTGGGTCATCCGTTGTTGCGTCCGGTTCCGGCCTGTGTTCTCGTTCCCACGCTCCGCGTGGGGATGCAGGCCGGGACGCTCTGCGTCCCGCAGTTCACGCTGCACATAGCGTGGGAACGAGGCGCGCTGAACAGTTGCTAGGGTTCAGTCAACGCAACGCGGATTGTTTAGCCAGCGCCCTCTGTTTTGCGCTAAATCGCAGCGGGCAACAGGATTTTCGTAATGGCGTGTCGGGAGGGTGTTGCGTACAAACAACTGATGTTGCGTTGCTCGGGACGGCCGGGTTGGCCAGCCCAAGGCTTGGTATACTCCGCCGGTCGATTCGGCAGGATCGATTGCTCGATTAAAACAATTTCAAGAGGAGGGCCACCATGACACCATCCATTTGTTGGAAATACGCGATAGCGCTGGGCTTGATGATGCTATCGACAACTGCGTTCGCGATCACTCCGGAGGAGGATGAGCGCGAGAAAAAATGTATCAAACCCAAGTTCCGCGACTTCTTTCCCGCCGATAAAGCGGAAGTGGCGCCTGCATCGCCCATGAGTTTTCATGTGTCTCACCATGCCAATCCGGCCACCATCGCGGCCGAAGCCAAGGGGCAGAAAATCAAACTGAACGTACACGACCGGAAAAATTTTTACGAAGTTTCCGGTACGTTGCCGCCTGAATTGCAGGGTACGTTTGCCCGCATCAGCCTGCATGCCAGGGCGGCAGAAGGTGATTGCATGGGGAGTGATGGCTGGTTGATCAAAATCAAAAGCACGTCCGATGTGGCTGCGCCAGCGGTGACTCAGCCAACAAATTGAGGGTCTGCTCTGCAGCCAGCAGCCATTTTTTACAGTTGACGCCAGCCGTGCCGACTGACAAGTCATCAGTCGACACGGCTGGCGTTTTGTTGACGGCAGACGTCATGGTTTGTCGTCGTTACCATACAGGACACTTCCATGCCCATCAGTCTTGCAACGCTCGAAACCATCGTCCGCACCGCTGGTGCGGTTGCGATGGGCTATTTCAACGATATTGAAAATCTGGCCGTCAACAAGAAGGCCGCCCGTGATTTGGTCACCGATGCCGATGTTGCCGTCGAGCATCATCTCAAACAAGCCCTGGCCGAACATTGCCCAAGCTACGGCTTCTGGGGTGAGGAAAGCGGCCAAACCGACGATCAGACCAGCCGCTGGATCGTCGATCCTATCGACGGCACCCATTCGTTTTCGAAGGGCCAGTATTTTTGGGCTGTCAGCGTAGCGTTGGAAATTGACGGCGAGTTGGTCATGGGCGCCGTGTATGCCCCGGCACTCGATGATTATTACTGCGCCGAAAAAGGCCAGGGTGCCTGGAAAAATGGCAAACGCATTCATGTCTCCGGCGAAACCTGTCTGGCGGCCAGCATGGTTTCGACCGGTTTTGCCTGTTTGCGGCAGTATTTGGAGGATAACAATCTCGAACGTTTCTGCCGTATCGCGCAGGCGACGACGGGGCAGCGGCGCATGGGTTCGGCAGCGCTGGATTTATGCACGGTGGCCGATGGTCAGGTCGATGCGTTCTGGGAGCAGGAACTGAATTTGTACGATGTCGCAGGCGGCGCGCTGGTGGTGATGGAAGCGGGCGGCACAATGACCGATTTCAACGGCAGACCCGGTGTGTTTCCCAAGCAGATTTTGGCCACCAATGGTGGTTTGTTGGCGCAAATCCTGCCATTGATGTAAGGCGTAACGCATGACGCCTTACAGCGCCACTTCTCTTGGTGATGGCTACAGGCCAGATTGCTTCAGTAAGTACTCTCTGAATTGACCATCTCGGGTTGTTCGTCGTCGAACAGCCTTTCGTCCGAATCAATCAAACCGTATTTGTGCCTGAGGTAGGCCTTCATCCAGACACCGGTGTCGGCTCGTTTGAAGGGGGCGGCTTCCGGCAGCATTTGCAGGCGCTGGCGCAGGGCATAGTCCGGCATCAGCAGCAGTTCGATGTCGGTCATGGCCACGAATTTTTCCGGCCGCAGATTTTTGCCATTGAGTATCTTGAAAACCTGATGTTTCTTCAGTTCCAGTTCGGTCGACAATTCGCCCTTGAATTCCAGAAACATCATCAGCAGGTCGCTGCCGCTCAGGCTGTCATCGTGCAAGGCATCAAGACGGTTGAGCAGGTGGTGAATGGCAAAGCGATACAGCTTTGATTCCCTGATGAATAATCGGGTGGCCATCGAGCGTACGGCAATGCGGTCTTCATTGCTCAGACGCATCGATACGATGTACTTGCGATCCAAATCCTTGTCGTTCAACGTTGATTACCTTTTTATTATGCCCCCACCATCACCCTCATTCGGTAGGAGGGGATAGGCTGAACGGTTACGTCGTGTCGGCTTTTTGATGATATTCGGGCAGAGATAACAACGGTATCGCCTACCCGGACAGTCGCAGAAGCATAAGGCGATAATGTTACAGATTTGTAACAGTTTGATTACAGGTGAGGCTCTGAGTATCCATGTCGGCATGAGGTGATGCGTCTGTGAGTTTTTGACTGCCTGTCCGTCTGAGCATTGTGACGGCAGGTGTCATAAACAAATGTCATAAAACAGTCATATTGCCTTCGCATAATCTGGCCATGAGTGACCTGACGCCGCGATTTGCCATTCAACAGCCCGGGGCGAAATTCGCCAGGTATCTGCCCAAGTCGCTCCGTCTGTCGTCGCTGGCAACGATTGCCGCCAGCGTTTATTGCCTGCTGGCCCTGTCATCGTTTCTGCTGAGTGATAGCGGTGACACACGGATTGCCGAGCCAGTGTCTGCCGATGCCGCAGCGCTTCCGCAAGGCGCTGTTGTCGATTACGCCGACATAGCAAACTGGAGCTTGTTTGCACCGCCCGGCGATGCTGCGCTGGCGGCCACCGCTGAGCAGCAAGCCACCACAGAAAATGGCGTGACCGAATCACTGCCTGCTACGCCATTGCCGCTCACGCTGCTGGGAACTTGGGTGTTTTCGGCGCAGGAACACAACCGCTACGCCATCATTCAAAGTGCTACTGACAGCCCGCGCCGTTATCGCATTGGCGACGACATCGGCGACGGTGCGCAATTGCAGGCCGTGGAATTGCGCCGCGTCATCATCCGTCGGGGTGCGGTGAGTGAATATCTGGCCTTTCCGCCCAACCCCGTTACCTTGTCGGTCAACGACTGAGCTTCTTTTTCAAACACTTTCGCTGTCATGAACAAACGACCGATACGGCTGATGGTTCTGCTTTGGCTGTTACTCAGCTTCGCCCAAACAGCCAGATCCGAAGAAGCCAAGCTGTTTTCGCTGAATTTCAAGGATGTCGATATCCGAGCCTTGATCGAAACCGTTGCCGATGCTACCGGCAAGAACTTCGTCATCGATCCGCGCATCACCGGCAACATTACTGTGGTGACGTCAACGCCGATGCGGGCGTCGCAGGTTTATGACGTGTTTCTGTCCATCCTGAAAGTGCACGGTTTCGCGGCGGTGACGACTGGCGGCATCATCAAGATCGTGCCCACCCAGTCGGCCAAGCAGGATGGCGACCCTGGCGAACTCAAGCAGATCATTCGTGGCGGCGACGAACAGCAGACGCGCATCGTTCAGCTACATCATGTCGATGCCGGCCAGCTCGTGCAAACCCTGTTGCCGTTGATGCCGCAATACGCTTTTCTGGCGGCGGTGCCTGAAAGCAACAATCTCATCATTTCCGATACCGCCGCCAATGTCGCCCGCCTGGAAGCCATGGTGAGCCAGGTCGATAAAAGCGATGCCCAGGTTCTGGAGGTGATTCAACTGCAACATGCCAGCGCCGCCGATTTGATTCAACCGATCAACAACCTGATTGCAACCATCAATGCTGGTAAAGCCACCGCCACCGCACCGCCGATGGTGGCTGACGAGCGTACCAACAGCATTATCATCGGTGGCCACCCTGACACGCGCTTGCAGATGCGCACCCTGATTGCCAGTCTCGATGGGCCGATCGAGAAAGACGGCAATACCGAAGTCATTTACCTGCGTTTTGCCAAAGCCAAGGAAATGGTCGAAACCCTGACCGGCGTCGGCTCGGCAAAAGACGACAAGGCCGAAAAGCCCAAAACCAAGGCCAGTACCGACAAGAATTTCGACATTCGCGCTGATGAAGCCATCAATGCCTTGATCATCACCGCACCGTCCGACGTGATGCGCAACTTGAAGCAGGTCATCCGTCAGCTCGATATCCGCCGTGCCCAGGTGCATATCGAAGCCATCATCGCCGAGGTTACCTACGACAAGTTGCAACAATTGGGTGTCGAATGGCAGACCGACATCGATGGCCCGGGTGGCATCGTTGCTGGTCGCACCCGGGGTGGGCGCGATTCGCTCGATCTGGCGGCCTTCGCCACGTCGCTCGGCAAGGGTATGAATATTGGTTATTTGGCAGGTAGCGAGCTGAAAGCCCTCATCAATGCCTTCGCCTCCAATACCAATGTCAACATTTTGTCGACGCCGTCGCTGGTAACGCTGGACAACGAAGAAGCCAGCATCATGGTTGGTGAGAACATCCCGTTGACTACCGGGCAATTCGCGCCGGCGCCGGGCATCAATCAACCGTTCAACACCATTCAGCGCCAGGATGTCGGCATCAAGCTGAAAGTGTTGCCGCAGATCAATGAGGGCGATGCTGTCAAACTCAAGGTAACGCAGGAGGTTTCCAGTGTCACGGGGCCTGAGCGTTTCACCAAGCGCCAGATCGAAACTTCGGTACTGGTCGATGACGGCAGGATATTGGTGATGGGCGGGTTGATCGAGGACAAAGTCAACGAAACCGTCGATTCGGTGCCGTTGCTGGGCGATATTCCACTGTTGGGCTATCTGTTCAGAACCACCAATACCAGTGTCAAAAAGACCAACCTGATGGTATTCCTCAGGCCGCAAATCATTCGCGACACACGCCAGTCTGGCGAAGTCACCCAAGACAAATACCATGCCATTCGGGAAAAGCAGCAAAAATTCATTGAAGAAGGTCTGCATCTGATGCCGGATGAGCCGCAACCTTTGCTGGAATCGTTACCGGATGCCGGTGGCGATGAGGCCTCCGTTGGCCAGCCTTGAGCATGGTTGCCTTGTCTGTCGAGCCTGATGTCGAGGCGGTCGGCTTGCCGCAATACGGCTTTGCCAAACGTCATGGTGTTGTCGTGATGTCTGAAGAAGACGGTGGCGAGCTGCTGGTGTGTCACCGCCAGGACACGCCGCTGACCGCCTTGCTGGAAGTCCGTCGCTGGCTGGGGCGATCAGCCCGCTTCCAGGGGGTGTCGGATGCTGAATTCGAGCAGCGTTTGCAGGCGGTTTACGAGCACAAAACCGGTCAGTCGCGCGACATGGTCGATCAGTTGCACGAGCAGGTCGATTTGTCTGACATGGCTTTGCATTTGCCCAAGCCGGAAGATTTGCTGGAAAGCGAGGACGAGGCACCCATCATCCGGTTAATTAACGCGCTGCTGGCCGAGGCGATCAAGGAAAATGCCTCGGACATTCATATCGAACCCTACGAATCGCGCATGGTGGTGCGCTTCCGTGTCGATGGCGTGTTGCGCGAGATCATCGAGCCGCAGCGTGAATTCGCGCCCATGGTGATTTCGCGGCTGAAAGTCATGGCCAAGCTCGATATTGCCGAAAAACGTTTGCCGCAGGATGGCCGGATTTCGTTGATCATCGGCGGACGCACCGTCGATGTGCGGGTGTCAACCTTGCCGTCCGGTCATGGCGAGCGTGTGGTTTTGCGCCTTCTCGACAAGCAGGCCAATCAGCTTAGTCTGAAGCAGGTGGGCATGGCGTCAGACGAGCTGGCACGCATTCAGGCCATGATCGCCCGGCCACACGGCATCATTCTGGTCACCGGGCCGACGGGTTCCGGCAAAACCACTAGCTTGTACGCTATTGTCAATCAGCTCAACGAGCGGACACGCAACATTCTCACCGTCGAAGATCCGATCGAATATTACCTCGACGGTATAGGTCAAACCCAAGTCAATGCCAAGGTCGAGATGACCTTCGCCAAAGGCTTGCGTGCCATTTTGCGCCAAGACCCGGATGTGGTAATGGTGGGCGAGATTCGTGACCGCGAAACCGCCGAAATTGCGGTACAGGCCAGTCTGACCGGTCATTTAGTGCTATCAACACTGCATACCAACACGGCGGTGGGTGCCATTACCCGTTTGCGCGACATGGGCGTCGAGCCGTTTTTGCTGGCATCCAGTCTGGTGGGGGTGATAGCCCAGCGCCTGGTGCGGGTGTTGTGTCCACGCTGCAAGCAAACCACGCGAGTACCGGCGACTGATCTGCTGTGCCTGGGATTGGTCGCCGATGACGTAGAGGTCGAGGTTTGTGTGCCGGTCGGCTGTGCGCATTGCCAGGGCCGGGGTTACAAGGGCAGGGCGGGTATTTTCGAAATCATTCCGATCGATTCGGCGATGGCGCATCTGATACACGATGGTGCGGGCGACAGAGAGCTGGAAGCGCACGCCCGCCTGCTGGCGCCGAGCATACAGCACAGCGCGTTAAGTAAGGTGCTGGCCGGGGATACCAGTATCGATGAAGCCTTACGCATGACGCTGAAAGAGTAGGGCATGGCGGCATTCGAATATCAAGCCATCGACGGTCGGGGGCGCACGGTTAAAGGCACACTGGAGAGCGACAGCGCCAAATCGGCGCGTCAGCAATTGAAGGTGACCGGGCTGACCTTGCTCGCCATTCAGGAAATCCACAAACAGGAAAACCGGCAGCGGGCGTCGCTGTGGACGCAACGCATCGGGATGCGGGCGCTGACCCATATCACCCGGCAGTTGGCCGCTTTGCTGAAGTCAGGGCTGGCAATCGATGAGGCACTGGCCATCGTGGCCCGGCAGTCGGAATCGGCTAAGGCCAGGCGTATCGTCACGGCGATCAGAACCCGCGTCGTCGAAGGCCAGAGTCTGGCGCAGGCTTGTCAGGGCTTTCCCAGCAGCTTTCCGCCCATGTATCGTGCCACGGTCGAGGCTGGGGAGTCGTCGGGCAAGCTGGATCAGGTGCTGGAAAAACTTGCGGACTATCTCAGCGACAAGGGCCAACTGCATCGCAAGCTGCAAATGGCGATGATTTATCCGGTGCTGCTGACGGGGGTGTCGCTGTTGGTGGTCATCGGTTTGCTGACCTATGTCGTGCCGGAAATCACCGGGGTATTCGACAAGATGGGCCAGCAATTGCCCGCAATTACCCGTGGCCTGATCGCGAGCAGCGATTTTTTCAAGGATTACGGTTTGATGCTGGTGGTTTTGCTTATTGTGCTGACGATGGCTTTCAAATGGCTGATGCGCCGTGACGAGCCGCGTATGCGTTTTCACCGCTGGCTGCTGCGCTGGCCACTGACGGCGAAGTTTTCGCGTGGTCTCAATACCGCACGGTTCACCCGCACGCTGGCGATTCTGACCAACAGCGGCGTCGAATTGTTGACGGCTTTGCGCATCGCCAGTCAGGTGCTGGGTAACGATGCCATGCGCAAGGCCGTCGAAACCGCCGCCTTGCGGGTTCGTGAAGGCCAGAGCCTGAACCGGGCACTGGAAAGCAGCCGTTTTTTTCCGCCCGTGACCATACATCTGATTGCCAGCGGCGAGGCCAGTGGTCAGTTGCCGCGCATGCTGGAAAGCGCCGCCGACGACCAGGAGCGTGACATTCAGGCGCTGACCGAGTTGACGATGGGCTTGTTCGAACCGGCCCTGATTCTGACCATGGGCTTGCTGGTTTTGGTTATCGTGCTGGCCATACTGCTGCCGATTTTCGAGATGAACCAGTTGATACGCTGATGCTGCCCGTGTGTCGGCTGCTTGTATGGCGAAATGTCATGATTGATTGATGTAAATCAAAAAAAGCTTCGTGCGCTGTCACGACAATGCGATCTCCATAACTAAAAACAATTTGGAGGTATGCAATGGCTTTAATTACCTGGACTGCCGAGCAATACGGCACCGATGTCGGGTTTGCCGATCAAGAGCATCAAACACTGTTTGGCCTGCTGAACAAACTGTACGACGAGGCCACCGGCGGCGCGGCGCGTTCGACTATCGGCGGGTCACTTGATGCGCTGATTGCCTATGTTGTGGATCATTTTGCCCACGAAGAACGAGAGATGTTGGCAAAAGGATTCGCCGGTTACGATGTTCACAAGGCAGAGCACGATGCGCTGGTTGGCATTTGCGCCGATTTGCAGAAAAAATTTCATGCCGGGGAAGCCGACGTGACTGATGATGTCGGTCAGATGGTGAAAGGCTGGCTGGATAGTCACATACCCAAGTTCGACAAAGGCTATTCCGCAGCGCTGAAGTAAGTTTGATATGGAATGACAAGGCCTGCGGGCGTCATTGCTCGCGGGCTTTTTTATGGCTGGATTTTACGGTCGGGAAAAGCTCTTGTGGTTTGGCCAGGATTGATAGGTTAGAATTACTAGGTTAATTGCCACACTTGGTTGGTAAGCAAAAGGACATGTTGGTTGCTTTATTGCAGGCCACAAACACAAAAACTAAAGCGCATACAAGTTTACAAACACAATCGGGAGGCTGCTCCGTGAAGAAAACAAAGCAATTGCTCGCGTGTTCGGTTCTACTGGCCTCTGGCCTAGAATCTGCCCACGCGGACTACACACTCAACCTGGTCAAAGGGGTGACACAGCTTAGCCACAGGCTGTATGACTTGCACATGCTCATCCTGTGGGTTTGTGTGGCCATTGGTGTCGGCGTGTTTGGCACGATGTTTTACTCAATCTATCACCACCGCAAATCCAAAGGCCATCAGGCAGCACAATTTCACGAAAGTACCACGGTCGAGATTATCTGGACCATCATTCCCACACTGATTCTGATCGGCATGGCCGTGCCCGCAACCTACGCGGTCATGGATATCGACAAGGTCGAAGAGTCCGAAATGTCCATCAAGGTTACCGGTAAACAGTGGTATTGGGATTACGAATACCTCGATAACGGCATTCATTTCGAAAGCCATCTTGATGAAGCCAGTGAAAAGACGCATCGGGTAAGCACCATGGATCCGCGTTCAGTGCCCAATTACCTGTTGAACGTCGATAAGCCGCTGGTCATTCCGACCAAAACCAAAATTCGTTTTCTGTTCACATCGTCGGACGTCATCCACTCATGGTGGGTGCCTGACTTGGGCTGGAAGAAAGACGCCAACCCTGGTTTCGTCAACGAAGCCTGGACCTATGTCGAAAAACCCGGCACCTATCGAGGTCAATGTACCGAACTCTGCGGTCGCGACCATGGCTTCATGCCTGTCGTCGTCATTGCCATGGAACAGGAACAATACGATGCCTGGGTTAAAACCACGCTCGAAAAACAAAGCCAAGGGCCTGATTTGAGCAAGCAAAGCCGCGCCTCATTGCTGGCGAAAGGCGAATCGGTCTATCTGAAAAACTGCGTTGCATGTCATCAGATTGATGGTAAAGGCATCAGCGGCTGGTATCCGGCGCTGCGCGATAGTGGCAAAGTCATCGGCAATGTCGATCAACTGATAGGCTTTGTCCAGGCTGGTACCAGCAAAATGCCCGCATTCAAAAAATTGCCTGCCAATGAGCTTGCGGAACTGGTTACCTACATAAGGAATTCAGCGGACATCGGCAACAATGTCAACGATGAGTTTCAGCCCTGCCAGGCACTGACGCTTGATGATTTGGATGAGTTGTTCCCGGATAACGATGATGCCGGTCAGCAGTGCAAAGAACACGGCGAGGTCAAACCGACCGCCAAAACCGCCAGTGCAGCGGCAGGGTCTTGATGCGATCTGTCGTCGGATGAACACAGTTTCCACTTTTTGTTGAGGTATTTAGTATGTCTGCTGTCGTAGCTGAGCACGATGATCATCACGATCATCACGATCATGGCCCGGAAAAGGGCATTCTAAGGTGGGTGTTTACCACCAATCATAAGGACATCGGCACCTTGTATCTGGTGTTTGCGCTGGTGATGTTCTTCGTGGGTGGCACCATGGCGTTGATTATTCGCGCGGAGCTTTTCGAACCGGGCTTGCAATTCGTCGATCCCAATTTTTTCAATTCGATGACCACCATGCATGCGCTGGTAATGGTATTCGGCGCCGTCATGCCCGCGTTTGTGGGTTTGGCCAACTGGATGATTCCGATGATGGTTGGTGCGCCTGATATGGCATTGCCGCGCATGAACAACATGAGCTTCTGGATGCTGGTTGCCGGTGTTTTATTGCTGGCCAGCACCTTGTTCATGGAGGGCGGTGCGCCCGCGTCAGGTTGGACACTGTATCCACCGCTGGTGTTACAAACCGGTAAAGCCTTTCCATTTGCCATTTTTTCGGTGCACTTGTTGGGTGTCTCGTCCATCATGGGAGCTATCAACGTCATTGCAACCATTTTTAACATGCGCGCACCCGGAATGACGCTGATGAAAATGCCGCTGTTCGTCTGGACCTGGTTGATAACAGCCTTTTTGTTGATTGCGATCATGCCGGTATTCGCAGGTGCGGTTACCATGTTACTGACCGACAAGTTCTTCGCAACCAGCTTTTTCGATGCCGCAGGTGGCGGTGATCCGGTTCTGTATCAGCACATCTTCTGGTTCTTCGGTCATCCGGAAGTCTACGTGATGATACTGCCAACCTTTGGCGTGGCTTCGACCATCATTCCGGTGTTTGCGCGCAAACCGCTGTTCGGTTATGCCTCTATGGTCTACGCGACCGGTGCGATTGCGTTTTTGTCATTCATAGTCTGGGCACACCACATGTTCACCGTGGGTTTGCCGATTGCCGGTGAACTGTACTTCATGTATGCCACCATGCTGATTGCCATTCCAACTGGGGTGAAGGTGTTCAACTGGACAGCTACGATGTGGAAGGGTGCGATGACATTTGAAACCCCGATGCTGTTCTCGATTGCCTTCGTTGTGTTGTTCACCATGGGCGGCTTCACCGGTTTGATGATGTCGGTTGCTCCGGTTGACTTTCAATACCACGATACCTATTTCATCGTTGCCCATTTTCACTACACCCTGGTGCCCGCTTCAATCTTCATCCTGATGGCGGCTGGCTACTACTGGCTGCCGAAATGGACGGGGAATATGTACAACGAGAAAATCGGTCAACTGCATTTCTGGTTGTCGGCTATATCTGTCAACATCCTGTTCTTCCCGCAGCATTTCCTGGGTCTGGCCGGTATGCCGCGCCGGATTCCTGACTATGCCATTCAATTTGCCGACTGGAACATGGTGTCCAGTGTGGGTGCGTTCATCTACGGTTTCAGTCAATTGTTATTCGTTTACATCGTGATCGATACCATTCGTGGCGGTACTGGCAAGGTGACGGCCGAGGTTTGGGAAGATGCGGCCAAGCATGGCCTGGAATGGACTGTGCCTTCACCTGCGCCGTATCACACGTTTTCGACACCGCCAACGATCATTCCGACCGAGCACATCGTCGACCATTAACGATAAGCCTGCCATTGCTGTCGAGTGGCAGGCGCCAAGGCAAACCGAATGGATACCAGGAAGAAAAACATACTGACTGCGGTGATACTGATCGTTGTGGCTTTCACAATCTATGTGTTTGCGGTCATGAAGGCGATGTCGCAATGACTGATGAACGTCAACAGAAAAACAGCAAACTGGCCGTCAAACTGGTGGTTGTTGCACTGTTGATGTTCGGATTCGGCTATGCCTTGGTGCCGCTATACAACGTGCTATGTGATCTGGCTGGACAAAACACTAGAGTAGACTCGGTGGCAAAAACCGAAACATCGTTCACAGTGGATGCTTCGCGAGAGGTGAGTGTCGAGTTACTAACCGCGCTCAACAAATCGATACCGCTGGAGTTCAAGGTAGAAACGCCTATCGTCAAACTGCATCCCGGCGAATATCGAACGGTCAAATTTTTTGCAAAGAATATTTCGAAAGATCGCCTGAAAGCACGCGCTGTGGCGACGTTTTCGCCTGGGCTGGTCAAGGATTTCGTGATCAAGACCATTTGTTTTTGCGAACTGGAACAGATATTCGAGCCAAACGAAACTAAAGACATGTCGGTTCGTTTCGTAGTTGATCCGGCGTTACCGGAAAAATACAAAACCATTACGCTGTCGTACACATTTTTTGATATTACTCAGACTGAAACTCAATGAAAGGGGAAGGTTATGTCTACTAACGAAGGTTACTATATTCCGCACAAAGCGGTTTGGCCGGTCATGGCAACAGCCGGATTGATGACCATGCTTGCCGGATTTGCCAACTACCTCAACGGATCATCGGCTGGCTCAAGCGTCATGCTATTTGGCTTGGTGGTATTTTTAATCATGTTGGGTTTCTGGTTCGCCTTGCAATCCACTGAAAGCGAGTCAGGCATGTATAACCATGGCGTCGGTATCTCCTACCGCATGGGCATGATGTGGTTTATTTTCTCCGAGGTGATGTTTTTTGCCGTGTTCTTTGGCGCGCTTTGGTTCACGCGCAATCTGTCCGTGCCCTGGCTGGGCGCTGTCGATGGGGCATTCGACAGCGGCCCCGGTCGTGCAACCTTCACCCTGTGGCCGGATTACAGCGCGACATGGCCGACCAACGGCCCTGGCAATGTCGGCGGCCATTTCGAACCGATGGGCGCATTCGGTTTGCCGTTTCTGAATACACTCATTCTGTTGACTAGCGGTGTGACATGCACATGGGCACATCATGGTCTGCTGGCAAAAAATCGTGGTCAACTGATTAAAGGTCTTATCGCGACAGTGGCTTTGGGCTTCCTGTTTGTTGCATTTCAGGCCATCGAATATCATGAAGCCTACACCGAAATGGGCCTGACTCTGGGTTCTGGTATTTATGGCTCGACATTCTTCATGCTGACCGGCTTCCATGGCCTTCACGTCTGCGTGGGTGCGATCATGTTGTCGGTGGTTCTGTTCAGAAGCTGGAAAGGCCATTTCAAACCGGAAAATCATTTCGCATTTGAAGCAGCGGCATGGTATTGGCACTTCGTCGACGTAGTCTGGCTGGGCTTGTTCGTGTTTGTTTACATCATGTAATTCCCTCCTGCAACCCAGAACAAAAAGCGCGACTCTTTTTAGAGGACGCGCTTTTTTTTGTCAGTTTGACGGTATTCAGGCTGGGTTTATTTTCCCCTTCGACCTCAGCCGACGGCTGGTACCTAGATTACTCAGGATTGAGGAGGGTTTTTAAGATGCCAAAGGAACGGCTATTCAGTCTTGTTGGATGTGTTTCTGGAAGGGGCACGGGTTTCCGTGGGAAGGTTCTGCTAAGCGAGTAGCGAGCCTTCGAAAACCAGGTCGCATTCCCACACAGGCGTGCGGAAATGCGATTTTCGAAGATATACGTAAGATTTTTATTCGACGTCTTTCATACTCAATCTTACACGGCCCTGGCGGTCGATCTCCAACACCTTGACGCGCACGATGTCGCCTTCGGTCAATTTATCGCTGACTTTTTCCACACGCTCGTCAGAGATTTGCGAGATGTGCACCAAACCGTCTTTGCCGGGCAGAATGGTAACGAAAGCACCGAAGTCCATCAGGCGGGCGACTTTGCCTTCGTAGGTTTTACCGACTTCGACTTCGGCAGTGATTTCTTCGATCATGCGGCGAGCTTCTTCGCCAGCCGCTTTGTCGACAGAGGCAATGTTGACCACGCCGTCGTCTGTCAAATCGATGCTGGTGCCGGTTTGTTCGGTGATAGCTCGGATGGTGACGCCGCCTTTGCCAATGACTTCGCGGATTTTGCTGGGGTCGATTTTGAACGAGATGATGCGTGGCGCGAAGTCGGACATCTGTTCCCGCGAGCTGGACAAGGCCTTGTTCATCTCGCCCAGAATGTGTAAACGCCCTTGTTTAGCCTGGTCGAGCGCGACTTTCATGATGTCGGGCGTGATGCCGTCGATCTTGATGTCCATTTGCAAGGCGGTGATGCCATTTTCGGAACCGGCAACCTTGAAATCCATATCGCCTAGATGGTCTTCATCACCCAGGATGTCGGACAGGACGGCAAATTCGTCGCCCTCTTTAATCAAGCCCATGGCAATGCCGGCAACCGGTGCTTTCAACGGTACGCCAGCGTCCATCAATGCCAGGCTGCTGCCACAGACCGATGCCATCGAGCTGGAGCCATTGGACTCGGTGATTTCCGATACCACACGAATGACGTAGGGGAATTCGCTGATGTTGGGTGTTACGGCCTGGATGCCACGTTTGGCCAAGCGCCCGTGGCCGATTTCGCGGCGTTTAGGCGAGCCGGTACGTCCGGTTTCACCGACGCTGAATGGTGGGAAGTTGTAGTGGAACAGGAAGGTGTCTTTGTATTCGCCTGCCAGCGCGTCGATGATTTGCGCATCGCGCTCGGTGCCCAGTGTGGCAACGACCAAGGCTTGGGTTTCACCACGGGTGAACAGGGCCGAGCCGTGCGTTCTGGGCAGTACACCCGTGCGGATGTTGATCGGGCGCACGGTGGTCAAGTCGCGACCGTCGATACGTATGCGATCGTTGAGGATCGCACCACGGACGATGTTGTATTCCAGGGTTTCGATGAGGTTGCGGACATCACCCGCACTGTGTTGGTCATCAGCAGTCAGTTTTTCCACGACAGCGCGACGGATCGCACTCAGAGTATCCTGTCTGACCCGTTTTTCGGCGACTTGATACGCCGCTTTGATTTGACCTTCAGCCTCGGCGACGACGGCAGCTTTCAAGGTTTCGTTGTCGGCAGGTGGTGTCCAGGCTATAGGCGGCGTAGCGACTTCGGCAGCGAATGCATTGATGGCATTAATCGCGACCTGCATGTGCTCGTGGCCGAACAATACGGCGCCCAGCATGACATCTTCCGATAGCAGTTTGGCTTCCGACTCGACCATCAGTACCGCTTTCTGGGTGCCTGCAACGGCTAGGCGCAAATCCGATTCCTTTAACTGGGGCAGGGTAGGGTTCAGTACGTACTGACCATCGATGTAACCTACACAGGCGGCGCCCAATGGCCCGTTGAATGGCAGGCCGGAAATTGCCAGTGCGGCAGATGCGCCAATGATGGCGGGCACTTCGGTATCAATGTCCGGGTTCAACGACAAAACCGTGGCAATGATCTGGACTTCGTGGGTGTAGCCTTCAGGAAACAGTGGCCGGATGGGGCGGTCGATCAGGCGTGAGATCAGGGTTTCGTTTTCGCTCGGGCGGCCTTCGCGTTTGAAAAAACCGCCAGGGATTTTGCCCGCAGCAAAGGCTTTTTCCTGGTAGTCCACCGTCAACGGAAAAAAGTCGCCACCGCTGCTTTCTTTTTTGCCGACGACAGTGACCAGCAATGACGTGCCTTCGATGTCGATCATGACCGCGCCATTGGCCTGGCGGGCAATTTCGCCGGTTTCTAATGTGACGAGACGATCGCCGTACTGAAATTGTTTCCTAATAGGATTCACTATGAGGTTCCTTTGGGTTTACTTGGGTTGTTTTGAAAATTTGCCCTAAAGCAGAAACGGCACATTTCGTGCCGTTTCCAAAAGCCGACTACTTGCGAATGCCTAGGCGGTCGATCAGGGTGCGATAACGCGCAATGTCTTTGCCTTTCAGATAATCAAGCAGTTTTCGGCGTTGATTGACCATGCGCAACAAACCGCGACGCGAATGATTGTCTTTTTTGTGGGCTGCGAAGTGAGGCGTCAGTTGATTGATGTTGGCAGTCAACAAAGCGACTTGAACTTCGGTGGAGCCGGTGTCTGAATCGGACAAACGGTATTCTTCGACGATGGTTTGTTTTTGTGCTGGAGTTAAAGCCATTTTTTAATCCCTATGGATGGAATGGATGAATAAAAATAAAGCCATCGTGATGATGGCCGTTGTACAACGCTGCCGCTATAGGGTGCAGGAGCGTATGTTGCTCAAGAACATGTTTTAAAAGCTGCTACGCAGCCGATTGCTGCGTTGCTCGAAATCCTCATGTACGTTCGTACACTCCGGTTTCTGCGCTCCGTGCGCCTTGCACTCGAACCGCACGCAACGCTTTTAAAACACGTTATTACTCTGACGATGCGTCATCCGCAGCCTTCAGGTTGAATAGTTTTTTCGGTGCCAGTTTACCATTTAACGATAGCTCACCCAACCCTAAAAAATGTTGGTGGCAGTAAATGCGAACCCGGCCCGTACCCGAAGCCTCGATCATAACCTGCTGACCTTGCTGGATTTTTAGTGCATCGCCGTTTCTGACTTCGACGGCTGGCAGGTCGGCCAGTGGTGTATCGACGGCTATCATGAGTGCCAGGCGTTGCGCGTCACTCATGGCCTTTAACTGCTCCATTGTATGGGCGTGTTCGATGCTGAACAGACCCGCGCTAATCCGTCGTAAGGCGGTCACGGTGGCGCAGCTTCCCAGTGCATGACCGATGTCTTCCGCCAGGGAGCGAATGTAGGTGCCTTTCGAGCAGGCAACGTCCAGAGTAATGTCTGCACCGGAAAATCCAAGTAATTCGATGTGGTCGATTCTGACCTGACGTGCAGCGCGGTCTATGGTTTTGCCTTCGCGAGCCAGTTCATACAGTTTACGGCCCTGAAATTTCAGTGCCGAATACATTGGCGGCACCTGCAAAATGTCTCCCGTGAACTGTGACAGACAGTGTTGCAGGCTTGCCTGGTCGAATTCGGGAACCATCATGGTCTTGATGACCTGGCCCTCGGCGTCACCGGTATCGGTCATGATGCCCAGACGAAATGTTACCTGGTAACGCTTGTCGTCATCCAGCATCAGGCCTGACACTTTGGTTGCTTCGCCGAAACATAGAGGCAAAAGGCCGGTTGCCAAGGGATCAAGCGCACCGGTGTGACCAGCCTTGTTGGCATTGAACAGGCGGCGTACTGCCTGCAAGGCCTGATTGGACGAAACGCCCTGGCCTTTATCGAGCAGCACGATGCCATCCACATCGCGCCCTGACTTAGATTTTGCCATCAATTGCTACCATCAATCGTCCTGTTGGGTTTTGTGGATGTCTTGCAACAAGGCTTCGACCCGCATACCGTTATCCAGGGAATGGTCGTACAGAAAATGCAGTTCCGAAATATGGCGCAAACGCATGCGTTTGGCGAGTTCGTGGCGAATGAAAGGCGCCATGTCGTTCAATATGCCGACATGGGCCTGTTTGCTGGCATCGTCGCCGTTCAGCACGGTGAAATAGACTTTGGCGATGGCGAGATCGCGCGTCAGCTCGACGTCGTTGATGGTCACGAAGCCCAGACGGGCATCGTGAACGTCGCGTTGCAGAATGGCGGCCAACTCCTTTTGCATTTCCGACGCCACGCGCTGGCTACGCCCGAACTCACGCGCCATGGTCAGATTTCCCGCTTGACTTCGATGCGTTCGAAGACTTCGATCTGGTCACCGGTCTTGACGTCGTTGTAGTTCTTGACGCCGATGCCGCACTCCATACCCATCTTGACTTCGTTGACATCATCTTTGAAGCGGCGCAGCGATTCGAGCTGACCTTCAAAAATGACGACGTTGTTACGCAGCACACGAATGGGCAGGTTGCGCTTGACGAAGCCGTCGATGACCATACAACCGGCGATGGCGCCGAACTTCGGTGAACGGAACACATCGCGCACCTCGGCCAGACCGACGATTTTTTCCTGGATGTCGGGAGCCAGCATGCCGCTGATCGCGCGTTTCACCTCATCGATGGCCTCGTAAATGATGCTGTAGTAGTGCAGGTCGATGTCTTTTTCTTCGATCAGCTTGCGGGCGACCGCATCGGCGCGGACGTTGAAGCCGATCAGAATCGCGCTGGATGCCAGCGCCAGGTTGGCATCGCCTTCGTTGATGCCGCCGACACCACCGTAAATACATTTGACCTGAACTTCGTCGGTCGACAGGTTCACCAGCGATTCGCGCAGGGCTTCGAGGCTGCCTTGTACGTCGGTTTTGATGACGACATTCAATGTCGAGGTTTCACCGGCTGTCATGCGTGAGAACACATCGTCCAGTTTCGATGCACCCATGGCAGCATGACGGCTGGATTTTTTGCGATCCTCACGGTGGGCCGCCAGTTCACGGGCCACGCGCTCGTTTTGTACGACGAGGAATTCGTCACCCGCATTCGGTGTGCCGGACAGGCCGAGAATCTCGACCGGCGTACTGGGGCCTGCCAGTTTGATTGAGTGGGCATTTTCGTCGAACATGGCGCGAATGCGACCGTATTCATGACCGCAAAGTACGAAATCACCTTTGTTGAGGCTACCTTTTTGTACCAGTATCGTGGCCACGGCGCCCCGGCCTTTGTCCAGTCGTGATTCGATACAGACGCCCTGCGCCGTACCGTCTTTCGGCGCTTTCAGTTCCAGAACCTCGGCCAGTACGATCAGGGCTTCGATCAGATCATCGATACCTGTGCCGGTTTTCGCCGATACTTTCAAAAACTGCACGTCGCCACCCCATTCTTCGGGCACGACATTCAGTGTGGCCAGTTCCTGCATGACGCGATCAGGGTTGGCTTCCGGCTTGTCGATTTTATTCAGCGCGACGATCATCGGCACGTTGGCGGCACGGGCGTGCTCTATCGCCTCTTTGGTTTGCGGCATCACACCGTCATCGGCAGCGACGACGACGATGACGATGTCGGTGACTTCGGCGCCGCGTGCCCGCATGGCGGTAAAGGCGGCGTGACCCGGTGTGTCGAGGAAGGTGACGGAGCCGTGATCGGTTTTGACCTGGTAGGCGCCAATGTGCTGGGTAATGCCGCCCGCTTCGCCAGCGGCGACCCGGGTTTTGCGGATGTAGTCCAGCAGCGATGTCTTGCCGTGGTCAACGTGGCCCATGATGGTGACGATGGGTGCGCGCGCCAGCAGTTTGCGCTGATCGGCTTCGCCAAGCGCTTCGGCCAGCATTTCCTGTTCGAAGTCGTCCTCGCTTTGCATGATGGGAGTGTGCCCCATTTCTTCGACCAGAATCACCGCCGTTTCCTGATCGATCGGCTGGTTGATGGTGGTCATGATGCCGAGTTTCATCAATTGTTTGATGACTTCGGCTGCCTTGACGTTCATCTTGGCCGCCAGATCGGACACCACGATGGTTTCAGGGATGGTGACATCCATCTTTGTCGGCAGCGCAGGTTTTTCGAACTTGTGACGGGCTTGCAATTCGATTTCGAATTCCGGTTTTTCCCGGCGCGATGCCTGTTTCTTTTTGCCTTTGCCGGGTGGTGGGCCGCTGCGGCGGGCGCCATCGCCTGCGTCGGCGCCTGCGGTCGGCGCAGCCGGACGACTGGGTTTGAATTCCGGTTTTTTCTTGTGCAAGGTTTGCTGTTTGGCGGCTGCGGCCTGGCGGACTTTTTCCGCGTTTTTTTCGACCGCAGCTTCCAGTCGACGTTTTTTCTCTATTTCTTCCAGTTGCTCCGCAGTCAGTTCCGGGGCTTCAGGCTTGGATGGTTCCTGTTTGGCAACCGTTTCAGTCTGTACATCCGCCGGTGTTTTTGCTGCGCGCTCGGGTTCCGGGGTTGTATCTGCAAGCGGTTTGGCGGTGTCTGATTCGAAGGTTTTGCCGGATTCTTCGGTTTTAGTTTCTGCAGGTGGAAGGCTGGTTTCTGCTGTGACAACCTGTTTTTGACGGCTGGCTTCAACGGCTTCCGCCGCTTGTTTGGCGCGTTCGGTTTCTTTCAACTCGTCGCTGCTCGGCGCTTCGCTACGTTTGATGTAGGTTTTTTGTTTGCGAACTTCGACACTGACGGTTTTGGCAGCAGTGCCAGGTGCGGTTTGCACTTTCAGTTCCGTGCGAGTGCTGCGCTTCAGCGTAATGCGTTTCGGCGCGCCGATTTGCTGGTCGGTATCGGATTTTCCGTGCAGACGGCGAAGATGGGCCAGCAGCTTGCCTTTTTCGTCTTCGGTGATGATGTCGTCGGGATGCCGGGCGTCGAGACCGGCGTCTTTCAATTGTTCCAGAAACCGGTCGAGTGGCGTGTTGACGGCACTGGCTAATTCCTTGACTGTTTTATCGCTCATTTCGTCCTCCTGTCTTAGCCCATGTTCTCGGCGAACCAGGATTCGCGAGCTTTCATGATGAGTTTGCCGGCGCGTTCTTCGGTCATGCCGGTGAAACCGAGAATGTCGTCGATTGCCAGTTCGGCTAAATCGTCGCGGGTGACGATGCCTTTTGCCGCCATTTCGTGGGCGAGTTTGTCGTCCATGCCGTCCAGCGTTAGCAAGTCGTCGCTGGGTTGTGAGGTTTCGATTTGCTCTTCGGATGCAATGGCCTTGATTAACAGGGCGTCTTTGGCCCGGCTGCGCAAGGCTTCCACCAGTTCTTCGTCGAAACCTTCGATCTCCAGCATTTCATCGACCGGGATGTAGGCGATTTCCTCGATGTTGGTCAAGCCGACATCGACCAGAACATCAGCGATTTCTTCATCGACATCCAGTAATTCCATGAATTCTTTTCTGGCTTTGGCGGTGATTTCGTCCTGATTTTTATCGACTTTCGAGGCATCGAGAATGTTGAGTTCCCAGCCGGTCAGTTCCGAGGCCAGACGCACGTTCTGGCCGCCGCGACCGATGGCTTGCGACAGGCTGTCGGTGGTGACGGCAACATCCATGCTGTGCTTGTCTTCATCGACCACGATGGACTGTATCTCGGCCGGTGACATGGCGTTGATGACGAATTGCGCTTCGTTGGGATTCCAAAGAATGATGTCGACGCGCTCGCCGGCCAGTTCGTTGGAGATGGCTTGTACGCGCGAGCCGCGCATGCCGACGCAGGCACCGACCGGGTCGAGGCGCGGGTCGTTGGTCTTGACGGCAATTTTGGCGCGCGAGCCAGGGTCGCGTGCGGCACCCATGATGCCGACCATGCCTTCGCCCACTTCGGGTACTTCCAGGCGAAACAGGGCGATCAGCAATTCCGCCGCGGTGCGGCTGACAAACAATTGCGGGCCGCGTGGTTCGGAGCGAACGGCTTTCAGGTAGCCGCGTACACGGTCGCCCATGCGAACCGGTTCTTTCGGGATCATGTCCTCGCGGGCAATGTAGGCTTCGACATGGCCACCCAAGTCCAGGTAGACGCTGCCTTTTTCGATGCGTTTGACGATGCCGGTGACGAGTTCGCCGACGCGATCCTGGTAGGCTTCGACGATTTTACGGCGCTCGGCTTCGCGTACTTTCTGGATGATGACTTGTTTCGCGGTTTGTGCGGCAATGCGGCAAAATTCGACCGATTCGATTTCTTCCTCGGCGAAGTCGCCGACCTGCGCGTCGGGGTTGTCGATGTGCGCCACTTCCAGCAGTATTTGCCAGCTTGGGTGTTCGACATCGCCGTTGATGTCGGGGTTGGCGTCCACGATGAGCCAGCGGCGATAGGTTGTGTATTCGCCGGTTTGACGGTTGATGGCGACGCGGGCTTTGATAGGATTATCGTAACGTTTGATGGTCGCCGCTTCCAGGGCGGATTCGATGGCCTGAAAAATAATTTCTTTACTGATGTCTTTTTCGTTGGCAAAAACATCAGCAACCAACAGAATTTCTTTATTTGCCATTGCGTCCTCCTTTTTTGATTTGATAGTCCGGCACCAGTCGAGCCTTGCTCATGGATTGAAACGGTACTTTGACGGTTTGTTCGGCGTCTTGCAGAACGATGGCATTGTCTTCGATTGCCTGAATGACACCGACGATTTTGCGGCGTTTTTCAATGGGCTTGAACAGGCTGATGTTGACGGTGTTGCCAATGAATCGCTGGAATTGACTGAGCTTGAAGAAGGGTCTGTCTTCACCGGGTGAGGAGATTTCCAGTTGGTATTCGCCTTGTATCGGGTCTTCGACGTCGAGTACGCCGCTGATTTGATGACTGACTTTGGTGCAGTCATCCAGCAAAATGCCATTAGGGCTGTCGATGTAGATGCGCAGCATGCCATGCTGTGGGTGCGGGTTGTATTCGATGCCGACGCATTCGTAGCCGAGTCCTTCGACCAGGGGTTCGATCAAGTTCACCAGATGCTCTGGAGCCTGTTTCATGTTTTGTGTTCGCCTTACTTCAAACAAAAAAAAAGAGCCTCAGGCTCTTCCATAAACAACCTAAAAATATCCCACGCCTGATAAATCCCATAAAACAAAAAACCCCATGAATGGGGCTGTTTGACACACCGGACAAGCATGGTGCCCAAGGACAGAATCGAACTGTCGACACGAGGATTTTCAGTCCTCTGCTCTACCGACTGAGCTACCTGGGCGTTCAAAACTTTTCGATAACCTGGCGGCTAACGACTTGGGCATTCTATCCAACGAATTGGGATTAGGCAATCAGTTTTTCCCGTATTTTCTCGGAACTGTTGAATCGAGAGGGGTTTTTGTCGGCAGGAATGTGCAGCGTGCTGCAACAAGTTGCCCGGATTGCTCCGGGCAATGATGATTGGCGGCTATTTACAATCGAATTGTCGGGGCCAATCGCGGTAATTGAAGACCTGGCCTTCTTTGCGTACCTGGGCGACGGCGTTGAGATCGAGATCGGCGTACACCCATTGGGTCTTGTTGTAGTCGCCGATGGCCAGAATGCCATTGTTGGGGAATCCTCGGTCGACAGCTGTGTAAATCGCCGCTGCGCCGCAGTTGACGTCGACTGCTTCCGACCACTCGGCATTGCCTACCAGGGATGCCTGTACGACATAGCACTGGTTTTCCAACGCCCGCGACTGGCAGCCAATGCGCACCCGGTAATAACCGGCTTCGGTGTCGGTGCAGCTTGGTACCAGAATCAGGGTGGCTCCGCGCTCGGCTTGCTGGCGGGCGTAGTGCGGAAATTCGCTGTCATAGCAGATGTTGATTGCCACCTTGCCGAATGCCGTGTCGAAAACCTTGATATCGAAGCCCCGGGAAATATGCCATTGCTCGTTTTCGAAGCGGGTCATGGTCAGCTTTTCCTGGTAATCGATATCGCCTTGCGGTGTGAAGAAGTAGGCGTGATTGCGGAATTCGCCGCTGCCGTGCTTGACCGGGTAGGTTCCGGCCTGGATGTAAACCTGATGCATCATTGCCAGCGACTTGAATAAATCGAGGTACCGCGGCAGCAGGGTTTGCAGGGCGTCCAGTTGGCCGGACAGGGACGAGTAAACAGTTTTGGGAAACAGGGATGCCAGTTCCATGCAGGCGTATTCTGGAAATAGCAGGATGTCGGCCTTGTTGTTGGTGGCTTCTTCGGTCCATTGGCGAGTTTTGGTTTCGAAGTTTTCCCAGGTTTCCAGGAAGCTGACGTCGTATTGAGCGCTGGCAATTCTAGGCATTGCTGTCCTCCTTCAGCCAGAACGTCATGGGTTTGGGCGTTTCTGCCTCGTCGTCCAGATCTTTCCAGGTGTAAGTGGTTTTCAATTCCGGGTGCTTGACGTAGCCGCGTTTGCGCCAGAATGCATCCAGCGGCACGTAATCCGCTGGGCGGCGCGGGTGGTCGGCGGGGCGCTCGACGCAGCAGAAGGTGATATGTTGAAAGCCGCCCAGGTCTTCGGCGTGGGCTTCGCGTTGCTCGAAGAATTTCACGCCTATGCCTAAGCCGCGATAGTTCTTGTTCAGCACCGATTCACCGCAGTAGAACACTTGATCGGGATCGTATTTGCGTTCGATGAACGCTCTTTTGACGTCGTCGGTTTCGTATTTCAGTGGAATCGCCGTCGACGCACCGACGATTTTGTCGTCGTCGAATGCCAGCACGATCACGCTGTCCGGGCAATCGATATAGGTTTGCAAGTATTTTTTCTCGTACTCGTAGTCGCCGTCATACAGGTAAGGAAAGTCACGAAATACTTCGATACGCAGGCGTGCCAGTTCAGGAATGTACTGAATCAGCGATTCGCCGCTCAAACGTTGGATGCGGATGTCTTTGTTCATTTGAATGGTCTGCCAGAAAGAGGGATGTCAAGTGAGTTGTAACGAATAACCTGGGGTTATTGTATTTCAGGTCGGCCTAGATTGTCGGTGCTGTGCGGGATAAGCTGAGTGCTTTACTCTGAAATTAAATAAGACTAAAATAGTACCAATTCTGAGATCATCCATGTTGAGACTGAGCAAATTAACCGACTATGCCACCGTGATTCTGAGTGTGCTGGCCAAAGAGCCACGGCGCTTGCATGGCGCGGTCGAGTTGGCCGAAAGCACCGGGATTGCGCTGCCTACCGTCAGCAAAATTCTGAAAATCCTGGCTAAAGCAGGCGTGTTGTCGTCGATGCGTGGCGCCAAAGGCGGGTATGTGCTGGCGCATGCGCCGGAGCATATCACCGTCGCCGCAGTCATCAAGGCGCTGGAAGGCCCTATTGCCCTGACGGAATGTGCGGTGTCACACAAAGGTTGCGATCAGGCCAGCGGCTGCCGCATTCAAGGTAGTTGGCATTTAATCAATCAAAAAGTTACCCGTGCCTTGGAGTCGGTGACTCTGGCCGACATGGTCGCACCGTTTAAACAGCCGGATGAAGTCCGTATTCCGGTCAGCCGTTTGTATCGCTAGAAAATCATTCAAGAGCCTATGTCCGCGACTGCACAAGAAATCGAACAGCTAATCAGTCAGAGTTACAAGCAAGGTTTCGTTACCGAACTTGAAGCCGATACGTTTCCACCAGGTCTCGACGAAGACGTCATTCGTCGTTTGTCGAAGATCAAGAACGAGCCCGAGTTCATGCTGGACTATCGCCTGAAAGCATTCCGGCATTGGCAGACCATGGCGTCGCCGAATTGGGCGCAGCTCAAGATCGACCCTATCGACTACCAGGCCATTAGCTATTATTCGGCGCCGAAATCGAAAAAGGATGGCCCAAAAAGTCTGGACGAAGTCGATCCACAATTGCTGGAAACCTATAAAAAACTCGGCATACCGCTGGATGAGCAGGAGCGTCTGGCGGGTATTGCTGTCGATGCGGTATTCGACAGTGTTTCCGTCGCAACGACGTTCAAAGGCAAGCTGAAGGAGGTCGGTGTGATTTTTTGCCCGATTTCCGAGGCCTTGCGTGACTATCCCGAATTGGTCAAACAGTATCTTGGCAGCGTTGTGCCTGTGGGGGACAATTTTTTTGCCGCATTGAATTCGGCGGTATTCACCGACGGTTCGTTCGTCTACATCCCCAAAGGTGTGCGTTGCCCTATGGAGTTGTCGACGTATTTCCGCATCAATGCCGCCAATACCGGGCAGTTTGAACGCACCCTCATCATTGCCGATGAAGGCTCGCATGTCTCTTATCTGGAAGGCTGCACCGCGCCGATGCGCGACGAAAATCAGTTACATGCCGCCGTGGTCGAACTGGTGGCCCTGGACAACGCGCAAATCAAGTACTCCACGGTGCAAAACTGGTATCCCGGCGACAAGGACGGTATCGGCGGTATTTACAACTTTGTGACCAAGCGTGCCGAATGCCGTGGCCACCATTCCAAAGTGTCGTGGACGCAGGTCGAAACCGGTTCCGCCATTACCTGGAAATACCCGAGTTGTGTGTTGCTGGGTGACGATTCGGTCGGCGAGTTCTATTCGGTGGCGCTGACCAACAATCTGCAACAGGCCGATACCGGCACCAAGATGATCCACATCGGCAACAATACCCGCAGCACCATCGTCAGCAAGGGTATCTCGGCAGGCAAGGCGCAAAACACCTATCGCGGCTTGGTCAAGGTTGCCAAATCGGCGGCAAACGCCCGCAACCATACCCAGTGCGATTCTCTATTGGTTGGTGACCGATCCGGTGCACATACCTTTCCCTATATCGAGGTCAAGCAACCGTCGGCGCAAGTCGAGCACGAAGCAACCACGTCCAAGATCAGCGAAGACCAGTTGTTTTTTTGCCAGCAGCGTGGGCTATCTGCGGAAGATGCGGTATCGATGATCGTCAACGGTTTCTGCAAGGAAGTCTTCAAGGAATTGCCGATGGAGTTTGCAGTGGAGGCGCAGGCGTTGTTAGGGATCAGTTTGGAAGGCGCGGTGGGTTAAGCGGCAATATTCTCAGCCTATTGCAAAAACGCCTTCGAATCATGGCATTGATGTTCGTCAGGCTATTGATTAGAGTGAGGCCGTTTTTTGCATTCTGACAACATAACAACAATATGGGGGGGATATGTTATTTCTGGCTAAGTTGTTCGGCATATTGATATTGGTCTGGTTTTACATGGCGGCTAAAGAGCATAACGGGCCAGTGATCAATTGGCCGGTCATCGGTTTTATCGGGTATTGGCTGACCTGGTGGTTGGCGAAAATGCTGTTCGTATTGCCGCTGGCGAATGTGGTGCCCAAGCATTCGGTGGTTGAATTTTTGCTGACGCAGATGCCTGTGGTTTTTGCGGTGGCGGTTTGTTATGTCATCAGAAAGAAGTTGATTGCCAGCGTTTCGGCTTCTTGATTTCATGCTCAGGGTTGCGGTGATTACTGGGGCAGCAAGGCGTTTGGGCGCAGCGACTGCCCGCATGTTGCACCGCGAGGGTTTTAACGTCGTGGTGCATTGCCGGGCATCACTTGCCCAAGCTGAATCCTTGGTTGCTACGCTGAATGCCGATCGTGCGCATTCAGCCGTGGTGCTACAGACCGATCTTTCATCACCGTCGGCGTTGCAGTCTTTTGCCGGGCAGGCTGCGGGCTGTTGGGGGCGCGTCGATGTGCTGGTCAACAACGCATCGACGTTTTATCCCGGATCTATCGAAAACGTAACGAGCGAGGATTGGGAGGCATTGACCGCCAGTAATCTGCGTACGCCATTTTTTTTGGTGCAGGCTTTGCTGCCATCGTTGCGGGCGGCGCGCGGTTGTGTCGTCAACATGGCCGATATTCACGGCGAGCGAGGCTTGCCGGGCTATCCGGTTTACAGCATCGCCAAGGCCGGTTTGGTTGCTATGACCAAGATTCTGGCAAGAGAGCTGGCGCCGCTCGTTCGCGTCAATGCCGTGGCGCCAGGCGCCATACTCTGGCCCGAGGGTGATATGGGCGATACGGAGAAGCAGGCTGTCTTGCAAAAAGTGGCTTTGCAGCGTTGCGGACGGGAAGATGATATTGCCAAGGCCATTCGTTATTTGGTGCTGGATGCTGATTATGTGACCGGGCAGATATTGACAGTCGACGGCGGGCGATTGCTATTTTCCTGATAGCTTGTCCGGGTTGAATTTCATACGCTTCAACCCGGTTTTGTCGAATGCCTCCCAAAGCTCAGCATAAGTTTTGCCACTGACCGGGTGTTTTTCCGTGCCTGCAATTTCCGTCAGCGGTTCCAGAACGAATGCGTAGCGTTCAATGTCGTCGCGTGGAATTTGCAAACGACCTTCATCGATGATTTCGTCGCCGTAAAGAATCAAATCCAAATCCAGCGTGCGCGGCGAGAATTTCTGCGAATGATGGTGTCGGCCATGTTCCAGCTCGATCTGTTTGAGTTGCTTGGCGACTTGTTTGGCAGGCAGGCTGGATTGAAATCGCACGACCAGATTGTAAAAACTTTCACCCATAAAGCCGACGGCATCGGTTTCATAAATGCTCGACAATGCAATGCTGCCAAAAACGGCTTGCAGGGCGTTAATACTGGAGCGGATGTTATTGGCCTTGTCGATATTGCTGCCAATACTGATGTAACCCGCAGGCATTATCTGTTGCCGCGTTCAATGAGGATGCCCACGTCGCGTGCGCGACTGATGGCACCGATTTTATTGAGTTTGACCCGAACCCAGGGTGTGGGAAATTCGGTCAGTAATAAATCTGCAATTTTTTCGATCAAGGTTTCCACCAGCAAAAATTCGCTGTTTTCGACGAAATATGCCACTCGGTCGGTCACATCTTTGTAATCGAGTGTGTGGGCAATGTCATCGGTCGCGGCGGCTTGGCGAATGTCAAATGCCATATCGATGTCCAATACGACTTTTTGTTTGATCCGCCGCTCCCAGTCATAAATGCCAATGACGGTTTCGAGTTCGAGACCACCTAAAAAGATGATGTCCATTAGGGCTTTCCGTTATCATTGATCGGCTAATCAGTATCGAGTAATTCACTCGTTTGTACAAGTCATTGATCTATGAGGTTATGGAATGATGGAATGGTTATTGGTGCCTGCGGCCTATCTGGTTGGGTCGGTTTCGAGTGCAGTCATCGTATGCAGGATGATGGGTTTGGTCGACCCCCGTGAGAATGGCTCGGGTAATCCGGGGGCGACCAATGTCATGCGAATCGGTGGCAAAAAGGCAGCAGCCATTACGTTGGCGGGCGATGCATTAAAAGGTCTGCTGCCGGTTGTGCTGGCCAGGATGCTCGGCGCCGACAGCCTGCTATTGGCTACCGTGGTGTTTGCCGCATTTCTGGGGCATTTGTATCCGGTTTTCTTTGATTTCAAGGGCGGCAAAGGGGTTGCGACCTCATTCGGCGTGACTTTGGGCCTTGATGGCTTATTGGGAATTGTCGTATCGGGCACCTGGTTGCTGGCTTACAAAATCGGCAAAATTTCGTCGCTGTCGGCACTGGTTGCCGCCGTGTTGACGCCGTTTTATGTCTGGCTCATCGTGCGGGATGTCTATCTGGTGACGGTGTTCGTCGTGATCTCAATCATTCTCTTATGGCGGCACCGCAGCAATATCCGGCGCTTGTTGTCCGGCGAAGAGGATTAGCTCACACGCTGAGCAACTGGGCCATCGGCCAGCGCGGCCGGGCGAACAGGGTCAAGTCCTGCGATTGCCCGGCCTTTAGGCGCTGATAGCCTGCGTAGGCAATCATGGCGCCGTTATCGGTGCAAAATTCCGGCCTCGGAAAATAGATGCGGGCATGTTCTGCGGTGGTCATGGTGCCGAGCTGCTGGCGGATTGCGGTATTGGCGCTGACGCCGCCGGCGACCACCAGTGTTTTCAAACCGGTTTGCTGCAAAGCGCGGTGGCATTTGATGGTCAGCGTCTCTGCAATGGCTTGTTGAAAGGCAAAGGCAATGTCGGCCTTGTCTTGGGTGGTTTGTTTGCTGTTGTTGAATGTATTGAGTACCGATGTTTTCAAGCCGCTGAAGCTGAAATCCAGACCGGGCCGATCGGTCATCGGTCGCGGAAATTGAAAGCGTGGTTTGCCTGTTTCGGCCAGCCTGGATAACGCGGGGCCGCCCGGATAACTCAGGCCGAGCAGTTTTGCGGTTTTATCGAAGGCTTCGCCTGCTGCATCGTCCAGTGTTTCGCCGAGCAGCCGATAGCGACCAATAGCGCTGACTTCGATGAGCAGAGTATGGCCTCCGGAAATCAGCAGGGCGACGAACGGCAGGGCAGGCGCATCGTCTTCCAGCATGGGGGCGAGCAGATGCCCCTCCATGTGGTGAACGGCAATGGCAGGAATGTTCCAGGCCCAGGCCAGTGAACGGGCCGTGGCGGCACCAACCAGTAATGCGCCCATCAGACCAGGGCCTGCGGTGTAGGCAATGCCGTCGATGTCGGCACCCGTCAGTTTGCCATCTTGCAAAACCCGCCCGATCAAGGGCAGCAGCTTGCGGACGTGGTCTCGGGATGCCAGTTCCGGCACTACGCCGCCGTATTCGTTGTGCGTGGCAATCTGGCTGTGGAGTACGTGAGCCATCAAGCCTTTCTGAGGGTGGTAAATGGCAACTGCGGTCTCGTCGCAGGAGGTTTCTATCCCCAGAACGTGCATTGAGCTTTTGAATAAAATTGAATTGTGAGTATAATCGCGCGGTTTTACTGGCTCTGTTATTGAGCCGCACTCAAAATACTAACACAACTCGGATTAGAGAATGCCTTCAGTCAAAGTCAAAGAGAACGAACATTTCGATATTGCCATTCGCCGTTTCAAGCGTGCGTGTGAAAAGGCCGGTGTACTGGCTGAAGTTCGCCGTCGCGAGTTTTATGAAAAACCAACAACCGAACGTAAGCGCAAAGGCGCTGCCGCCATCAAGCGGCATTTGAAAAAGCTGGCGCGTGAGCGTTATGCACTGAAAAATTTGCGTCGCGGACGTCCGCAAATCTGAGGCCGTTGCTGTGGATTCTTTGAACACGCGCATCAGGGACGACATGAAGGCCTCGATGAAGGCTGGCAACAAGGATCGCTTGGGCGTCATCCGCATGATTATGGCGGCAGTCAAGCAGGTCGAAGTTGATGAGCGCATCGAAGTCGACGATGCACGAACCCTGGTCATTCTCGACAAAATGCTCAAGCAGCGTCGTGAGTCCATTAAACAGTTTCGCGATGCCGGGCGCATCGATTTGGCCGAGGTTGAAGAGGCTGAAATCGTTGTCATTCAGGACTTTCTGCCGCAAGCCTTGACCGAAGACGAAATCGATCGAATGGTGGCTGCTGCTATTGCTCAAACCGGTGCTACGTCGGTCAAGGACATGGGTGCGGTCATGGCGGCTCTCAAGCCGCAAATGCAGGGTCGCGCCGATATGGCTGTCGTCAGCGCCCGAATCAAGGCAGGATTTTCTGCTGAATGATTGACGTTCGTCGGCCTTGATGTCCGGCAGAATTCCGCGTCAGTTCATCGATGATCTTTTGGTGCGAGTCGATATTGTCGATCTGATCGACTCGCACGTCCCCCTCAAGAAAAAAGGCAGCGAGTATTCTGCGTGCTGTCCTTTTCATAACGAAAAAACTCCTAGTTTTCACGTCAATCGCCAGAAACAGGTTTATCTGTGTCGTGGCTGCGGCCAAAGCGGCAATGCCATCAGCTTTCTGATGGCGTTCAATCGCCTTGATTTTGTCGAGGCGGTCGAAGACCTTGCCACGTTTGTGGGTGTCGATGTGCCGCGCGAGCAAATTCACGATGCCGATACCGTGCAGAAGCGAGATGCTTCCGGTCTCTATGACATCCTGTCCAACGTGGCCGGGTTTTACGTTGAACAATTGCACTTGCCCAAGGCTAGGGCGGCTATCGATTATTTGAAAAAACGCGGCGTCAGTGACGATGTCATTCGCGAATTCGGTTTGGGGTTTGCGCCAGAGGCTTGGGATGTTTTGTCGAATCGTTTCGAGCGTTCGCAGTTGATTGAGGCGGGTCTTGTTGTCACCCGCGACGATGGGCGGGTTTACGATCGCTTTCGTGGGCGTCTGATGTTTCCCATTCGAGACAAGCGTCGCCGGGTCGTGGGGTTCGGTGGTCGTGTGCTGGATGATACGTTGCCGAAGTATTTGAATTCGCCGGAAACCCCGGTTTTTTCGAAAAGCCAGGCGCTTTACGGGCTTTGCGAATTGCTTGAGCGACAATCTCGGCCCAAGCAGGTACTGGTTGTGGAAGGTTACATGGATGTCATTGCGCTGACGCAATTTGGCATCGGTAACGCGGTTGCAACACTGGGCACCGCAACCTCGAAGGCGCAGATCGATCTTCTGTTTCGTTTTGCCTCCGAGCTGGTGTTCTGCTTCGACGGCGACAATGCCGGACGCCAAGCGGCATGGAAAGCGGTTGAGGCTGCATTACCGGCTTTGCGCGATGGCCGTCAGGTCAGAATCATGCTGCTGGCGCAGGGGCATGATCCGGATTCATTGGTGCGCGCAGAGGGTGCCGAAGCGTTTCAGGCTAGGATAAATTCTGCCCAGGTTTTGTCGGATTACGTTTTCGATACACTTTCGGCTCAGGGTGGACTGGTATCCGCCGAAGGGCGGGCGCGTTTACTGGCCGATGCCAAGCCCTTGCTGGAAAAACTGCCAGCGGGTTTTTTTCGCGACATGATGTTCGAGCGGCTACATGCCTTGGCAGGTCTCAGGCTGGCTGTGTCTACCGAAAAACCTGGTAATTTGCTTGGAGCACCCGCTCAGCGGGCGCGAAGCGACCGGCTCAGGCCCAGTTTGCTCAGGCGGGTGATTGCGCTGCTGATTCAATACCCGCATCTGGCTGCCATGGTCGACCGACAAGCGCTGCCGTTTGAGGGTATGCAATTGCCAGGGCAGACTGTATTGCACGAGGTGTTGCGAACGATCGCTCTTGAAAAACCGGAAAATACAGCAATTCTATTGGAAGCCTGTCGTGCATCGTCTCATGAGAAAGTGCTCAGGACGTTGGCGGTCATGGAATTGAACGTGCCGGATGGTGGCGAAGTCGAGGAGTTCAAAGGCGCGTTAGCGCAATTGATGAAGCAGGCAAGGCAGGAGAGCCTGACCCAATTGCTGGCCAAGGAAAAGCATGAAGGGCTTGATGAGGGTGAGAAACAGATGTTGCGCGAGTTATTGAAAAAACGGGCGCAATGATTTTTCAATGTGTTTTTTGGTAGAATGCCCGGTTCTCTGGTGTGTGGTGATCAATCCTATTGTGGGTAGACAATGAATCAAGAACAACAGCAATCCCAACTCAAACAACTGATCGCCAAAGGCAAGGCCCAAGGCTATTTGACCTATGCCGAGGTCAACGATCATTTGCCCAGCGACATCATGGATCCCGAGCAGATAGACGATATCATCGGCATGATAAACGACATGGGGATTCAGGTTTATGAGGTCGCACCGGACGATGATGATTCATTGATTTCAGGTGATGCCGTCGTGACGGCTGATGACGAGGAAGAAGTCGCCGAAGTTGCCGCACTGGCATCGGTCGACAGTGAGTTTGGACGTACTACGGATCCGGTGCGCTTATACATGCGTGAAATGGGATCTGTCGAGCTATTGACGCGCGAACAAGAGTTGAAAATCGCCATGCGTATTGAGGATGGTCAGCGGCAGGTGATTGGCGCCATTGCGCGCTCGGGGTTCATCGTCGAGGCCTTTATTCGAGACTTCGAGGATGTGGCCAACGAAGAATCCCCAATCCGCTTGAGTGACCTGATGCAGGGCTTCGTCGATCTGTCGGAAATGGTCGCTATTGAAGTCGATGCGATCGAGATGGAAACGCCCGCAGACGACGCCGAAGAGGAAGAAAGTAAAACGCTTGATTACAACGAGGTCAAGGAAAAGGTTGTTTTACTCAAAAAAGCCTTGAAAAGCGCCAACACGGCAATCAAGAAGCATGGTTACGGCCATGAGAAAACCGCGAAATTTTTTACCGCACTCGGTGATATTTTTGCCGAAATCAAATGGACGCCACCGTACTTCAAAAAAATGGTGTCGATGTCGGAAGCCGTGATTGCCGAAATTCGTGATCAGGAAAAAATCGTGCTGGATGTGTGTATCAAGAAGGCCAAAGTGCCACGGCGCGATTTTATTGCCAGTTTCTCGGGTAACGAAACCAACTTGCAATGGCTGGATGATTTCATCTCGGCTCAGCCAAAGTATCATGATGTCATCGAGGCAAATCGCGAGCGCATTCTGGTTGCCCAGCAACGTCTGGCAGCCATCGAGACCCGGCTGGGGCTGACGATAGGCAATCTGCGGGAAATATGCCGCAACATTTCACTGGGTGAAGCCAAGGCGCGGCGGGCCAAAAAAGAAATGATCGAAGCCAACTTGCGTCTCGTCATTTCGATTGCCAAAAAATACACCAATCGGGGCCTGCAATTCCTGGACTTGATCCAGGAGGGCAATATTGGCTTGATGAAGGCGGTCGACAAGTTTGAATATCGTCGCGGCTACAAGTTTTCCACCTATGCAACCTGGTGGATACGCCAGGCCATCACCCGGTCGATTGCCGACCAGGCGCGCACCATACGCATACCGGTGCACATGATCGAAACCATCAACAAGCTCAATCGGGTTTCGCGGCAAATCCTGCAAGAACAGGGGCGGGAAGCCACGCCGGAAGAACTGGCCGAGCGCATGGAAATGCCGGAAGACAAAATACGCAAGGTCTTGAAAATCGCCAAGGAACCGATTTCCATGGAAACCCCGATCGGTGACGATGAAGACTCGCACTTGGGTGACTTCATCGAAGACTCCAAGATGTTATCGCCGGTTGAATCTGCTACAATCGCCGGCCTTCGTGAGTCCACCCAGAATGTTTTGGCTGGATTGACTGCAAGAGAGGCGAAAGTGCTTCGTATGCGTTTTGGCATCAACATGAATACCGACCACACCTTGGAAGAGGTCGGCAAGCAATTTGATGTCACCCGTGAGCGGATACGGCAGATCGAAGCCAAAGCATTGAGAAAACTGCGGCATCCATCGCGTTCCGAGCAATTGCGCTGTTTCCTCGATGACTGATTTTCGGGCCCTTAGCTCAGTTGGTCAGAGCTTCCGACTCATAATCGGCAGGTCGTAGGTTCAAGTCCTACAGGGCCCACCATGTTTTATCCCAAGGCCGTCGTAGACGGCCTTTTTTATATTTACACTACTTATTGCTGCGAGGTGTGTCACCGTGAATAAGAATTATCTATTTACTTCTGAATCCGTATCCGAAGGCCACCCCGACAAGGTTGCCGACCAGATTTCCGATGCGGTTGTCGATGCGCTGCTGGCACAAGACCCGCGTTCTCGGGTTGCCTGCGAAACCCTGGTAAAAACCGGAATGGTCATTCTGGCCGGAGAAATAACCACCAACGCCTGGGTTGATATGGAAGAACTGGTGCGCAAAGTGGTCTGCGAAATCGGTTACGACCACGGCGACATTGGTTTCGACGGCAATAGCTGCTCTGTCTTGAACGCAATCGGCAAGCAGTCGGCGGACATCGCGATGGGCGTCGATGAAACCGAAGGCCACGAACAGGGTGCGGGCGACCAGGGCCTGATGTTTGGCTACGCCACCAACGAAACCGATGTGTTCATGCCGGCGGCGATCACATTTTCCCACCGCCTGGTCGAAAGACAGGCTAAATTGCGTAAAAACAAAACCTTGCCCTGGCTACGCCCCGATGCCAAAAGCCAGATCACCTTCCGTTACGAAAACAACAAGCCGGTTGCGATCGATGCTGTCGTGCTGTCGACGCAACATTCGCCCGAGATTGGCGGCAAGCAACTGCAAGAAGCGGTTATGGATGAAATCATCCTGCCTATCCTGCCCAGGGAATGGCTGCACAAAGACACCCAATATTTCATCAATCCGACCGGCCAGTTCATCATCGGTGGCCCGGTGGGTGATTGCGGTCTGACCGGTCGCAAGATCATCGTCGACACCTACGGCGGCATGGCCAGACACGGTGGCGGTGCGTTTTCAGGCAAAGACCCGTCAAAAGTCGATCGTTCAGCCGCCTACATGGCACGTTACGTGGCGAAAAACATCGTCGCGGCGGGTTTGGCCGAACGCTGCGAGATACAGGTGTCGTATGCCATCGGTGTGGCCGAACCCACCTCGATCACCGTCGAAACTTTCGGCACCGGCAAAATCGACGAAGAACGCTTGGTCAAAATTATCCGCGAGCACTTTGACCTGCGCCCTAAAGGCCTGATCGCACAACTAGGATTGTTGAGACCGATTTACCGGCCAACCGCAGCTTACGGCCATTTCGGACGTAACGAAGCGTCATTCAGTTGGGAAAAAACCGACAAAGCCGAGGCGCTGAAAGATGCGGCCGGCATTTAATCAACATCAGGGGATGAACATGACACAAGTCGATTACAAAGTTGCCGATATGGCACTGGCCGATTGGGGCCGCAAGGAAATCAACATCGCTGAAACCGAAATGCCGGGCTTGATGGCGTTGCGTGTCGAATACGGCGCATCGCAACCGCTGAAAGGTGCCCGCATTGCCGGTTGCTTGCACATGACCATACAAACCGCCGTTTTGATCGAGACACTGACTGCCTTGGGTGCCGAAGTGCGCTGGTCATCGTGCAACATTTTCTCGACGCAAGACCACGCTGCCGCTGCGATGGCCGCCGCCGGTATTCCGGTGTTCGCCTGGAAAGGCGAAACCGAGGAAGAAGCCGAATGGTGCATCGAGCAAACCATTCTGGGGCTTAACGGCTGGCGCCCTAACATGATTCTCGATGACGGTGGCGATCTCACCAACATGATGCACGACAAGTTCCCCGAACTGATGACCGATGTCAAAGGCCTGTCGGAAGAAACCACCACCGGTGTCTTGCGCCTGACCGAGCGGGTTGCAGGCGGCACGCTGAAAGTGCCAGCCTTCAACGTCAACGACTCGGTCACCAAATCCAAATTCGACAATCTCTATGGTTGCCGTGAATCGTTGGTCGATGGCATCAAACGCGCTACCGACGTCATGGTCGCAGGCAAAATTGCCGTAGTGTGTGGTTATGGCGATGTCGGCAAAGGCTGTGCGCAATCGCTGCGTGGCTTGGGCGCGACGGTGTGGATCACCGAAATCGACCCGATCTGCGCCCTGCAAGCAGCAATGGAAGGTTATCGCGTGGTGAACATGGACGAAGCGGCTGCCGTTGCCAACATCTTCGTCACTGCAACCGGCAACGTCCACGTCATCAGCCATGAGCACATGAAAGCCATGCGCGATCAGGCCATCGTCTGCAATATCGGTCACTTCGATTCCGAAATCGACATTGCCTCCCTGCGTCAATACACCTGGGAAACCATCAAGCCACAAGTCGACCACGTCATTTTCCCGGACGGCAAACGCATCATCGTGCTGGCAGAAGGTCGCCTGGTGAATCTGGGCTGCGGCACCGGGCACCCCAGCTTCGTCATGTCCAATTCGTTTTGCAACCAGGTTCTGGCGCAAATCGAACTCTGGAGCAACGCATCGGCTTACGAGAACAAGGTCTACGTGTTGCCAAAACAACTCGATGAAAAAGTAGCCAGGCTGCATTTAGGACAAATCGGCGTGAATTTGACCGAGTTGACTGCAGAACAGGCCGCTTATATCAACGTGCCGGTGCAAGGGCCTTACAAGCCCGCTCATTATCGTTACTGAGGCTATTGCCGTGTCGTAGGATGCGGTGAGGCACGAACCGCATCCACGGTAATGACGACGGGCGGGTGACCGAGGTCGTCGCGACTGGGTGGAGTCGCTGGAAAATTGAGCACGAAAACAACAATATCCTGAAAACCAAAGGTCACCACTTCGAGCGCAACTATGGCCATGGCAAACGGCATTTGACCGCTTTGCTGGATACCCTCCTCATTCTGGCCTTCCTGATCCATACCATGCTGGAATGGATGGACGGCGCGTATCAATTGCTCCGCAAGCCGCTGCCTTCAAGAAAGCGTCTGTTCTACGGAATCCGGTCTTATCCGTGTATTCAGTGGGAACGAGGGAAGCGTCAAAACAATTCGACATCGCTTGGCTTAGCGCCAGCCGCCGGGGCTTCGAATGTCTGTTTTTCACCTACGATGGCATTGAGATAGCCTGCAACCTCCAGGCTGTAGTGTTCCGCCCACTTGAAGTCTTCGACCATTTTGCCCTGCAATTCCGGCGAGGTTTGCCAATTTTTCTGTAAACAGGCCATGGCCGCCTGAATGTGGCTGTGGGCTTGGTGGTGAGGTTGGTCGATGCGGGTGTACGACGGCAGATGACTGTACTGGCTGGCACCCGCACCTCGATGCAGCCATTTACCCAGTTCGGTCGCTTGGTAATCGACCATCACTGCGTCGGCTTCGTTGGAATTCAAATCGGTTTCCACCACCCGGTAGCCGTTTTGCAGATAGATGAGTTGATTGAGTTTCGCTAGCGCGATTTCGCCCACCATTTGCGCGAAGGTGACGTTGCCATAGCTTTCCAGCGATATGGTGCTGACTTCGGCGATGGCCCGCTCAAACTCGGCAATGGCTACTTTCGACTCGTCGGTCATGCTCGCCATGTTGTCGGTATCGGCCACGATGGCCTGGGTAGCGTGTGTGAATTTCTGCACGGTTTGATTGATGCGCGTCGTAGCATGTTTGGTGTTTTCCGCCAGTTTGCGTACTTCATCGGCCACCACGGCAAACCCCCGGCCATGCTCGCCAGCCCTGGCCGCCTCGATGGCGGCATTCAACGCCAGCAGATTGGTTTGATCGGCGATGCTGGCGATCAGTGTGGTGACATCGGTGATTTCCCGACTGTTGCTGCGCAACTCCAGCGACGAGTCTTTCATGATGTCGATCTTCGAAATGATACCGGTCAATTTGGCTATGACGGCACCCAGAGAAACCCGGCTGTCGCTGATGATGGTCGAGGCGCGGCTCGATGTTTGTTCAACCTGGCGCATTTGCTCGGTGATGACCGACAAATCGTGTTGGCTGCGTTTCAGGCTGGCCAGCAGGTTCTGGGTTTTCATCTGCCCCAGTTGCGAGAACAACGATTCGCGCAGATTGTGCAGATAATTTTTCTCCATGGTGTCAATGGAGGCTTCGATATTGCTCAGGCTTTTGGCAAAGCTGCCTTGAATGCCGACCGGGTTGGGGCGGCGATGAAACTGGTGCTTGCGGGCTGCCTGGAAACAGCCGGAAACTTCCCGCATATAGGTTTCGACCTGATCCAGTGCACTGTTGAAATGCCAGGCGACCGGCGCCAGTTCGGCGCTGGGCGGTATCTGGGTTATCCGGTATTCCAGCAGGCCTTGCTCGATCTGGTGGGTCATGTATTTCAACTTGGCCAGCAAGGCCGATTCTTGGCGTTGCCTGCGATAAAACACGATGGCCAGCCCGATGCCGAGCAAACAGGGTATCGCCACGGCTGCGATGGGAACCTGAAACAGCAAGGCCTCAAAGCCCAGTATGCCAAGCAACAGCAGCAAACCAAAGACGGCGGTTTGGGCATCAAAGCGTAAGAATGAATTCATGGTAGCCCTTTCCGGTTGTGTGTAGTGCCTGGTTCAGTACCTCGGTACCGGCGGCAACGGCATCGTGCCGGTTTCTACGGCGTTCGGCAGTCAGTATGTCGCGGTACAGATCTTCGATGATGGCGAGTTTGTCGCGGTCGGGTTTGCGACGTACCGAAAAGTAACCAACGATGTCGTCGACCGTATTGCCGCGTGGCGAAAAACTCGGTGTGACCGTGGCGAACACCCAGTAGAAGGCGCCATTCTTGCTGTGGTTTTTGACATAGCCGAAAAACTCGTCACCGGCTTTGATGGTGTTCCACAACAGATCGAACACGCTACGCGGCATATCCGGGTGACGCACGATGTTGTGCGGCTGGCCGAGCAATTCCTGTTCACTGTAACCGGAAAACTCGATGAAGATGGGGTTGGCATAGGTGATCTTGCCCGCCCGGTCGGTTTTGGTGACGATGAAGGCATCGTCCCGCATCAGAATTTCATTGTTCTGAGGCACTATCGGTTTCGATATTACCGATTTCGACATTGCTGTTCTCCCTAATTTGTTGAATCGAAAGCCTGTTTCAAACTCACTGCAAGGCTGACGAACCGAGGTGCAGCCCGGTTTCGGCCCGTTTTTTCTGAGCGGACGTGATGCGTCTGGCTCAGCGTGGCGGCGTATCGAAATCCTTATGACTTTCTTAGCGCGGCGCAATTTATCATGTTTTTCAGCTTGTTTGCGTCATGTTGGCGGCGGGACTGTGATCGTCTGCATTGCTTTGCTGCGCGTGGGAACGAGGATTGACGGGCACGATGGCCTGGTCAAACGAAAAAGCGCTTGAGATAGACTCCGGTGTGCGAGGTCTCGTGGTTGGCGATCTGTCCGGGTGTGCCTTGGGCAACCAGCGTTCCACCGCCGTTGCCGCCTTCCGGTCCCATGTCGATGACCCAGTCGGCGGTCTTGATGACGTCCAGATTGTGTTCGATGACAATCAGCGTGTTGCCGTGGTCACGCAGGGTGTGTAGCACGCTCAGCAGTTGCTTGATGTCGTGAAAGTGCAGGCCGGTGGTGGGTTCGTCGAGGATGTACAGGGTTTTGCCAGTGTCGCGTTTCGACAGCTCTTTGGCCAGCTTCACCCGCTGCGCCTCGCCGCCGGACAATGTCACCGCGTTCTGGCCCAGGGTGATGTAGCTCAAGCCCACATCGATCAGGGTTTGCAGTTTGCGCGCCAGGCTGGGGATAGCCGCGAAGAACTGCGCGGCGTCTTCCACCGTCATGTCCAGCACCTCGTGTATGGTCTTGCCCTTGTAACGGATGTCCAGGGTTTCGCGGTTGTAGCGCTTGCCCAGGCAAACATCGCAGGGCACGAAGATGTCGGGCAGAAAGTGCATTTCCACCTTGATGACGCCGTCGCCAGCACAGGCCTCGCAGCGCCCACCTTTGACGTTGAAGCTGAAACGCCCCGGTGTGTAGCCACGCGAGCGGGCTTCCGGCACCGCTGCGTACAGTTCGCGGATGGGGGTGAAAATGCCGGTGTAGGTGGCCGGGTTGGAGCGCGGCGTGCGGCCTATCGGGCTTTGGTCGATGTCCACCACTTTGTCGAACTGCTCCAGACCTTCGATGGCCTCGCAGGCTGCCGGGATGCAACTGGCACCGTTGATGACGCGGGCGGCGTGGTTGTACAGCGTGTCGTTGATCAACGTCGATTTGCCGGAACCGGACACGCCGGTGACGCAAGTCAGCAAGCCCACCGGGAAACTGACGCTGACATTCTTCAGATTGTTGCCGGATGCGTTTTTGATGGTCAGTTGCCGCGCCGGGTCGTTGCTCACGGTTTGTTTCGGTACGTCTATGGCTTGCACACCGGCCAGGTATCGCCCGGTCAACGAGTTGGCATCGGCCACGATGTGCGCAGGCGAGCCTTGCGACACGATCTGGCCACCATGGACACCGGCACCGGGGCCGATGTCGACGATGTGGTCGGCGGCGCGGATGGCGTCTTCGTCGTGTTCGACCACGATCACGGTGTTGCCGAGGTCGCGCAAGCGGAACAAGGTGCTCAGCAGGCGTTCGTTGTCGCGCTGGTGCAGACCGATCGATGGTTCGTCCAGCACGTACATCACGCCCACCAGACCGGCACCGATCTGACTGGCCAGGCGAATGCGCTGGGCTTCACCGCCGGACAGGGTGTCGGCGCTGCGATCCAGCGCCAGATAATCCAGACCGACGTTGACCAGAAACGCCAGCCGTTCCTGAATTTCCTTGTTGATCCTGGCGGCAATTTCACCGCGATGGCCAGGGATGCTCAGCGTGTGGAAAAACCCCAGGGCATCGCGGATCGACAGCCGGGTGATGTGATGCAAGGCCCGGTCTTCGACGAACACATTGCGGGCGCCGATATTCAGTCGTGCGCCGTCGCACACCGTGCAGGTCTGCTGCGCCAGATATTTCGCCAGCTCGTCGCGCACCATTTGCGAGTCGCTGTCGCGGTAACGCCGTTCCATGTTAGGGATGATGCCTTCGAAGGGATGACGGGTGATTTTGGGCCGGTTGTTGCCCATCTGAAAGCGGAACTCGATGGATTGATCGCCGCTGCCGTACAGAATCACCGCCTGAATGTCGCGCGGGATGCGCGAGAACGGCGCTTCCGGGTCGAAATCGTAATGCTCGGCCAGCGCGCAGATGATCTGGTAGTAATAGGCGTTGCGCCGGTCCCAGCCGCGTATCGCGCCCCCGGCCAGGCTGATGTCCGGGTTGTGTACTACCAGTTGCGGGTCGAAATGCTGACGTACCCCCAGGCCGTCGCAACTGGGACAGGCGCCTTTGGGGTTGTTGAACGAGAAGATGCGCGGCTCCAGCTCGCTAATGCTGTAACCGCAATGCGGGCAGGCGTAGCGCTCCGAGAACAACAGTTGCTCGCCGCTTTCCATCGAAACGGCAATCGCCAGGCCGTCCGACAGACGCAAGGCGGTTTCAAACGATTCGGCCAAGCGCAGGGCAATGTCATCGCGAATCTTGAAGCGATCGACGATGACTTCGATGCTATGTTTTTTCTTCAGATCCAGCGCCGGTGGCTCGTCCAGTTCATAGACTTCGCCGTCGATGCGGGCGCGTAAAAAGCCTTGCGCTTTCAGGTCTTCCAGCAGCAACACGTGCTCGCCCTTGCGATCGGTGACCACCGGCGCCAGTAGCATCCAGCGTTCGCCTTCGGCTTGCGCCAGCACTTGATCGACCATCTGGCTGACCGTCTGCGCTTGCAGCGACACGCCATGCTCCGGGCAGCGTGGAATGCCGACGCGGGCGTACAGCAGTCGCAAATAATCGTAAATCTCGGTGATGGTGCCAACGGTGGAGCGCGGGTTGTGCGAGGTGGATTTCTGCTCAATGGAAATGGCGGGCGACAGGCCTTCGATATGGTCGACATCCGGCTTTTCCATCATCGACAGGAATTGACGGGCGTAGGCCGACAGCGATTCGACATAGCGGCGCTGGCCCTCGGCGTAAATGGTGTCGAAGGCCAGCGACGATTTGCCGGAACCCGACAGGCCGGTAATGACGATGAGCTTGTCGCGCGGCAGGTCGATGTCGATGTTTTTCAGATTGTGGGTGCGGGCGCCGCGTATGCTGATGGTGTCCACTTGGGGTCGAATCCTGTTAGGTCAAATCCTGAAATTTTGAAAAGTTTCCAGTGGGTTTTTCTGGTTCCCACGGTCGCCGTGGGAACCCATACCAACCGTTCTACGCAGACTTACCCTCTATGCAGCGTCCGTCTGCATTCCCACGCGGAGCGTGGGAATGAGGAACAGGGCGGAATTTCGGCTCAGTCGCAAGACCTCGGCCAGCGCGATAACAAGGTTTGCAAATCCATCGCGTTCGGCATACCCGGCCTTGCACCTATTACCGTGCAGCAGAACGCGCCTGCCGCGCTGGCATAGGCCAGGGTGTCTTGCCAGGACATGCCGGTGGTGAGTGCGGCGGCAAATGCACCATGAAAGGCATCGCCCGCGCCCGTGGTATCTACGGCCCCGATCGGCGGTGCATCCAGACGACCGGTTTCCACGCCGCGTTGCCAGACCAGGCCGCGCTCGCCCAGGGTGATGACCACAACCGGCGCCAGCCCTGCCAGCGACGACAAGGCCGCGTCGATCGCGTTTGCGTATTGCAGTGCGAATTTCTCCGAACAGACCAGGTAATCCACTTTGTCGAGCAAGGTGCGAGTACCGTCATGCAAGGAACCGGCATCGAGCACACTGAGCGGCTTTTGCGACCAGCGGTGTTGCAGCAATGCCAATGCGACATGCGGCTCGTGACCATCGAACAGCAGCACTTTGGCGCTTGCGTGGCTGAAGTCGATGGCATCGGCGGCCAGCGCCCGTGTGTCGCCCTTATGGTTTATCAATGCGCGTTGACCGTCGGGCTTTACCAGAATGGCCGATACCGGCGTCGGTGTATCGCCCCGGACGATGTAGCGATCGTCGACGCCTTCGGTTTTCAGTTCGTCGAGATGATGCTGGCCATAAATGTCCCAGCCCAGATATCCGGCAAACGCAGCGCGAAAGTCCAGACGTGCAACGGTGACGGCAGCATTGGCCGCCGGGCCGCCGCCACAGCCCTGCAATCGGTTGGCGACCATTTTTTCATCGGCAGCCGGATGATGCGGCACTGAAAATGTCAGATCGTAACTGGCATGACCCGCACATAAGACATCGATGACAAATTCGTTCATGGTTGTTGTTCCTGCGGGTGTTGTAATGTTCGCTCCATCGTTCTACGCGGGAACGGGCATAGCATTATAAGTAATCAGCCCCTTTCAGCCTCGCCCAGAGTCATCTGTCATCGCGCAAGCATTCATGAACGATGGCCAGCTTTCAAGGTAAAATCGACGCCATTTCCACCTGTTGCCCCGAATTCTCATGCATCACACTTATCAGTTCACGTCAGGGAAACCTTATCCCCATGGTGCCCGATTGTCCGATGGCGGTGTCAATTTTTCCATTCCCAGCCGTTATGCGACCTCGGTCGATTTGTTGTTGTTTACCCACAGCGACAGTGCCGAACCTTTCCAGGTCATCCGGCTGGATAAAAACCGCCACCATACGTTTTTCTCCTGGCATGTGTTCGTCGAGGCTCTGCCCGCAAACACCTGGTATGCGTGGCGGGTCGATGGGTTTCGCATGGAACGCGAAGCCGGTTTGTGTTTCGACCCCGACAAGGTGTTGCTCGACCCATGGGCACGCGCGGTGAGCCATAAGGTGTGGTCGCGCGGCGAGGCCTGTCGCCCTGGCAGCAATCTGGCGCATTCGATGCGGGCGGCGGTGGTAGCCGATAACCACTACGACTGGGAAGGCGATACGCCGCTGGCGATACGCAGCGAACGCGCCATCATTTACGAGCTGCATGTCGGCGGATTTACCCGTCACTCGTCGGCGCAGGCGCAGCACCCCGGCACGTTTTCCGCTTTGATCGGAAAAATTCCGTATTTGCAATCACTGGGCATCACCCACGTCGAGCTGCTGCCGGTGATGGCGTTCGATGAGCAGGACGTGCCACGTCATACCGCCGAACTGGGCCTGAAAAACTACTGGGGCTACAGTACCCACAGTTTTTTCAGTCCGCATCCGGGGTATTGCACCGCGCCCGAACAGGCAAGCCACGTCCGCGAGTTCCGCGATTTGGTCAAGGCGCTGCACAAAGCCGGTATCGGCGTCATCATGGATGTGGTGTTCAACCATACCTCTGAGGCCGGTGTCGATGGGCCGATGATCAACTTCAAGGGCATCACCGGCAACAGCTTTTATCTGACCGACAGATATGACAAACGCATCTTTCACGATTACACCGGCTGCGGCAACACGGTGAATGCCAATCACCCGCTGGTGACCAATTTCATCGTCACCTGCCTGGAGTATTGGGTCAGGGAAATGCACATCGACGGTTTCCGCTTCGACCTGGCCAGCGCACTGGCGCGGGGGGAAGATGGCCAGGTCATGGATGATCCGCCGTTGGTCTGGGGTATCGAGCTGTCGGAACAACTGGCCCGAACCAAACTGATCGCCGAAGCCTGGGATGCTTCCGGCCTGTATCAGGTGGGTAATTTTCCCGGCTATCGTTGGGCAGAATGGAACGGCATGTACCGCGATACCATGCGGCGCTTTCTGCGCGGTGATGGCGGCGTTGCCGGTGAAGTGGCCACCCGGCTTTGCGGCAGCAGCGACCTGTATCAACACGAGAACCGTTTGCCGATCAGCGGCATCAATTTCATCACCTGCCACGACGGCTTCACGCTCAACGACCTATTCAGCTACAACGGCAAGCACAATCTGGCCAACGGCGAAGACAACCGCGACGGCTGCAACAACAACCTCAGTTGGAACTGCGGAGTGGAAGGCCCGACGCCGGACAAAGCCATCAATGCCTTGCGCCGCAAACAAGTGAAAAATGCCTTCGCGTTGCTGCTGTTGAGTCACGGTGTGCCGATGATCCTAGCTGGCGACGAGTTCATGCACAGCCAGAAAGGCAACAACAACGGCTATTGCCAGGACAACGAAATCAGTTGGCTGAACTGGAACGATGCTCGCAAGAATGCCGACGTATTGCGTTTCGTACAGGAGATGATCCGTCTGCGCAAGCGCCACGATGCATTGATGCGCAGGCGGTTTCTGACCGGCGGCATCGTCGAGCACAGAGGCATAGCCGACATCACCTGGCATGGTCTGACCCTCGACCAACCAATTGATTGGAGCGCCCCTGAAAATCGTATTCTGGCATTCACGCTGGCAGGCATGACGCCGGAAGAAGCCGATCTGCACGTCGTGCTCAATATGTCGCACACCCGGCATCACGCCGCTTTGCCAGAGTTGGTGGGCCGCACCTGGTGCCTGGCGGTCGATACCTCGCTGAAATCGCCCCGCGACATCATCCCGCCCGATGAACAAAAGCCGCTGCCCAGCTTGCGCTATGAAGTCGATGCCCATTCAATAGTCGTGTTCGAAAACATCGATGCCGAGGAATTTCAGCGCAAGAAATCCAGTGGTTTTTTCAGCAAGCTGGCGCACTTCAGGCTGTTCGAAAGCAGTGAGGGTGTTTAGGAACTGGCGCTAAATTTGAGCCAAATCGATGGACAAGGCGAGTTTTTGCGTTGCCATGCATCAGATGCGATAATGCCGCCACTGTTGGCACTCGCCCTGTTTGAGTGCTAGCGTTTTTGGATGGGGTGTCGTGAACAATCAGGTTCTCAATGAAAGATCGCTTTACTTGCTGAAGGCGTTGGTCGAGCGTTACATCAGTGATGGCCAGCCTGTCGGTTCCCGTGCGTTGTCGAAAGACACCAACCTGAAACTGAGTCCGGCAACGATACGCAACGTCATGGCCGATCTGGAAGATTTGGGACTGATCCATTCGCCGCACACCTCCGCCGGTCGAGTACCAACCGTTAGCGGTTACCGCTTGTTCGTCAACAGCTTGTTGACCGTCAAGCCGCTGGAATCCAGCCAACTGGCGCAACTGGAAAGCCAATTGCTGGCCGAAGCGGAAAATGCCAGCGATGTCGTCAGCAAAACATCCAGATTGCTGTCCGATGTCACCCAGATGGCCGGCGTCGTGACGCTGCCGCGCCGGGAGTCCGTGACCTTGCGCCACATCGAGTTTCTGCCCTTATCCAACAACCGGCTTCTGGTGATTTTCGTCACCGACGGCCAGGAAGTACACAACAAGATCATCCATGGCGGCAAACAGTATTCGCCTGCGGAATTACAGCAGGCAGCCAATTATTTGACGTCGGTGTATGCCGGCAGCAGTTTGTCGCGCATCCGCGAACTGATCCTGCGTGACATGGAAAACGACCGCGACCAGGTCAATCAAGGTATGCGAGACGCCATCGGCATGGCGCAACTGACCTTCACCGAACAACCCGGCGACGATTACGTGCTGAGCGGCGAAACCAATCTGATGGGCTTTTCCGAACTGGCCGACATGGACAGGCTGAAGCAGTTATTTGAAGCCTTCAGCCAGAAACAAGGCGTCATCCATTTGCTCGACCAATGCCTGCAAGCCGACGGTGTGCAGATTTTCATCGGCGAAGAGTCCGGTTATCGCGCATTCGACCATTGCAGTCTGGTTACCAAAGCCTATTCGGTCAACGATCAGGTCGTGGGTGTGCTGGGCGTGATCGGCCCCACCCGCATGGCGTATGAACGCGTGATTCCCTACGTCGATGTCACTGCCAAATTATTGGGCGCAGCCTTGAATAGCCAGCAAACGCCCTCACCGTCATGACTTTGAGTTGATAGCAAACATCTTTTAAGGAGCAACCATGAATCAACCCACCTCAAGCCAGCCGTCGCAGTCCGATGCCGATTTGATTGCCGAAGTGCTTGAACAAACCCAGGAAGCTGCCGCAACACCTGCCGAACCTAGCGAACCAGCCGTCGAGTTGTCTGCGTCGAACGTCGATATCCAGGCGTTGCAGAGCGAACTGGAACAAACCAAGGAACAGGCCGCTGCTCACTGGGACAAAGCCGTTCGCATCCAGGCCGAAATGGAAAACCTGAAAAAGCGTGTGCAAAAAGACCTGGACGACGAACGCAAATACGGTCTGACAAAGTTCGCCAAGGAATTGCTGACGGTAGTCGACAGCCTGGAACTGGGGCTTCAGGCCGCAACCGGCGACAACCCGGAACTGGCCCGATTGCGCGAGGGCAGCGAACTGACCCTCAAACAATTCGAAGCCGTGTTCGCCAAATTCAACATCGAAGCCGTCAACCCTCTTGGTCAACCATTCAACCCCGAATTGCACCAAGCCATGGCGATGCAGCCAGCGTCTGGCGCTGAACCCAACACCGTGCTCAACGTATTTCAAAAAGGCTATGTCATCAATGGCCGACTGCTACGGCCCGCCATGGTCGTAGTCGCCAAAGCGGAAGACAAACCTGCGGACAGTATAAAAATTGATGAACAGGCTTGAAATTTCATTCAGCACCTGCATATCGCTAACAAACTCTTAATTCATACCTTTTCAAGTCTGGAGACATTCAATGGGCAAAATGATCGGCATCGATTTGGGCACCACCAATTCCTGCGTGGCCGTGCTGGAAAACGGCACCGCGCGGGTAATCGAAAACAGCGAAGGCGCACGCACCACGCCGTCCATCATCGCTTTCACCGGCGATAACGAAGTCCTGGTCGGCCAATCCGCCAAACGCCAGGCAGTCACCAACCCGGAAAACACCTTGTTTGCCATCAAACGTTTGATCGGCCGCCGCTTCAAAGAAGATGCGGTGCAAAAAGACATCAAAATGGTGCCGTACAAAATCATGGAAGCCAACAATGGCGACGCCTGGGTGGAATGCCACGGCAAGAAAATGGCGCCGCCTGAAGTGTCGTCGCGCGTCTTGATGAAACTGAAAAAAGACGCCGAAGCTTTTTTGGGTGAAGAAGTCACCGAAGCCGTCATCACCGTACCGGCTTATTTCAACGATTCGCAGCGCCAGGCCACCAAAGACGCTGGCCGCATCGCCGGTCTGGACGTCAAACGCATCATCAACGAACCCACCGCCGCCGCGCTGGCCTTCGGCATGGACAAGCCCAAGGGCGACACCACCATCGCGGTGTACGACCTCGGCGGCGGCACCTTCGATATTTCCATCATCGAAATAGCCGAAGTCGAAGGCGAGCACCAGTTCGAAGTACTGGCCACCAACGGCGACACCTTCCTCGGTGGTGAGGACTTCGATCTGCGCATCATCGATTTCCTGGCGGGCGAGTTCAAAAAAGGCAGCGGCATCGACCTGCACAACGACCCACTGGCTTTGCAACGCCTGAAAGAGGCCGCGGAAAAAGCCAAAATCGAATTGTCATCGGCTGAACAAACCGACATCAACCTGCCGTACATCACCGCCGATGCCAGCGGCCCTAAACATTTGAACGTCAAACTGACCCGCGCCAAGCTGGAATCGCTGGTCGACGAACTGATCGAGCGCACCAAAGGCCCCTGTCTGCAAGCGATCAAGGATGCCGGTGTTGCAACCTCGAAAATCAACGACGTGATCCTGGTGGGTGGCCAAACCCGCATGCCGAAAGTGCAAGCCTTCGTCAAGGAGCTGTTCGGCAAAGAACCGCGCAAAGACGTCAACCCGGATGAAGCCGTAGCCTTAGGCGCCGCGATTCAGGCCGGCGTACTGGGCGGCGATGTCAAAGACGTGTTGTTACTGGACGTAACCCCGCTGTCGTTGGGCATCGAAACCCTGGGCGGCGTGATGACCAAGCTGATCGAAAAAAACACCACCATTCCGACCAACGCCTCGCAAGTGTTCTCGACTGCCGACGACAATCAAACCGCCGTCACCGTCCATGTATTGCAAGGCGAACGCGAAATGGCAGCAGGCAACAAATCACTGGGTCGTTTCGACCTGCAAGACATTCCGCCGGCACCGCGCGGCATTCCGCAAATCGAAGTCTCGTTCGATATCGACGCCAACGGCATCCTCAACGTCTCGGCCAAAGACAAAGCTACCGGCAAGAAACAATCCATCGTCATCAAAGCCTCCAGCGGCTTGTCGGACGATGAAGTCGAACGCATGATAAAAGACGCCGAAGCCCACGCCGACGAAGACCGCAAGCTGAAAGAACTGGTGTCGGCACGCAACTCGGCGGAAGGGATGATACACGCCACCGAAAAATCGCTGCACGAATTGGGCGACCAGGTTTCCGGCGAGGAAAAATCGGCCATTGAATCGGCCATCAAAGACCTGCAAGCCGTAATCAAATCCGACGACAAAGACGCCATCGAAGCCAAAACCCATGCCTTGACCGAATTGTCGGGCAAACTGGCCGAGCGGGTTTATGCGCAAAAAGGCAGCGCGGAAGCCGGTTCGGCGGCTGGTCACGAACATGCGGCAGGCGGCCAGCAGCAAACCGAAGCCGACAGCAACGTGCTTGATGCCGAGTTTGAGGAAGTCAAAGACGACAAGAAGTGATGCTTGATGTGGATGGCGAAAGCCATCCACCATTGCAAGCGTTCACGCCATTTGCTTTAGTATTTTGAGGTAGAAATAATGGATAGCGCGGCACTTCATCTTCCTGTCTCGGAGCGTGCCAAACTTGCTCATAGATTGTTGTTAAGTCTGGAAAATCTATCTGACACCGAATTGCAGGAAGTTTGGCTGGACGAAGCACAAAGACGTGCCGACGAAATAGACCAGGGCTTGGTCGAGTTGATTTCCGCCGAGGAAGTCAGCGCCAAAGCGCGTTTATTACTGAAATGAGTTATCGGTTTCATCCTGGTGCTGAACATGAGCATTTTGAAATTATCAGGTTCTACGAATCGCAGCAGGCCGGGTTGGGTGCCGTCTATCTGACAGAGTTTGAAACCTTAATGGCGCGGGTTGCCAGAATGCCAGAAATTTATCGGATATATAGGCTCCCTAATATCCGAACGGTTACACTGATTAAGCTTCCATAGCGGGTTGTTTTTAGGAAAAACCCTTCTGGCGCCCAGGTTTTTGGCAATTTCACATAAGAAAAGAAAACCCGATTATTGGTTAAGCCGACTATAACCAAACCAACTAACAAAACGTAATCATTCAGTCCTGCGTCTATTTTATACCCTAACCCTCTCCCACAGGGAGAGGGGGTTTAAGGTGGAGGACTAAACGGTTACAACAAAACAGATATTCACAAAAAATAAATGGCCGCAAAAGAAGATTTTTACAAACTGCTGGAAGTAGATAAAAACGCCAGTGAAGCCGAAATCAAGAAAAGCTATCGGCGTATGGCGATGAAATATCATCCTGACAGAAATAGCGACAATCCGGATGAAGCCGAAAAGAAGTTCAAGCAAATCAAAGAAGCTTACGAGGTTTTGTCAGACCCGAAAAAGCGTGCGGCCTACGATCAGTTTGGCCGTGCCGGTGTCGATCCTGCCATGGGCGGTCGTGGTGCTGGCGCAGATTTCAGCGATATTTTCGGTGATGTATTCGGCGACATTTTCGGCGGCGGTCGCCAGCAGCGCAGCAGTGTGCAGCGCGGCGCCGATCTGCGATACAACCTCGAACTGACACTGGAAGAAGCTGTCGGCGGCACCGAAGCCACGGTCAAGGTGCCGGTGCTGGTGACCTGCGGCGAATGTAAAGGCAGCGGTGCTCGCAAAGGCTCGACACCGACAACCTGTCCTACCTGCCACGGCCATGGCCAGGTGCGGATGCAGCAAGGCTTTTTTTCGGTACAGCAGACCTGCCCCACCTGTCGCGGCACCGGCAAGCAGATCAAAGACCCCTGTCCTAAATGCTACGGCCAGGGCCGGGTACAGGAAACCAAAACCCTCAATGTCAAAGTACCCGCCGGTGTCGATACCGGCGACCGCATTCGTCTGGCGGGCGAAGGCGAGGCCGGCATCAATGGCGGGCCATCCGGCGACTTGTACGTTCAGGTTCAAGTCAAGGATCACCCGATCTTCACCCGCGACGGCGCCAACTTGTACTGCGAAGTGCCGATTGGTTTCCCGACGGCTTGCTTGGGTGGGGAACTGGAAGTGCCCACGCTGGACGGCAAGGTCAAGCTGAAAATCCCGGCCGAAACCCAGACCGGCAAGCTGTTCCGCTTGCGTGGCAAAGGCGTCAAGCCGGTGCGCGGTGGCGTGGTGGGCGATTTACTATGCCGCGTCGTGCTGGAAACCCCGGTAAATCTGACCAAGGAACAAAAAGAACTGCTCGAAAAGCTACAAACGTCGCTATCCGGCAGTGGTAAACATCACAGCCCGCAAGAACATGGCTGGCTGGATGGCATGAAAAATTTCTTCGACAACCTGACGGGCTAGGTCATGGTGAGAATCGGATTGGTCGGCGTATCTGGCCGTATGGGAGGTTGTCTTGTCAAGGCCGCAGCATTGTCGTCCCATGCCGAATTGACGGTTGCGGTATCGCGCCCAGGCAGTTTGTCGGTCGGCAAGGACGCAGGCGAACTGGCAGCCATTTCGACACTGGGTTTAACGGTAGGTGACGACCTGGCAGCCGTCATCGATCACTTCGATGTGTTGATCGACTTCACCCGGCCCGATGCGTCGATGGCCTACATCGACCTCTGTCGTCAGGCGGGCAAGCACATCGTCATTGGCACCACCGGCTACAGCGACGCGCAAAAGGCCGAAATCAAGGCAGCAGCACAAGACGTTGCCATCGTACTAGCGCCCAACTTCAGCGTCGGCGTCAATCTGTCGCTCAAGCTGCTGGATATGACGGCCCGGGTCATGGGCGATTACACCGACATTGAAATCATTGAGGCTCATCATCGCCATAAAGTCGACGCCCCCTCCGGTACGGCATTGCGTATGGGCGAAGTGGTTGCCGCCGCATTGGGCCGCGATCTGAAGGATTGCGCCGTTTACGGACGTGAAGGCGAAACCGGTGCACGCGATCGCAAAACCATAGGCTTTTCCACCATCCGCGCCGGCGACATCGTCGGCGAACACACGGTAATGTTCGCCGACGACGGCGAGCGGGTCGAAATCACCCACAAAGCCAGCAGCCGCATGACGTTTGCCAACGGCGCGGTGCGCGCGGCATTGTGGTTACACAGCAAAACGACCGGGCTTTACGACATGCAGGACGTGCTAGGGCTGAAAAACTGTTGATGGCCAAAATGGCATGACCGAAACAACAGGGTTGTTTAGTCCCCCGGTGTTTCGTAAAATTGCACCAGTTTTAATCACTTTCGCAACGGGATCGGTCGCAAGACTCATCCCGTTTTCCATATCTTGAGGTAGCTCATCTTGAATAAACCCGCATTACTGGTACTGGAAGATGGCACGGTGTTTCACGGCACGGCCATCGGTGCCGATGGCTGTTCTGTCGGTGAGGTGGTGTTCAACACAGCACTGACCGGCTATCAGGAAATTCTCAGCGACCCGTCCTATGCCCGCCAGATCGTCACCCTGACCTATCCGCACATAGGCAATGTCGGCACCAATGCCGAAGATGACGAATCCGCCAAGGTGTATGCCAGTGGTCTGGTCGTGCGCGATCTGCCTTTGCTGGCCAGTAACTGGCGCATGGACAAAACCTTGTCGGCTTATCTGCAAGACCACGGCGTGGTGGCCATTGCCGACATCGATACCCGCAAACTGACACGCATACTGCGCGACAAAGGCGCACAGCGCGGCTGCATCATGGCGGGCGCTGTGGATGTCGCAGCGGCCAAACAGGCCATCGACGGCTTCCCTGGCCTGCAAGGCATGGATTTGGCAAAGGTCGTAAGCACGTCGCAGATTTACCAATGGCACGAAGATGTCTGGACATTGGCCAACGGCTATCAACCCGCGGCTGAGCCGATCAAACACGTCGTTGCCTACGATTTCGGCATCAAACGCAACATTCTGCGTCTGCTGGCCAACCGTGGCTGCCGGGTAACCGTGGTACCTGCGACAACGCCTGCCGCCGATGTGCTGGCGATGAAGCCGGACGGCGTGTTTCTGTCCAACGGCCCCGGCGATCCTGAGCCTTGCGATTACGCAATTGCCGCCATCAAAACCCTTCTGGAGAGCAAAATACCGATATTCGGCATCTGCCTGGGACATCAGTTACTGGCGCTGGCCAGTGGTGCCAAAACCGAAAAGATGAAATTCGGTCATCATGGCGCCAACCACCCGGTACAGGAGTTGTCCACTGGCAAAGTGATGATCAGCAGCCAGAATCACGGCTTCTCGGTCAATGCCGACTCGCTGCCCGCCCATTTGCAGGCTACCCATGTGTCGCTGTTCGACGGCAGCCTGCAAGGCATGGCCCGCACCGACCGGCCTGCATTCAGCTTTCAGGGCCATCCTGAAGCCAGCCCAGGGCCGCATGATGTGGAAGCCTTGTTTGATCGATTCAAAGCCATGATGCAGGCTTGACGCCATGGGCAGCACCTACGCCGATATCGACATCGAAAACCTGTTTCAAAAGCAGCGCATGCGTGCAAAAGCTTTGGTCGATTCGGGATCGGTGTTTTTGACGGTGCCGACACATATCGCTTTGCAACTGGGTTTCGATACTACTGAAGTTTCTACTCGCGAAGTGGTTCTGGCCGATGGCACACGCAAGGCGGTACCGATGATAGGGCCACTGCGGGTGTGTTTTCTTGATCGCTACTGCGATTTATCGGCTTTGGTCATGGGCGACGAACCTTTATTCGGCGCAGTGCCCATGGACATGATGGACTTGGTATTGCACCCGGCGACGCAAACGCTGGGCGTCAATCCTCAAAGTCCGTTTGTGCCGGTGGCGCTGGCGAAGTGAGCAAGTATTTCAGCAGGCGAGTGGTCGCTGAATAAAAAAGCCGTCATGCGGCGGTGGGTTCTGCTTTCGTAAACACCACCCCAGCCCAAGCACGAGGAAAACCAATGACGTTACCTGAAATGATTTACCTGCACAGTTTGAAATTGCCCGATGCCGCTGCGCGTGAGGCTCTGGATTTCATTGAATTTTTAGAACAGCGTTATGGCCTGGAACAAGTTGCCATTCAGCACAGAATCCAGCGCAAAGCAGGTAGTGCCAAAGGGGTGTTTCAGATTATCGAAGATGACGAAAACCATCTAACGGATTTCAAGGAGTATATGCCTTGAGATTTTTGCTGGATACGCACACGTTATTATGGTTTTTGACGGATGACGCTGCGTTGAGCACAACAGCAAAAACCATTGTCGAATTGGCAGACAACACCATTCTGATTAGCCCGGCAAGTTACTGGGAAATTGCGATCAAAATCAGTCTTGGGGAATACCGATTACCTGAGCCATTGTCCAGCTTCATGGCCCGCGAACTCTCGCGTAACGGCATGACGATTCTGCCGATCAGCATTGAACATGCCGAACACGTAGCCGCATTGCCGTTTCACCATCGCGACCCGTTCGACCGGCTGTTGATCGCGCAAGCCTTGGTGGAAAATGTCCAGGTAGTTAGTATCGATACTGCTTTTGATGCCTATGACATCAAACGATGTCTGGTAGATCGTCAGGACAAAGCCCAGCGCCGTTAAAAACTTAGGCTATACAACTGATTAATAACGAAAAACATCATGCCCAAAAGAACCGACCTAAAATCCATTCTGTTACTCGGCGCCGGGCCTATCGTCATCGGTCAGGCTTGCGAGTTCGACTACTCCGGCACCCAGGCTTGTAAAGCCTTGCGTGAAGAGGGCTACCGGGTGATCCTGGTCAACTCCAATCCGGCCACCATCATGACCGACCCGGACATGGCCGATGCGATTTACATCGAGCCTATCGATTGGCAAACCGTCGAGAAAATCATCGAGAAAGAACGCCCTGATGCCATCCTGCCGACCATGGGCGGCCAAACCGCGCTGAACTGTGCTTTGGCACTGGACAAACACGGCGTGCTGGCAAAGTACGGTGTGGAAATGATAGGCGCCAGCAAAGACGCCATCAACAAGGCCGAAGACCGCGATTTGTTCAATCAGGCCATGCGCCGGATCGGCCTGGAGGTATCCAGGGCCAAAGTCGCGCATAACATGACCGAGGCTTTTGCCGCGCAGGAAGACGTCGGTTACCCGACGGTCATCCGCCCCTCGTTCACCATGGGCGGCAGCGGTGGCGGCATCGCCTACAATCGTGAGGAATTCATCGAAATCTGCGAACGCGGCCTGGATTTGTCGCCCAGCAAGGAATTGTTGATCGAAGAATCCATTTTGGGCTGGAAGGAATTCGAGATGGAGGTGGTGCGTGATCGCAACGACAACTGCATCATCGTCTGCGCCATCGAAAACTTCGACCCGATGGGTGTGCATACTGGCGATTCGATCACCGTCGCCCCGGCGCAAACCCTGACCGACAAGGAATACCAGATCATGCGCAACGCATCGTTGGCGGTATTGCGCGAAATTGGCGTCGATACCGGCGGCTCCAACGTGCAATTTGCGGTCAACCCTGACAATGGCCGTCTGATCGTCATCGAGATGAACCCCAGGGTGTCGCGTTCGTCGGCGCTGGCATCGAAAGCCACCGGCTTTCCGATCGCCAAGGTTGCCGCCAAATTGGCCGTCGGCTTTACCCTGGACGAATTGCAGAACGAAATCACCGGCGGCAAAACCCCGGCCTCGTTCGAACCGAGTATCGATTACGTGGTTACCAAAGTGCCACGCTTCGCTTTCGAGAAATTCCCGCAAGCCAACGATCGCTTGACTACACAAATGAAATCGGTCGGCGAGGTGATGGCCATAGGCCGCACCTTCCAGGAATCCCTGCAAAAAGCCTTGCGCGGCCTGGAAGTGGGCGTGGACGGGCTGGATGAAGTCGCCGACTTGAGCGACGCCAACGCTCAGGACACCATACTGCGCGAACTGCGTCACCCTGGCCCGCTCCGTTTGTGGTATCTGGCCGATGCCTTCCGCAGCCATTTGAGCTTTGATGACATTCACCGGGCATCACGCATCGATCCGTGGTTTCTGGCCCAGGTCGAGGATATCATCGTCACCGAAAACACCCTGGCCAGCAAAACCCTGGCCACTCTGGAGCCAGGCGAGCTGCTGCGTCTGAAACGCAAGGGTTTTTCCGACAAGCGCCTGGCGAAACTGCTGGCAACCAAGGAATCGGAAGTCCGCAACGTCCGCCACAAACAAGGCGTGCGCCCAGTTTACAAACGCATCGATTCCTGCGCGGCGGAATTCGCATCGGATACCGCCTACCTGTACTCGACTTACGAGCAGGAATGCGAGGCCCAGCCGTCTGCCAAAGAAAAAATCGTTATCTTGGGTGGCGGTCCCAATCGTATCGGCCAAGGCATCGAGTTCGATTATTGCTGCGTCCATGCGGCGCTGGCGCTGCGTGAGGATGGCTACGAAACCATCATGGTCAACTGCAACCCGGAAACCGTTTCCACCGACTTCGATACCTCCGATCGCCTGTATTTCGAACCGCTGACACTGGAAGACGTACTGGAAATCATCGACCTGGAAAAACCCAAAGGCGTGATCGTGCAATACGGCGGCCAAACGCCGCTGAAACTGGCCCGCGCCCTGGAAGCCGCCGGTGCACCTATCATAGGCACGTCGCCGGATTCCATCGACCTGGCCGAAGACCGTGAGCGTTTCCAGAAATTGCTGGAGCGCTTGAACCTGAAACAACCGCCCAATGCCACCGCGCGTTCGGTGGAGCAAGCCGTCAGTTCCGCCAAGGACATCGGTTATCCGCTGGTGGTGCGTCCGTCCTACGTACTGGGTGGCCGGGCCATGGAAATCGTATTCAACGAAGACGGTCTGCGCCGCTACATGAAAGAGGCGGTTAGCGTGTCCAACGATTCGCCGGTGCTGCTGGATCGCTTCCTGGATGATGCGGTGGAAATGGACGTCGACGCGATTTACGACGGCGAAACCTGCTTGATCGGCGGCTTGATGGAACACATCGAACAAGCCGGTGTGCATTCCGGCGACTCGGCCTGCTCGATTCCGCCCTACGATTTACCCATCCATCTTCAGGATCAGTTGCGGGCGCAAGTGGCGAAAATGGCGGAAGCCCTGGGCGTTTGCGGCTTGATGAACACTCAGTTTGCCATTCAGGGCGAGACGGTTTACGTGCTGGAAGTCAATCCGCGCGCCTCGCGCACCGCGCCATTCGTATCCAAGGCCACAGGCTACCCGTTGGCCAAGATCGCCGCGCGCTGCATGGTCGGCAAATCGCTAAAGCAACAGGGCGTGACCGAAGAACGCATCCCCAAGTATTTCTCGGTGAAAGAAGCCGTGTTCCCGTTCATCAAGTTCCCCGGCGTCGATCCGCTGTTGGGGCCGGAAATGAAGTCGACCGGCGAGGCCATGGGGGTTGGCAAAACCTTCGGTGAAGCCTTCGCCAAGTCGCAACGCGCCTGTGGTGTCGATCTGAGCCATAGCGGCAAGGTTTTAATCAGCATCCGCGACGCCGACAAGCCAAAACTGCCGGAGGTGGCGAGGATGTTGATCGCCAAGAATTACGACATCGTGGCGACACGAGGCACGGCGCAGGTATTGAAAGACGCCGATATTCCTTGCCAGGAAATTCACAAGGTCAACGAAGGCCGCCCCAATACGGTCGACATGATAAAGAACGGCGAGATTCAGTTAATCATCAATACCACCGAGGGCGCCAAAGCGGTGGCCGATTCGTTCACCATGCGCCGTGAGGCTTTGCAGCGCAAAGTAACTTATTACACAACGATGGCAGGCGCTCGTGCTGCCTGCCATGCCTTGGGCGAACTCGATGCAGGCCATGTCAATTGCCTGCAAGATTTGCATAAAACGTTTTGACGGATAGATACCGCTTTTCAGGAGTTGAACGATGAACAAAGTACCGCTGACAGTGACGGGTGCTAATAAACTGCGCGTCGAACTGGACGAGCTGAAAACCGTGGTCAGGCCACGCATCATTCAGGCAATTGCCGACGCGCGGGAACATGGTGATCTCAAAGAAAATGCCGAGTACCACGCCGCACGCGAACAGCAAAGTTTTGCGGAAGGCCGTATCAAGGAAATCGAAGCCAAATTGTCGAATGCCCACATCATCGACGTCACCAAGACCGATGCCAACGGCAAGGTGGTGTTCGGGGCAACGGTGGGAATTGAAGATTTGAATACCGGCAAGACCGTGACCTATCAGATCGTCGGCGAGGATGAAGCCAGCATCAAGGAAGGCCGCATATCGGTAGGATCGCCCATCGCACGCGCCTTGATCGGCAAGGAAGCAGGCGACGTGGTAACCGTGAAGGCGCCGGGCGGCGATGTCGAATACGAAATTTTGTCGGTTCAGTACATCTGAAAGCCCCCCACGACGCTTTCAGCGTAAACAATGCAATCCCCCGTTGCCACCCAGACTCGGCAAAACACACGCTATTTGTGGATTCCGCTGAGTGATGACTGACACATACCCATGGCGCTGCAAATTTCGGTATTTACTCGCTCCCACGCTCGGCGTGGTAGTGATGCTTTGCTTAAAATTGCCGGTCTTTGTAAAGCTTGTTATATTGGCTCGGTTTATCTGACCGATAGACTGATAATTATAAATACTTGCTATGCCGTCATCGATGCGTATGACGCATCCGTCGATACAAGAATTTTTCGGGTTTTATCGCTCAACCCATGATGAGCGAACGTTATTCCCAGTCCATAGAGTCCGGCAACACAGTGCCGCCCACGATACACGCGCCATCCTCGGAAACCCCGATAGCCGCTGCCCTAACATCAACCAACCGTAAGCGTTGCAAGACAGCTTGGCCGCAATTCACTCGACGTGGGACTTTCATCGTGCCGTATCGACAGCATCTTTGAATGCTGCGGGACACTCATTGAACGGAATAGCCAACAATTTAAGGATTACTGAATGAAAAGAATGCTCATCAACGCCACTCAGCCCGAAGAGCTGAGGGTGGCCTTGGTAGATGGCCAAAAGCTTTACGACTTCGACATCGAAGTACCATCGAAAGAACAAAAAAAATCCAACATTTACAAAGGCATCATTACCCGGGTAGAACCCAGTCTTGAAGCAGCCTTCGTCAATTATGGCGCCGAGAAGCACGGATTTCTTCCTTTTAAGGAAATAGTGCCTGAATACAAAACCGGCGACAGCGAAGACGGCAAGCCATCGAAAAACAATATTCGGGAAGGCCAGGAAATCGTCGTTCAGATCGAGAAAGAAGAACGCGGCAACAAAGGCGCGGCATTGACCACCTACATCAGCCTGGCGGGCACTTACCTGGTGTTAATGCCGAACAATCCCAAAGCGGGCGGCATTTCACGCCGCATCGAGGGTGACAATCGCAGCGAACTGCGCGAAACCATGGCTGCTCTCGAAATTCCCGACACCATGGGCTTGATCATCCGCACCGCCGGTTCCGATAAAAGCGTCGAGGAACTGCAATGGGACTTGAACTACCTGATGCAACTGTGGGAAGCCATCGACCGCTCCAGCCACGAACAAGCCGCACCGTTTCTGGTCTTCCAGGAAAGCAATGTCATCATTCGTGCCTTGCGCGATCACTTGCGCGGCGACATCGATGAAATCCTGATCGACCAGGAAGGCGCGTTCAAGCTAGCGCACAACTTCCTCAAGCAGGTCATGCCACACAACCTGCACAAAGCCAAGCAATATCAGGACAGCGTGCCGCTGTTCAGCCGCTACCAGATCGAAACCCAGATCGAAATGGCCTACAAGCGCGAGGTTTCGCTGCCGTCCGGTGGCTCCATCGTCATCGACCACACCGAAGCCCTGACCTCGGTCGACATCAACTCGGCACGCGCCACCAAAGGCAGCGACATCGAAGAAACCGCGTTCAACACCAATCTCGAAGCTGCCGACGAAATCGCCCGCCAACTGCGCTTGCGCGACCTGGGCGGCTTGTTCGTCATCGACTTCATCGACATGATGTCGAACAAAAACCAGCGTGAAGTCGAAAACCGCCTGCGCGAGGCCATCAAAATCGACCGCGCCCGCATTCAAACTGGCCGCATTTCGCGCTTTGGCCTGATGGAAATGTCGCGCCAGCGCCTGCGCCCGTCGCTCGGCGACTCGACACAACTGACCTGCCCGCGCTGCAAGGGCCAGGGCACCATACGCAATGTCGAATCAGTCACCTTGTCGGTATTGCGCTTGATCGAGGAAGAATCCATGAAAAAAGGCACCGAGCGCGTCATCGCTCATCTGCCAATCGACTGCGCGACCTTTTTGCTCAACGAAAAACGCGCCGCCATTCAGGACATGGAATCTCGCCTGAAAGTCAACATCGTCATTTTGCCCAGCCGTCACCTGGAAACACCGGCCTACGACATCGAGCGCATCAAATCGCTGGAAGGCCTGGAAGACAAAGCCAGCCACCTGCATATCAAGGAAGAAGACATCACGATTCCGGAATTCGCCAAACAAACCGCAACCAAGGTTGAAAAAGCCGCCGTGAAGGAGTTTTTGCCCGACGCCCCTGCACCGGTACAAAACAAGAAATCCTCGGCCAGCCTGATACAACGCTTCTGGCAACGCCTGATCGGCCAAGTGCAATCAGCGGAAAAACCCGAGGAATCCACCAAACCCGTGGAAGAAAAACCCAGAAACAACCGCAACAATCGTCGTAACCGCAACAGCGATTCCCGAGGAGGACGGCGTGGCGGCAACAAACGGCAAACAGCGCCTGGAAGCCAAACCGAAACACCAAGCAGCGCATCTGAAAACACCCAGGCCTTGCCATCTGTACCGAATGCGACCGAAACCGGCGAAACCAAAGCCATAAACCCCGACAAACCGGCTCGCCGCAATCGCAATCGCCGACGCTCACCCCGTAGCGGCAACGACCGCAGGCCCGACAGCAGCGGCAACAGCAACGAAGCCATGTCTTCATCGGAAGCCATGGAATTTACCGAACACACTCCGACTCGACATTACGACAGCGAATTTGCCGAACGCCGTCGCCGCGAAGACCGTGCAGTCGATGAACCCCGCGTGGAGCAACCGCAAAAACCCACGGAATAAGCGTTTGCGGCGAGCACCCGATGACAACCCTATCGGCCATTTGCCACCACCACACTGTGGTGCGTTCCGCAAAATGGCCGAATTGAACTGCGAGGCGGGCCATAAGCCCGGATAACCAT
>PESC01000019.1 GCA_002929135.1 Methylomonas sp.
ACTTGCCCTTTTGTCGGCCAAGCCAGCCGAACATGCGCTGTCGGAAGGCTTTTTGGATAAAAAGTCGTCGGCAGGATGAGAAAAACAGCGTAACGATGGTTCGGCAGTCGAAAAAAATGCGCTCATGCGCTTTCGGAGGGCGTTTAAACTAGCGGGGGCACGGATTCAGGTTGAGGTCAAACCGATTCAAGTACGATTGCCCTGGGGCAAAATACCGTATTCAAATCCTAAAAAAATGCTGGCGGTAAAACCCGAGTTCGTCTATCGATTCGATGATGTCGTCCAGTGCCTTGTGGCTGGATTGTTTCTTGAAACCGTCTTTGAGTTCCGGTGCCCAGCGTGCCGCCAGTTCCTTTACTGTGGATACGTCGAGGTTGCGGTAATGAAAAAACGCTTCCAGGCGCGGCATGTGGCGAAACAGGAAGCGCCTGTCCTGGCAAATACTGTTGCCGCACATCGGCGAGGTGCGAGGCGGCAGCCAGTTCGACAGAAATGCCAGGGTTTGCGCTTCTGCTGCGGCTTCATCGAACGGGGATTCCTTCACTCGTCGGATCAGGCCGGATTCGCCATGGTGCTGTTGGTTCCAGTCGTCCATCGCCAGCAGGACATCGTCGGCCTGATGCACGACCAGCACAGGCCCTTGGGCAAGAATGTTGAGATGTTTGTCGGTGACGACGGTGGCAATTTCGATGATTCGGTCGCTGTCGGGGTTCAGGCCCGTCATTTCCAGATCGATCCAGATCAGATTGTCCGCATCCAAAGCCATTTTTATGTTCCCATTGACGAATGATTGTATTGCGGCAGATTGTAGCATTGGCTAATCTGTGCCACCAAACCCCCTTCACCCCACCCTGCCAGGTTTCGATGAACACATTTACCGTCATTTTCCTGTTCGCATTACTCATTTCTTACGGCTTGCAGTTCTGGCTGTCGTCGAGGCAAAAAAACCATGTCTTGCAATATCGAGATCAGGTTCCCGTCGCGTTTCGCGACCGTGTGCCGCTGCCCGCGCATCAAAGAGCCGCCGATTACACGGTCGAAAAAGGCAAGCTGGGTGACATCGATACCGGTATCGGCATGTTGCTGCTATTGCTCCTGACCCTGGGCGGCGGCATCAGCCTGGTTTTTGAATTCTGGGCCAGCTTCGAGCTGTCGTTGATGACAGCCAGCCTGTTGTCGGTTGCCAGCGTGTATCTGCTGATGAGTCTGGCTGAACTGCCGTTCGAGTTGTATCAAACCTTCGTCATCGAAGAAAAATATGGCTTCAACAAGACCACGCTGGCGCAATTCAGCAAAGATCATCTGCTGACACTGGCCCTGACGGCGGGCATAGGCCTGCCGATACTGGCGCTGGTGCTGTGGGTGATGGACAGTATCGGTGAGCTGTGGTGGCTGTATGCCTGGGCGATCATCATGGGGTTTTCATTGCTGATGAGCTGGCTGTTTCCTACCGTCATTGCCCCCTTGTTCAACAAATTCACGCCCATGGAAGACGGCAGCCTGAAACAGCGGATTCAAGGCTTGCTGCAACGCTGCGGCTTCAGCAGCCAAGGTATTTTCATCATGGACGGCTCACGGCGTTCCGGTCATGGCAATGCCTACTTCACAGGCCTTGGCAACAACAAACGTATCGTGTTTTTCGACACCCTGGTCAACTCGTTGGACGAAGAAGAACTCGAAGCGGTACTGGCGCATGAGCTGGGTCATTTCAAATGCAGACACGTCATCAAAATGTTGATGGCCTCATCGCTGATGACTCTCATCAGTTTCGCCGTGCTGGGCTGGCTGATTAACCAGGACTGGTTTTACGATGGTCTGGGCGTCAGCACCCACACCAACGCCGCCGCGCTGCTGTTGTTCATGCTGGTGTCGCCGGTGTTCACTACCTTCATGCACCCGATTACGACCTATTTTCAACGCACCTTCGAATTCGAGGCCGACGAATTCGCCACCCGCCACGCCAAAGGCAGCAAGATGATTAGCGGTTTGGTGAAACTTTATGAAGAAAACGCCAGCACCCTGACGCCCGATCCTCTGTACTCGGCCTTCCATTACAGCCACCCGCCAGCGGCCATACGCATCGCCCATATCGAGCAAGCCATGCAAGCCGCACGATGAGCCTGCGGCTGCAAGGTCAGGTGGTATCCCATCTCGGCAAGAGCATTGCCGTCGAAGCCGAAGGTCGCCACTACCTGTGTCAAACCTTGCGCAAGCTCGAAACCGTCGTCGTCGGCGATCATGTCGAATTTACTGTCGTAGGCCCGGAACAGGGGCGCATCGACGCCATACGGCCTCGGCGTTCGGTGCTCGAACGCCCCCAACGCGGCGGCGGCGATCGGCCAGTGGCGGCCAATCTCGACCGGCTGTTCGTAGTGCTGGCCTGCGAACCGGTCAGCGATTTCTTGTTGCTGGATCAATACCTGGCCATTTGCGAAAACAACAACATCGACGTGGCGTTGGTACTGAACAAAATCGACTTGCCGATACCGGCGGATGTCGAAACCGAACTGGCGTGTTACCAGTCCCTGGGTTACGAACTCTACAAAATCAGCGCCAAGCAAGGCGCAGGTATCGATAGCCTGAAACAGGCGATGCAAGACACGGTGGCCATGCTGGTGGGGCAATCGGGTGTTGGCAAATCATCGCTGAGCAACGCGCTGCTGCCCGACGTGTCGCTGCGTACCAACAGCGTTTCCGAAACCACGCGCCATGGTCGTCACACCACCACCGCAGCAACCCTTTACCACCTGCCCGGCGGTGGCGACTTGATCGACAGCCCCGGCGTTGCCGTATTCGGCCTGGCTGGGCTCAGCGAAAGCCAGTTGGCCTGGGGATTTCGCGAATTTCAGCCCTTTATCGGCCACTGCCGGTTCAACGACTGCCGCCACGTCAACGACAAAGACTGCGCCGTCAAACAGGCCGTCGACCATCAACACATCAGCCTGGAACGCTACCGGCGCTATCTGAAATTGCGCGACAAAATGCCGGTCGGCAACCGGCGTTGAAGATGTTTCTTGGCAGTATTCACATTGCCCGAATCTTGCCCATAACCTACAATGCCGCCCGGTTTTACGGTTCCCGCTCCGGCGGGTGAAACTGGAAGTCGGTTGAAAGCCGACGCTGCCCCCGCAACGGTAAGTGATTTATCACAAGCCCGGAGACAGGCCTGAAACTGTATGCAGCAGTCGCGGCGGGCGATCTGTCAAATCGGTGCCATGGTTTGTCCTCCCCCCCTTTTTTTGCCGCGTGTTTCGTTCAACCCTAGAACTAGCCAGGCAAGCCAACCAACCATGCAGACAGCCGTCCGCCCTATCAAAGCACTGATCGTGTTCTGCCTGTCGGCGCACTCATCCGCTAAGCTATGACACCAACACCGGCAAGCCACCACTGCCCGGCGATGTTGCTCAGCGCCCCGGCATCGGGCCAGGGCAAGACCACGTTGACTGCGGCGCTGGCGCATCACCATCGTAGCCAGGGCCTCCGGGTGCGGGTGTTCAAAACCGGCCCGGATTTCATCGATCCGCAAATTCTGGCCCTCGCCAGCGGCCATGCTGTGTATCAGCTCGACTTATGGATGATGGGCGAAAGCCATTGCCGCGCCTTGCTGCATCATGCCGCCGGGGAAGCCGATCTGATTTTGATCGAAGGCGTGATGGGTTTGTACGACGGTGACAGTAGCAGCGCCGACCTGGCATTAGCGCTGGATGTACCGGTGGCCGTGGTGATCGATGCCCAGGGTATGGCGCAAACCTTCGCTGCCGTGGCCTTGGGCTTGACGCAGTACCGACCGGGTTTGCGCTGCACCGGTGTAATAGCCAACAAAGTCGGCAGCATCGGCCACGCCCAATTACTGCAAGCGGCCTTGCCCGACGAACTGCCGCTACTGGCGGCGCTACCCAAAGCAGCGGCAATCGAGCTGCCGTCACGACACTTGGGCTTGGTACAGGCCGAGGAAATCGATGACCTGACGCAGCGCATCCAAAGCGCAGCCGAACTTTTGGCCACCACCTCGCCGTGCCGTTTGCCACAAACCGTCGACTTTGCGAAGGTCACAGAATCGGCGCTACCGCCCTTGCTGGCCGGTCGCCGCATCGCCATTGCCCGCGATGCGGCGTTTTCCTTCATTTACCCTGCCAATCTCGATTGTTTGCGCGCCATGGGCGCCGAGCTGTGTTTCTTTTCACCGCTGGTCGACAACACGTTGCCCGAAGCCGACAGTGTCTACCTGCCCGGAGGCTACCCGGAACTGCATCTGCCCACCCTGGCCGCCAACCAGGCTCTGAAACAGGCTTTGCAGGCATACCATCAGGCAGGCAAACCGATTTACGCTGAATGCGGCGGCCTGTTGTACCTGCTGGATAGCTTGACCGATAAACAAGGCCATAGCGCCGCCATGGCTGGCCTGTTGCCCGGCAGCGCCCGGATGCAGGCCAGACTGGTCAATCTGGGCATGCACGCCCTGCGTCTGGAGCATGGCGAGATACGCGGTCACAGTTTTCATCATTCGCAACTGGATTGCCCGCTGCCGCCGTTCGCCCTGTCGTTGCCGCAGCGTCAGCGCAGCCACGTCGAAGCCTTTTTTGTGCACGGTTCGCTCAGGGCGTCTTATCTGCATTTGTATTTCCCATTCAACCCGTCACTGGCGGCAGGATTGTTTTCATGAGCGAGCAAGGTAAGGTCTGGTTTGTTGGCGCCGGCCCTGGCGACCCGGATTTGATCACCGTCAAAGGCCGCGATTTGATCGCTCGCGCCGACGCCATCCTCTATGCCGGTTCGCTGGTGCAGCAGGCGGCCACGCAATGGGCGCCGCCGGGTTGTTTGATCGGCGATTCCAAAGACATGACGCTGGAACAAATCTGCGCCTGGCTGATCGCCCAGGCCCGGCCCGGCAAAACCGTGATCCGGCTGCAAACCGGCGATCCGGGCCTGTACGGCGCCTTGATCGAAATGGTGCAGCCGCTCGATGCCGTCGGTGTCACCGTCGAAGTCGTGCCCGGCGTGTCATCGGCGTTTGCGGCCATGGCGGCAGCGGTGGAAAGCCTGACCCTGCCGGAAGTCACCCAAACCGTGATCCTGTCCCGGGTCGAAGGCCGCACACCGATGCCTGGCGGCGAAGCCCTGCGCGATCTCGCCAGCCACCGCGCTACCTTGTGCCTGTTTTTATCCATCACCCTGCTGACGACTGTCGAACGCGAACTCAAGGCCGCCGGTTATCGCGACGATACACCGGTGCTGGTGGTACACAAAGCCAGTTGGCCGGGCGAGCAGCAAATCATTCGCGGCACCCTGGCCGACATTCGCCAACGCTGCCGCGACGCCAGAATCAACAGCCAGGCCATGATCGTGGTCAGCCCGACATTGGGCGCACGTCACTGGCCGACGCTGACCAAATCCAAACTGTACGATGCCACGTTCAGCCACCGTTTCCGGCGGGCCGAGCGCGGGCAAGCCGAGGAAACCTCATGACAACCATCACAACAACCAGCATCCTTTTAGTCGGTCACGGCTCACGCAACCAGGCCGGTAATGATGAAATCCGTTTTTTCCAGCAACAATGGCAGGCCATGCAGCCCGACTGGCGCATCGAACTGTGCTACATCGAACTGGCCGACGTGCTGTTGGATGAAGGCCTCAGCCGCGCTGCGCAAAACGCCGGGCGGGTGATCGTGGTGCCGTTGATTATCAGCGCCGCCGGTCACGTCAAAATGGAAATTCCTGAGCATATCGGTGCCGCGCGGCAAAAGTTCCCCGGCGTGGAATTCATTTACGCCCCGCACCTCGGCAGTAACGAAACCCTGTTGGCGATACTGCAAAAACAGTTGAAATCCGCACTGAAAACACTGGCCATGCCCGACCCGAAAACCACCGGCGTCATCATTTTGGGGCGTGGTTCGTCGGACAAGGTGGCCAACGGTGAGCTGGCCAAGCTGGCGCGCTGGTTGTACGAAGCCAGCGAGCACGAACTGATCGACATCGCCTTCACCGGCATCACCCATCCCCGGCTGGAAGCCATGGTGCAGCGCCAGGTTCGGCTGGGCATGACGCAAATCGTGGTTTTGCCGTACTATCTGTTCACCGGTTTGTTGATCGAGCGTATTGCCACGCAGATGCAGCGGCTGCAAAGCCAGTACCCCCGCATCGCCTTTGCTTCGGGCCGTTATTTCGGCTTCGACCCGGCCATTTTCGACTTGCTGAACCGCCGCGTCACACAGGCCAGCGACCCATGCGCACCGCAAATGCTGGAATGCGACGGTTGCCAGTACCGCGAACACGCCGAACATCATCACCATTGAACGCCATGCAACCCAATAGCCAGACCGAACAACTGACCCAGGCAGGCCAGCAAATCGAACACGATTCCTTTGCCATTGTTGATCGCGAAGTTGGCCCGCACAGTTACAGCAACGAGCAATGGCAGGTAGTGCGACGCATGATCCATGCCACCGCCGATTTCGAATTCAATGGCCTGACCGAGTTTTCCGCCACCGCCGTGGACGCAGGCATCCTGGCTATCCTGAACGGTGCCCCCATCGTCGCCGACGTGGAAATGATTTGCGTCGGCCTGTCAGAGCCGCGCTTGCGGCATTTCGGCGTCGCCGCCCATCAATTCATCGCCGACGCCGATGTTATCGCCGCTGCCAAAACCGTCAATAGCACCCGCGCCGTGCAAGCCATGCAAAAAGCCCAGCGCCTGGGGTTGTTGCGGGGCGGCATCGTCGCGGTCGGTAACGCGCCGACCGCTTTGCTGGAGGTGTTGCGCTTGATCGAGGAGCACGGCGTGAAACCGGCCTTGATCGTCGGTATGCCGGTTGGTTTTGTCTCGGCAGCGGAATCCAAGGCTTTACTCGCCGAATTGGCCGGTGTGCCGTGGATCATAACCCGGGGCCGAAAAGGTGGCTCCACGCTGGTGGTGGCGGCCATTCATGCCTTGCTGAGCCTGGCGGAAACCCGGCAACAAGCGGTTTGACAGCATGGCCATGGCCGAACGCCCAGCCAAAGGCAGTCGCAAGGGCTACACCACTGGCGCTTGTTCGGCGGCAGCGGCGCGGGCGGCTGTGCTGGGTTTGCTGACCGGCCAGGTGCCGGAGCGGGTCGATTGCCTGCTGCCGAATGGTCAGACCGTTACCTTCAACGTGCTGGATGGCTGGGCCGACGACCGCCAGGCAGGCGCCGTGGTGGAAAAAGACGCCGGTGACGACCCCGATTGCACCCACGGCGCCCATCTCACCGCCGAGGTAAGCTGGCTGGAGGCGCCGGGGCAGGTCGAACTGTTGGGCGGCGTCGGCGTCGGCCTGATTACCCGGCCCGGCCTAGGGCTGGCAGTCGGTGGCCCGGCCATCAATCCGGTGCCGCGCCGCAACATCGAAGACAACATACGCCGGGTGGCCACCGACGCGCTGCAACATCGTGGCGTACAGGTGACCATCTCGGTGCCTGGCGGCGAAGCCATGGCGAAAAAGACCTTGAACTATCGCTTGGGCATTGTCGGCGGCATTTCGATTCTGGGTACTACCGGCATCGTCCACCCCTATTCGACCGCCGCCTTTCGCGCCAGCGTGGTGCAGGGCGTGGAAGTTGCCGCCAATCAGGGTCAGCACAGCGTGGTGCTGACTACCGGTGGCCGTACCGAAAAATTTGTGATGCGCGAGTTGCCACAACTGGATGAAAGCTGTTTCGTGCAAATGGGCGACTTTCTGACCCCGGCGCTGGATGCTGCCAACCGCTGCGGCATAGCCCGCATCATCATCGGCGGCATGGTCGGCAAGCTGACCAAAATGGCCCAGGGCGAAACCATCACCCACGCCGGTCGGGCGCCGGTCGATGTCGAACTGGTGGCCGACATCGCCCGCCACATCGGCGCACCGCCCGAGGTGTGCGCCGCCATCGCCGCCCAGGAAACCGCCCGCTACGCCTCGGAATGCATGGCGGAACTGGGGCTGGAACATGACTTTCATGTCGAACTTGCCAACCGGGTCATCGCTACGCTGGAACGCCGCTATCCGGGCCGCTTTTCCATCCGGGTGCTGGTCTGCGATTTCGACGGTAACAAACTGGCGGAAGCCGGGGGAATCCACGATCATGGCTGAAGAAAACGCCGATATTTTGTTTCATATTCCCCTCTCCCCAACCCCTGAGGGAGAGGGGCTTTTAAGGCAGTCTTGCCTGAAAGAAAGCGCTGGTATTTTGCCCCTTCTTCCTTTGGAATCTGTCGTAAACAGCGAAACAGAACCCTCTCCCTCTGGGAGAGGGCAGGGTGAGGTAGTAACCTTCATCGGCGTACTCGACGACGGCGCCGTCAGCCTGGGCGCCGAAGCACTCGATGCCTTGCGCAGCGCCAGACACGTTATCGCCGGTGGCCGTCTGCTGGTCTTGCTGGCCGACCACATTACCGAGGCCAGGCATTACGATTTAACCGGCTACCTGGCGCAAGTGCCGGGCTGGATAGCAGCGGCGCTGGCCAATGACGAAGCGGTGGTCGTGCTGGCGACCGGCGATCCCCTGTGCCACGGCATCGCCGGTTTTCTCGCGTCCAAGCTCGACGCTGCGCGGGTAAAAATTCTGCCCAACCTATCCACCGTGCAACTGGCTTTCGCCGCGCTGGGCTTGCCGTGGCAGACGGCTCGCATCGTCTCGGTACATGCCAAAGATGCCGGTGAATGGACGCACGGCGCCAGCCGCGACCATGGCTTGTACGCACTGGCGCAATTGTGTCGCCGCGAAGAGGTGCTGGCGGTGCTAACCAGCCCGGACAACACCCCCGGCCGCATCGCCCGCATGCTCGATGTCGAAGCCATGGCCGACCTGTTCGATATGGCCGTTGCCGAACGCTTGAGCCAGCCGCAACAGCGCGTCACCGGCTTTCTGTCCGTCGCCGAGGTGGCGGGCAGCGCATTCGCCGACCCCAATGTCGTGATTCTCAAACGCAAGATTGCCAGTCCGTCGCCGGTGTTGTTCGGCGTCAGCGATGCCGACTTCCGTCAGCGCAAACCGGAAAAAGGCCTGATTACCAAACGCGAGGTGCGGGCGGTGTCGCTGGCACGTTTGCAATTGCGCCGGGACAGCACGTTGTGGGACATCGGCGCCGGCAGCGGCTCGGTCGGGCTGGAAGCCGCGCGGCTTTGCCCCGATGGCGAGGTATACGCCATCGAAAAAAACGCCGACGACATCGCCAACATCGAACACAACCACCGCGCCTGGGGCCTGAGCAACTACCGCTGCGTACACGGCAAGGCACCGCAAGGACTGGATGCCTGGCCAGATCCCGACGCCGTGTTCATCGGCGGCTCCGGTGGCGAGCTGGCTGAATTGATCGAACTCTGTTTTCGTCGCCTCAAACCCGGCGGCTGGCTGGTGATGAATTTCGTCACCCTGGAAAACCTGGCAACGGCTATCGCCACATTGAAGCGGTTGGATGCGACCTGGGATGTCTGTCAGCTACAAGCCGCGCGCAGTCAGCCAATTCTGGACATGCAGCGCCTCGCGGCAGAAAACCCGGTGTGGATTATCTCGGCTCATATCGAAAGCACAGCGGGGATAAAACGATTGCAAGCAAGCCTTGGCGAAAGTCTACAGCCGTGGCCAGCGAACCATCCAATCGGTTGCCGACGAATTGAACCCTAATTCAACTCGCTTTAATGCGTTGTGCAAGTTCCTCTATTGCGTGAACAATGCCCTCCAGACTTGAATCATCCTGAAGTCATGAGCCTGAATTACACCCTCATCCCGGTTACGCCCTATCAACAAAACTGCACATTGCTGAGCTGTGACGAAACGGGTAACGCCGTTTTGATCGACCCCGGCGGCGAAGTCGACCGCTTGTTGGACGAGGTGCACCGACATGGTCTGACGCTACAGGGACTTTGGGTCACCCACGGCCATCTGGATCATGTTGGTGGCGTTGCCGAGCTTGGCAAGCGCCTGAATCTGCCCATCATCGGGCCGCACAAAGGCGATGCGTTCTGGATAGACGCCTTGCCGGAACAGTGCAAGCTGTTTGGTTTTCCACCCTGCGACCGCTTCGAGCCGTCGCAATGGTTGGAAGACGGTGATGTCGTCACGGTTGGCGAACAAAACCTTGGTGTGATTCACTGCCCTGGCCACACGCCGGGGCACGTCGTGTTCTTCAGCGCGAGTGCGAGACTGGCCATCGTCGGCGATGTATTGTTCAAGGGATCGATTGGCCGCACCGACTTTCCGCGCGGCAATCATCAAATGCTGATCGATTCGATACAGAAAAAATTGTGGCCGTTAGGCCGCGACATTGTCTTCATTCCCGGCCACGGCCCCCTGTCGACGTTTGGTCATGAAATGCAGCACAACCCTTATGTTTCGATTTGACCATTCTGTGGCGGAAACTCCGGTCCGCATTGCTTTGCGGCGCGTAGGAACGAGGACACCGAGTCATTTCAATCGATCAACTGCGTGACGGTGCTGACGATGCGGCCTTTGGCCAAACGGCTTTCGATGCGCTCACCCGCTTGCAGTTGTTGGGTGGATTTGACGATGCAGCCATCACCCTGCAACACGATGGCGTAGCCTCGATCCAGTGTTGCCAGCGGGCTGACGGCTTGCAGGGTCTGGCCCAGGCTGGTGTGGCGTTGCTTGAGCGTTGCCAGTCGTTGTCGGATGGCTTGCTGCAAGCGTTTTTCCAGGTAACCGGTTTGTTGTTTGCTGCGGCGAATGTGATGGGTCGGCTGGTGCTGCATCAGCTTGCGGTAGACGATGGCGACCCGTGCCCGCAAGCCTTGCTGACGACGGGCCATGGTGTGGGTCAGACGTTGCTCCAGTTCGTCCAGGCGTTGGGCATTGCGGCGCAGCTTTTGCCCTGGGTGTTGCAGGGTCAGCGCCCGGCTCAGCCAGATCAGGCGTTGATCCAGTCCGTGCCGCTGCCTGCCGAATGCCTGCATCAATTGCGCTTCGGCTTGCCGGAAGCGGGCCAGCCAGTCGCTCTGTATCGGCACGGCGCGCTCAGCAGCGGCTGACGGTGTTGCCGCCCGCAAATCGGCGACGAAATCGGCGATGGTGACATCGACTTCATGACCGACGCCGCTGATGACGGGCAGCGAGCTGGCGACAATGGCGCGGGCGACGATTTCGTCGTTGAATGCCTGCAAGTCTTCCAGTGAGCCGCCGCCGCGTGCCAGGATCAACACATCGGCATCGCGGCGTTCATTCGCAGTTTGTATCGCGCGGCTGATTTCAAATTTGGCGGCTTCACCCTGCACCGACACCGGGTAGACGATGACGGGTATCGCCGGAAAGCGGCGGCGCAGCACGGTGAGAATGTCGTGTATGGCGGCGCCAGTGGGCGAGGTGATGACGCCAATGGCAGCCGGTATCAAAGGCATGGCGCGTTTGCGGCTTTCATCGAACAGGCCTTCGTTCGACAGTTTGATTTTCAGCCGCTCGAAGGACTGGCGTAGCAAGCCGTCGCCCGCTTGTTCCATGTGCTCGACGATCAGTTGATAGTCGCCGCGCGGTTCGTACAGGCTGACCTGTGCGCTGACGACGACGAGATCGCCATCGCGTGGCCGAAAACGCAGGCCTTGCCGCTGGCCTTTGAACAGAGCACAGCGGATTTGCGCCTGGGCGTCTTTCAGCGTGAAGTAGCAGTGACCCGACGACGGTGCGCTGAAGTTGGAGATTTCGCCCTCGACGCGCACCGTCAGAAAATAACTGGCCAGTAGGCGTTTGGCTTCGCGGTTGAGCTGCGAAACGCTGTAAAGGGTAGCGTTGTCGGCCACGTTCAGCCTTTGCGTCCGAAGCGGTCGGCAACCAGAAAACCGACATAGAGGCTGGCGATCATGATGAGTGCTTCGCGATTGCCCAGTGCCAGGCTGGTGACCACAGGCCCGGGGCAGTAACCGGCCATACCCCAGCCGATGCCGAACAGGGCGGCGCCTATCAGCAGTGGCGGGTCGATCCGGGTTTTGCTGGTGAAATAAAAGCGACTGTCAAGCAGCGGTCTGCCGCGCTTGCGCACCCAATAAAAGCCCAGAGCGGCAACGGCCAGTGCACCCACCATCACCAGTATCAGGCTGGGATCCCAGTTGCCTGCGACATCGAGAAAGGCCAGCACCTTGTCGGGGTTGACCATCTGCGACACCACCATGCCGAGTCCGAACAAGGTTCCTGCGATCAATGCAAGCAGTATGGTGTTCATGCGCCCAGCCCCACGATGTGACGCATGATGAAGACCGTCAGCAAGCCGGTTGCCATGAATACCAGGGTTGCGACGATGGAGCGTTTCGAACCCAGGGCTATGCCGCAAATGCCATGGCCACTGGTGCAGCCGTTGCCCAGACGGGTGCCGAAGCCAACCAGAAAGCCACCGGCGATGATTAACGCGGTTGGGTAATCCGTGCGGAACAGGATGGGGTCTGGCATCAGCAGTTGGCCTGCCGCTCCGCCCAGCAGCATGCCGGTCAGGAAGGCGACGCGCCATTGCCGATTGCCGCCGTCGGTGGCCATCAGGCCGCTCATGATGCCGCTGATACCGGCAATACGGCCATTGAACCAAAGTAACAGGACGGCGCTGAGGCCGATCAATGCGCCGCCAAGCAGCGCGCTTACAGGGGTGAAGTGTTCCAAGGTTTTATACTCGATGTAGAAAAAAAGCCATTTTACGGGCGTTTTTTCTCGCTTGCTGGCTGAATCGTGGATGCAGCGTAAAACCTGGTAAGTCGTGAGGTAAAATCCAACCGGTGCGCATCATCAGCAAAGGATAACGACATGCAAGAACATCAACATTCTCATGACTTCACTCGCATCAACCGCAAAGGCGAGCGGCGGACACTATGGGTTTTGCTGCTGACTTTTGCCACCATGGTGCTGGAAATCGGCGCGGGTGTGCGATTTCATTCCATGGCGCTGCTGGCCGACGGCTGGCACATGGCAACCCATGTGTTGGCGTTTTTGATTGCCATCTTTGCCTATCGTTACAGCCGCATCCACGAGAAGGATAAAACCTTTGCCTTTAGTCCGGCCAAGGTGGGGGTGCTGGGTGGCTTTGCCAGTTCGATTGCGCTGGCGATGGTGGCGGTGTTGATGATGATCGAAGCCGGCGAGCGCCTGATTGTGCCACACAGCATTCATTTCGACGAAGCCATATGGATTGCGGTGTTCGGTTTGCTGGTGAATTTGTTGTGCGCCCTGTTGTTACGCGATCACGATCACCATAACCATAACCATAACGACCACCATGCGCATCATCATGCCGATCATGGCCATCATCATCACGATCACAACCTGCACGCGGCGTATCTGCACGTATTGGCGGATGCCCTGACCTCTGTGCTGGCCATCGTTGCCTTGCTGGCAGGCAAGTATTACGGTTGGGTCTGGCTGGATGCGCTGATGGGCTTGGTGGGGGCGTGGGTGATATTGGGCTGGGCGTTCGGTTTAATCAGGAAGGCCTGCCCGGTGCTGCTGGATCAGGGCGTCGATGAGCACTATTTGCAGGCCATACAGTACACGCTGGAAGACGAGGGCGACTGCCAAGTGACGGATTTGCACATCTGGCGCATCAGCCCGTCGCACCACGCGGCCATCATTGGCCTGGTGACGCCATCGCCGAAATCGCCGGGTCATTACAAGCGGTTGTTGTCCGACTTCGTTCACCTCGACCATATCACCGTCGAGGTCAATCGTTGCCCAGATGACCATAGTCAGTCGGCACCTTGAAAATCAGCCTGTAGCATCAATCGCGAACGATGCGGTTCGTGCCTCACTGCATCCTACGGCTCTGCGGAAGAGCACTTTTGGCCAGGTTACCCTCAATTCCCACGCTCTGCGTGGGAATGCGTACCGGACTCGATGCCCCGGGTTTTGTCAGCGCCCGGTATGGGTTCCCACGGAGACCGTGGGAACCAGAATCAATCGCGAACGATGCGGTTCGTGCCTCACTGCATCCCGTCGCACTATGCGTTCCCATGCGGAGCCAACGGGACGCTGAATGGTTACAGCGTTTTTTCAATGAATCGCCGCATTGTGTCGTGGATTTTTTGGCGTTCTACCGTATCCGTGACCGGTTTGCCGAGCAGATCGCTGACATAGAACATGTCTTCGGCGCGGCTGCCTATGGTGGTGATTTTGGCGTCGTGCAGCTGAATGTCGAGATGGTTGAATGCCTGGCCCAGGGTTGATAGCAAGCCGGCCCGGTCGGTGGTGATGAGTTCGATGACGGTGTAGGGCGAGTCGGCGTCATCGAGGAAGGTGATGCGGGTTTCGATAGGAAAATGTCTGGCTTGCCGGGATTGTTTGTGAATGTTGCGGCTGGTTTTGACGGTTTTGCTTTTCAACGCGGCGCGTAGTGCATCGCAGATGTGCTGTTCACGGTACAGGTCGGTAATCGGTTCGCCGGATTGTTCGAGGATTTGAAAGCTGTTCAGTACGTACTGGGCGTTGGTGGTGATGATGCGGGCGTCGAGGATGGTCAGTCCCAATTGATCCAGGGTTGCCGTGCAGAGCGAGAATATCAGTGCCTCGTTGCGGGTGTAGATAAACACTTCCGCGCTGCCCCGTACCGTTTGTGGCCGCAGCAATACCAGCGGCAGGTCGTCGTCATGGCAAGCGGCTATCGCCAGGCTATGCCAGGCGATTTCGTCGCTGGAGTAGCGTAAAAAGTATTCATCGCTCAAGTGAGACCAGGATCGTTCGATGAGGGTGCTGTCGACACCGAGTTTTTCCAGTTCGCGCCTGGCTTCGCTGCGGTTTTCCCGGATTTTTTCAGAGCGGACGACAGGGTGATGCAAGCCTCGGTGCAGGGCCTGGTGTGTGGCGATGTACAGGTCTTTCAGCAGGGCGTCTTTCCAGCCATTCCACAGGCCTGGGTTGGTGGCGCGGATGTCGGCAACAGTCAGCAGGTACAGGTAATTCAGGTGTTCGATGCTGCCGACGTGTTGGGCGAAGGAATGGATGACGTCCGGGTCGCTGATGTCTTTGCGCTGTGCCGTCATCGACATCAGCAAATGCTGTCTGACCAGCCAGGTAATCAAATCGGTGTCGTGGCGCGACAAGTCGTGCTGCTGACAGAACTGTCGGGCGATGCCTTCGCCCAGGGTGGAGTGGTCGCCGCCCAGGCCTTTGGCGATGTCGTGAAACAAGGCGGCAATGTAGAGCACGTCGGGTTTTGGGGTCAGCAGGAAGATGTTGTGGCAGAACGGCAGTTCGTCGCGATGTTTTGCCAGGGTGAAGCGGCGCAGGTTGCGGATCACGAACAGGGTGTGCTGGTCGACGGTGTAGATGTGGAACAGGTCGTATTGCATGCGGCCAACGATGTTGGCGAAATCGGGCAGGTAGGCGGCCAGTATGCCGTAACGGTTCATGCGCCGGAGTTGATGGGTGATGCCGCGCGGCTGGCGAATGATGTCCATGAACAAGCGGTTGGCCTGTTTGTTGTGGCGAAAGTCGTCGTCGATCAGGTGCAGGTTGTTGCGAATCAGCCGTATGGTGGTGGCGCGAACGCCTTTGAGCGATGGCGATTGCTGCAAAATCAGGAACATGTTGAACATTTCCAGCGGATTGCGCGAGAAAACGGTTTCGTCGCTAACCTCGATGAAACCGGCAATGGCCGTGAAATTGAGGGTGATGGGAATGGGGGCGAGATTGTCCTGATGGCTCAGCAGGCGCTCGTGCAGTAATTGCAGCAAAATTTCGTTCAGGTACTCGATTTCCCGCACCGTTCTGAACAAAAATTGCATGAAGCGTTCGACATCGGGTTGCTGGTTGGCGTGGGTGTAACCGAATAGTGTGGCCAGTTCGCGCTGGTAATCGAACAACAGCCGGTCTTCGCATTTGTCGGTCAAGGTATGCAGGGCAAAGCGCAGACGCCAGAGGTTGTCGCGCGAGGCAATCAGGCTGTCGTATTCGGCCTGGGGCAGGAAACCGTATTTGATGAGTTCACGCAATGATTGCGATTGGTAATGCCGCTTGAATACCCAGGCTATGGTTTGCAGGTCCCGCAGGCCGCCGGGGCTTTCCTTGATGTTGGGTTCCAGGTTGTAGGCGGTATCGTGGAATTTGGCGTAACGCCGGGTTTGCTCGTCGAGTTTGGCCAGGAAGAAGCGTTCGGAAGGCCAGGGTTGCAAGCGTTCGAGTTTTGCGAGCAGGGCAGTCATCAATGTCGTGTTGCCGCTGATGATCCGTATTTCGAGCAGGCCGGTGAAGATGGTTTGGTCGGCATCGGCGGCGGCAATGCATTCATCGATGCTGCGCACGCTCAGACCGGGCTTGAGACCAATATCCCAGAGAAAATTGCTGAATGCCGAGATGCCGGTGTCGGGGCGGGATTCGTCGAGCAGGATCAGCAGATCGATGTCGGAATGCGGAAACAGCTCTGCGCGACCATAGCCGCCGGTCGCGATCAACGCATGCCCGCTGGCTGCGTCCGCCAGGAAAAATGTCCAGCAGGCACGCAGCAGGTGGTCGATGCAGCAGGCATGGTCTTTCAGCAAGGTGGCGGGCGAGACTTGCGGATCGAAGCGTTGTTTGAGGTGTCGTCTTTCGTCGTGCAGCGCGGCTTTGACTTGCACGAGGGCGCGATCTTGCTGTAACAGCGTCGCAAAATCGTGTTCGGTGCAAGCTTGGGAGAAGGTCACAGTTCTTCTGGTCGCAAGGTCAGAATGTCGTATCCGATTTCGGTGACCAGAATGGTGTGCTCCCACTGTGCCGACAGGCTGCGGTCTTTGGTAACCGCCGTCCAGCCGTCAGGCAGCACTTTCATGTGGCGTTTGCCGAGGTTAATCATGGGTTCTATGGTGAAGATCATGCCGGGCTTCATCTCGGCGCCTTCGCCACGCTTGCCGTAATGCATGACATGCGGTTCTTCGTGAAATTTTTTGCCTATGCCGTGGCCACAAAACTCGCGGACGACGGAGTAGCGGTTGCTTTCAGCGTGTTTTTGAATGGCGTGGCCTATGTCGCCGAAATGGGCACCGGGCCGGACTTGCTCTATGCCCAGGAACAGACACTGACGGGTGATTTCGATGAGTCGGCGGGCATGAGGGCTGACGTCGCCGACACAGAACATCTTGCTGGTATCGCCGTGGTAGCCGTCCTTGATGACGGTGATGTCAATGTTGACAATGTCGCCACTCTTGAGCTGCTTGTTGCCGGGTATGCCATGGCAAATCTGATGATTGACCGAGGTGCAGATCGACTTGGGGAAGCCACGGTAATTCAGCGGTGCGGGTATGGCGTGTTGTTCATTGACGATGTAATCGTGGCAAATCTGATCGAGTTCCTCGGTGGTTACACCGACGTTGACGTGCGCGTCTATCATGTCCAGTACCTCAGCCGCCAAACGGCAGGCGATACGCATTTTTTCGATGTCTTCAGCAGTTTTGATGGCGATGTTCATGAACGGTCTGTGATGATTCGGTACTTGCTCTGACGCCTTGATCGAGACGTTGCCGGGGGCAGTCTAACAGACTTGCTATTGTTGCGAAATTGCGAACATGGTATAAAGCGCGGCTCACTTTATACAATACTCACGCCTGTCGGCACGATTGGTGGGGTGCTGGTAATGTCTCAGGACATGTCGGTCATCAGTCGGGACAGTGCGGAGGCGTAACCCAACGCCGAATCATCGGCAAAACCTTAGGAGAAATCAATGGCAGTAGTGTCCATGCGTCAAATGTTGGAAGCGGGTGTTCATTTCGGACATCAAACCCGTTACTGGAACCCGAAAATGGCCCCCTATCTGTTTGGTGCCCGCAACAAAATCCACATCATCAATCTGGAACAAACACTCCCCCTGTTCAATGACGCAATGAACTACCTGGGGCAGATGACCGCCAACAAAGGCACCATCCTGTTCGTCGGCACCAAAAAAGCTGCCCGAAAAGCGGTTGCCGATGAAGCAATCCGTTGCGGCATGCCGTTTGTCAATCATCGTTGGCTGGGCGGAATGCTGACCAATTTCAAGACCATCAAAAAATCGATCAACCGCCTGAAAGAGCTGGAAGCGATGAAAAACGATGGCACCTTGTACCAACGCTTCAGCAAAAAAGAAGCATTGGGCATGGAGCGTGAGCTGGAAAAACTCGAACGCAGCCTGGGCGGCATCAAAGACATGCAGCGCACTCCCGACGCTTTGTTCATCCTTGATGTCGGTTATGAGAAGAATGCCATTATGGAAGCCAAAAAACTGGGCATTCCGGTGATCGGTATCGTCGATTCCAACAACTCTCCCGAAAACATTGATTACATCATTCCTGGCAATGACGACTCGATTCGTGCGGTTACGTTGTATTGCCAGACCGCATCCGCCGCCGTTCTGGAAGCCAAAGCGGTGCGTATGGATGCTGCAAACAAAGCGGACGAATTCGTCGAGGAAATGGTTGCCGAAGGTTGATACGCGGCGCTTTGCACTGAGTCGGTATTTCAGAACCGAATCAGACTGACTTGACAGATTAAATCAATATCTCAAACGCCTCCATCGTGAGGCGTTTTTTTAGATGAGCAATTTTAAGGAAACAAAACGATGAGTATTAGTGCGGCTATGGTGAAGGAACTGCGCGAGCGAACCGGCTCCGGCATGATGGAATGCAAGAAAGCCCTGGTTGAAGCCGACGGCAACATGGAGCTGGCCATTGAAAACATGCGCAAAGCCGGTCTGGCCAAGGCCGATAAAAAATCCGGCAGAATCGCTGCCGAGGGCGTCATTGGTGTCAAAGTCTCTGCCGACAGCACATCGGTCGTCATGGTCGATGTCAACTGCGAAACCGACTTCGTTGCCAAGAACGACGACTTCGTCAAATTCGTCGACGACGTCACCACCGCGTTGTTGACAGCCGATGTCGCAAACGACGAACAACTGCAAGCCCTGGTTCTGGCAGACGGCAGCAGCGTGGACGAAACCCGTCGCGCCATGATTGCGAAACTGGGTGAGAACATCACCGTGCGTCGTTTCGAAAAATTTGCCACGACAAACGGCGGCCAGGCCTGTTATCTGCACGGCAGCAAAATTGGCGTGATCGTGGAGCTGGCCCAAGCCGATGCCGAACTGGGCAAGGATGTAGCCATGCACATCGCCGCCAGCAAACCCATCTGTCTTTCTGCCGACCAGGTCGAGGCTGAAACCATCGAAAAAGAAAAAGAAATTTTTCTGGCCCAACAGGAAGACAAAATCAAGGGCAAGCCTAGCGACATCGTCGAGAAAATGGTGTCTGGCCGCATCAACAAATTCCTGGCCGAAGTCACTTTGCTGGGTCAGGCTTTCATCAAGGATGACAGCAAAACCATCGCCCAGTTGCTGAAGGAAAAAGGCAATGAGGCAGTACGCTTTGCCCGTTTCGAAGTAGGTGAAGGCATAGAGAAAAAAGAAGAGGACTTTGCCGCCGAAGTCATGGCGCAAGTCAGAGGAAGTTAAGGCCCTCTCTAAAAGCCCGGTTTTTACCGGGTTTTTTTCGGCATCAAAACACCTTTGTGATTACCCCTTACCGAGCCTGGATAGTGTGATGAGTCAATTGATCTGTAGAAGAATTTTGCTCAAGCTGAGCGGCGAAGCCTTGATGAGTGCGCAGGGTGGCAGCATAGACCCCGATATCGTTCAGCGCTTGGCGCACGAGGTCAAAGACTTGTGCGATGCCGGTATTCAGGTCGGTTTGGTGATCGGTGGCGGCAATATCCTGCGCGGTGCCGAAAAAGCGTCGGCAGGTCTCAATCGGGTGACTGGCGACCAGATGGGTATGCTGGCCACCGTCATCAACGCCTTGGCGATGCAGGATGCCCTGGAATACCTAGGGCAGCCGGTGCGGGTGATGACGGCGTTGAAAATCAACCAGGTCTGCGAAGATTACATCCGCCGCCGGGCGGTGCGTCATCTGGAAAAGGGCAGGGTGACCATCTTCGCTGCGGGTACCGGTAACCCGTTTTTTACCACCGACACCGCGGCCAGCCTTCGCGCCATCGAGATTGACGCCCAACTGATGATTAAGGCCACCAAAGTCAAAGGTGTTTATTCTGCCGACCCCCATAAAGTAGCCGATGCAACATTTTATTCGCGTCTGACCTATGACGAGGCGATCGACCAGCGCCTGAATGTCATGGATACGACGGCGCTGGTGTTGTGCCGGGATAATAATCTGCCCATGCGGGTAATGAACATTTTTGAGCCGGGTGCCGTCATGCGGCTGATGCGTGGCGAAGACATCGGCTCTCTTATCGTGAGGAAATGACATGATTAGCGATATTCAACAGGATGCCTTAACACGGATGATAAAAAGCATAGAAAGCTTGCAAAAAGCCTTCTCCAAAATCCGCACCGGACGCGCTCACCCCAGCTTGCTCGATCAAATCACCGTCAGTTACTACGGCACGGAATCGTCGTTGTCACAGGTTGCCAACGTATCCGTCGAAGATGCGCGAACGCTGAAGGTTACACCCTGGGAGAAGGGCATGATCCAGGCCATCGAAAAAGCGATTATGTCATCGGGTCTGGGCTTGAATCCCGCCACCCAGGGTATGGTGATCCGCATTCCGCTGCCCGCGCTGACCGAGGAGCGTCGCCGTGAACTGGTCAAAGTCGTCAAGAACGAAGCCGAACAAGGCCGGGTGGCCATCCGCAACATTCGCCGCGACGCCAATGCGGCGATCAAGGATGCGCTCAAGGACAAACTGATTTCGGAAGACGATGCCCGTCAGGCGGAAGACAAAATTCAGAAACTGACCGACCAATACATCAAGGAAGTGGAAAAGCATCTCGAAGAAAAAGAAGCCGATCTGCTTTCGATGTAAGGCGTGCGAGCCATGGCGACCGACTTGAATCCAACGGCACACGATAGTCACGATAATCCCAGGCACATTGCCATCATCATGGACGGCAATGGCCGTTGGGCGCAGAAACGCATGATGCCCCGGGTCATGGGGCATCATGCCGGTGTCAAGGCAGTGCGCAAAATCGTCGAATACTGCGCCAAGCAAGGCATCGAAGTCTTGTCGCTGTTTGCCTTCAGCAGCGAAAACTGGCGCCGTCCCCGGGAAGAGGTCAATTTGCTGATGGACTTGTTCCTGTCTACCCTGCAAACCGAAGTCGACAAGCTCGACAAGAACAACATCCGGCTCAAGATCATTGGCGACAGAGCCGGGTTTTCCAACAAGCTGCAACTCAAAATTCGCGATGCTGAAGCGCAAACCGCAAGCAACACCGGCCTTACCCTGGTGATAGCCGCCAACTACGGTGGCCGATGGGACATTACCCAAGCCGTGACGCAAATCGTTGCCGGTATCCAAAACGCCACGATAGCCCCCGGCGACGTCTCGGAAGCCTTGATCGACAATTACCTGGTAACGGCAGGTTTGCCCGAGCCGGATCTGTTCATACGCTCCGGCGGCGAGGAGCGGGTCAGCAACTTTCTGCTCTGGCAGTTGGCCTACACCGAGTTTTATTTCACCAAAACCTTGTGGCCCGATTTCGACGGCGCCTTGTTGCAGGAAGCCATTGCAAGTTTCAAAGGACGTCAGCGCCGTTTTGGCCATACCGGCGAACAAATGCTGGATAACCAAAATGGTTACGCTTTACTTCAATAAAATAACGACAAGAAACCTATGCTACTTCAACGCACAATCACGGCTTTGGTGTTACTGACCGTCGCGCTGCTGGCGATCTTTCAACTTTCATCGATCTATTTTTCGCTGTTCATCGCAGCCATTACGTTTCTGGCAGCCTGGGAATGGCTGGCGTTGACCGACGTCGAAAAACCCGTGAGCAAAGGGCTGTTCTTCGCTGCGCTCATTGCCCCGATGATAGGGGTGACGTTCTGGACCCACTTCCTGGAGTGGTTGGCCGGCGTCATGGAATGGCCCGAGGTCAAAGACTATTCCGATGCGCTCGAATGGTTCGTCATCGTTCCGGTACTGTTCTGGCTGCTGGCCATGCTGTTGATTCGCCAGGCCAGTGCGCAATTGCTGGTGGTCGACGTGTCGCCACGACTCAAAGCCTTCATCGGCTGGCTGGTACTGTTGTCGGCCTGGATGTTCCTGACCAAGCTGCGTTCTTATTACGGCCCCGACATGGTGTTGTATTTTCTGATTGTGATCTGGCTGGCCGATATCAGTGCCTACTTCGCCGGCCACCGTTGGGGCAAGGACAAGCTGTCGCCCGACATCAGTCCCGGCAAGACCGTGCAAGGTATGTACGGCGCTTTGGTGTCGGCCGTCGTTTGCGCCATGGGGTTATGGGTGTTTTATGGGGGCATCCAGTCGTTTCTGGGTGAGATGCCTCAGCTTGCCGTCCTGATGGCGTTCGACTGGATCATTCTGTCCATCCTCACCGTGCTGATTTCGATTTATGGCGATCTGTTCTTCAGCCTGGTCAAGCGCCGCAAGGGTGTCAAAGACAGCGGTGTGCTGCTGCCGGGGCATGGCGGCGTCCTCGATCGAATCGACAGCGTCATCGCGGCGGCACCGTTCTTTTACGCCGGTGTCGTTCTGATTGGTCGGAGCGTGTTCTCATGAAAGGTATTTGCATACTCGGCGCAACCGGATCGATAGGCGTCAGCACCCTGGATGTCGCGGCAAGACATGCCGATCGATACAAGGTGGTGGCATTGACGGCCAACGGCAATATCGAAACCTTGTTTCAGCAGTGTCTGACCCATCGCCCTCAGCACGTCGTCATCGTCAATTGCGAAAAAGCCGATGAATTCCGCCAGACCATAGACGGTACCGACATTGCCGACATCACGGTTCATGCCGGTGCCGAAGCCTTGCAGACCGTGGCGACGCTGGATACGGTCGATGTGGTCATGGCAGCCATCGTCGGCGCGGCGGGATTGTTGCCCACCCTGGCTGCCGCCAAGGCAGGCAAAACGGTGTTGCTCGCCAACAAGGAAGCCTTGGTCATGTCGGGCCAGATTTTCATGCAGGCCGTTGCCGAATCCGGCGCGGTGCTGTTACCCATCGACAGCGAGCACAACGCCATTTTTCAATGCATGCCCCAAGGTTACACGCCGGGCCATAGCGCCGCGCAAGTGCGGCGCATTTTGCTGACGGCATCGGGTGGCCCGTTTCGTAAAACAGCGCTGGACAGCCTGCCCAACGTCACCCCCGAGCAGGCGGTGGCTCATCCCAAATGGGATATGGGCCGGAAAATCTCGGTCGATTCGGCCACCATGATGAACAAGGGCCTGGAACTTATCGAGGCCTGTTTGCTCTTCAACGTCGAACCCGACGCGATTCAGGTCGTCATCCATCCGCAAAGCATCATTCACTCGATGGTGGATTACGTTGACGGCTCGGTGCTGGCGCAGATGGGCAACCCGGACATGCGCACACCCATCGCCCATGCCATGGCCTGGCCGGAACGCTTCGAGTCCGGCGTGACACCGCTCGATATTTTCGAGGTGGGCCACATGGATTTCGAAGCCCCGGATCTGAAGCGTTTTCCGTGCTTGAGACTGGCCTACCAGGCCATCCGTGCCGGAGGCATCATGCCGACAGTATTGAATGCGGCCAACGAAGTAGCCGTCGAGTCGTTTTTGAATGAGGGCATACGCTTTACCGACATTGCCGTCGTCATCGAACGCAGCATGGCTCGATTCAAACCCGATAGCGCCGACAGCCTTGAATTGGTTTTAGCAGCGGATGGGCAGGCCCGCACCGTTGCCAGGGAAGAAATCCGCTTACTCGAACCTTGAAAAACTTATGGAAACCTTGCACACCCTGTTTTATTTTCTGGTCGCCATTGCCGTACTCGTAGCGTTTCACGAGTTTGGTCATTTTTGGGTGGCGCGGAAAACCGGTGTCAAGGTCACCCGCTTTGCCATAGGTTTCGGCAAACGGCTTTGGGGTTACCAGAAGTCGCCCGCCGATACCGAATTCGTGATATGCGCCATCCCACTGGGTGGCTACGTCAAAATGGTCGACGAGCGGGAAGAGCCGGTTGCGCCGGAGGATTTGCCGTTTGCCTTCAACCGGCAGAGCCTGGCTGTACGTAGTGCGATCGTCGCCGCTGGCCCGCTGGTCAATCTACTTTTGGCGATCGTCCTGTTCTGGCTGGTGCTGGTCATCGGTGAAACCGGCATACGTCCCATCGTTGGTAACGTAGAAGCCGATACGCTGGCAGCGCAGGCAGGCTTTGTCGAAGGCGATGAAATCATGCGTGTCAATCAGAAAAACACGCCAACCTGGGCTACCGTTCTGGAACAACTGGTTTCCAGAGCCATCCATGGCGACCAGACCATAGAAATCAGCGTCAAGACGATGGCGGGTGATGAAATCAATCGCTGGATCACGCTCACCGGCGATGACATCAAAAGCCCTGAAATGCTGGGCAAACGCTTGGGATTCAATCCGTGGATGCCGAAAATTCAGCCCATTATCGGTCAGTTGACCAGTGATGGCGCTGCCAAAGCCGCCGGGTTGCAAACCGGCGATTTGATTCTGTCAGCCGATGGCGTGGCTGTTGCGGAATGGCTGCAGTGGGTCGATATCGTCAAGAGTCGACCGGATCAGGAAATCAAGCTGTTGATCGAGCGGGCCGAGGCGCAGCAGGAAATTCGGCTGACGCCGCGTGCCGAGCAGCAGGCCGATGGCAGTGTGATAGGCAAAATCGGTGCCGGTGTCCATATTCCGCCAGATACCCTACAGGGCATGAGAGTGACTTACACCTTGCCGGTGGGTGAAGCGCTGAGGGTGGCAAGCGAAAAAACCTGGTTTTACGCCATCACCACCGTGAAAATGATAGGCAAAATGTTCATTGGCGCGGCATCGGTCGAAAACTTGAGTGGTCCCATCAGCATTGCGCAATATGCCGGTCAATCCGCCGAAATGGGCTTCACCGCCTTTCTCAAATTTCTCGGTTTGGTCAGCGTCAGTTTGGGCGTACTCAATTTGCTACCCATCCCCATACTCGACGGCGGCCATCTGCTGTTTTTTGCGCTGGAGGCCATCAAGGGCCGCCCCATATCCGATCGGGTGCAAATGTATTTCCAGCAACTGGGCATGTTTTTGCTGATTTCGCTGATGATGTTGTCGCTGGTCATCGACATTGATCGCATTGCTCAATAGTAACGCCCGGCACGGTCATGCCGCGTCGACCTGTCCCCCCCTCCCTAAATGGAAATCAAGCCATGAAAAAACTGTATTCACTGCTGACTGTTGCGCTATTGACGCTGTCGTCGTCATCCTGGGCTGATGAAGCCGCCATCAAAAAAGCGCTATCCGAGTTCATGCCCGAGGCCAAAGTCGACAGCATCAGCCCATCTGAAATCAAGGGCTTGTATGAAGTTGTCGTGGGTGCCAGCATTTTTTATGCGTCCGAGGACGGCAAGTACCTGATTCAGGGGCAGTTATACGACGCCTTCGCGAAAGAAAACCTCACCGAAAACAGATTGTCGGGGATGCGCAAACAGGCGTTGGACAAAGTGGGTGAACACAACATGATTACCTTCAAAGCGCCGAATGCGAAATATCAGGTGTCGGTGTTTACTGACATCGATTGTGGGTACTGCCGGAAACTGCATGCTGAAATCGACCAATACATGGCCAAAGGCATCAGTGTTCGTTACCTGTTTTTCCCGAGAGCCGGTAAAGGCTCAGAATCTTACGCAAAAGCGGTATCGGTCTGGTGTGCCGATGACAGGCAAAAGGCATTGACTGCCGCTAAAAAGGGCGAATCGGTTGCAACCAAGCAATGCAGCAACCCCGTAGACGACCACATGAATCTGGGCGAAGCCTTCGGTATGTCGGGTACGCCCATGATCGTCACGCAAAAAGGCAACGTGTTGCCCGGTTACGTGCCGGCTGAGCAATTGGTCAAAGTACTGGGCAGTGAATGAGGCTGCTGTTGCTTGGTTACTTAGGATGCTGCGGGTTCTGACCAGGTGAAATCAGGCCCGCCCGCTTGAAGCGCACGCCGCAACGTCATGCAAACTGCTGAATCGGAAGAAAACTACAGCGCTTTTTTGAGCGTACTCAAGCAAAAAGGCAAGTTGTCGGACAATGATCTGGCCAAGGCGCGGCGTATGCAGAAATCGTCGCCCGATGAATCGATAGCCCAGCTTTTAATCAAGCTCGGGTTATGCTCGGATGGCGATGTGGCCGACAGCTTTGCAATTGCTTCCTGCCTTCCCAGGGTGCGTGGCGAAACCTATCCCGCGCAATCGCCGCTGCCGGAAACGGTGTCGCAGCGTTTTCTCAAGTATTACCATGCCGTCGGCCTACTGGCCGACGAGCAGTTTCTCGACATTGCCGTTGCCGACCCGGAAAACGCCTACCCGCTTCATGCCCTGAGCCTTGCTACCGGCAAAACCATCCGGCTGCATGTCGGCCAGTTGGCTGATATCGATGCCGCGCTGGAATTGCAATTCGGCGAAGGCAAGTCACAAATGGACAAATTGCTCGACGGCCTGCTGGTCGAGGATGACAGCAACGAAGACCTTGAGCATCTGAAGGATCTGGCCAGCGAAGCGCCCATCATCCGCATGGTCAACTTCATCTTGCAAAAAGCCGTCGAGAGTCGGGCGTCTGACATTCATATCGAGCCGTTCGAGCAAAGCCTGAAAGTGCGCTTGCGTATCGACGGCGTATTGCAGGACATCGATGCGCCACCGGTGGCCTCAACGGCGGCGGTGCTGTCGCGCATCAAGATCATGGCCAAACTCAATATTGCCGAACGGCGGCTGCCGCAGGATGGCCGCATCAAGCTGCAAATGATAGGCAAGGAACTGGATTTGCGGGTATCGACCATTCCCACCCTGTTCGGTGAAAGCGTGGTGATACGCTTGCTCGACAAGGAAAACGCCGTACTTGATTTCGCCGTTCTGGGTTTCGTGGGCAAACAGGCTCAGCGTTTTCAAGAGGTCCTGGCCCAGCCTCACGGCATCATCCTCATCACTGGTCCTACCGGCAGCGGTAAATCGACGACGCTGTATGCCGCGCTCAAGCAGCTCAACACATCGGAGCGCAAGATTATCACCGTCGAAGACCCGGTGGAGTACCAGTTGGAAGGCATCAACCAGATTCAGGCCAAGCCGCAAATCGGTTTGACCTTCGCATCGGCATTGCGCTCCATCGTCCGCCAGGATCCCGACGTCATCATGATCGGCGAAATGCGTGATCTGGAAACCGCCCGAATTGCCGTGCAATCGGCGCTGACCGGTCATTTGGTGCTGTCCACCCTGCACACCAACGATGCCGCAGCCGGTGTCACCCGGCTGCAAGATATGGGGCTGGAAGAATATCTATTGAGTTCGACCATCAATGGCATTTTGGCTCAACGCCTGGTGCGCCGCTTGTGTCCTGCTTGCAAGCAGTCTTATCCGGCATCCGATGCGCTGGTCGAGGAAATGCAGTTGCGTCGCTGGCAGCCGACGGGTGACATCTTGCTGCACAAAGCGGTTGGCTGTTCGGCCTGTAACGGCATTGGCTACAAGGGACGCTTGGCGATCATCGAGTTTCTGGTCATGTCGGAGGCGATACGCAAACAGATCATGACGCACGAGGAAGCCTTCGTCATTCAGCAAACCGCCATTCTGGAAGGCATGCAAACCCTGTACGAAGATGGTGTCGGCAAGGCGCTTCAGGGTTCGACGACACTGGAAGAAGTCTTGCGGGTTACTACCGAAGCCTGATCTAAAGTTCGGTGGATAACGGCTCCACCCAAACGCTTTCGCCGATTTCAATTCCCTGGCAATCGACATCCAGCACAATCAGACAATTGGCGCGGCTTGCTGCTTGCATCTGGTGCGAATCCTGGCCACCCGCCCGCTTGACGGACAGGCTGCCGTCTGCCGATTGTTGCAAAATGCCGCGTTGATACTCCTGGCGACCGGCTGTTTTACGTAATGTGTCCAGACAACGTGCTGGTAGTCTCAGTTTTTGTGTTGCGGCTGCGCCCGCTAGCTGTTGCAGCGCAGGTTTGACGAACTGCTCGTAAGTCACCCAGACCGCTACCGGGTTGCCAGGCAGGCCGATGAACCAGCATTCGCCTATGCGTCCGAAGGTCAGCGGCTTTCCCGGTTTGATCGCCAATTGCCAGAAATCGAGTTTGCCGCAGCGTGCCAGCGTCTGTTTGACGAAATCGGCATCGCCCACCGAGACGCCACCCGTACTGATGATGACGTCGTGATGGGTGGCTGCATCGGACAATAATCGTTCGAGTCGTTCCGGCTGGTCGGCCACGATGCCCAGATCAGTGACGACATGGTTAGGGGCGTGTAGAAGGCCGGATAACAAATAACGATTGCTGTCGTAAATCTGGCCGGTCTTCAGCGTTTGCGTGACATCGACCAGCTCGTCGCCGGTCGAAAAAAACGCAATTTTCAGACGGCGATAGACATCAATGTGGCCGATGCCTGCCGATGCCAGCAAGGCCAGGTGGCGGGCGCCCAGTTTTTGTGGCGCGTCGATCAAAACTTCGTCCAGAGCCACGTCACTGCCTGCAGGCCGAATGTTTTTGAAAAGCGGCAGACTGCGGGGGAATGTGATGTTGCCGTCATGCCGTTCGACCTGTTCCTGGGCAATCACGCTATCGGCTGTGTCGGGCACGACGGCTCCGGTCAAAATCCGTACGCATTCGCCGGGTTTCAGTTCGCCGTCGAATGGCTGACCCGCCCACGCCGTGCCAACGATCGTAAGCGTTGCTGTGCTGGCGTCATCGGCTGGTGGTAATGCGTGGCCATTGAAGGCGTAGCCATCCATCGCCGCATTGCGTTGCGGCGGAATGGCGATGGCTGATCGCACACGGGTGGCCAGAATGCGTCCGTGTGCATGTTCGATGCCGATGCGTTCCACTTCAGACACCGGCAGAATGGCCGTGCGCATCGAAGCCCGTGCTTGTTCGATCGAGATTAAACCAGTGGTTGTCGGGTAACAAACGTCATTCATGGCGCGTTCACAAGGCTGATAATAAATTCGACGATAGCACCTGGCTGGTTCAAATCCAGTTTGCACAAATGCGCAGGCGTTTCGAGCATGGTATCGCTGGCGATTGCGATGATGTTGGGGTCGTTGGGGTACAGCGGCGGCTTGCCCAGGGATGGTCGATGCAGCTCGATTTTGCGGATGGCGGCCTGGCGAAAGCCTTCGACCAATACCAAATCCAAGCCTTCGAGCGGAAAGTGGGCCAGTTCCCGAAAAAAATCGGGATCACAGGCTTCGGGCCGCTCGGAAATGACCACGCGCCGATACGGCGAAACCAGCATGACCGGTGTGGCACCGGCCATGCGCAGGCGATGGCTGTCTTTGCCGGGATGGTCGATGTCGACATCATGATGGCTGTGCTTGATGACGCCGACATGTAATCCCTGGTCGCGCAGCAATGGAATGATTTTAGCCAGCAGTGTGGTTTTACCCGTTCCGCTGTAGGCGGCAAAGCCGAGTATGAGTGGCGGGTTGGTAGCAGGCATGAGTTTGTGGCAATTCAGGCTGATTTTCTGTGCATTATCCCAAAACTGTAGGCTGCCGATGCCAAAGAATCGTCATCGGTGTCAAGGTTGTTGCAGGTTTTGGTGTTGATCGATCCTGTCCATCTGTCCCGTTCGGAGTGATTTTTGTGTTTCGCATCGTTTTGATTATTCTAGTTTTTTTCATGATTTACCTGCTCATCAAGCGCCCGATGCTGTTGTCATCGGTATTGTCGGGTCAGTTTCTCAAAAAAACTGGCTTGCTAATTGCTTTTGGTCTGCTGGTATTGCTTGCAGCAACGGGAAAGCTGCACTGGTTGTTTGCCATGATAGGGGCAGTGCTTGCGTTTCTGATGCGCTCATTGCCCGTCATCATGCGCTATGCCCCGCAGTTGCATCGGTTGTGGGCTGGGTTTGTCGGTGGGAAAACCCGACCAGAAGAGCACGTTTCTGACAATTTTCGTCAGTCGGCTCATAAAAGACAGGCCGAACCGATGACACGAACGGAAGCTTTTCAGGTTTTGGGATTGGCACCGGATGCCACCGAGGCACAGATCGTGATGGCACACCGCAGGCTGATGGCAAAGCTGCATCCTGACAAGGGTGGATCGGATTATCTGGCGTCGCGCATCAATCTGGCTAGAAAAGTATTGCTGGAAAGTTGAGTGGATGTCGCAAAATTGTCACAAATGAAAAGTGCGTTCCTCGCCGCATTTCAAGCTAAAAGTTCCAATTCTTTCAATTGATAGCGCAATATAATTAAAGTTATACTTTGACAAAGCCAGCATCAGGTCGGCGAAAAAAGTACCGATACAGCAACAGCAAAACCCCATAGATATTCAATGTAAACCGCGAAAAATTCAAACATTGCTCAGGAGAAAAGCCATGATGGAAGACATGATCGATATGCCAAAAGAGATGGAAATGGATGCGCCAGACCTTGTCACATTTGATGATATCGACGACGACGCCAGTATGGAATCGGTTGAAGCGTTCAAGCTACCCAGCGTCGAAGCAGCCGATACCGTCGCAGACAGCCATTTCGATGCGACGCGCGCCTATTTGAACGAGCTTGGCAAGTCGGTGCTGCTGACGGTTGACCAGGAAAAGCATTACGGCAAGCTGGCTCTGAATGGCGATGCTCAAGCCCGAAAAGTCATGATCGAAAGCAATTTGCGCCTGGTCGTCAAAATATCCAGGCGCTACCTCAATCGAGGCCTGCCGCTACTTGATCTGATCGAAGAAGGTAATCTTGGCTTGATCAGAGCTGTCGAAAAGTTCGATCCCGATCGCGGCTTCCGCTTTTCAACCTATGCAACATGGTGGATCAGGCAAACCATAGAGCGTGCCATCATGAATCAGACACGCACCATTCGCCTGCCGATTCATATCGTCAAGGAAATGAACGTCTACCTCAAAGCCCAGCGCAATCTGGCGCAGCGGCTAGATCATGAACCTACCGCCGACGACATCGCCAAACATCTTGATAAACCGGTAAAAACCGTTGACAAGATGCTGAAACTGAACGAGCGCGTGACCTCCGTTGATGTCTCCCTGGGCAAGGATTTCGACAGACCATTGCTTGAGACTCTGGCGGAAGAAGACGCTCGAACCCCCGCCGAAATCCTGCAAGACAACTTCATCCAAACCAGCGTAACGCACTGGGTTTATCAACTGGCCGACAAACAACGGGAAGTCATTTGTCGCCGTTATGGCCTATGTGGTTTCGAAAATGCCACGTTGGAACAAGTGGCGCTTGAGCTGGGCGTAACCCGCGAACGGGTCAGGCAAATTCAGATGGATGGCCTGAAACGGCTGAAAGAAATCTTGGAAAGCAACGGTTTGTCAGCCGAATCGATATTTAACTGAACCCCTGGAATTTCTTGGTTATGTCGCCGTTTCGGCAGGTAACAGACCAAAAGTATGGGTTTGTGATGCAGCGCTTTTCCCGTGCCGGAGCTGCACGAGAACAGAGGCGGTCAACGCGGCGATTACCCTGTGTGCTGCTGGCCGATTTAATGGCGAAAGGCATTTAACCGGATCGCGCCTTCGTCGGATTTGGTAATGATGCCTTGATTGACCAGGTCGGCCCAGTCCCTGCTTTCGGTAGCGGGCGAGTAACGCCGATAAAGCGCCTGATACCACGGCATTTTTTTTAGCGAATGCAGGGTAATCGTTTCTTGCTTGCCGCCAAGGTAATCGAGAATGACATGCTGTCTGTTGTTGATGTGCTTGTCCCGCAACAGGTCACCCAGCCAGGCCAGTACCAGAAAATGCCGCATCATTTGATTGGCGCGATGGTGCAGCCTTTCAATGCTGATTTCAAAGCCTTTCAGCACAAATTCGATGAAGTCTTGATTACAGGTGTCTGGACGGGTCTTTTCCTGTTTACGTGCCTGATTGAACGCGGAAAAATAGGTGTCGATGTTTTCCAGGTAATACCGATCAATTCCCCGGCTGGCGTATCGGCTGCACGATGCAATCAAGATGGTTTTCTCCAATAATCTGCCGACACGACCGTTACCGTCTTGAAAAGGGTGGATGCGTTCGAAGTAGTAATGTGCCAACGGTGCGCGAATCAGGCTGGGCAGGCTGCAAATTTCATCACTATTCAGCCATTCGATCAGCTTGCCCAGCAGTAATTTGATGTCGATATGGGCCTGCGGTGTTCTGTATATGCCGCCATGGTCTTCGTCGCCCACTTTGGTAATTTGGCCCTTCGGGTTGTCACGGTATTGACCGGGCTGATAGCGATCGTCATTGATGCCGCCGCTGATTAAACGATGCAGAGTCAGGATAAAAATTTCCGACACCAGGAATGCGGAGTGTTGAGTCGTCGGAGCTTGAATGGCGGCGTTTTCGGCAAATCGGTAAGCCTGCGCCAAATTGCTGATTCTGCGTTTATGTTCCTCCTGCGTGATTTCCTGCGTGAACTCGATTACTTGCGATATTTCGTCTTCAGTCAGTGTGCCGCCCTCTATGGTATCGGTGCCGTGTATGCTCGATAGCAATGTCTCTTTTTCCAGCGTTGCAGTTACGTCGGGCAGCAACGGTAATGAAGAAAACAGCCTGTGTCCGTAATCGATTTTATCGATCAATGGCTGAAGCTGCGCAAGCTTCAATCCGGTTTGGAACGTAAAGATGCCAGAACGATGGGTTTCTACGGTCAAGATCATGGCGTCAAAAGTTTAGATGTTTTTGCACGATTTAATGAAAATATAACGCATTGTTTCCTATTGGGTAGTGTGTATTTTTATCAAAAATTGTGCAAACAGATTGACGATCATGATGACGCCTTGCCGACAAGGCATGCAGAAGAAATCGGGAAGCGGATTTTCAGTGGGTGCAATCAGTTGCTACATGGGGCCATACAGGCTTTGTTAGCAATCTTGCTCGTTAGTCGTTAAAATCCCTAGTGCTTTAGTTAGCAAATAAACCCACTATGGAGGATGGCATGAAAACGAGCAGCATGACACTGGGCATTCTGGTTGCCGGATTATCGGCAGTCAGCATCGCAGCTTACGCCGAAACCCCGGCGGGGCAGGGCGGCAAGATGGAATACGGCGAGTACAAGGATTGGCCGGTGCTGGGAGTGTCGCATCGAACCGAAAAGAACACCTTGCGCGCCATCGTGGGTAACGAGATTGCCATCAAGGCGGCGCGTTCCGGCAACACCCAGCCGTGGCCCGACGGTAGCATCATCGCGAAAGTGGTGTGGAAGCAGCGGGTTCATCCCCACTGGCCGTCGGCCATCGTTCCCGGCGAATTTTCCGCCGCCGAGGCCATGGTGAAAGACAGCAAGAAATACGCAGAAACCGGTGGCTGGGGCTTTGGCCACTGGGAAGGTCGCAAACTGGTGATGAATAACAAGGAAAAATCGGCAGAGTGTTTCGCCTGTCACATGCCGGTGAAAGACGCCGACTACGTCTACACCCTACCGGTTTATCAATGATCGTCGGGCGGGAGCACTCAGTGTTTCTGCCCAATTATTCGCCATTCAATCACTCCGCCATCAGCGCTACCAAATGCTCGGACACACTGGCCGCCAGTGCCTTCAAGTCATACCCCCCTTCCAGCGCGGAAACAATACGACCATCGCAGCAAGTCTTTGCAATGGCCACCAGCTCGCGCGTCAGCCAGCGATAATCGTCTTCGACCAGTTGCAGCGAGGCCAGTGGGTCGTCTCTGTGGGCATCGAAACCTGCCGACAGCAGTAGCAATTGCGGTTTGAAGGCTGCGAGCTTGGGCAGGATGATGTTCTGGTAGCGGGCGCGGAATACCTCGCCCGCGGTGCCAGCGGGCAAGGGCACGTTGACGATGTTGCCGCGTCCGGTTTCCTCAGAATGCCCCGTGCCCGGGTAATGCGGCGACTGGTGGGTCGAGGCATAAAACACCTGGGGCTGGTCATAAAAAGCCGTTTGCGTACCATTGCCATGGTGAACGTCGAAATCGACGATGGCAACCCGCGTCAGGCCGCAGTGGCGACGGGCGTATTCAGCGGCAATCGCCACATTGTTGAACAGACAAAACCCCATGGGATGATCGGGCATGGCGTGATGCCCTGGTGGTCGCACCGCACAAAATGCGCGATTGGCCTGTCGATGCCACACCTGATCGACGGCATCGCAAACCGCCGCAACCGCGCGCAAGGCGGCGGCCTTGCTGCCTGGCGAGGCCACAGTATCGCCGTCGAAATGATGATAGCCATGCGACGGAATCCCGTGCAAAACCCGCTTTATCATCGTTTGCGAATGAATCAGCGCCAGCTTGTCCAGAATGTCGTCGGGCAAGGGCGCAGACATGCGCACGAGGTCGTCGAAATCAGGTGTTGCCAATGCCTGATCGATGGCCAGCAAACGACGGGCATTCTCGGGATGACCTATGCCGGTATCGTGTTTCAGGTAGTCGTCATGGCTGTAGTACAGGGTTTTCATCGGGCACCTGCGATGCGATTGTCGTCAATCGGCAAATTGGTTTATCCTCGCCGCCCAGAATGACGGCAGGATGTCGGCGTTGGCGCTTATTCGGGATGGGCGACATCCGCATTTCTATTCTCGGACAGCCTCCTGGAGGCAAGGTGAATCATGTCGGCACACGTTCTTTCTTTTTCGCAGACCGAGCCTGAAAAGCCATGGGCCGTGTCGTTCCGCTTTTTGTTGAGTCTTTACGCCATCGTGCCCTTGTGCGTACTGGTGCTGTGGTTCGATCGTATCGGTTTCGATGACGCCTTACGCCAGGCGCTGCCCAGCAGCCCCGGTCATTTTTTGCTGTTTCAGGTGTTGTTCGGCACACCGCACATCATCGCCAGCAATCTGTTGCTGCTGCATCATCGGGACTACCTCGCAACCTTCAAAACCCGGCTGCTTGGCATGAGCGCCTTCATCGTGCTGGTGTTTGGCATCGGTAGTCTGTTCATTCCGTACACCGTACTGTACATCATCAGTGCGATCTGGACGGTTTACCACGTTCTTAAACAGCAGCATGGCATCGCCAAAGCGGTTTGTCGCCTGCCGCCGTGGGCGTTTTACATGCAGATGTGGTTGAGTGTGCTGGCCGGTGTTTTCATCTACCTGGGCATTTTTCTGAAAAACACGCTGACGCCGGAACAAGCCGAGTGGATGCTGACACTGGCCACCCTGTTCACCGCCTTGCTGGTGGCCGCAACACTGGTGAACCAGCGCCAGGTGCCGGGAGCGTTCGGGCGTTATTTTCTGTGGGCCAACACCCTGTTAGTGGTGGCGAGTTTTTATGTCTACAGCCAGCACTACTATTTTCTGGCGATTTTGATGCCCAGGCTGGTGCATGACATCACGGCCTACAGCTTTTACGTGACCCACGATGTCAATCGCCACGGCAATGCGCCGCAGGCGATGCCGTATCGGCTGGCGGCGGCCTGTCGGTTGTCACCGGCCTGGGTACTGCCCGTGCTGTCACTGCTGCTGACCGTCGTGTTGCAAGTCCATGGCGATGCCGTCATCAACTGGATTACGCTGACGTTGTTCGACGTCAAACTGTACAAGGCCGCAACCTTGGGCATCATTGGCTATCTGGCGCTGATGCACTACTACACCGAGTCGTTCATCTGGTCGGCGGGTTCGCCGCTCAGGCGTTACATCCGTTTCGGTACGTAGAGTGATATGGTCGCCTGCTGCACAAGGCGAGGAAGAAAGCGGCACACGGCCCGAAGGCACCGCGATCATTCCCGATCGAGCAATTGTTGCAGGTCGTTTGGCAGCGGCGCCACGAAATGCAGCGCAACACCTGTTGCTGGGTGAAGGAATCGCAGTTGTTCGGCATGCAGAAACATGCGCTTGTAGCCCCGTGCCCTGAAAGCCTTGTTGACGTCATTTTCGCCGTAGCGATCGTCGCCGATGATGGGGTGGCCCAGCCACGCGGCATGTACTCTGATCTGATGGGTGCGACCGGTTCTGGGGGCTGCATGTACCAGCGTCGCAGCCTGGAATAATTTGAGCCGGGTGAACACGGTTTCCGCCGACTTGCCCGCCTGGCTCACCGTCACCCTGCGTTCGCCCGCCTGGCCGACGTTTTTCAGCAGCGGCACATCGACCGTCTGTTGTGTGCGTTTGAACTGCCCGGCCAGCAAGGCCAGATAGGTTTTCTGTATGCCATCGCCACGAAACAGTTCATGCAGTAGCTTGAGGACTGCGCGTTTTTTCGCAATCAGCAGACAGCCTGAGGTTTCCTTGTCCAGGCGATGCACCAGCTCCAGGAATTTCTGCTGTGGCCGAATCTGACGCAAGGCTTCGATGACACCGGCGTTGATGCCGCTGCCGCCGTGAACTGCAAAACCCGAGGGCTTGTTCAGCACGATGAAGCCCTCGTCCTCGAACAAAATATGGTGCTCCAAGCCATGCAGCAAAGCAGGCTGTACGATGACGGCATCGGCTCTTTCGGCCACTCTGACCGGCGGGATTCGCACGACATCGCCAGCCGCCAGCTTGTAGCCGACATCGACGCGGCCCTTGTTGACGCGAACTTCACCCTTGCGGACGATGCGGTAGATGCGGGTTTTTGGGACGCCTTTCAGCGTTGAGATGAGGAAGTTATCCAGCCTTTGCCCGGCATGGGCATCGGTGATTTCCAGCCACTGTACGGGTGGATTAGGTTGATCGGCTGCGGATTTCATCGGCAATTCCCAAGGCTTTACCGTTAGCGCCAGTAGCCAGGGCTCCATAGCCATGGGCTTGTTTCATGCGCAGGTCTGTGCATCAAGCTCGGTATGGGTTCCCACGGAGACCGTGGGAACCAGAAAAAAGGGTTGGGGGCTTTGTGCTTATTAGTGGCGGAGAAAGAGGGATTCGAACCCTCGATACGTTTCCGTATACACACTTTCCAGGCGTGCGCCTTCGACCGCTCGGCCATCTCTCCGTGTTTCAAACAAAATAATGCGGGTAATACCCGTTAAAGTGCAAGGTGTTGCGATAAAGCCGTGTTGCAATAACGGCAGGTTGGGTTGTGCAATAGTCGAGTCGAAAGGCGGATGTTATTTGCGACCCGATCCTGAATTCGGCTTGTTACTTATTTGCCAAATTTCTTGCGGAATTTATCGACACGACCGGTAGTATCCAAAATCATGTGCTTACCGGTGTAAAACGGGTGAGATTGGGAAGAAACCTCGATTCTAACCAAGGGATATTCCTTACCGTCCGTCCACTTGATAGTGTCCTTGGTGGTCACGGTAGAGCGTGTCAAAAAGCTAAAATCTGCGCTGATGTCCTGAAAAACAACTTCGCGGTACTCTGGGTGGATTCCATCTTTCATCTTGTAAGCCTCAATGTTTGCCGAACGGTACAGCAGGTTAATCAAAACAGCCGTGCATTGTATTGATTTTTCAAATTCCAGGCAAGGTTGATTGTTGCTAACGGCATTCGACCGAACCCCCGGCTTCACTCCAGCAGATGCAGGATTTTATCGGCCATGTTTTCCAGCGATACCACATGATGCGCTGCGCCTTGTTTGAAAGCTTCCCCTGGCATGCCCCACACCACGCTGCTTGCCTCATCCTGAACGATGTTGATCGCACCCGCCTTGCGCATCTCGACCATGGCTTTCGCGCCGTCGGCGCCCATGCCGGTCAACATCACGCCAATGGCGTTGATGCCCACATTATCGGCTATCGACTGGAACAATACCTCGACCGAGGGTTTGTGTCGGTTCACCGGCGGCCCGTCATCCAGGCGACAGGCATATCGGGCACCATTTTTAACGACCAGCAAATGGCTGTCGCCCGGTGCGATGTAGACATTGCCCGGCAGTATGGGCTGACCGTCTTGCGCCAGGTGCACCGGCATGGTGGTGACATCGCCCACATGCTTGGCAAACGACGCACTGAAGGCTACCGGCAAATGTTGCGTCACCACGATGGCTGGCGAATGAGGCGGCAAAGCACTGACGACCTGCTTGACCGCCTCGGTGCCTCCGGTCGACGAACCCATCGCGATGATTTTATCGGTGGTCTTGAAATGGCGCTTGACGCCGCTTGCGGATGTCGGCACCGATGACCTGGACGGCTCCAGGGCTTTGACCCTGGCCGTTGCTGCAAGCCGGACTTTTTGGATGATTTCCTCGGCGTAATCACGTAACGCACTGGCTGCGTCAATTTTGGGTTTTGCCACGAAATCGACGGCGCCCAGGGCCAGTGCTTCCAGCGTCACTTCGGCGCCCTGCGCCGTCAACGTCGAGACCATGACCACCGGCATCGGGCGCAAGCGCATCAGGTTCCTGAGGAAAGTCAGGCCGTCCATGCGCGGCATTTCGACATCCAGTGTCAGCACATCGGGGTTCAATGCCTTGATTTTGTCGCGGGCGATGAGGGGGTCGCCCGCCGTGCCAACGACTTCGATATCGTCGGTAGCCTGAAAAATCTGCGTCAGAATTTGCCGTATCAACGCCGAATCGTCGACGATCAAAACCTTGATTTTAGTCATCGACAGGCCTCAGAACAGCTCGATACTGCTTTCGACGGCAACGTCCTTGATGGACGAGCTGTACATTTTTTCACGCATGACGAGGGTGTTGTTGTGTAACTCATTGATTTTTTTCATCCTGACACGTCCTGTTTTGGGGTAGAAATTGACTTTGCGCGGGTAGATGTCACCCAAATCCGAGGCAACCAGCTTGAGTGCCTCGGCATCGACATACGCCAGAACGAACTCGATGTTGCGTGCGCCGACATCGCTGAGGCTGGCGATGATTTTGCCGCCGCCGAACAGCTTGACTTCCAGATTCTTGCGTTTGCCGCCATGGCTCAGAATCGTGTTGATCAGGTGCTCCATTGCATAATTGCCATAGCGCAAGGCCGTACCGACCACGGCCTCGTCACGCGAGCGCAGGCGAGACGAGCTGGTTTCCGGCAACATGAAATGATTCATGCCACCGATGCCCGATTGCACGTCGCGTATGCAGGCGGCTACGCAGGAACCCAGTACCGTGGTAATCATTTCGTCATCCCGGGTTACATAATAGTCACCTGGCATCAATTTAGCCGTAAGGGTTTCGTTATCTTTGTCCCAGTAGCGCACGATGGTTTCGAAACCGGGCAGGGATGGGGGGGGTACTATGGCTTTCGCAGTCATCAAGTAGCCTTATGATTTCGCCAAAAACAAACCCGGAATGGCTTTTCCCGCCAAACCGTTCGTGCTGAGCCAAGTCGGAGCATGAGCACCGTCGAAGCATAGACGGTTTAGCGCAGTGGCTGCCCGGATTTTGCCGTCCATCCTTCGACAGGGAACGCCTGAGCAAAGCAGAAGGGCTTCCTGGTCCACGGCAGCCTTGCCTGCGCTTTACGGATGCGGGCTTGCGGCCTATTCTTGGCCGTAGGCTTTGGCCACTGCTTTTTTCGCACACGTTTGTCATCAGGTAATGGTTGTTTCGTTTGAATGACCACCTTTCAAGTACCCACTCGCGATCACTGACATGAATTCTTCCAAACTGACTCACCGTATCGACTATCAATTGCTGTTATTGGCCATCGTGTTGACGCTAGCCATTCAGATCGTCGCCTTCCTGCACGGCTCGGTTCCGCTTTACGGGCCGCTTTTGATTCTGTTGCCGCTCCTTGTCAGCGCAATCACCGCGCTTCGAAAGCGCAATGCCTGGTATGGGCAACAACAACAAGCCATGAGCGCACTCAATGGCGCGATGGATGAATATCAAACCTTGTCGGAACGGGTAATGCGAAAAGCCGACGCCGATTTTGTCGAATTTCAGTACGAAATCGAAAATGCCAAACGCATCATTCACGACTCAGTAACCCAATTGTCGAGCAGTCTGGTGGGCTTGCTGGCGCTATCGGAAACCCAGCGGGAAGCCATGTTCGTACTGATTGCCGAATTACTGCAACTGACTGGCGGCAACGACCCGGCGCAAAACGGCAACGCCGTCGGCATCACCCGTTTTTTCAACGAAACCAATGCGTTGATTGCCACCTTCGTGCAGAAGATCGATGAATTGCAAAACAACAGCCTGCAAGTTTCCGCCAACTTCGTGCAAATGAAAGGCCAGGTCGAGCGCATCACCCACATGCTCAACGACATCACCACCATCACCAAGCAAACCGATCTTTTATCGTTGAACGCCGCCATCGAAGCCGCCCGCGCGGGCGATGCCGGTCGTGGCTTTGCCGTGGTGGCCGATGAAGTCAGAAAACTGGCGTTTAGCACAGGCGAGTTCAACAACGAAATTCGCAAAACGCTGAACGATATTTTGCTGGCCATGGACGAGGTGGGCGAAAGCGTCGAACAAGCCACCGAAACCGATTTGACCATCGCCAAAACTTCACAGCAAAACTTGCAGGCGCTGAAAAAAGAGCTGGCGGATTTATCGGCATCGGCGCGGGCGCATTCGCATAAAATTACCGAAGTGACGGAAAAAATTCACACCCTGACCACAGAAGGCGTGATGGCCGCACAGTTTGAAGATATCGTGGCGCAAATCATGGACGGTATTCTGGTCAGAACCTCGACCATCGGTGATTTTTTCCAGGATTTCATCGCATTGCACAATGATGCCGACGAATCCAACGCCCTGAACCGCTTCGGCAGGCGTAACGAGCGCTTGAATGACATGCTGGCATCGGCCAGAAACACCACAGCCGTTTCCAGTAAGAACGCTGGCAACATTGACATAGAGCTGTTTTAACTCTGAACGGCGGCGGGCTGCGTTTCTCGTTTTCTCGCTCCCACGCGCAGCAACACTGCCATTAAGTTAAAAACCTTCCCTCTGGGGATGGCGCAGTGAGGGGTGTAGGTGCGAATTTATTCGCACACAACGCATTGATCGTGCGAATAAATTCGCACCTACGCTGGAATATGCGCTTGTCGCCTCACTCCTCTTTACCCAAACACTAGGGCGAAATGGCTTAACTTAATGGCAGTGACGCGCAGCAAGGGAACGCATACAGCCGCGGCATGCGGGTAAACTTGTGCAGAAAAGCCGGTATTGGGTTGCCACGGAAACTTTGGGAACTAAATTACCAGACAGACAGGGCGGTCAACCGCCGCCTGAAAATTAACCTTTTTTCGGAGTTGGCGCTCAACCATGCTGCAATCATCCTCTATTGCTACCCCGCTGACCAGTTGGGCCGGTTTACGTGCGCATTGGCGCAACGATGTTCTGTCCGGCTTCCTGGTGTTTCTGGTCGCACTACCCTTGTGTCTGGGCATTGCCATGGCGTCGGGGTTTCCGCCGATGTCGGGCATCATCACGGCCATCATTGGCGGTGTGCTGGTGTCGCGTATCAATGGCTCTTATATGACCATCAACGGCCCGGCGGCGGGTTTGATCGTCGTCATCTTCGATGCTGTGCAGGCGCTGGGCCAAGGCGATGCCGTGGCGGGTTTTCGTTATACCCTGGCAGCGATTGCGGTGGCCGGGTTGTTGCAAGTTCTGCTGGGCCTATTCAAAGCAGGCCGATTGAGTGCTTTTTTCCCATCGGCGGTGGTGCATGGCATGTTGGCAGCAATCGGCATCATCATCATGACCAAGCAGATTCATATCTTGCTCGGTGTCAAGCCGGAAGCCACGACGCTGATTGGCGCCTTGGCGGAAATTCCGCATTCGATCGTCGCCATGAATCCTGAAGTGACGATAATCGGTGTGAGCGGGCTGGTCATTCTGATGGTCTGGTCGCTGATAAGGTGGCCCATCCTGAAAATGATGCCAGCGCCGTTGCTGGTGGTGCTGGTGGGCGTGGCGTTGGCCTGGTATTTCGATCTGGATCATGCGCCTCAGTATCGGGTGGACGTACCCGATAACTTCATGGCTGGCTTCCATGGGCCGGATTTCGGCAAAATCGCCACCGCCGAATTCTGGCTGGCGGTGCTGACCATCTGGTTGATCGGCAGCCTGGAAAGTCTCTTGAGCGCGGCGGCAGTCGACCGGCTGGATCCTTACAAACGCCATTCCAACCTGAATCGTGATCTGACGGCGGTGGGTGCCGGTAATTTCATTTCCGGCATGATAGGCGGCCTGCCCATGATTGCCGAAATCGTGCGTAGTTCGGCCAATATCAACAATGGGGCAAAAACCGGCTGGGCCAATTTCTTCCACGGTTTGTTCCTGCTGATTTTCGTTGCCTTGTTCCCGCAATTGATTCGCGAGATTCCTCTGTCGGCGCTGGCCGCGCTGCTGGTATTTACCGGCTTCAAGCTGGCATCGCCGCGCGAATTCGCCAAAATCCTGGCGGTGGGCGTCGATCATCTTGTGGTGTTCGTCGTCACGATTATCGGAGCGGTTGCGGTCGATCTTTTGGTGGGCGTGTTCCTTGGTATTGCCGTCGAGTTGCTGATTCATATCTGTCGTGGCCTGAAATTACGTCAGGCATTCGCGACGGCGTATCAGCTCCGGGCTACCGACCCGGACACATTGCATATCGAAGTCAGCGGTGCAGCGGTGTTTTCCAATGTCATCGCCCTGAAAAGCCTGCTGGCGGATTTACCCGGCGGCAAAACGCTGTTTTTCGATTTGACCGAGGCTGAATTGATCGATCACACCGTGATGGAATTCATCCATCATTTCGCCGAAGAATACAATGGCGCGGGTGGTCGCTGCCAGATCGTCGGTTTAGATGGACATCATCGCTATTCCCGTCATCATCTGGCGGCTCGGCGGAAAATGTCGCGTTCCTGATGCCCGCTCGGCCTGCCCCGAGCCGAGAGAGCGCGAAAATTGACCTATAGTTACGCAACATGTCCGGCTGACCGGTGTTATGGTCGGGCGGGCGGATGCTTTGGATTGGGTTGCAAATAACGTCGTTGTTTATCTCCCCCTCATCCCCAGCCCTTCACCCTCAGGGAGAAGGGAGCAAAAAGCCCCTATCCTTCGGGGAGGGGGGCTGGGGTGAGGGCTTAGGGCTTACCGCATTGTTGCAACTGACGAATTCAAATTACGCTGAACAGTTACCAACCTCCTTCCATCTCATGGCTTCGTCCAAGGTATTCATGAACATTCGATCGAGCAGTCAAAAATTATTCGTCTTGGACACCAATGTGTTGATGCACGATCCGACCTGTATCTTTCGCTTCAAGGAACACAACATCTTCATACCCATGGTGGTGCTGGAAGAACTGGATCATGCCAAGAAAGGCGTTTCCGACCTTGCCCGCAATGTCCGTCAGGTCAGCCGTTTTCTCGACGAGCTGATTCGCGGCGTCGATAACGAGTCGATCAAAGAGGGCTTGCCGCTGTCCCGTATCGAACATGGCCCGGCAGATGAGGCCCTGGAAACCGGCAGGCTGTATTTCCAGACCCATCAACTGGCGCATTTGCTGCCGGACGATCTACCTGGCCAGATCGCCGACAATTCGATATTGAGCGTGGTGCTGGCCCTCGGCAAGGAATACCCGGACGTCAACGTCATTCTGGTATCGAAAGACATCAACATGCGGATCAAGGCCGCCGCATTACAGATCAGCGCCGAGGATTACCATAACGATCAAACCATCGAGGACGTTGATCTGCTCTACAGCGGAGCAACGGCGCTGGAACCCGACTTCTGGGAACTGCACGGTGGTCAGATGGAATCGTGGAAGGACGGCAGTCATTCGTTTTACCGCCTTTCGGGGCCTCAGGTGCAAGACTGGTATCCCAATCAGTTCGTCTATCTGGACGACGAATCGGGGTTCGAGGCCATCGTCAAATCGTGCAATGGCGAAACCGCCGTGTTGCAACTGGCCGAGGATTATCGAACCAAACACAACAACGTCTGGGGTATCTGCGCCAAAAACCGGGAACAGAATTTCGCGTTGAATGCCTTGCTCGACCCCAGCATCGACTTCGTGACGTTGCTCGGTTCCGCCGGTACCGGCAAGACTTTGCTGGCACTGGCGGCGGGCCTGGTGCAGGTGATGGATCGCAAAAACTACCTCGAAGTCATCATGACGCGGGAAACCATGCCGGTGGGTCAGGACATCGGCTTTCTGCCGGGTTCGGAGGAAGAAAAGATGACGCCGTGGATGGGCGCCCTGATGGATAACCTGGAGGCTTTGGGCAGTCGCTCGGGCACGACGGACTGGGAGCAGGATACGACCCACAATGTCGTCATGAACCGCATCAAGATTCGCTCGTTGAATTTCATGCGCGGGCGCACCTTTCTGAACCGGTTCCTGATTATCGACGAAGCGCAAAACCTGACGCCCAAACAGTTGAAAACCTTGATAACCCGCGCTGGTTCTGGCTCTAAAATCATCTGCATAGGCAATCTGGCGCAAATCGACACACCTTACCTGACTGCAACCAGCTCCGGCCTGACCTATGTCATTGATCGTTTCAAGGGTTGGGAAAATAGCGCCCACATCACCCTGCGTCGCGGTGAGCGGTCGCGACTGGCGGACTACGCCTCGGATAATCTGTAACAAGCTGGCTGGCAAAACCGATGCGTTTTGCAAGTGTTATTTTCAACATGGCGATACGCATCATATTTTCAGAGGCCGCCGGTAATATCCGATTCAACAGCCCATGAAGGGGGCGACTCCAAAAAAGTTAGGCCGCCAATTTATTGTCCGACAGACTTCTCGATAACTTCCCGATTTAATCCGCCTGGGAACCGCATCGATCGCGATCGATGCGGTGCGCGTCGCCATCGCCAGGTGGCACAAACGAAAACAGCCCTGAACGGGCTGTTTTCGTTTGATTGGCAAGCGACTTCAAGCCGCTTCGGTCAACTGAGTTTGCAGTTCGCCTTTGTTGAACAAGTCCATCACGATGTCGCAACCGCCAACCAGTTCACCCTTGATGTAGAGCTGCGGGTAGGTTGGCCAGTTGGAATAGTCTTTCAGCGCCTCGCGCATTTCGGCATCTTCAAAGATGTTGATGGCGCGGTAATCGGCGTTGCAGGCTTGCAGTGCTTGCACCACTCGGCTGGAAAATCCGCACTGCGGAAAATCCGGCGTGCCTTTCATGAACAGAACCACGGGGTGGCTTGCCAGTTGCTGTTCGATTCGTTCCGTTACGTTCATGGTATGTCTCGGTTGAAATGGATAACGCGGGGATTCTATCGATATTTGGCCCGGTTTTCACGGGATTTGCCGTTGAACCGCGTTAAAAATCGGTCATTGGCTTACAGCATTTCACGCATACTGCGAACAAGCCCTCCCAGGCATCGCCCCTGGCTTGGCCTTTCACCTGGCGGTCTATGCGGGCAATGTCGTTTAGTACGGCCAAGGATTGCGACAGGCTCAGCCGTTTCAGAGCGGTTTGGAACAGCGGTTTGCGATTGTCCCAGATTGCCTGCTTTCTGAAGGCGTTGTCGGCGGAAGCGCCTTGTTTCAGCTCGGTTTGCAGGTGGATCACGCTGCGGATGTCGCGGGCCAGCGCCCAGACGATCACCGGCTGTGCGACGCCTTCGGCCTGTAGATGGCGCAGAATTTTCAGGGCACGGCGCAAGCGACCGGCCAGCAACTCGTCGCTCAGCGCATAGATATCGAAGCGGGCACTATCGGCCACGCCGTCTTCTATCATGCGGCGGGTAATCCGGCTGTTGCCATGCAGGATGTAGAGTTTTTCGATTTCCTGCGCCGCCGCCAGCAGATTGCCCTCGATACGTGCCGACAAGCTTTTTACGGCATCCATCTCCAGCGACAGTCCGCGACGTTCGGCACGTCGCCGCAGCCACTGCTCCAGTTCCGCGCCCTGCAACGGCCAGACCTGAATTACGGCACCCAGCTGCTCTATGGCCTGAAACCATTGGGTTTTCTGTGCTGACTTTTCGATCTTGCCGACGGAGATCAGCAACAGCGTATCGGGCGGTGGCGACTGGCAATAATGGACAAGCAATTTGCCGCCCTCGGTGCCGGGTTTGGCGGAGGGCAAATGCAGATCGATCAGCTTCTTGTCGGAAAAAATCGACAGGGATTCGGTTTCGCTGGCAAACGCAGGCCATTCGTTGCCGCTGTCGATGGCGATGACTTCGCGCACAGCATAACCGGCTTGCCGTGCCGCCAGGCGTACCGCATCGGCGGCCTCGCCCAGTTGCAAAGGCTCGTCGCCGCTGACCAGATAGACCGGCAACAAGCGGTTTTTGAGGGCGGTTTCGAGCTGGTCGGGCTTGAGTCGCACGTTCAGCGTGTCGGCTTCTCGACGGCAACCTGAGCCAGCGACATCACCATCCGCGCGGCCTGTTTGTAGATTTCCTTGCGTATCATCATTTCTTCGCTTTCTTTCGCCAGTATCGCCAACTGATCGTTGAAGTATTCGCGGCTGAGTTCGATGGTTTGTTCTTCCATCAGCGGCTTTTCCTGTTTGTCGTAAAACTGGAATCGCAGGTAGTAATCCAGCTCCATTTCGCTCGACTTACCGGTCGAGCCCATCGACAGCACCCGACGGCGAATATCTTCCCGCAATACTTTGACCACGACACCGGCCTCGTTCGGCGACGCAGTCAGCCTGCCGCTGGCTGATCGCAGCAAGCCTTTCATTTCGTTGTTCAAATCGGCGGATGCGCCAAATACATACATGGCCTTGACCGACTCCGGCAAAGCGATGCTGCCACGCAAATGAAAGCCGCAGGCCGACACCAGCAGGCTTAAGGTCAGTATAAAAACTGCTCTGCAAAACTGCTTTTTACTGATTCGATTCATTACAACCATCCTGAGAATCTGGTCTCAAACCACGATGCTGACCAATTTTTGCGGCACGACAATCAGTTTTTTGATCGGTTTGCCTTCGATATGACGTTGAACATTGTCGTCGGCCAGTGCCAGGGCTTCAATGTCCTCTTTGGACGCCGTTGCCGCAACCACTAATTTGCCGCGCAGTTTGCCGTTGACCTGAACCACGATTTCGACGCTGTCCTGCACCAGTGCCGATTCATCGATGACAGGCCAGTCGGCGATGACGATGTCGCTGTCGTGGCCCAACTCGTTCCACAATTGCTGCGCGACATGCGGAATGATGGGGGCCAGCATCAACACGATGGCTTCCAGTACCTCTTGCTGCAAGGCCCGGCCATGGGGGCTGTCATCTTCGAATTTGCTCAGGGCGTTGGCCAGCTCCATATTGGCGGCGATGGCGGTGTTGAAGGTGTGGCGTCGCGCCATGTCGTGGGTGACTTTTTGCAGGGTTTGATGCAAATGGCGGCGCAAGGTTTTCTGCGCGTCGTTCAGCGCAGCGATGTCCAGCGCCGCCTGCGGCAAACCGGCTGCGACATGTTGATACACCAGGCGCCACAAGCGTTTGAGAAAGCGGAAAGCGCCTTCGACGCCGTCGTCGTTCCATTCCAGCGACTGGTCGGGCGGCGAGGTGAACATGGTGTACAGCCGCACGGTATCAGCACCGTATTGGTCGATCAGCACCTGGGGGTCGACGCCGTTGTTTTTCGACTTCGACATTTTCTCGATGGGGCCAACCGCCACCAGCGAGCCGTCTGCCAGCAGTTTGGCTCCGATGATCTTGCCCTTGACGTCGCGCTCGACCTCGATTTCAGTGAGGTTGAAATAGCGTTTGTGGCCGTGTTCGTCGAGCTGATAAAAAGTTTCGGCCACCACCATGCCCTGGGTCAGCAGGTTTTTGAACGGCTCGTCGCACACCAGCAGGCCTTGGTCGCGCAGCAGCTTGTTGTAGAAGCGCGAGTACAGCAAATGCAGGATCGCGTGTTCGATGCCGCCGATGTAGTGATCGACTGGCAGCCAGTAGTTGGCGCGGCTGTCCAGCATGGCCGTGTGGCAATCGCTGCTGGCGTAGCGGGCGAAGTACCAGGACGATTCCATGAAGGTGTCGAAGGTATCGGTCTCGCGCCGGGCTGGCTTGCCACATTTTGGACAGGTGGTGTGCGGAAACGAAGGATGCGCGGCTAGCGGCGATTGTGAACCGTCCAGCACCACGTCGCGCGGCAAAGTGACCGGCAGTTGGTCATCGGGTACCGGCACGGTGCCGCAGTCGTCGCAGTAGATCACCGGTATCGGTGCGCCCCAGTAACGCTGGCGCGATACGCCCCAGTCACGCAGGCGGAAATTGGTTTTGCGTTCGCCCTTGTCCAGGTTAGTCAGCTTGGTGGCAATGGCGGCTAAGGCTTGCGGAAAATCCAGGCCGGTAAATTCGCCGGAGTCCTTCAGTATGCCTTTGTCGGTAAAGGCTTGTTCGCTGATGCTGTCGTCCGAGCCGTCGGCGGCGGCAATCACGGCTTTGATGGCGATGCCGTAGCGCTTGGCGAATTCGTAATCGCGCTGGTCGTGGGCCGGTACCGACATCACTGCACCGGTGCCGTAGCTCATCAGTACGAAGTTGGCAATCCACACCGGCACCTGCTCGCCGGTCAAGGGATGAATCGCGGTGTAACCGGAGGCGATGCCGCGTTTTTCCATGGTTTCCATCGCCGCTTCCGAGGTTTCCATCTGCTTGCAGGACTCAATGAACGCAGCGATGTCTGGACGGGTTTCGGCAGCTTTTTGGGCAATGGGATGTTCGGCGGCTACCGCAACGTAAGTCACGCCCATGACCGTGTCGGGGCGGGTGGTGTAGATACGGACGGGCATATTCCAGCCTTCGACGGCAAAATCCATTTCCACGCCTTCCGAGCGGCCTATCCAGTTGGCCTGCATGGTGCGTACCTGTTCCGGCCAGCCCGGCAGTTTTTGCAGGTCATCCAGCAATTCCTGGGCGTAAGCGGTGATTTTCAGAAACCACTGCGAGATTTCCTTTCTCTCGACCGAGGTGCCGCAGCGCCAGCAGCCGCCGTCAATGACTTGTTCGTTGGCTAGCACGGTTTGATCGTGCGGACACCAGTTGACCGGCGCAATTTTTTTATAGACCAGGCCTTTTTCCAGCAGGCGCAGGAAGAACCATTGTTCCCAGCGGTAATAATCCGGGTCGCAGGTTGCCAGCTCGCGGCTCCAGTCGTAACCAAACCCCAGGCGTTTGAGCTGGTTTCGCATGTAATCGATGTTGGCGTAGGTCCAGTCGGCCGGATGCATCGTGTTTTGCATCGCCGCGTTTTCCGCAGGTAGACCGAACGCATCCCAGCCCATGGGCTGCAACACATGCTTGCCTTGCATGCGCTGGAAACGGCTGATGACATCCCCTATCGTGTAGTTACGAACATGGCCCATGTGCAGCTTGCCGCTGGGGTAAGGAAACATCGACAGGCAGTAGTATTTTTCCTTGCCGCTATCTTCCGACGCGCAGAAAACGCCGGATCGTTCCCAGTCCGCCTGGACGTTTTGTTCGATGACTTTGGGGGTGTAATGCTCTTCCATCCTGCTCGTCTATTGGGCTGAAAAAGGCGCTAGAATACCTTACGGGCGACTAAAGCTAAAGCCTCAGATCATAAGGAGAAATCATGCGCGATGACGACAAACTCACCCAAGCTTACGACGATTTGGTCTCTCATCTCTACGAGGCGTGGGACGAAACCCTGCACTCGATTGCCGATGCCATGTCAGACGCCAAGGAAAAAGTCAGCGCATTGGGTGGTTATACGCAGGAAGAGATCAATAAGGCAGCCAGTTACGTCATGCGCGACATTGAACACGCCGCCGTGTCGCCGGTTACGCAAACTCGAAACGATGACGACTTGTCGGAATGGTTGAAATTCGACATAGCTCTGATCGAAAACTTCGCGCTGGATGCGTTCATGAGTCTTGCCGACAAAACCCGCATACAACTGGCCGCGCTTGAACTCGATGCCCAGCAATATCACCCCTACACTGCTGGCGACATCACAGGCCCCGGCACGCTCAATTGCAACGCCTGTGGCAAGGCAATCGCCTTCAAATCCACCAGCGTGATTCCCAAATGCCCAGCCTGTGGCGGCGATACGTTCACACGGTGTTAAGTGACGCGGGAATAAACGGATAGTGTGTAAATAATGGCCAGCTACGGAGTGGTATATTGCCACGAGGAACTAAGTAGCCGGTGCATTTCAGTTCAAGGGGTATCAAGCGCTCAGCCACTCACGCCGACATCAACCTGGTGCACGACTTCGCTGGATGCCAGCTCCAGGCCGCGCTTGAAGTAGTCGCAGGCCTTGTCTTTTTCGTCGCGGACAAACATCAGTTCACCCAGTGACTGATAGGCGCTAACCGAGGCATCGACGTTGATGCTGCGCAGCAAATACTGCTCGGCTTTTTCCATTTGCCCGCAGCGCAAGGCAAGTTTGCCCAGGGTCTGCAACAGCACGGGGTCGGTCGGATAGGCCGCCAGCCACTGTTCGGCGGTTTGCAATTGCCTGGTTGCATCCTGGCTTTCCAGGTCGGCATACAAAACCAGCAGGGTTCTGTCCCAATGGCGACTCAGTTGTTTGACCATATCGGCTTCCACTTCCGAACCCGCGCCTACCGCCATCATGGCGGCGAAATAAATGTTGGCGACGCCAGACATGATGCGGATGTGTTGCGGCAGTGTGGCCCAGCAATCTTTAACCGCTTGCGGGTCGTTGCGCTGCGCCGCCTGCTTGAGCAAGCGGCTGTAGGTTTCGGTTTCCAGCAGACGGACTTCGGTTTCCATCAGGACTTTATGCTCTTGCAACGCGGGCAGCAATTTACTCAATGCCTCCCAGTCGCCCAGATGACGATAAGCATGGTGCATCATGCTCAAGACGCGGGCATGACCGGGGTTGATGGAGTGCAGTGTGCCCAGGGTTTTTAATGCTTCATCGAACTGCTGTTCCGACAGGTGCAATTCGGCTTGGGTAAGGCCTACGGTGAGATCGCTATCGGACGCCTGTTCGGCAGCCTTGCGCAGATATTCGTCGCGCTTGTCTAGTGCGCCGCGAGATTGCGCCGCTCTTGCCGCCGTCAGATAGTGCAGCAAGGGGGCGCCGCTTTGGCTGGCGTGCTTTATCAGTACTTTCTCGGCCCGTTCGAAGTTGCCATCGGCAGCGTCGATCAGACCGGCAATCAGCGCATCCTGCGAGCGGTTGAGTTTGACGCTAAGGCGATTCTTGGCGACATGGCCCGGCATACGCAAAAGCACACCCAGCAGCCTGAAAACGCAATACAACGCAAAAAAACCGATAACCAAGGCAACGACAAACACGGTCAGCGAGGTTTCCAGCGACCAATGACCAAACCCCATCAGCACGTAGCCGGGGTCGTTGTGGGCAGCCAACCAACTGTGCAGGCCGAATGCCACCGCAACCGCCGTCAACAATGAAACAAGGAAATAAATCAGATTTTTCATGAGGCGTACCCGGCTATTGCGCCGCTGATTCAGCAGACGGTGACGGCGGCGGGGCTGCCTGATTGGACGGTGCCTTGTCGTTTTCGATACGCAGCTTGTTGATGTCTTTCAGTAATTTTGACGACAAGCTGATGTCGGGAAGCTGCGCTTTCAGCGCGACATGCAATAGTTTGTCCAATTCGGCAGCAAACTGTTCGGTTTTCAGGTCTTCGGCGAAATTCTTTTTCAACCATTGTCTGGCGTCGGTGATGCTGCTTTTGAACAGGGTGTCATTTTGTTGCACCAGGGCGATTTCGATCATCTCCAGCCTGACCTTGAGCTGCTGCTTGATGAAATGCGCCTCTTCCGGCGTCAGTATGGCGCTGACCGGCTGCTCGGTATGGCGCAGCACCACATAGCCTTCCAGTTGCTTGGCAACCTTGCCCAACAATTCATGGCCGTGTTCGGACAAATCCGGCGCAGCCGGGGCTTTCTCGGGTTGCTTGCCGGCATGGGGCAGAAACACCGACAAACCTTCGACGGCATCCTGTAAATGTTGCAAGCCTGCATAAATGCCGACGATGTCGGGCACAACTACGTTATTCAGCAAGGCAATTTCCTTGGCAATCTGTTCGCGCACCTTGAACACGGCCGGATCGCCGCTTTCCCTAAGCCGCTGGTCGGCCGCTTCCAGCGCCAAGCGTGTGGTTTCCACGTCGCTGACCAGATGCAGCCGTTGATTGGCAATGCTCAGCAGATAGTCGGCATCGGCCAGCAACCAGTCGCCACGGGTTTTGCCGATCTGCTGCTGTATGGTTTTTATGGCGGCTTCCAGGTCTTTGCGGGTGGTATCCAGCCGTTCGTTTTGCAGGCGGGCGTAATCGTCGAGCGCCTTGTTGAAATGATCGTCCTTGTTGCTGAGAGTGGTGTTCAGGTTGGCAATCTGGGATTGCAAGTTCGTCAGCTGATTTTGCAAGCCGTTGATTTCCTTGTCGACTTCAATCAATTTCAGGCTTTCCTGATTGCTTTCGGTGTCTTGAACCGTGCGCATTTGTTGCACGACATAAAACCCCGCCACGCCGAGGCCAATCACCAGAACGATGGAGATAATGCCTATCCACAAACCCGCTAGGGATTTCTTTACGACTACAGCCTGGGCCTTAGTTTCCTGCTGCTCTACTATGTCTTCTGCCACGGTCTTCCCCGCTCAATAACGTTGTCAATGTTTCTACGATGGACGCATCGCTTGGTGCGTCGCTTACCATCACCTGCCGAAAACCCCATTCGATGGCTGCCTGTTTGATTCGCTCGCTCACCACCACCAGCGTGACCGCCTTCAGCAGGACGTGATGATGTTTTCCAACCAGCGTCAGCAGATTGGCCAGCGCCTCGACACTGGTGATGGTGATGGCGTCCAGATCGGCGCTGCCTAGACGCGCAGTCAGGACTGTTGGTTCCTGAGCGGGGCAGTACCTGCGATACACGTCAAGATAGTTCACTACCGCGCCACGCTCGGCAAGCCTCGTCCGCAATATGTCGCGCCCCCCCACGCCCCGCACGATGGTGCAGGTCAAGCCATCGACATGATGTAGCAAGGGTTCGGCTAAAAGACCTTCGCTGCTGAACTGACTGGCAGGTACGCAATCGACCGTCCATCCGGCTTGGCGCAAGGCCTCGGCGGTGGCAGCCCCCACGGCGGCAATCCGGGGCGACCCGGCGGCGGGCATTTTGCCACTTAACGTGGGCCGCGCAAAATCAACTGCGTTGGTGCTGGTAAACAGCAGCCAGTCGCTTTGCAATGCGTTTGCCAGCGACGACTCATCCGGTGTTACAGCGTCGATGGCCAGTGTCGGAAATGCCAAAACGAGGCCACCCTGGCTTTCGATCAAACGGCACAACGGCCCAGCCTGCGCCGCTGGCCGGGTTACTACGAAGGTTGCGCCGTTGAGTGCGGTCATTATGAGTACAACGCTCGCAGAATCTGGCTGGCTCCCTGGTCGAGCAGGTCTTGGGCGATGGCGATACCCAATGTTTCGGCATCGTCGATTTCAGCCTCGCCCTTGGCGCGATAGATCACCGCCCCCTCTGGACTGCCGACCAGGCCGCGCATGAACAAGCCGCCTTCACGTAATTCGGCAAATCCGGCAATCGGCACCTGGCAACCACCATTCAAGTGCGCATTCATGGCCCGTTCGGCGCGCATACGAATACTGGTGGCTTCATGGTGGAGAACGCTGAGGTAGCGATGGATGTCGTCATCATCAATGCGGCATTCGATGCCGATGGCGCCCTGTCCTATGGCGGGCAGGCTTTCATCGGCTGTCAGCGGGCAGGTGATGCGTTCAGCCATGCCCAGCCGTTTAAGGCCAGCCGACGCCAGGATGATGGCGTCGTAATCACCGGCATCCAGTTTGGCAAGCCGGGTGTTGACGTTGCCGCGCAGGCTCAAGATTTCAGCGCGGGGGAGACGTGCTTTGATCTGGCATTGCCGACGCAGGCTGGAGGTGCCGATACGGGCGTTTTCCGGCAAGTCGGACAGGCTGCGGTAGCGGTTGGACACAAACGCATCGCTGGGGTCTTCCCGCTCCAGTATCACGGTAAGATGCAGGCCGTCTGGACATTCGACCGGCACGTCTTTCATCGAATGCACGGCGATGTCGGCAATACCGTCGAGCATGCCTTGTTCGAGTTCCTTGACGAACAAGCCTTTGCCGCCCACCTTGGCTAGCGGCGCATCGAGGATTTTGTCACCACGGGTGACCATTTTCACCAGTTCGGTTTTCAGGCCAGGAAAGGCCGTTTGCAGACGGGCTGCCACATGCTCGGCCTGCCAGACCGCTAACGGGCTTTGCCGGGTTGCGATTCGTATGGTTCTGTCTGTCAACACATTGTCTGCCGGAAAGTCGATGCCGGGGTGTTTCAAGGCATCTTGCTGTTTTTAAATAAAAAATAGTGACGCAGAATGCGGTGACGTAGGAGTCGCATCAATCGCGTTCTGATGCGGTTCGTGCCTCACCGCATTCCGCCGCTCTGCGTGGAAGCCATGTCAAGCCACGGCTTCAGGGCTGAAAATGTGCGCATTGTAATCCGATTCCCATGCTGGATTTCGGATAACTTGTCAGCCGTCGCCTGGTCAGCGAATCGTAAAATCGGCAAAAGCCTCATCATTATCACAGCGGCCAACGCCGATATGGCTGACGTGCGCCAGCCTGGGGCCTTGGTGGCACCAGGCCAGCAATTGCTGCAAGGCGGCATCGGGGCCACGGGCGACGATTTCGACATCGCCGTTCGCCAAGTTGCGGACGAAGCCTGTGAGGTTCAGTTTCACTGCCTGTCTCTGGGTGGCAGCCCGAAAGCCGACGCCCTGAACCCGGCCTTTGACGATGATGTGCATGCTTTCGCTCATAGCGTGATACGCCAGCAATAATGGATTTTCGGGTCGCGGGCGAAATCCACAGGGATGGTTTTTGCGCTGATGTTGTCGATAGTCAGTGCTTTGAGGTTTTCGCTATCGAGCTTGAAACGGCGGAAATTGGTTGAGAAATACAGTATGCCGCCGGGGGCCAGTAATGCCGATGCGTTGCGTATCAGTTGCACATGGTCGTTTTGCACATCGAAGCTGTCGTCCATTTTCTTGGAATTGGAAAACGTCGGCGGATCGAGAAAGATCAAATCGAATAGCGGTTTGGAACGGGATGCGGCCTGTTCCGCCAGCCAGGTCAGGCAATTTGCCCTGACCTGGGTGTGCCGGGGGCCGCCTATGCCGTTGAGTTCGAGATTGCGCTTGGCCCAGGCCAGATAGGTGTTGGACATATCGACGCTGAGCGTCGATGCCGCGCCGCCGACCGCGGCATGCACTGTTGCCGCACCGGTGTAGGCGAACAGATTGAGGAAACGCTTGCCTTTGGCCTGCTGCTGAATCAGTTGACGGATTGGGCGATGATCGAGAAACAGGCCGGTGTCGAGATAATCCTCGAAATTGACCCAAAACCGGCAACCGGCTTCTTCCACGACATGAAAGCGGCCCGTGTCACCGTGTTTTTCGTATTGATCGGTATTTTTCTGCCTGCGACGTATCTTCAGAACGACGTGATCGGGCGGTATTTGCAGCACAGCGGGAATGGCCGCCATGATGCCCGCCAAACGCTGGTTGGCTTTGGCGGGGTCTATGGTTTTGGGTGATTCGTATTCCTGCACATGAACCATGAGCTTTTCGCACAGGTACAAATCGATGGCCACGGCGTATTCTGGCAGATCGGCATCGTAAACCCGGTAACACTGCACACCGTGCTGCTCGGCCCATTTGCCCAGTTTTTTCAGATTCTTGCGCAGCCGGTTGGCGAACATCTCGGCATGTTCATCGGGCTGTTCGTGGGAATACTGCGCCTGGGCGCGCTTTTGTACCTGCTCCACCCGCTCGTCCAGCGACTTGGCTTTGGGTTCGAAAAAGGCTGGCTCGGCTACATCGAAGCGCAGCAGCTTGCACTCCAGGGCACCATTGAAAAAGGTGATTGGCTTCTTCGAGCGAATCCCCAAGCGAAAACCCAGCTCGGGGTTGCTGATAATCATCGCCGCTTGCCAGCCCTGAAATCGCTGTTTAAGCACATCACCAAACTGGCGATAAAGCGCAGCCGTTTGAGCCTCATCGCCCAGTCGCTCACCGTAAGGCGGATTGCACACGATCAAGCCTTTTGGCCAGGCGTCTGCCGCAGCGGCGTCGGCAATATCGCGCTTTTCGATGTGAATTTTGCCGGTCAGCCCGGCGTTTTCGATGTGTTGCAGTGCCGTTGCCACGGTGCGGCGGTCGTGATCGAAGCCGACGATGACCGGCAATCGCGCCAGCCCCAAGTCGCGGCGGCGACGGGCGTCGTCCAGCAGGTGTTGCCACAGCGCGGTATCGTGTTTTTTCCAGCCCAGAAAGCCGAAATGGTCTCTAGCCAAACCGGGCGCAATGTCACCAGCCATCATCGCGCCCTCCAGCAACAGGGTGGCGGAGCCACACATCGGGTCGAGCAAACTGCCGCCTTGCGCGGCGATGGCAGGCCAGCCCACTCTCAGCAAAATGGCCGCCGCCAGATTTTCCTTGATCGGCGCGGTGATGCTGACATCGCGGTAACCGCGCTTGTGCAGGCTTTCTCCCGATAAATCCAGGCTGAGCTGTGCAGTTTCATCCTGCAAATAGACGTTGACCCGCAATGCCGGTCTGTCCGTGTCCACACTGGGCCGCTTGTTGAACTTCGCTCGCATCTGATCGACGATGGCATCCTTGACCTTTTGCGCGCCGAAGTGACTGTTGTTGATCGCCGGATTGTTCTTGCAATTGAAGGAAACCGCCAGGCTGTCGTCCGGCTTGAGATGCTCGAACCAGTTGATGCGTTTGACGCCGTCGTAAAGGTCTTGCTGCGATTTGACCGAAAACTCACTCAAGTGCAGCAGCACCCGATTGGCCGTTCTCGACCAGAGGCAGACGCGGTAGGCCAGTTCCAGGTCACCGGCAAAAGCAACGCCCGCCATTTTCTGCCGGATGTCGGTGCCGCCCATAGCCTGGATTTCCGTCGCCAGAATGGCTTCCATGGCTTTGGGGGTGGTGGCGAACAGGGGGAATTGAGTCATGAGCGGGGCGATAAAAACAGAGCGCCCGAGCGTGTAACGTGTGGGCGCTGCAAGAGGGGTACGTCGGCAATCGGATTGCCGACATGAGGCGATGATGGGGGCTTAATTGACCTTGATTAGTTCGATATCGAAGATCAGCGCCGAATGCGGGCCGATTCTGGAGCCCGCACCACGCTCGCCGTAAGCCAGGTTGGCCGGAATGAAGAAGCGATATTTGGCGCCTTCCTTCATCAGTTGCACACCTTCGGTCCAGCCCGGAATCACCCGGTTGAGCGGAAAGGTTGCCGGAGCGCCATGACTGTAAGAGCTGTCGAATTCCTTGCCGTCTATGGTGGTGCCTTTGTAGTGCACCGTCACCTCGTCGTTGGCCTTGGGCGACGCGCCGCTGCCTTCCTGCAAGATTTGATACTGCAAGCCGCTGGCGGTAGTCACGATGCCTGGCTTTTTGCCGTTTTCGGCCAGAAATGCTTCGCCTGCGATTTTGTTGTCTTCCGGAGAGGTAGCGTTGGCCATTGGAAACATGATGAACCCTATAAAAAATGCGATGACGGCAATGACAATATGATTGCGTAATTTTTTCACGATGACTCCTGAAGGATGAATTTCGGTGGCGGAGTGTATCAGTTTTCACCCGCAAGCTGATTGCGACAACCTGCCAACTGGGCGTCGTAACGCCAGGCCCGTTGATCGACTTTTCTGGCGATATCGATCAGCCAGGGTTTGGCGAGATAGCTTTGCCTGCGAAAGCCGCCATGGCCTTCGTGATAGGCCAGATAAAGCTGTTTGGCATCCGACGCGGCAAGAGCCAGCTTGCGTTGGCTGACGGCGCAATACCAGGCCACGAAATCGCAGCTGTCGGCAAAATCGTCGCGCTGTGCCCAGCTGTTGCCGGTTTCGCGCTGGTAATCCGCCCAGGTTTCATCCTGGGCCTGAGGGTAACCCAAGGCGCTGCTGGCCCGAAACCAGGGGATGAAGCCCAGGATCAGTGGTCTGGGCGGCCTGGCATCGGCAACGAAATTCGATTCCTGCCGGATGATGGCCATCTGAACGGCAATCGGGATGCCCCAGCGCCGCGACGATGCCAGCGTCGCTTCGTACCAGCCCGGTTTTTCGCGGAAGATATGACAGAGGTTGTCGGTGTTTTTCGGTGGCAATGGTGTACAACCCGCCAGAACGGCGGCCAGTGTTAACCAGCCCAACCAGCTGTGCCCGCGCAAAACCCAGCCTAAACCTATCGGCTTGAGTGACATGTCAGACGCAACAACCAGTCTTTTGTTGTATAGGCGGGCACGGCACGGAGCCGTAAGAACAAAACACGCAACAATGCCCAGGATGAGGGCGCAACAACGTGTGACAACGGGAGCATTCGAAGAAAAACAGGCAACTGTCGGTTAGCATCACTTCTTTTTGGGCGACACCGCAATGCGGGCATGTGATGACGGATTCAAGAACAATGGTTTTTGTTTGTTCGGCATCGCAGGTTGTGCACTGTTTGGCTGCGCGATGATTGAGGGATGATGGGTTACTGGCTTTCTGTTTGGCCACTGTGAAAACTCTCGTAAATTTCTTTGACGGTTCTTCCGTTAAAAGTCCAGTGAGGCGATGGTTGCAGCGGATAGTCTTCGGCGAGTCCAAGAATCTTGCGGGTTGCTGTTGTGAGTGAAGAAACGATGCCACCGAAGTCGACCTTCTTCTCGCCAACAACGGTGCATTGATATGCTCCGTCCTTAGAAACGAGAATGCTTCCATCCGGAATTCCTAGCTCATGGAAGTTCATCGGTGGGCGTATGCTTCTTTTCATTGCCTGCGCAGATTGCTTGTCAGCGGAGGGGATGTCTGACTCGAGTGTTTGTTCAAACTGTTGGGTTATGTCATCGACCTTGAGCAACCGAAGAACCGCGATCACGCGCTCCGGTTCCAGCTTGAAGAACTCTCGATTTGGGTTGATCCGTGTCATTCCAAAGGCGAGGTGCAACGCCTTTTCAACCTCAGTAGCGTCTTTGACTTTGCATGCAAAGGCACAGTCGAACGGAACGGGAACTCCCGTGCTGTAAAGCTGCTTCATTCGCTCTTCGACTTCGAGTTGCGTGGTCTTACCGATTTTCACGAGTCCAGCCATTGCTGGATTTGTGAGAACGTAAACGATCTGAACAGGTTTGTCGGCCATAGTGGATATTGAAGAGCGCTAACGTGCCTTAGCCATCGACAGGTAACAAACCCAGACGCTCGCGCTGGCGATTGTCCCAGTAACTTTGCGCCAGCGACTGGGCGGCCTGCTGGCTATCGGCCCGACCGAGCAATTTCAGTGCTACTGCGGTGGTTGCGATGACGGCGGCCTCGCCATACTCGTCGCTACGTTCGCCGCGCCAGACCTGTTTGAGAAAATCCGGCGACAGCGACTCGGCCTTCATGTGGCGGCGCTCGAACAGGGCGGGCCAGGTTTCATCGCTCAGTTCGCCGTGGGTCACGCTTTGCACCAAGCAATCGACATCGGGGTTGCGCTCGGTTTCGCCACCTTCACCCTTGAGCACGGCCATGTTGCGTTCACCCAGCAACAGCGCCGCCTGTTGATGAACCTGACGGTAACTCGGATGGAAAATACCCTGAATGCTGTGGCTGGCGCCGAAAGGATTGACCAGTCTGACCAGGGTGTGAACCGGTGAGCGCAAACCCATGACCGGCCTGAGGTTAATCATGTCGAACAGCGCCGGGCAGATATGTTCGAGCGAGAGATAGCTGAAACGGCTGGCGGCCAGTTGGCGTTCGGCCTCCTGCAACGAATGGGCAGGCGGCACACCGATGGCTTGCAGAACGTTTTCGGTGTAGAGGCGGCCTTCGGTATGGCCACCCGCACCGTGCATGAACACGGTGACGCCGTTGTCGGCCAATAAAAAGGTCGATAACACAAACCAGGGCAGTTGCCGCCGTTTGCCGGCATAGGATGACCAGTCGAGATCGACCGTCAGTGTCGTCGAAAAACCCAGATGCTCCCTGACTGCCTGCACGAAACCCGCCAGCTCTTCGCTGGTTTCTTCCTTGATGCGCATCAGCATCAAGAACGCGCCAAGCTGTATCGGCAGCACGTCGCCCGCCAGTATCATGCGCATCGCCCGGTACGCTTCGTCCTGCGTCATCGGACGTGCGCCTTTTTTGCCCTTGCCCAGAATCTTGATGAATTCGGCGAAGGGGTGCTCTTGGAATGCTGGGGATCGGGGAAATAGCGTCATGACAGTGAAAGCGGCAGGTAGTGATCGACCAGCAATGCGGCAAAAATCAGCATCAGATAGACGATGGAGTAGCCAAAGGTTTTCATCGCGGTTTTATTGTCTTTCCTGCACATCATCTGGATCGCGAAGTAAACGAAAATCAGCCCCAAAACCAGCGCGGACGCCAGATAAATCAGACCACTCATGCCGGTGAGATACGGCAGCAGGGTCGAGATCAGCAACAGTATCGTGTACAGCAAAATTTGCAGCCGGGTGAATTCGACGCCATGGGTAACCGGTAGCATCGGAATGGCTACCTTGGCGTACTCTTCGCGGCGGGCAATGGCCAGCGCCCAGAAATGCGGCGGCGTCCAGACGAAAATAATCAGAAGCAGCAGCAAGGCATGAGGATGAATTTCGCCGGTTACGGCAACCCAGCCCAGCACCGGCGGCGCTGCGCCAGCGGCACCGCCGATCACGATGTTTTGCGGCGTCATTTTTTTCAGGTAGACGGTGTAAACGATGGCGTAACCGATCAGCGACAGAAAGGTTAAAAACGCTGTCAGGACATTGACTTTGAGCATCAAAATAACCATGGCAATGGCGCCGATCGATAGCGCAAAGGTCAGCACATGGCGGGAGGTCAGCTCGCCTTTGGGCAAGGGCCGGTTGCGGGTGCGCGCCATTTCGGCGTCGGCTTTTTGATCGATGAAATGGTTGATGGCCGCAGCAGACGCCGCCGCCAGGGCAATGCCAATGCTGCCGTAGAGAAATTCCGCCATCGGCGGCATACCGGGGACGGCCAGCAACATACCGACAATGGCGGTAAAGACGATCAAGGCCACGACGCGCAGCTTGCACAGCGCCAGATAATTTTTCCAAGAAACCTTGGTGGTTTTAGCGGTCATTCCTGCCCTTGAATGGTAACGACTCTCGATAAGCATATAGAATAACAGTGAACCTTTGATAGTTGAAATTCCCTAAGGTAGCCACTTCGACACCCCCCAATAATAATGAGGACGTTATGAATCAGATCAGCAAGATACTGCCGATCGCATTGTCAGTTCTGGCCAGCCCCGCTATCGGGGCGGCTGAAGACGGCGCAACGGTGCATGAACATGTGCTTGGCAACGGACTGAAACTGCTGGTGAAAGAAGATCACCGCTCGCCGGTCGTGGTTTCGCAGGTTTGGTACAAGGTGGGTTCCACTTACGAACCCGGCGGCATCACCGGCATTTCCCACATGCTGGAACACATGATGTTCAAGGGCACCAAAAACTATCCGGCGGGCGAATTCTCCCGCATCGTTGCCGAAAACGGCGGCCAGGAAAATGCCTTTACCGGTACCGATTACACGGCGTATTTCCAGACGCTGGAAAAATCGCGACTGGAAATCAGTTTCAAGCTCGAAGCCGACCGCATGCGCTACCTGGATTTGAAAGCGGAAGAACTGGAAAAAGAGCGCGAAGTCGTTACCGAAGAACGCCGTATGCGTACCGACGACAGGCCCAGGGCCAAGATGCAGGAGCATTTCAATGCCGTCGCCTTTACCAACAGCCCTTACCAAAACCCGATCATCGGCTGGCCGTCCGACATTGCCCATTACACCATCGCCGATCTGAATGATTGGTATCAGAGGTGGTATGCCCCCAACAACGCCACGCTGGTGGTCGTCGGCGACATCGATACCCGTCAGGTCGTCGAGCTGGCGGAAAAATACTTCGCACCGCTCACCCCCAGCCAGATAACGCCGGTCAAGCCGCAAAGCGAGGTCGATCAGTTAGGTACGCGCAAACTCACCGTCAAAGCGCCTGCCAAACTGCCTTACGTATTGATGGGCTACAAAGCACCGGCGCTGACCACGCCGGGTGCGGAAGCCGACGTTTATGCGCTCGAAGTGCTGGCGGGCATACTCGACGGCGGCAACGGTGCTAGGCTGACATCCAGACTGATAAGAGGCCAGGAAATCGCCGTATCGGCAGGTGCCTCGTATGACATGGGGTCGCGCCTGCCCTATCTGTTCATGCTCGAAGCCACGCCATCGCAAGGCAAGAGCGTGTTCGATCTGGAATACGCTCTGAAACACGAAGTGCAAACGCTGCAAAGCGAATTGGTCGATGACAACGAATTGAATCGCGTCAAGGCCCAGGTGGTTGCCCACGATGTCTATCAGAAAGACTCCAATTTCTTTCAGGCCATGGAATTGGGATTGCTGGAAACCATAGGCGTCGGCTGGAAAAAATCCGAGGATTACGTAGCCAGAATCCGCCAGGTTACTGCCGAGCAGGTGCGCGATGTCGCCCGGAAATACCTGATCGACGACCATCTCACCGTGGCCTATCTCGACCCGCAACCGATACCAACCACCGCCACACCGCGCAAATCCTCAGGAGGCCGTCATGCGTTTTAACTTCATTGCCTTGATCGGCCTTTCAGGCTTGATCGCATCGGGCCAGGTCTGGGCAGGGCCAGGCATCAAACATTGGCAAACCCAACAAGGCGCCCGGGTGTATTACGTCAACACGCCCAGCCTACCGATGATCGATGTCCGGGTGATTTTCGATGCCGGTAGCGCACGCGACGGCCAGCAACAGGGGGTTGCAGCCTTGACTTCGGCACTGTTCGACACCGGCGCAGGGGCATGGAATGCCGATGCCATTGCCGAGCGTTTCGAATCGGTTGGTGCCGTCTTTTCATCGAGTGTGTCGGAAGACAATGCCTGGCTGTCCTTGCGCACATTGAGCGACAAGACCATGGCTGCCACAGCGATCGAAACCTTTGACGCTGTACTGTCAAAACCAACATTCGGTGCAGCGGATTTCGAACGGGAAAAAACCCGAATGCTGGCAGGACTCAAGCATCGGGAAGAATCGCCGGGCGCCATTGCCCGTATCGCTTTTCAGAAGGCGCTTTATGGCGATCACCCGTATGCCCACCCCGAGGAAGGCTTCATCGACACGGTGTCCGCCATTCAGGTGTCAGACATCCAACGCTTTTATGACAACCATTACATTGCCAACAATGCGGTCGTCGTCATCGTAGGCGACATTGCCGAAGACCCTGCGCGGGAACTGGCCCAATCGCTGGTATCGCATCTCAAAACCGGTCACAAGCCCGAGGACATTCCGCAGGTAACCCTGCCAAAGCAGGCGAGTGCACAACACATTGCGTTCCCGTCCAGCCAGACCCATGTACTCGTCGGCTTGCCGGGCAAACACCGCAAAGACCCGGATTACTTCCCGCTGTATGTCGGCAACCACATTCTGGGCGGTGGCGCTCTGGTTTCCCGCCTGTTCGAGGAGGTACGGGAAAAACGCGGCCTGGCCTACAGTGCATCCAGCCAGTTCTCGCCGATGTATCGGGAAGGGCCTTTCGCCATCAGCTTGCAAACCCGCAACGACCAGACCAAACAGGCACTTGCCGTGGTCGATGAAACCTTGCAGACCTTCATCGACCACGGCCCGGAAGAAGCCGAGCTGACAGCCGCCAAAAACAACATCATCGGCGGATTTGCACTCAGAACCGATACCAACGCCAAGCTGCTGGAATACGTGTCCATGATCGGGTTTTACCAGCAACCGCTCGATTACCTCGACACCTTCCCCAGCAAAGTGGCCGCAGTGACGGCAGCAGACGTGCAAAAGGCATTCAAGGCCCGCATCAGGCAGGACTTGATGCAAACCATCACTGTCGGCGGCGAATGAGCAATACACTGCGCATCATCGGTGGCGAATGGCGTAGCCGGGTCATTACCTTCAAAGACGCCGCCGACTTGCGCCCCACACCCGTCAGAGTACGGGAAACCCTGTTCAACTGGCTGAGGAACGATATCGTCGGCAGCCAGTGTCTCGATTTATTTGCCGGCAGCGGCGCCCTGGGCTTCGAAGCCGTATCCCGGGGGGCAAAGCACGTTGTTTTGGTGGACGCCAACCCGGATACCTGTCGTGAGCTGCAAGCAAACCAAGTCAAGCTCAAAACCGATGCCATCGAAATCGTCAATCAGGATGGCTTGGCCTACCTCAGGCAATCCCGCCATCGCTTCGATGTGGTGTTCGTCGACCCGCCTTTTCGCGATAATTACGCGGGCCTAGCCTGTAGCGCCTTGGCAGAATCCGATGTCATCGCCGTCAGCGGCATCGTCTATGTAGAAACGGCGGCAGATTGCGTTTTCACGCCGCCTGAACGTTGGGCGCTTTTGAAACAGAAAACCGCAGGCGATGTTCGCTACAATCTTTTCAGTAATGGCCCTGGCCACTCCTGAGCACAGGCGTCATGAAAACGTTTTCCGCATTTGTCTTTTCCCTTGGCTTCCGTGAACACAATAACCGCGATTTACCCCGGCACCTTCGACCCCATCACCAACGGTCACATCGATCTCATCCATAGAGCGCACAAGCTGTATGCGCGTGTACTGGTCGCCGTCGCTGCCAGCCCCAACAAGATGCCGCTGTTTCATCAACAGGAACGCATCGAATTGGCACGTCATGTTCTCGACAACCTGCCAGGGGTAGAGGTGGTGGGTTTCGACAATCTTTTGGTCGATTTTGCCCGTGACAACCAGGCCAATGTCATTCTGCGTGGCCTCAGGGCGGTATCGGATTTCGAATTCGAATTTCAGATGGCCAGCATGAATCGCAGGCTTGCGCCTGAAATCGAGACCGTATTCCTGACCCCGGCCGAGCAGTACGAATTCATCTCGTCGAGCATGATTCGTGAAATCGCCAAGCTGGGCGGCGACGTATCGAGCGTCGTTCCCGGCTTTGTCAAAGACAAACTGATTTTGAAATTCAAGGAGTAAATTGTGGCTTTATTGATAGGCGATGAATGCATCAATTGCGACGTGTGCGAACCCGAGTGCCCCAATGGCGCCATTTCGCAAGGTGATGAGATATACGTCATCAACCCCGGTTTATGCACCGAATGTGTCGGTCATCACGACAAACCCCAGTGCATCGAGGTCTGCCCTGTCGATTGCATAAGCAAAGACCGGGATCATGTGGAAAACCAGGATGCGCTTTATTCGAAGTATCTGAGGCTGACGGGTTAAAACGGCGGGCGGCGTATTGTCGGCAGCATGATTTACCCTATCAACAGCAAGCCGACGACCAACCCGTAGCGATAAACAACGCACACACCGCCTGCACTAAAATATAAAATCCGTTGAAAGGAATCTGGACATTCTTTCCGTGGTTATGGATTTTATGATGTGCCTGTTCTCATCCGTGTTCTTGGCTGCAACGAGAGACCGTATGCTGAAAACCCTCAAGGCATCGGATACGGAAAGAGTACCTTCCGCCGAGTCTTTTCTGCCCGTAAACGGGAATGTGTCCGGGCCACGCTGGCACTGGCTGTTGATATTGACTCGACACACCTGATTTACCAAGGGGTCAATCAATTTGGCCATAACCAGAGGATCGCTTCCGAAAAGGCTGACCTGTTGTCCGTAATTCGATTGGGTTATGTAATTCATCGGTTCCTTGATGTCCGAAAAAGGCACAATCGGGACGATGGGGCCGAACTGCTCTTCAGAATACAGCCGCATACCAGGGCCAACTGGATATACAACCGCTGGATACATAAAAGTGTGATGTACCCGGCCACCCTGGTTGACCACGGTTGCTCCCATCGCGCGGGCATCCTCGATCAGTTCCAGTAGATATTCCGTTTTGTTGATTTCCGGCAAGGGCGTGATCTGGACACCCGCATCCCAAGGTACCCCGCATGTGAGTGCGTCGACGGTATCGCTAAATTTCGTTAGAAAGTCCTCCACAATATCCCTGTGGACAAACAATATCTTGAGCGCCGTACAGCGCTGGCCATTGAAAGAAAGCGATCCCAGTACACATTCTTTTATTGCAAGTTCCAAGTTGGCGTCTTTCAAGACGATACCTGGATTCCTTGCCTCAAGGCCCAGTACGCAGCGCAAGCGATGCGGCTTCGGATGTTGTTGCTTCAGCATGTCAGCGACCTTGCTGCTGCCAATGAATGCCAATACATCGACTCTCCCCGACCTCATGATTGGAGCGATGACTTTCTGCCCCTCTCCGTATACGGTATTTACAACGCCTTTTGGAAAGGAATCACGGAAGGCATCCAGCAGTGGTTTGAGCAGCAGCACCCCAAGCTTTGGCGGCTTGAACAACACGGTGTTGCCCATGATTAGCGCGGGAATCAGGGTCGTAAAGGTTTCATTGAGCGGATAGTTGAACGGCCCCATGCACAGCACTACGCCAAGTGGCGCACGACGAATCTGCCCGATGACCCCTTGCTCGATGACGAAACGCGAAGAGATACGATCCAAATCTTTCAGTGCATCGATCGTATCCCGAATATAGTCGATGGTTCTGTCAAACTCCTTCTCGGCATCGGGGAGGGCCTTGGCGATTTCCCACATCAGAAGTTTGACGATGTCATTCCGCTGCGTTTTCATCCGGTAGACGAATGCTTCTATATGTCTGATGCGTTCCTCGACCGACAGGGTAGGCCATACCCCCCTTTCGTGGTCATACGCTCCGCAGGCGGCATCAAGCGCTTCCAAGGCTTGCTCCTCCCCGAGCAAGGGGTAGCGGCCTATGAGCTTCCGCTGCATGCCGCCGTGAACGGTTTCACAAATCGGTGACAGCACGTCTTGTAGGGGGCCGGTCCATTCCTTGATTACGCCATCGATGAGGTACTGGCGTTGTTCTATGGGGGATTCGATGCGATACGGCGTCGGCACCAGATCAGCTTGAGGAAAGATCGAAATAGAGTTTTCGTTGGGCGTCATGGCTTATTTCTACTTTGTCAGATTAGCGGTTTCTTATGCTTCTTTGCGCTGATAAATCAATCTGTTGTAGTGTGTACTTTTCGTACCTCGCGCAACTCATTGAATATCAACAAAAAAATAAATAGCCAAAAACGATTGTTAAATCAATGAATTAGCCTAATCTGACAAAGTGGAATTATCCATACCCGCTAGCCAGGAGCCTGTCGGACTTCCCAATGGCAAAGCCCGGCATGGGGTAAAAGGGTGTTCTACGCCGACACCTAATCCAAACAGAGCCATGGCCCGCTTCATCCCATACGACCGACACTAACAATACCTACTGCCGCCGTCGGTGGATGAATGGTTCTCCGAAGACCACTTGGCTCGGTAAAGCTGGAAGCCCAACTGCGCGAGGACGTACAGGCCTTGCTGGCCAAAGCCGCCGACCCGAAGAGCAGCGAAGCTGAAACCGATCAACAAGACGCCAAAGACGAGCACGACTTGCCCGCCGAAATCGCTCGTCGCGAACAGCGCCTTCAAGCCCTGGCCAAAGCCAAAATTGCCGAACGGGTTAAAGAGCGCGACCAGCAGGCCCTGCAAGACCATGTCGACAACGTGGCCCGCCGCGACGCCGAGCGTACAGAAAGCCCCGGAAACCGGGCGACATCCGCGAG
>PESC01000057.1 GCA_002929135.1 Methylomonas sp.
CAAGTGCCATCCGACGATAGAAGACAAGAGTCAATTACGATGCGCCTACTTGAACGGCATGATCTGCAAGCCGACCAGAATCATATCGTCTTCCGACTTGACCCAGGCGATTCGGCCCAGCGCGGCCAGGCCCAGTTCGTTGATTTGCAGCTTGACCGGCACATCGACCCTGACACCAGGATGCTGAACCGCCAGACGCACACACAAACCTTTCAGTGAGCGGTTCACACCTTCCACATGCAACCTGTCCTTGTCGATGAACAATTCGACGGCGAAGGGTTCGGTCTTGCGATAGCCCCGACGCTTGAGCCAGAGCTTGTGTGCATTGTGCACCACCGAGAGGAACTCCAGCCCCATCAGGATACGTTTGCGTTCGCCGCGTACCCAGACCACATTCACCTCCCCGGCCAGCATCAATTCCTCGATGAAAATCTCGGCAGTTCTGTCTTCCCGCAACAGATTTTCGAAATCATCAGCGGTGGCCAGCAAAGCGCCGGGAACGACTTCGATCATGGCGCCTTTCACCGAAACGTCGTAACAATTGAAACGCAGCATTTCGCCGCCGACGCTCAATGTGCCGACTGCATTGAAACTTTTTCGATAGTCTTTGCGTTCTCTAAACATGGCGGAATATGCCCTCTTTGCGAAAGTCAAGCCTAAGATAGCCGATTTTCAACGATCCAATGACCGATGATCCAACCGAACCGACTGCAACCGCCGTCACAAACCATTCAACAAGTCGGCCTTGATGTCGGCCAGATGTTCCAGCCCCACCGAAATACGAACCAGGCCATCGCTGATACCGGCATCGCTGCGGGCTTCCGCTGTCAGGCGGCCATGGGTCGTCGTTGCGGGATGGGTGATCGTGGTTTTGACGTCGCCCAGATTGGCGGTGATCGACAGCAAGCGGGTCGAATCGATCAGCCGCCAGGCATGCGCCTGACCGCCGGTCAGTTCGACACTCACCACCGCACCGAAATGGCTTTGCTGGCGTCTGGCAAGTTTGTGCTGGGCATGGGTGGGCAGGCCCGGATAGTGAACCTTGGCAACCCCCGGCTGCTCAACCAGCCATCGAGCCAGCTCAAAGGCATTGTCGCAGTGGGCTTTCATGCGTAATGCCAAGGTTTCCAGGCCCGAGATGAATACCCAGGCATTGAACGGACTCATGCAGGCGCCGCCGGTGCGCAAATAAGGATAAATATCCTTCTCGATCAGCGCCTCGCTGCCCACCACCGCGCCGCCAACGCAACGACCGTGGCCATCGATGAATTTGGTGGCGGAATGAATCACCAGATCGGCGCCAAGCGCCAAGGGTTGTTGCAGCACCGGCGTACAGAAACAGTTATCGACGATCAACAGACAACCATGACGATGGGCCATATCGGCCAAAGCACGGATATCGGCGATTTCGATCAAGGGATTCGACGGCGTCTCCAGAAACAGAAAGCGGGTATTGGGCTTGATGGCCGCCTCCCAGGCGACCAGGTCGGTCAGCGCGACGAAATCGGTTGTTACGCCAAACTTGCCGAAGTAATTCTGAAACGTCAGAACCGTGTTGCCGAACACGCCGCGCGAACACACGACATGGTCGCCCGCCTTCAACAAGGCCATGCCGACTGCCATGATTGCCGCCATACCCGACGAGAACGCCAGACAACGCTCGCCGCGCTCCATCAGCGCCAACCGCTCCTGAAACACCCGCACCGTCGGATTGGTGAAGCGGGAGTAGATGTTGCCAGGTTGTTTACCGGTGAAGCGCAATGCCGCCTGTTCGGCTGATTCGAACACATAGCTCGATGTCATGAAAAGCGGCAGGCTGTGTTCGTCTTCGTGGCTACGCTGTTGACCGGCGCGTATCGCCTGGGTTTCCAGCGCATAGTCCTGCCATCCGGGGTCGGTCATGTCGGGTTTCTCACTGACTGGCTGCGGTGACGCTGCGGTTATTGCGCCGTTCCTGGGCATGATCGTTACGCAGGGCCTCGATACGGGCGAGATAGTCGTCGCCGATGTCACCGGTGACGTACTCGCGGCTGAAGCACGAGGTATCGAATTGCGCGATCGCCCGGTTGCCCTTGCCTACTGCATCGATCAGGTCATCCAGGTCTTGATAAATCAGGCGGTCGGCACCGATGGCCTCACAAACCTCCGCCTCGCTACGACCATGGGCGATCAGCTCATGCGCCGCCGGCATGTCGATGCCGTAGACATTGGGATAGCGCACCGGCGGTGCCGCCGATGCGAAATAGACGTGTTTGGCACCGGCTTCGCGCGCCATCTGGATGATCTGCTCGGAAGTGGTGCCGCGCACCACGGAATCGTCCACCAGCAATACGTTCTTGCCGCTGAATTCCAGGGCAATGGCGTTGAGTTTCTGCTTCACCGATTTTCGGCGCATTTTCTGGCCCGGCATGATGAAGGTGCGGCCTATGTAGCGGTTTTTCATGAAGCCTTCGCGGAACTTGACCCCTAAATCCTGGGCGATTTGCAGCGCCGCCGTGCGGCTGGTGTCGGGAATCGGAATCACCACGTCGATGTCGTGATCGGGCCAGTCACGCAGAATTTTTTCAGCCAGCTTATGACCCATGCGCATGCGGGCCTTGTAGACCGAAATGTCGTCGATGATGGAGTCTGGCCTAGCGAAATAGACGTATTCGAAAATGCACGGACTATGGTTGATTTTTTCCGCACATTGCCGGGTATGAAAGGTGCCGTTGGCCTCGATGAATACGGCCTCGCCGGGAGCGATGTCGCGTAGCAGTTTGAAATCGAGCACATCCAGCGCCACGCTTTCCGAGGCCATCATGTAATCGGTCGAGCCATCCTCATTATTGCGTTCGCCGAACACGATGGGGCGTATGCCGTTGGGGTCGCGAAAGCCCAGAATGCCGTAACCGGCAATCATGATGACCACGGCATAGGCACCCCGACAACGCCGGTGCACACCGGATACGGCCTCAAACACATCGTCCACCGTCAGCGTCAGACGGCCCGCCTGTTGCAACTCGTGGGCGAATACGTTGAGCAGGACTTCGGAATCGGAATCGGTATTGATATGGCGTTGGTCGTCGACGAACACCTGGACTTTCAACTCCTCGGCGTTGGTCAGATTGCCGTTGTGCGCCAGCGCCAGACCGAACGGCGAATTGACATAAAACGGCTGGGCTTCTGCCGAACTGGTGCAACCCGCCGTCGGATAGCGCACATGGGCAATACCCATATTGCCCTTGAGTTTGAGCATCTGCTTGCTGGAAAACACGTCGCGGGCAAGCCCGTTGTCCTTGCGCAGATGCAGCCTGGAGCCTTCGCAGGTTGCGATGCCGGCCGCATCCTGGCCACGATGCTGAAGCACCATTAAGGCTTCATATAGCTCCTGGTTGACATTCTGATTGGAAACGATTGCGGCGATACCACACATAACAAACCCAAAAGTTGAGGTAACTATCGATAATTGATGTAACTGGCAAGATCGGACGGCACATGCTGCTTCAACCAGACGGCTAACGTCTGGAATGGCGGAATCAGTAGCGATTGTTTCCACCAGCCATCCTCGGGTAAGGGGGTCAGCCCTGCCAGCATGACCATCAGCGCTACCAGTACCGCACCACGCACCATGCCAAACACCATGCCCAGCAGCCTGTCGGTTCCGGTCAAGCCGGTTTTTTCGATCAGTTGGCCGAGGATGAAGCCTATCAGGCTACCCAGCATCAGCGTGATGACGAACAACGCCAGAAACGCTGTGGCGATTCTGGCCGAAGGGTAGGTAATGCTGTCCTGCAACAGCACCGAAAAATCCCGGCTGTAGTGCATGCCGACGCCGATGGCCACAGTCCAGATGGTCAGCGCGAACACTTCGCGAATCAGGCCGCGCCAAAGCCCCATCACGCAGGACAGTGCGACGATGGCGGCGATCAGGTAATCCACCCACACCATCTTGTCGATTGGCATTACATCCAGCATGGGATAGCCCGTTGGATATGTTCAGGAGATTATTCGTCGCCGGAGATGAAACTACTGACGTTGATCTGCGCCAGCTTGTTCTTGACGGCTTGCGCCTTGGCCTTGTCCAGCATAGGCCCTACCCTAACCTTGAACACCGGCCCTTTGTCACTCGCCACTTCCTTGATGGATACGGCAAAGCCTTGCTGTTTGAGATTGTCGTGCAATGCCATGGCATTGACCTTCTGGCCGAAGCTGCCGACGTTCAGGTACAAACGGGTCACACCTGCTGCTGCGGGCGCTGGCATTGCTGTTGGGGCTGTTGCCGCCAGTGACTTGCTTGCGGCTTCGGCGGGTGCGGGTGTTTTCGCCGCCTTGGGTATCACGGGTGCCGGTGCTGGTGCGGGCGGCTGCACTGCTGCGGGTTTAGTTTTGGTGACCGGCGCGACGGGCGCTACGTCGTCTTCTGCCTCAGCAATCGCCATAGGCGCTTCTTTGACCGGCGGCTGATTTTTCGCGGTTGCCGGTTCGGTTTGCTTCTCGGTCAAGCGTAATTTAGTTTTAGGCGCGGGAAATTCTTCATCGCCTTCATCGACGAATGCGGGTGGCTGGCTGACCGGTTTCTCGGCGGGGGCATCGGTGGCGACATCCTCGACTTTCTCCGGCAGCGGCATGATCTCGACATCCTGGGCCTTGGCCGGCATTTCGGGAATTTTCAATTCGTTGACGGTTTTACCGGTTTCATCGATGGGGTCGTCGAACAGCATGGGGACAAAAATCGCCGCTAGTGCTGTGATGACGGCAGCGCCAATCAATCGTTGCTTCAATTCTTGATCCATAGGGTTACCTCGGGTCGAAATGGGATAGACAGTCGGACACGAGCAAAAAAGACCCGAACACCAGGATCAAATCATCGGGGCCAGCCTGTAGCGTGGCCGCCGTGTACGTGTCGGCAAAATCGGCATGACCGCCGTGTACCTTGGCGATGCCTTGCTGGACGAAATGCTGCATCAACAAGTCATGATCGGCAGCACGCGGGCTTTTCAACGGTGCCAAGTACCAGGTATCGACACGATCGCGCATCAAGCTCAGCACACTGGCGATGTCCTTGTCTTTCATGATCGCAAAAACCGCATGAATTCTGACAGCGGGGAAAGCGTCCTGCAAATAATCATGTAGTGTCGCCACTGCTTGCGGGTTGTGGCCAACATCGACCAGCACGGCAGGCGTACCGGCAAGCAACTGAAACCGCCCTGGCAGCCGGGTGGCGACCAGACCTTCGCGTATCGCCAGGTCGGCGACGGGCAGAATAGTTGCAATCGAACGCAAAGCCATGATGGCTGCCGCTGCGTTGCGATATTGATGTTCACCTTGCAAAAACGGCTGGGGAAGATCATTGATTTGCCCGCCCTGCCCTATCCAGCGCCATACGCCTTGCTGTTTGACGTAACTGAAATCAGCCCCCAGCGCGAATAACCGGGCGCCTTTATCCTCGGCAACCTCGAATAGCGAACGTGGCGCCTGGTCGTCGCCGATGATGGCGGGGCGATCTGGCCGGAAAATACCGGCTTTCTCCCGACCTATGGCGTCCACCGTACCGCCCAGCCACTCGACGTGATCCAAGCCTATGGTGGTCACGATGGCGGCATCGGCATCAATGATGTTGACGGCATCGAGGCGCCCGCCCATGCCGACTTCCAGTATCTGCACATCGACGTTGCGCCGCCGGAAAATATCCAGCGCCGCCAGGGTGCCAAATTCGAAATAACTCAGGCTGGTTGCGCCGCGAACGCTATCGATGCGTTCGAAGGCAGCACAGATGTCGTCGTCAGCGACCGCTGAGCCGTCGATGCGGATGCGTTCGTTGTAACGGATGATGTGCGGCGAGGTGTAGGCGCCCACCTTGTAACCCGCCGCGCGGCACATCGATTCCAGATAGGCCACGGTGGAACCCTTGCCGTTGGTGCCGCCGACCGTCACCGTCACTGGCAAGACCTGGCCGCCCGCAAGCTGGCGAAATACCGCAGCAACACGCTCCAGCCCCAGATCGATGGGCCTTGGGTGATACTGCTCCTGCCAGCGCAGCCAGTCATCTAACGAATCGAATCGCGCCATTGCAGGCTGAGGGTTCAGGGCAGGTCGGCATTGAGTGTGCTGATTGACGGGCTGACCAGGCTTGCGTCGGCATCGTGTTCAGCAGGGTAGAGAATCGCCAGCATGGCGGCGATTTTTTCCCGCATTTCTCGGCGATCAATAATCATGTCGATGGCACCGTGTTCCTGCAAGAATTCGCTGCGCTGAAAACCCTCGGGCAATTTTTCGCGCACGGTCTGTTCGATGACACGGGGACCAGCGAACCCGATCAAGGCATCGGGTTCGGCAACATTGATGTCGCCCAGCATAGCCAGGCTGGCAGACACGCCGCCCATGGTCGGGTCGGTCATGAACGAAATGTAGGGAATCCCGGCATCGGCCAGTTTGGTCAATGCCGCACTGGTTTTGGTCATTTGAAACAGGGAAAACAGCGATTCCTGCATACGCGCACCACCGCTGGCAGTAAATACGATGAACGGTGCTTGCGCGGCCAGGCTTTCGTTGACACCGCGCACGAAGCGTTCGCCAACGACAGAACCCATCGAGCCGCCCATGAAGGAAAAATCGAAGGCGGCGGCTACGATGTCGCGGCCCTGCAAACGGCCTTTCATGACCACCAGCGCGTCGTTCTCGTTGCTTTGTTTCTGCGCCTGGCTGATGCGATCCTTGTAACGCTTGCTGTCCTTGAATTTCAGCGGATCGCTGGGCTTGAGGCCAGCACCGATTTCCTGGCGACCGTCTTCGTCGAGGAATATATCGAGCCGTTCGCGGGCAGAAATACGCAAATGATGGTCGCACTTGGGGCAAACGCTGAGGTTTTTCACCAGTTCGGCATTGAACAGGATGGCGTCGCAGCGCGGGCATTTATTCCACAGACCTTCGGGAACCGAGGTGCGCTTGGCTGCGCTGTCGGTTCGTATCACGGACGGTACTAATTTTTCAAACCAACTCATGGGTCGTCTACTCCGGCTGACTGATTAACGGTCGATGGCATGGCGGATGGATGCGAGCAAGGTGATGATCTCGCTGCGAGCACGGCCAGGATCATCGAGATGGGCTTCTATCTTGCTTATCAACGCACTGCCTATCACCACGCCGTCGGCAAAGCCTGCAAGGGTTTCCGCCGTTTCAGCATCTTTGACACCGAAACCCACACCCACAGGCAGCGCAGTGTTCTGCCGGATCAACGCCAGTTTCTCCGCTACATCGCGGGTGTCGAGATGCCCGGCGCCAGTCACGCCTTTCAGCGAGACGTAATACAGATAACCGCTGCCGACCTCGTCCATTTTCCGCACCCGCTCGGCGCTGGTGTTGGGCGCCAGCAGGAAAATCTGATCGATGCCGCGAGCACGCAGCAAAGCCACGCATTCTGCGGATTCTTCCGGCGGCAGATCGACCGTCAGCACGCCGTCGATGTCAGCCCGCTGCGCGGCATTGGCAAAGTCTTCATAGCCCATGATTTCAATCGGGTTGAGATAACCCATCAGCACCAGTGGCGTAGTTTGATTGGTTTTGCGAAATTCCGTTGCCATGGCCAGGGTTTTGCGCAAACCCACACGGTGCGCCAGGGCACGCTCACTGGCCCGCTGAATGACGGGGCCGTCGGCCATAGGGTCGGAAAACGGCACACCCAGTTCGATGATGTCGGCACCGGCTTTGACCATGTCGTGCAGCATGGGCACGGTGAAGCCGGGTTCGGGGTCGCCAGCGGTGATGAACGGAATCAGCGCCTTGCGCCCCGAGGTTTTGAGTTGTGCGAATGTATGGTCCAGGCGGCTCATAAGCGGATGCCCTCACGCTGCATGATGGTGTGCATATCTTTGTCGCCACGCCCCGACAGATTGACGACGATGATGCGGTCTTTGCCCAGCGTGGGTGCCAGTTTAGCGGCGTATGCCAGCGCGTGACTGGATTCCAGTGCCGGGATGATGCCTTCCATGCGGGTCAGGGCATGGAAACCCTGCAAGGCTTCGTCGTCGGTGATGCTGACATAATCAGCCCGACCGATGTCTTTCAACCAGGCGTGTTCCGGCCCGACGCCGGGATAATCCAGACCGGCCGAGATGGAATGGGTTTCGATGATTTCACCGTCGTCATCGGCCATTAGATAGGTACGATTGCCGTGCAACACGCCAGGGCGACCCGCCGACAAGGGCGCCGAGTGACGCCCGGTGGCTATGCCGTCGCCTGCGGCTTCGACGCCATAAAATTTGACGGATTCATCGTCGATGAAGGGGTAAAACAAGCCAATGGCATTGGAACCGCCACCGACACAGGCCACCAGCGCATCCGGCAAACGCCCGGTTTGGGCCAGGCATTGCTGCTTGGCTTCACGGCCTATCACGGCCTGGAAGTCGCGCACCATGGCGGGATAGGGATGAGGGCCTGCGACGGTGCCTATGATGTAAAAAGTGTCGTCGATGTGGGTGACCCAGTCGCGCAAGGCTTCGTTAAGGGCATCCTTGAGGGTTTTCGAACCCGACTCGACCGCAACCACCGTCGCACCCAGCAATTTCATGCGGTATACGTTCAGGGCCTGACGGGCAACATCGACCGCGCCCATGTAAACCACGCATTCCAGCCCCAGCCGCGCTGCCACCGTGGCAGTGGCGACACCGTGCTGACCGGCGCCGGTTTCGGCGATGATGCGGGTTTTGCCCATGCGTTTGGCCAGCAAGGCCTGGCCTACCGTGTTGTTGACCTTGTGAGCGCCGGTGTGATTCAGGTCTTCGCGCTTCAGGTAAATCTGAGCACCGCCCAGTGCCTGGCTCCAGCGTTGCGCGTGGTACAGCGGCGATGGCCTGCCGACGTAATCGCGCAGATCGGCATCCAGCTCGGCGATGAATTCGGGGTCTTGCAGATAGCGTTGGTAGGCCTGGTTGAGTTCGGTAATGGCCGGCATCAGCGTTTCCGCCACGAAAATACCACCGTAGGGGCCGAAATGCCCCCGGGCGTCCGGCATGTCGTAATGATCTGTCATCGTCGTGTTATGTCGCCTGGGTTTATGTCGTCTGGGTTTTATAGCGTTTGGTTGGTTTTTCTGATGAATTCCGCCATTTTGGCCGGGCTTTTGATGCCTTTGGCCACTTCCACACCGCTGCTGACATCCAGCGCGTAAGGTCTGACGCTGCGCACTGCGTGTTCGGCATTATCCGCTGTCAGTCCGCCTGCCAAAATCAGCGGCAAGGTCAGATCGTTCGGAATCAAATCCCAATCGAAGCGGCTGCCAGTGCCGCCCTGGACGCCTGGATGCCAGGCATCCAGCAACAGACCGGCGGCATCGCCGTAGCCGGACTGGATTCGGGCCAGGTCGGTGCCAGGTTGCATGCGGATTGCCTTGATGTAGGCGCGATCGTACATGCGACATTGTTCGGGTGCTTCATCGCCATGAAATTGCAGGCAATCGATCCTGACCTTGGCCTGCACCGTGCGGATCCAGTCAGGCTCGGCATCGACGAACAAACCGACCACGCTGACGAAGGCCGGTAACGCCGACACGATGTCTGCCGCAACCTCCACACCGATGTTGCGCGGGCTGGGCGGATAAAACACCAGCCCCATGGCATCCACACCCAGAGCCGCCGCTGCCAGTGCATCGTCTTTGCGTGTAAAGCCGCAAATCTTGACCCGTGTGCGCATGACTCCGCCCGAAAAAAAGTGCGCAAGCATATCACAAGACACCAGGCTTGCAGACGCAGCGTTGCGGCACGATCGTTTTCTCCCGGCCCGTCGCCTGTCACGGATGATGGTCGTGACCGACACCTGGGTGTTGATCGGGGCTGGCATCGCCTTCGTGCAGATGCTGCTGAGCGGCGGCCTCGTTCCCTGCATCGGCCGCTTCGACTGCTACACCAAATTTGTAGACCATATAACCACCCAGATCGGCGGTAAGCAACAACAATGCCACCAGTATCGATGCCAGGCTCAGAAACAACCCATTCCCCCGCCCTGCCCGTTCAACCTGGCCGAACCAGCGCCAGATCGACAGCGCCAATGCCATCGAAAACACCGAGATGCCCAGATGCTCGTGACGCTCCATGATTTCATGCACCTCACCGCCATGCGCCACCGTACCTGCAGCTATCAAACCGGCAATCACCGTGATACCGGCAAACAGCGTGCCCAGGTAGAGCAGGCCCGAGGCAAACCTGCGCCATTCGGTTTTACGCAAAGCCACACCCAGCACATCGGCCAGCAGAAACAGCGACAACAAGGCGATGGGAAAATGCACCCAGAGCGGATGCAGGTTGCGCATGGTGGCAAGCCCCGGCAGCAACCGGGTAACCATGTCAGCGGGCGACAACGTCACCAGGGTTTCGACAAAGGTCAAAATACCGGCAACCATCCCGGCGATACCATCGCCCGAATCGCCGCCGCCATGCACCGCAAACTGTAAATCCTGTACCAGATCAATCATCACATCCCCCCCTGTTTTTTATGTGAAATCGTCGTGCAAACCAGACCGCACGGCATTACTCGATTTTCAAACCCGCTGTCTTCAGCGCATCCGACCAGGTTTCGTGCAAGGCCTGCGCCTGATGCTGAACAAACAACGCCTGCAAGCGATGGCGATTGGCCAGCGCCATGCCCTGCTGCTGGCCAACGCACAACAGCGCGGTCGACCAAGCATCCGCCACCACCGGATTCTCATGTATCACCGTCACCGCAACCAGATCATGCTGCACCGGCCTGCCATCACGCGCATCCAGAATGTGGCTGTAACGCTGGCCGTCGTGGTCGAAATAGTGGCGATAGGTTCCCGACGTCATGACGGCCATGGGTTTATCCAGCGGCAGGGTGATGATTTTCATCATGCGTCGCTCGCCGGGCAACGGCTTCTCGACCGCGATGCGCCAGGCGTTGCCGTTGGGCTTGTGACCATGGGTTTTGAGTTCGCCACCAATCTCGACCAGGTAGTCGTGTATACCGAAGCCTTCCAGCACCTCGGCGATTTTGCCAACGCTGTAACCTTGCGCCACCGACGACACATCGACTCGCAGGGACGGCTTCAGCTTGCGCAGATGGCGTTCATCGACAACCTCCAGCTTGTCCATACCCATCTGTGCACGCTGGGCATCCAGCTCGTTCTGGTCAGGCACATGCAGCTTGTCGGCCTGAAAACCCCAAAGTTCGAACAAGGGTTTGATGGTCAGATCGAAACAGCCCGCACTGGCCAGACTGACCTGTCTTGCCACCGCCACCAGTTCGACGATGGCGGGATCAACCGCCTCGCTGGTGGTGGTCAGTGTGGCATTGAAGCGCTCGATGGCGGAATCGGCGCGGTAATTCGACAGCACCTTGTCGAGATCATCGAACGTCTGGCTCACCGCCGCTTGCACGTCGTCGCGGCTGATAGCAGCCGTCGTCCAGTAGCTGATGTTATAGGTCGTACCCTGTGCACCGCCCGACAAAACCTGGATGGGCGGTTCAGAGCAGGCGGCCAGCACCAGGGCCAGCAGCCCGGTCAGTATCAACGGAAACTGTTTCATGACGTACTCTCGTTTCAGTTGTTGCGCGGCGATACCCGTCATCTGAGCAACGCCGATAAGGTCTTGAATTGGGGATGACGGGCATCTTGCAGCCACTCGAACAACACCGACTCGTAATTGACGATAACGACACCGGCCTGTCGCAATCGGGCCAGCGCATTGTCTTTATGCCGGGCAGAACGCGAGCAAACACCATCCTCGACCACGAACACGGCATAACCCGCCGCCAGCAGTTCAAGCGCCGTCTGCAACACACAGACATGAGCTTCCTGACCTGTCAGCACCACCTGCGAACGGGCCGACACCTGCAAGGCCGCAATCAAGCCTTCGGCGCCGCAGCAGGAAAACGCCGTCTTGGCGAAACAGCGGGCAGCGTCCGGCATGGCGTGCGCTATGTCGGCATGGCTGGCACCCAAACCTTGTGGATATTGTTCGGTCAGCAGCACCGGAATCGCCAGTGTCTCAGCAGCCGCCAGCAGCTTCACTGTGTTCGCCGTCACCTCCTGCGCATCGCTGTCCGCCATGGCCGACAGCAAGCGGGTTTGCACATCGATTACCAGCAACAGGCTTTGTTCGGCGGATAGCAGGCCGGGGTGGCGGGCAGTTCGATCAACCATGCTTCATGATCCTGGCTTTCTCACGCTGCCAATCCTTGTCTTTCGACGCCGCGCGCTTGTCGTGCAGCTTCTTGCCCTTGGCCAGGCCAATTTTGAGTTTGGCGCGTCCGCGTATCCAGTACATGGCCAGCGGAATCAGGGTGTAGCCTTTGCGCTCGACGGAACCTATCAGCCGCGACAGTTCGCGCCGGTGCAGCAGCAGCTTTTTTCGCCGCACCGCATCGGGGTTGACGTGGGTCGATGCCGACAGCAATGGCGATACGTGGGCGCCGCTCAACCAAGCTTCGCCGCGCCTGATTTCCACGTAGCTTTCCTTAAGCTGAACCCTGCCGTCGCGCAGGCTTTTGACTTCCCAGCCTTCCAGCACCATACCGGCTTCGAAGGTTTCTTCGATGGTGTATTCATGGCTGGCCTGGCGGTTGACGGCGATGGTGTTGTCGGTCTGTTTGCTGTCCTTTTTGGATTTCTTGGCGGCCATGGGCTGGGGCTATATTTTGACTGACTGAAAATAATAATTTTGCTATTTTACCCGACCCGCTTGCAAACCACCGGTTCAATCAATCCACCAACTCAATCAGCCCTCACAACCATGGCTAACACATCCCGCTCGATACACGGCCAATGGTCGTCACGTTTCGCTTTCATTCTGGCAGCCACGGGGTCCGCAGTGGGCTTGGGCAACATCTGGAAGTTCCCCTACATCACCGGCGAAAACGGCGGCGGTGCTTTCGTCATGGTTTACCTGGCCTGTGTCGCCGCGCTGGGCATACCGATCATGATCGCCGAAATCATGCTGGGCCGACGCGGGCGACAAAGCCCCATCAACACCATGCAAAGCCTAGCGCAAGAGGCGGGCCGGGACCCGCGCTGGCATTACCTGGGCTGGAGCGGCATGATCGCCGGTTTTCTGATCCTGGCCTATTACAGCGTGATCGCCGGCTGGGCGATGGCTTACATCTTCAAGGCGTTTTTCGGCGCCTTCATCGGCAGCGACGCCATTGAAATCAAACAGTTGTTCGATGATCTGATGGCCAAGCCGACCCAACAGATTTTCTGGCACTCGGCCTTCATGTTCCTGACCATGGCCGTCGTCATGCGCGGCGTTCAGGGTGGCCTGGAAAAAGCCGTGCGTTTTCTGATGCCAACGCTATTCGTGTTACTGGTGGTTCTGGTTGGCTATGCCATGACCACGGGCACCTACGATCAGGGCGTCGATTTCCTGTTCACACCCGATTTCAGCAAAATCGACGCCGATGCCGTTTTAACAGCAATGGGCCATGCTTTTTTCACCCTGAGCCTGGGCATGGGTGCCATCATGATTTACGGCTCGTATCTGCCGGGCGATGTCTCGATTGCCAGAACCACGTTCTACATTGCCGGTGCCGATACCGTCGTCGCCCTGCTGGCCAGCATTGCCATTTTTCCACTGGTATTCGCCAACAACCTGGAAGTCGGCGCAGGCCCTGGCCTGATTTTCCAGACCCTGCCGCTGGCTTTTGGCCAGATGACCGGCGGCTGGCTGTTTGGCATCGTGTTTTTCGTCCTGCTGTTTTTTGCCGCCCTGAGTTCGTCGATTTCGCTGATAGAACCTGCCGTGGCCTGGCTGGTTGAAAACCGCGAGATCGAGCGGCACCAGGCCTGTGTGTGGTCTGGCTTGAGTTGCTGGGCACTGGGCGTGGCCGTGGTGTTTTCGTTCAATGTCTGGTCGGATGTCACCCTGTTCGGCAAAAACCTGTTCGAACTGCTGGACTACCTCACCGCCAACCTGTTGCTGCCGCTGGGCGGCATGGCCATTGCCATTTTCGTCGGCTGGCAGATGCAGCGTCACCATGCCGAACAGGAACTGGCGTTGCCGTCGTCGGGTTTCGATGTTTGGTATTTGCTGATTCGATACCTGGCACCAGCGGCAGTGTTCCTGGTGTTCCTGCATGTGGCAGGCATACTGTGATGGTTACCGTGGTACAGAAAAGCGCACTGGTCAAATTCTCGGCCAGACAGATGTTCGACCTGGTCGACGACATCGAGTCCTACCCCCAATTCCTGCCCTGGTGCAGCGGCAGCCGCATCCTCAAACGCCAGGATAATGTCATCGAAGGCCAGATCGACATCGCCAAGGCCGGGTTTCACAAATCGTTCACCACCCGCAACGTCGTCGACCCGGGCGGGCGCATCACCATCAGCCTGCTCGATGGCCCGTTCAAATCACTGGAAGGTTTCTGGAATTTCATGCCGCTGCGCGAAGATGCCAGCAAAATCTCGCTGGACCTGGAATTTGAAATCGCCAGTGCCTTTGCCAGCCTGGCCTTCGGCCCGGTGTTCAACCAGATATGCAACACCATGGTCAGCTCGTTCACCCAACGCGCCAAAGCGGTCTATGGCGGCTGATGTCATTGAAGTCGAAGTCGCTTACGCCACACCAGCGCAGCAACTCGTCATCCCGCTCAGCTTAGAGCCAGGCAGCACCGCCGAACAGGCCATTCTGGCCTCCGGCCTGTTGCAGCACGTCCCCGACATCGATCTCGACAACCAGCCCATCGGTATTTTCGGCCAGCCCTGCAAACGGCAGCACATCGTCCAGACCGGTGACCGAATCGAAATCTACCGGCCTTTGCCAAAAGACCCGATGAAGGCGCGAAGGTTGAGGGTATAGGACAAAGCCGGGATTTTTGCTGCCGTACCCGGACAGGCGCAGAGCAGACAGGCGGGCTTCCACCCGGGCGAACGCTTACCCGGCGTGGTGTAGATTGCTGGTTCAGGCTCAGCATGCCTTCCTTTGCTGGGCGTGGAAACGAGGGGCGAGGCACAACAAAAAAGCCCGGCTGCGCGCAACCGGGCTTTTGCTTGTGTGGCTGTTTAGAGCCGTAGGATGCGGTAAGCAACGCGCACCGCATCCTACGGACTGTTTAGCCTTTAGTAGTTGATCTGCAACTGGGTACGGATCAAATCGCCCGAGGCCTGTTTGAGGAAGTCGGGACTGGTCAAGCTGGCGACGTTGGTTCGGCTCATCGCCGAATAGGCCACGGTCAATTCCAGCGCCTTGTTGATCTGATACTCAACCCCGGCCTCGACCTCATCCACCTGCACCCGTGGCGCGTTGGCCGTAGCCTTCCAGGCACCGTCGTAGGTTTGCCATTTGACGTAAGGCGTCATGACGCCCTTGGTGCCAAAAACCTCATCCACCTTGTACATGGCCTGCACGTAACCGCCATTCAGACTCTCGCGCTCGATACGGTTGGTGGCGGTATTGAGCGTGGGCGACATACCCCAGTTCCATTCAGTCTGCACACCAAAGGGTTGTTGAAACAGCACGGCATGGACGTTGATGCGGTCTTCGCTGTTGTCGATTGGTGACCTTTGGGTAGGCGTCAAATTCTGCCGTCCCGAAATCGCATCCACACCCACTTCCAGCACCTGCTCCGGCATACCCAGCCAGTTGAGCTTGAACGGGTAGGCGGTATGCGCCACCAGGTAAAGATTGTCGTTGTTTTCCCCCCGGTTGATCTGGCTGCCGTTGTAGACACCGGCACCCAGTACGCCGTAATCGCCCGAAGTTTTCAGGCCTTTTTTCGACAGACTTTTCCACAGCGACTGCACATGTTCCGGTGTCCAGTACGCCATCAAGCCGATGTCCCGTTCACTGGGCACGGCACTGTTCATGGCATCGGCCCGATCCAGGGCGATACGGTTGGACGATGATTGCAGGTTTTCCCAGCCAAACGGGATTTTCGATTGACCGGCGCGAATGCGGTATTCGTGGGCCTTGTCGAAATGCAGATCGAAATAAGCGTCGCGCAACTGGGCAAAGCCCTGGCTGCCACCGGTTTCGGTGGCTAAATCTGGCTGAATATACATCGAGATGTAGTCGTTGATGTCGCCCGAGAAAATCAGACGTATCCGCCTGAAGAAGAAGCCCTGGTTGTTACCCACTGAACGGTCATGCACATTCCGTAGCTCGGGGTCGCCGGCTATCCTGTCGCCCGACAGCATCTGGTTGTAGCGCAACTGGCTGTAACCGCGCAGGTTGATCTTGTTGAACCACTTTTCGTCGGTTTTGATCTTGTCTTCGCGGGCGGCGTGCAGATGCTCTTCAATGGCTTTCAACTCGTTGGCTTTCAGCTCCAGGTCTTGCCTCATGTCGGCAATTTCAGCTTTTTCCTTATCCACCTCCCTGGCGATTTCCTGGGTTTTTTCCTCCACCCGTTCGAACGCCCCCAGCTTGACCCGACCTTCACCCGGCTGGGCGAATATCTGCTGGGTTTTGGTATCGACATACAAATCCAGCGCGAAAACCGGCGTAGCCAACCCGGCACCTAGAGCCGACAGCAATGCCAGCCTCAGCGTTGTTGTTTTCATAATTTCTCCAGAACGACTCAAAAAACCGTGACAACCCGGTGTAAATCGCAGCCAGATCGAAAGGTAGGCGCATTCTAGAAATGGAATGTGACAGCTTTGTTACAGATGCTGCAATAAAACCGTCATTTGTTGCTGGTTTGCAAGTTTTTGTGGCGTAACTGGCAAAATAGTCCGTAGGTGCGGCAAGCAACGCGCACCGCCCGCTATGGTTCCTGCTCTCGGACAGCCTTCTAGGCGGGCCTGGGCTTTCGCCCGAGCGCATTTCGTCTACAATCAACGACCATCATTTACCGTTTCATCAAGTTCAGTCAGCGCAAAGGCTAACCATGGGAAATCTGCAATTCAAAGATCAGTTACACGAGTATGCACATTGGCGTGAGCAACTGATTCAATCGATCGAACTGTATCGCGAGTGGCGCAACCGCTATAAATTGAATGATCCGCAAAGTACCGATGCCTTGTTGAACAGCCTGCAAGGCTTAGGACACGACCGTGTCACGCTGGCATTCGTCGCTGAATTTTCCCGTGGCAAAACCGAGCTGATCAACGCGCTGTTCTTTGCTGAAACCGGTGTGCGCTTGCTGCCGTCATCGCCTGGCCGCACTACGATGTCGCCAACCGAGTTGTTCTGGGACGAGGCAGGCGGCAACTATATTCGCTTGTTGAACATCGAAAGCCGCCTGGAAGAGCTTTCTCTGCTGGACTACAAACGCCATCCCGGCCGCTGGACCCAGATCGATCTCAACATCGATTCGCCGACACAAATGCAGGAAGCCTTCAAGGAGCTGGTTGCCACCAAGCGGGTGACGCGGGAAATGGCCGACAAGCTGGGGTTGTGGAACGAACGCGAGGCGGCGGAACAGGGCATCATCAATCCAGAGTATGTCGAGGTGCCGTGCTGGCGACATGCGCTGATCAGTTTCCCGCACCCTTTGCTGAAAGAGGGGCTTTGCATACTCGACACGCCGGGCCTCAACGCCCTGGGTACCGAGCCTGAGCTGACCCTGAGCATGTTGCCGAATGCGCAGGCTATCGTTTTCGTGCTGGCAGCCGATACCGGTGTTACCAAAAGCGATCTGGAAATGTGGCGTAGCCATGTTTGCGGTGCGCGCGGCCAGCGTCGCCAGGGCCTGGCTGTGGTCATGAACAAAATCGACTCGATGTGGGACGATCTGGCGGGTGAAAGTGGTTATGACGCATCGATTCAAAAACAAATCGATAGCTCGGCGAGTATTCTGGGTCTGGATCGACAGCTCATTTTCCCGGTATCTGCCAAGCAGGCTTTGCTGGCCAAGGTCAAAGGCGATGACAATCTACTGGAAAAAAGCCGGTTGAAAACGCTGGAGCATTATCTGTCGGCAGATATTCTCGATCAACGTCGCGAGATTCTGAAATCCATGGTCGATAAGGATATTGGTTTTCTGGTCAATGAATCATTGAAGCTGATGAATACCAAAGTCAACAATGCCGACAAGCAGCTAGACGAATTCAAACAAATGGATTTCGAAAATCAGGAGATGACCGGCAAATTGATGGCAGAAACCCGTGATCGGCAGAATGCCTACATGGCCAATATCGAGAGCTTCCAAGCCAGCCGTAAAGTCTTCGCCGTACAAGCCAGAATGCTGGTCGATTCTTTTGCCAGGGATCGCATAGACGACATCATGCGCCGCACCCGCGAGGAAATGAGCAAAAGCCTTACGACCTATGGCATGAAGCAGAGTATGCGCAAGCTGTTCGACGAGTTGCGCGATTTGTTGCAGGATTCGGTTGAAACCACCGAAGAAACCCGGCGCCTGATAAAGGCCATACACAAGAAATTTCAGGAAGAGTACGGCTTCAAGGAAATCGAGCCGCAGTTGTTTTCCATCAAGCAGTATCAGTTCGAGCTGGAACGGATTTTCGAAGAGGGTGAAACCTTTCGCAATAGCGCACGCACCACGATGACCGAGCAAAGCGTGGTCATCAACAAGCTGTACAGCACACTGATTGCCAAGGCACGAACCATTTTGCAGCAAGCACATGGCGACGCGGCAACCTGGAGCAACAGTGTTCTAACGCCGTTGATGCATCAGATCAAGGATCACAAACGCCAGATCGAAAGCCGCTTGATGATGCTGCGTAAAATCAACGAATCCAAAGGCTCGGTCTACGAAAGCATTGCTCAGCTCGAAGCCGAGCTGGCGTCATTGCAACAGCAAAAACAGGAATTGCTGGCAATAGTCAGCGCAATGCAGATCGACAGCGGGTTAACGACATAAACGGTCGGTTGGACAGACTGCTGGATAGGCTTGACTTGGAATAACGGCCATCTGGCAGAATTCGACAGCTGCTTCACTCAATGTTCTGGATTTGTTCGCGCATTTGCTCGATCAATACTTTCAGGTCGATGGAAATTTGTGTCATTTCACGGTCAGCGGATTTCGACCCCAAGGTATTGGCTTCACGGTTCATTTCCTGCATCAGAAAGTCCAGACGACGCCCCTGGGGTTCGGGTTTTCTCAGCACGCGCAGCACTTCAGCCACATGGGTTTGCAAACGATCCAGTTCTTCAGCAACGTCGAGTTTCTGTGCCAGCAGCACCAGTTCTTGCTCCAGACGGTCGAAATGAGGCTCGGCAACCAGCTCTGTCACGCGCGACATCAGCCTGTTGCGCAGATTGTCCAGCACCTCGGGCATACGGCGATGCGCGACATCGACCAGCTCGATCACTTTTTCGCAGCGTTCGCTAATCAACGCAGCCAGTTGATTGCCCTCACCGCTACGGTATTCCAGCAGTTTGTCCAGCGTGGTGTCGATCAAGGCGATGACGTTGTGGCGCAGCTTGTCTTTATCGACCTCGTTTTCCTGTTGCACCCCCGGAAACGCCAATATGTCCAGTGCGGAAAAGGCGCGTGCGTTATGCATGCAGCTTTCGATGGCCGCAGTTGCGGCCAGTAATTTTCGTACTGTTTCCAGGTTGATGTCGAAGTGCTGGCTGTCTGCCTGTCTTCTGTAGTTGAGGCTGCATTCGATTTTGCCGCGCTTGAGCTTGTCAGCGATCAGGTGTCTGGCATCGGATTCCAAAAAGCGCAAACGTTCGGGGAGTTTGATGTTGACATCGCTGTAGCGGTGGTTGACCGAGCGTAGTTCGCAGAGAATGGTCAGGTTGTCGACAGTGATTTCGCCGTCGACAAAAGCGGTCATGCTTCGAATCATTTTTCACCTATAATCGCCGCGACAGTCGCCCGTCGCATCTTGAAATGGCCGGATATTACGATCCAGAAACCTATCCACAGCAGTGGAACTACTTGCAATCCGGCACGATTATAGATCAGTACATGATCGAGCGTGAGCTTGCGCACGGTGGCTTCAGCTCGGTTTACCTGGCACGGCAACTGGCCGATCAGGTGCAGGTGGCCATCAAGGAATACTTGCCGCGCAAGCTGGCGCACCGTACCTGGAACAATATCGTCGTACCCAACAGCGAAGATACCCGTCCTCTGTTCATGCGTGGCCGCGCCCTGTTTTTCGAAGAAGCCAAAGTGCTGGCCACGCTGAAACATCACAACATCGTCGAAGTCATCAATTTCTTTCAGGCCAACGAAACCGTCTACATGGTGATGACCTACGATTACGGCATCACGCTCGATAAAATCCTGCATAAAAAACGTCTGCCGATTACCGAGGCTTTTCTGTTGAATGTGTTCAAACTGTTGCTGAATGGTTTGGCTGTCGTTCATGAGCAAGGCCTGGTTCATCTGGATATAAAACCGGCCAACATCCTGATCCGTACACAATTCGATCCGCTTCTACTGGATTTCGGCGCCATTCGCCGCTTTCCCACGGGTAAATCCGTGCGCGCCAAGGTGCTGACCAACGGTTTCTCGCCGATCGAGCAGTATCATAATAGCCACGGTGAAATTGGCCCTTGGTCGGATATTTATGCCGTAGGCGCCAGCATGCGGGCTTGTCTGGACATGAAAATTCCACCCAATTCTAATGACCGACATCCCAATGACGAGCTGGTGTCGGTCGCCAGGCTCTACAAACGCAGATTTCCCCATGATTTATTGCAAGCCATTGATTGGGCCATGGCCGTTCAGCCACAAGACCGACCGCAATCGGTCGGCGCGTTGCAGAACGCTCTGGTAATTACAAATTGAAAGCACACCGTTACCAAGTTCCGCATGATTGCCGTTCCGTAGATTCTGCATGTCTGACTCAATCACCTCACCCTTTCCCGATTCCAACATCAATCAACTCAACACTCACAGGTTCTGTGTTGCGCCCATGCTGGATTGGACGGATAAGCATTGCCGGTATTTTTACCGGCAGCTATCGCGGCATGCCTATCTGTACAGCGAGATGGTGACTACGGGGGCGATTCTTAACGGCAGCAGGCAGCGGCATCTGGCGTTCAATGCTGACGAGCATCCACTAGCGTTGCAACTGGGTGGCAGCAATTCGGGCGAGTTGGCGGCGTGTGCGCGCATGGGTGAAGAGTACGGTTACGACGAAATCAATCTCAATGTCGGCTGCCCCAGCGATCGGGTGCAAAACGGTCGTTTCGGTGCTTGTCTGATGGCCGAGCCGTCGTTGGTGGCCGATTGCGTGGCGGCGATGCAGCAAGCGGTGTCGATACCGGTGACGGTGAAGTCGCGCATCGGTATCGACGACAGGGATTCTTATGCCGAGCTGACCCAGTTTGTCGAGACGGTGGCGGCGGCGGGTTGTACAACGTTCATCGTCCACGCCCGCAAAGCCTGGCTAAACGGCTTGTCGCCCAAGGAAAACCGCGAGATTCCGCCGCTGCGTTACGATGTGGTGACACAGTTGAAGGCCGATTTCCCGGCATTGGATATCGTATTGAATGGTGGCATTACCGGCATCGAGCAATGCCTGGCTTTGTTGCAGCATTTCGACGGCGTCATGCTGGGGCGCGAGGTGTATCACAACCCGTATTTGCTGGCGGCAGTCGATACAGCAATCTACGCTGCCGATGCGCCGGTTAAATCACGCCAGGCCGTGGTTCATGCCATGCTGCCGTACATCGATGAGGAATTACAAAAAGGTGTCAGGCTTAATGCCATCACCCGCCACATGCTGGGTTTGTTTCACGGCGAGCCGGGCGCACGGGCATGGCGGCGCCATCTCAGCGAGCACGCAAACCGTGCCAATGCTGGCTCCAGACTGGTGCTCGACGCCTTAGACTTTACAAGGTGATGGGGTATACTCCCGCCATTTTTTTACGTGGGGACGATAGATGGAAGAATACTTTGCCAAAATCATCGAGGCGATCGGTGAAGACCTGACCCGGGAAGGTCTGAGAGATACGCCGAAGCGAGCGGCGAAAGCGTTCAAATTCCTCAATAACGGTTACGAGAAAACGCTGGACGATGTTCTGAACGGCGCAATTTTCGAAGCCGATACTGAAGATATGGTCATCGTCAAGGACATCGAGCTGTATTCCTTGTGCGAGCATCATTTGTTGCCATTCATCGGCAAATGCCACATCGGTTATCTGCCGCAAGGCCGGGTTGTGGGCTTGTCCAAGCTGGCGCGCATCGTCGATATGTACGGGCGGCGTTTGCAGATTCAGGAGCGACTGACACGGCAAATCGCAGCCGCAGTCGAAAACGCCATCAATCCCCGTGGCGTGGCTGTAGTCATCGAGGCCAAGCATTTGTGCATGATGATGCGCGGCGTCGAAAAGCAGAACTCGGTGATGACGACCTCGGCCATGACCGGTGTTTTCCGCGAGGAAATCAGCACCCGCTCCGAATTTCTCAACCTCATCAATCGCAAATAAACCGACGAGGACAAACCGCCATGGCCGAACCACACGCAAACAGGAAAGGCTTGCTGCTGGTCAATCTGGGGTCGCCGACCGCTGCCAGCATCCGTGAAGTACGCCGCTTCTTGCGCGAGTTTTTGAGCGATCCCCGTGTGGTGAATCTGCCAAGACCACTGTGGTGGCTGATTCTCAATCTGTTCGTGCTGCCATTCCGTCCGCGCAAGTCGGCTCATGCCTACCGGGCAATCTGGACGGAGAAAGGTTCGCCGCTGGTCGTATTTACCCAGCAATTGACTGACAAACTTGCCGCGCATCTGGCGCACCCATTGAGTCCATCGCATCAGGCCTGGCTGGTCGATTGCGCCATGCGTTACGGCAAACCGGCACTGCGTGAAAAGCTGCAAGCCTTCAAGCAACAAGGTGTCAACGAAATCGTCGTGCTGCCGATGTATCCACAGTATTCGACGACGACCACGGCGTCGATTTTCGATGCGGTGTCCGACGAGTGTGCAAGCTGGTGGCAAATGCCGTCGTTGCGTTTCATCAGCGATTACCACCAGTCGCCGGTTTACATCAAGGCCATCGCCGATTCCGTGCGCACTCACTGGGACGAACACGGCCAGGCCGAACTGTTGCTGATGTCGTTTCATGGCTTGCCCGCCAAGCTGACCACACTGGGCGACCCTTACTATCATCATTGCCAGACTTCGGCGCGGCTGATTGCGGATGCACTGGGTCTGCGCGACAACCAGTGGCGCTTGGTGTTCCAGTCGCGCTTTGGCAAGGCCGAGTGGCTGAAGCCTTATTGTGTGGATGAGCTTAAAGCCTTGCCAGGACAGGGCATCAAGTTGATCGATGTGGTTTGTCCAGGATTTGCGGTGGATTGTCTGGAAACCCTGGAAGAAATCGCGATGGGCAACAAAGAAATTTTCATTGCTGCGGGCGGCAAAGGCTATCGCTACATTCCGGCGTTGAATGACAGCGACGCCCATGTTGCCGTCATGGTCGATCTCATCAAAACCGCGAACTGAACACCGCCGAAACTAGGCTGGAGAGGCATCATGGGACAGAGTATTTTACAAGGCTGGAATGAGCAATGGCCGACGATACGCTCGACGCAGCCGTTGCCGACCGGCGAGGGTGTGCTGGATCAGGGCGCTTTCACTACGCTGGAAGTCGATGAACTGTTCGATTACGTCAACCACGCCCGCACCGTGGTCGGCCAGGCGGTGCTGTATCGGTCACTGGCGCAACCCTTGAATGACCTCGATGCCATCGCCGCCAAGCAGGATGCGATGCGCGAAATTCGTGACCATCCGGCGGTGCGCGACAATATCGAAAACATCGTGGCGCAGGCTGCTGCAACCGAGAGGCACTTGCATCTGTTGCTGTTTGGCGAATTTTTGGGCGGCTTCGGCACCGCGCGGGAAGATCACCAGATCGAAGGTTACGGTTACAAGCAATACCGGCGCGGCATTCGCCTGGCGCTGAATCTGGTGGCTGCCATCCAACATTCCGGCAAGCCACAGTCGGCCTACTTGCAGGGCGTGTTCGACCGCATTGCGCGGTTTGCCGACAGCAAGGCTTACTCGCTGATGGTGGGACCGGTCTACAACAGCGAAAATGGCCTGCAAAGCAAGGAAGAACGCAAGCACTCGTTTTCACCGGCGACCATTTTCCGACCAACCCTGTTCAAGCCGTTGTTGCTGGCGCTAATTACCGCTGCAATCTGGGGCGTGATACAGATTTTCCCGACCGATTTGTTCCAGTTCAGTCGTGACGGCCTGTCGGTGGCATCGGTATTCTTCCTGCCGCTGATTCTGGCCTACATTCCAATAGTGGGCGGTTACGACCGCGACCACTGCATCATTCCGCTGCGCGACATCTACAGAAAATCCGAGACGTTAGGTGATTTGCTCGATGCACTGGGCCAACTGGACGAGCTGTTGGCGTTCATCAAATATGCGGAAAATTTTGGCAGCGATACGATATTGCCCGAACTGCACCGCAACGAGCATCACGCCATGCAGCTGACGGCGGCGAAAAATCCGGTACTGGGCAAACAAAATCCGGCGTATGTCGCCAACGATTTCACGATGGACAGCGAGCGGCTGGTTTGCATAACAGGCCCCAACAGCGGCGGCAAGACGGCATTCTGCAAGACTGTTGCCCAGATACAGTTGCTGACGCAAATCGGTTGTCCGGTGCCTGCTCAAGCTGCCCGCCTGACCGTCGCCGACCGGGTGTTTTATCAGGCACCGCAAATCAGTCACCTCGACGACGGCGAAGGCCGTTTCGGCACCGAACTGAAACGCACCCGCGACATTTTCCTGGCATCGACGGCAAACAGCCTGGTCGTACTCGATGAAATGGCAGAAGGCACCACTTTCGAAGAAAAAATGCAATCTTCGATCGACGTACTCGACGGATTTTATCGCAAGGGCAACAGCACGGTACTCATCACCCACAATCACCAATTGGTCGACGTATTTGTCGGCAAACGCATCGCCACACCCAAACAGGTGGAATTTGCCGATGACCTGCCGACATTCCGGCTGATAGCGGGCATTTCCCGTGTCAGCCATGCCGACCGGGTGGCGAAGAAAATCGGCTTTTCCAAGCAGGACATCGACAACTATCTGGCGGGATCATCATGAACATCGGTACGCCGCTCAGCAAAAATGCAACCCGCGCCCTGCTGCTCGGCAGCGGCGAGCTGGGCAAGGAAATCGCGATTTGCCTGCAACGTTATGGCGTGGAAGTAATCGCCGTCGATCGTTACGCTGATGCGCCCGCCATGGCGCTTGCGCATCGCAGCCATGTGATCGACATGACCTGCGGTCAGGCCGTGAAAGCCTTGCTGGCCGCTGAAAAGCCGCATTTCGTCATCCCCGAACTGGAAGCCCTGGCCACCGACGCCCTGGCCGAGATCGAAGCCGAAGGTAGCATTACCCTGGTACCCAACGCGCGCGCCATCCAGTTGACGATGAACCGCGAAGGTATACGGCAATTGGCAGCGGAAATCCTGGGGCTGCCGACATCGATCTATGCGTTTGCGCAAACCTTCGAGCAATTGCAAACAGCGGTTGACCAGCACATTGGCTATCCTTGCTTCATCAAACCCACCATGTCGTCGTCCGGCAAAGGCCAGTCCATGGTCAGCGGGCCTGATGACTTGCGCACGGCCTGGGACTACGCCAAATCGGCAGGGCGCACCGACACGGGCCGGGTCATCGTCGAGGGCAGGATCGATTTCGATTTCGAAATCACCTTACTGACGGTACGGGCGAGAAATCCGGATGGTAAGGTCGTTACTCATTTCTGCGAAGCCATAGGCCACAGACAGGAGCAAGGCGACTACCGCGAAAGCTGGCAGCCGCAACCGATGAGCGAAAAAGCCCTTGAAGCTGCCCGCACGATTGCCGAAAAAGTCACGACGGCCCTGGGCGGTCTCGGCGTATTCGGCGTCGAATTGTTCGTAAAGGGCGACGAGGTCTGGTTTAGCGAAGTCAGCCCCAGACCGCACGATACCGGCATGGTCACCATGGTCAGCCAAAGCCAGAGCGAATTCGAACTGCATGTGCGGGCGATACTGGGGCTGCCAGTGTCGACCGCGCTGGACAAAGTCGCCGCCAGTGCCGTCATCCTGGGCGGGGTGGACGGCGATGATGTGGTTTACAGCGGTGTAGACGACGCATTGAGTGTGCCGGAAACTGAAATTCGCCTATTCGGCAAGCCCGAGGCATTCGTCAGACGGCGCATGGGGGTAGCGCTGGCGACGGCGGCAACCCTGGAACAGGCAACATTGCGTGCCGTAACCGCCGCATCCCGGGTTAAACCGATGGAGGCGGTTGAGCCAACATAAAACGGGTGGTGGAAATGAAGTTGTTGCAATTCAGCATGATGTTTTTCCTGGTTCTGCCAGCCGGTGCCGACATTTACAAATACGTCGCCCCCGATGGTCGAACCTATTACACCGATGCCCCGACCAAAGGCGTCAACTACCGCTTGATTATTCGAACCCAGCCCAAAACCTACAAACACGATCTCAAACATCTATCGGCCAATAAAGCCCGCTTCAACGATCTGATTGCCCAGGCCGCCACACGCCACCAGCTAGACCCCAAACTGCTGCATGCCGTGATCCAGGCCGAATCAGCCTACAACCCCCATGCGGTATCGTCGGCTGGTGCCGTTGGCTTGATGCAACTGATGCCGGATACCGCCAGACGCTACGGCGTCAGCGATCGCCGCGATGCCGCGCAAAATATCGACGGCGGCACCCGTTATCTGAAAGACCTGCTGGCCCTGTTCAATTCCAACCTCCGTCTGGCCGTAGCCGGTTACAACGCCGGCGAAGGCGCGGTGATGAAATATCACAACACCGTCCCGCCCTATCCCGAAACCCAGAACTATGTTCAGCACGTCTTACGCCTGTACGGCAAGGGCTGAATCGCATCCCTCTGTTACGGGAAAAATTGCAACCAGGAACAACAGCAATGACATGCCCCACGATTTGCCAGACCATTGCGTACCAATGTCAGTTGTGGTTTCGGGTTTTGCTGCGGGAATACGGCGAGGGTGGTTTGCAGTTTCGTGCCATGAGCCTGGTGTACACCACCTTGCTGGCGCTGGCGCCGATGCTGGCAGTCGGTTTTTCGGTGCTGAAAGCCTTTGGCGTACACAACCAGATGCAGCCCATATTGTTCGAGTTGCTGGAACCTTTGGGGGACAATGCTCAGGAAATCGGCGAAAACCTGACGGCTTTCGTCGAAAGCATCCAGGTGGGGGTTTTGGGTTTCGTCGGCTTTCTGCTGCTGTTTTACACCGCCACTTCGTTGCTGTACCAGGTGGAAGATTGTTTCAACCACGTCTGGCGTGTTACCAGCAAGCGGTCGCTTTATCGTCGTTTCAGTGATTACCTGACGGTAATCCTGATTGGCCCGGTGCTGGTGTTTTCCGCGATGGGTATCGCGACCACGATGAACGACGCAGAGCTAGTCAAACGGCTGGTGGCTATGGAACCTTTTGGTTCGCTTTACTACGGTTTTGGGCTAATTCTGCCCTATCTTCTGGCCATGGCAGCGTTCGGTTTCGTGATTGCGTTTGTGCCGAACACGCGGGTTGGCTGGTTGCCTGCGCTGTTAGGGGGCGGCATTTCGGCGCTGGCCTGGAAAGCTTGCGGCTTCCTGTTTTCAGTGTTCGTTGCCAATTCGGCGCAATACAGCGCAATTTACTCCGGCTTTGCCGTCATTTTGCTGTCGATGATCTGGCTTTACCTGAGCTGGCTCATCTTGTTGCTGGGTGGTGTGATTGCCTTTCATATCCAGTTTCCGCGTTATCTGCGCTATGCCAGCCGTCACCCGGTGCTGAGCATCGTGCAGCAGGAGTGTCTAGCACTGCGCTTGATGTATGCCATTGGCCGCGATCATGGCCGCAACTGCGGCTTCAGCACCTTGCCCGCACTGGCCGATGAAGTCGACATACCCTGGGAGTGGGTGGACGATGTACTGGCTAGGCTGGCCGGTGCCGGGCTGTTGCTCATTTTCGATTCCGACCCCAAAACCTATGTCCTGGCCGACGACACCGATACCATACTGCTGCGCGACATCATCGGCGCAATCCGTCATGCCGGTCAGGAAAGCACAACCGCACTGGCGCCTTGCGATGGCCTGGTTCGCGCGTTCTGCTCGGCCTCTGAAAACGCATGGCTGACCGCGCTGGGGGAAACGTCTTTGCGAGACATGATGCAGCAGGGCGAAGCATCACGCCATGAATTGGCCACATTGCCCTACGGTTCCTCTTCTCGGACAGGCTTCTAGCATCAAACACCGTACTGCTGACGATACCCCCGGATGATTGGCAACTTGTCGGCATACGCCGGATTGTGCTCGATGAACTCGATGATGTCGGCCAATGCAATGATGGCAACGACAGGCATACCAAACTGCGCCGATACCTCCTGCACCGCTGAACGCTCGTTCAAACCTTTTTCCTGCCGATCAAGCGCGATCAACACACCGGCCGCCGTTGCACCGGCCTGCGCAATGATGTCGACCGACTCCCTGACCGAGGTACCGGCGGTGATGACATCATCCACGATCCATACCTTGCCTTGCAGCGGCGCACCGACCAGCACCCCGCCTTCGCCGTGTTCCTTGGCCTCCTTGCGGTTGAACGCAAACGGCATATCACGCTGCAACCGCGAATAGGCGATGGCCGTGGCACTGACCAGCGGAATGCCTTTGTAGGCCGGGCCGTACAACACATCGACCTGGGCATTGGCTTGTATCAAAGCCTGGGCGTAAAACTGGCCCAGTTTGTCCAGCCGGGCACCGGTATTGAACAAGCCGGTATTAAAAAAATAGGGGCTGATGCGCCCGGATTTCAGTTGAAACTCACCGAATTTCAACACGCCGCAATGCAGTGCGTAGTCGATGAATTGGGTTTGGTAATCCAGCATGATGGGTTGGGTGTGGGCTAAAAAAGCTGCGAATTATAAGCCGCGTCGTTTCACGGGACGAATTTTTCCAGAATCGCATCGAGAAAATCCCAGCCACGTTCCGAACAGCGAACCACGCCATCGTCCATCAGCAACAAGCCCTGGCTCAGGCAATCTGCCAGCGCAGGCTGCAAATGATTGGCGTCCAGGCCCGTCAGCCGTTCGAACGCCCCGACCGCAAAACCCTCGCGCAAACGCAGATGATTCATCACGAATTCCAGCGGCAATTGCGCGACATCGATTGCATCGTATTTGGCTACCGATTCGCCGCGCAGATAGGCCTCCGGGTGGCGCGCCTTGGCCGTGCGGACGATGCCAGCAGGCAGCGACAGAGTGATCTTGCCGTGAGCGCCCGCACCTATTCCCAAATAATCGCCGAATTGCCAGTAATTCAGATTATGGCGACAGCGCAAACCCGAACGCGCATAGGCCGACACCTCGTACTGCTGAAAACCGGCTGCTGCCCAGCGTTGTTGACAGGCTTTCTGCGTGGCAAAAATCGTATCGTCCGTCGGCAATTTCGGCGGAAACCGGTAAAACCAGGTGTTGGGCTCCAGCGTCAGTTGGTAAAACGATACATGCCCAGGGCTTAGGCTCAGCGCCGTTTCGACATCCGCCAGAGCATCATCGATACGCTGGCCTGGCAAACCGAACATCAAATCCAGGTTGATATTGTCGAAGCCACTTTCCCGCGCCATAGCCACTGCGGCGATGGCTTCATCGCTGGAATGAATCCGCCCCAGAGCATGGAGATGCCGGGCATTGAAACTCTGTACACCCATCGACAGCCGGTTTACGCCCAATTGACGAAAGGCCTTGAATTTCGCCGCTTCGACCGTTGCCGGATTGGCCTCCAGCGTGATTTCACAATCGTCCCGCAAGCGCAATCGCCGCGACACACCGGCCAGCAACCGTGCCAGCGCATCAGGTGACATCAGGCTGGGCGTGCCGCCGCCAATGAAAATCGATTCGACCGGCCTGTCGATGGCAAAGCGCCCAATGTCGGCGTCGAGGTCTGCCAGCACGGCATCGACATAGGCCAGTTCCGGCATCCCGGCCTTGATCGCATGCGAATTGAAATCGCAGTACGGACACTTCTGAACGCACCACGGAAAATGAATGTAAAGACTTAACGGCGGCAACACGCTGTAACCCCCCGTTGCTTGTGGTGTCGGCATATCCGTCCTGGCTCACACCGCCAGATCAAGCGGCAGGTCTGAAATGTCCTTGAGGCGATTGCCGTTGACCATCACCGCCAGAAGGTCGGCTGCGTCATCCATACCCAGAGCCATTACGGTTTCTTGCAGTTCGTAAAGGGCGAAGTGATACACACAATCAATATCCCCGGTGCCCAGGGCAATGGAGGCAAGACGGCTCGGCGTTGGTTCGGCTGTCACAACCATGACATGAGGCAATCGCCCTTTGCGGTTGCGCACCAGGTTCAACGCTTCCGACCGGGCATTTTGTGCGCGGTCACTGCGGATCGTCCATTTGCAGGAAATGCTTGCATGCAGCAGCGGTCTGCCACCGTTTTTCTTTCGCAAGCTGGCAAGCGTGGCCACGCTGCCATCGACCAGGAGCACCGATGTATTGAGGGCGCTGTCATCCTCGGTGTCACGCGCTACGACAATATCCGGCGTGATGGTGTAATCGCTGCCCAGTGCAGCGGCCAGTTCAGCATCGTTTTTGGCGGCACGATCCAGGGCAATCAAGTGTGCATATTGTTCATACCGGGCAATTTCCAGACGGTTACGCCCGGTAACTTGATGCACATCCCAAGCACCAGGGCGCAGGTGGTTCAACTTGAGAAAGGTTTCCTGCACGAAAGCCGCGCAGATGGCTTCGAACTGGTTGCCCGAGGTCTGACCCGCAATGCGCTCGCCTATGGTTTCAGCTTTGAGCAGATCGGCAATACCCTTGGCAATTGCCTTGCTTGTTGTGTTGCTGCTATCGGCGTTGCTGACTACCCCCAGGCTGTTGATGGTCAGGGTTGATTGCAGCAGCGAGGCATGGAACACCTTGCGAGCTTCGGCGAACTCGACAAGCCTTGTCATCACGCCACCTTGAAGATGCGCTTCACCGCCAACGCCGCGAAAATCTGCCTGGCCACGGCGGCGGCGACCGGCGGCGGAAAGGCGTTGCCTATTTGTCGATAGGCAGCCGTCTTGCGCCCGGAGAATTGCCAGTCGTCGGGGAAACCTTGAATCCGGGCTGTCATGCGCGGCGTCAGGCGCGGCATGCCCACGAAGTCAGGCAGCGGAGCATCGTCCGATAAGCCCATGCCATCAACGCCCAAGGTGGCCCATGCACGTTTCGCGCGGGTTGGGCCAAGATCTGGCCCGCCATGCTTCTTGGAACCACCTACCAAGGTCGGTGCAATGGCACTGGCTTGTTCGCGCCAGCGATCGGCGCCGCGCCAGCCGTTGGCCTTCATCAAATCGTGCAGCAGATTACCTACGGTCAGTGGCTCAGTCTTGAGCGACTCCGGCCAGGAGAAGCCTGCGGCCAGTTCTTTGCGAATACCCACGAATACCACGCGCGGGCGAAGCTGGGAAACGCCATAGTCCGAAGCATTGAGCAGTCGCCAGCCTGGCACATAGCCCAACGCCTTGAGCCGATTTTCCACCTTGTTCCGGTAATCATCAAAAACCGCATCGAGCAAGCCGCGCACGTTTTCGAGCATCACCGCCTGTGGGCGACACTCATCGACCAAACGAATGGCTTCGGGGAATAAATCGCGCTCATCGTTCGCACCAAGCTGTTTGCCGGCCTTGGAGAATGGCGGGCAAGGCACCCCGCCGGCTACCAGATCCATGCCTTTGTAAGCAATACCGCTGAACTGGCGCAAGTCGCCCTCAATGACATTCCAGGCCGGACGGTTGAGCCGCAGCGTTGCGCAAGCTGCCGGTTCCAGTTCGATCAGTGCGGCATGGCCAAAGCCCGCCATTTCCAACCCAAGACTTTGCCCGCCAGCCCCTGCGCACAGCTCCAGTGAAGTGAATTGACTCATTTTGATTTTATTGAATTGGCTCATTTTGATTTTCTGGCAACTATTCAGCATGTAAGGTGGAAAGAAGTCCATGCCATCATCTACAAGACTTCAAGTTTCAATGTGTACGGCAGAACCCGTGCGACTTTGCCGTCCCCCCTCTTCTGGCCGTTCAGGATGATACGAAGATGTCGTCGGTTTGCGGTGGCAGTGCAGGCGGTTGCAAGCCGAAATGGCTGTAGGCCTTGTGGGTGAGCACACGACCGCGCGGGGTGCGCATGATGAAGCCTTGTTGCAGCAAGTAAGGTTCCAGCACGTCTTCGACGGTGCCGCGTTCTTCACTGATAGCAGCGGCCAGGGTGTCCAGGCCGACAGGGCCGCCCTGGAAATGTTCGATCATCGCCAGCAGCAGCTTGCGGTCGAGCAGATCGAAACCGTTTTCGTCGATTTTCAGCATGGCCAGCGCGTGCTGGGCTATCGTGCGGCTGATGCTGCCATTACCTTCGACTTCGGCGAAATCACGTACCCGGCGCAACAATCGATTGGCGATGCGCGGCGTGCCACGGGAGCGGCAGGCGATTTCGCCCGCGCCGCCTTGATCGATCGAAATGCCCAACATGCTGGCCGAACGGGTGACGATGCTGGCCAGTTCGTCGACGGTGTAAAACTCCAGGCGTTGAACGATGCCGAAGCGATCGCGCAGCGGCGAGGTTAGAAGCCCTGCCCGCGTCGTTGCGCCGATCAGGGTGAAGGGCGGCAAATCCAGCTTGATCGAACGCGCCGCCGGGCCTTCGCCGATGATGATGTCGATTTGGTAATCTTCCATGGCTGGGTAGAGAACCTCTTCGACGACGGGACTCAGCCGGTGGATTTCATCGATGAACAACACATCATGCGCTTGCAGATTGGTAAGCAGCGCGGCCAGATCGCCGGCCCTGTCCAGCACAGGGCCCGAGGTCTGCCGGATGTTGACGTTCATTTCGGCGGCGACGATATTGGCCAGCGTGGTTTTGCCAAGGCCGGGCGGGCCGAAAATCAGTACGTGGTCGAGCGCTTCGGCACGAGATACCGCCGCCTTGATGAATATCGCCATCTGTTGGCGCAACTCGGTTTGCCCGATGTAATCCTGCAAGCGTTTGGGCCGTATCGCCCGGTCGAAGCGCGCTTCGTCACCACCGGCCTGGGCCGTAATCAGACGGTCGCTTTCGATCATTTCAGCGTGCCTTTGAGCGCAAGGCGAATGATGTCTTCGCAGCCCAGATCATCGCCTGCAATGGCTTGCACCATGCGTGTGGCGTCCTGCGGCTTGTAGCCCAGGGCACATAATGCCGACAGCGCTTCCTGCTTCGGACTGGCTGTAGATGACGCACGTTGTGTTTGGGGGCTGGCTGCCGACATCGATGCCTGATGCAAATCGGGCAAACGACCGCGCATGTCGATCAACAAGCGTTCGGCAGTTTTTTGGCCGACGCCGGGCAAGCGCACCAGGGCTTTGGCATCGTTGCCATCGACACAGTGATGGAATTCGTCGACGGTCAGGCCGGACAGAATGGTCAGCGCCAGTTTGGGACCGACACCATTGACCTTGATAAGCGCACGAAACAGGCTGCGCTCGACTTCGCTGCCAAAGCCGAACAGGCTGTGGGCATCTTCACGCACAATCAGATGGGTGAACAATTCGACGTTTTCTCCTGGCATCGGCAGGTTGTAGAACGTCGACATCGGCGCTTCGACTTCGTAACCTACGCCCTGTACGTCCAGCAGCAGTTGCGGAGGGTTTTTCCTGAGCAGCCTGCCGCGCAGAAAGCCGATCATGACATCGCCTGGCGCAAGCGTTCCGCCGTTTGCTGATAGTGGCTGTGACACAAGCCTATTGCCAGTGCATCACTGGCGTCGATTTGAATATCGCCCTGTACGGCCAGCAATACTTTCACCATGTGCGCCACCTGCTGCTTTTCGGCGCTACCGCGCCCCACCAGCGCCTGTTTGACCTGACGGGCGGCATATTCGAACACTGGCACCTGTTGATTCAGCGTCGCGCAAATAGCTGCGCCCCGGGCCTGGCCCAGTTTCAAGGCCGAATCGGCGTTTTTGTGCATGAAAACCTGTTCGATGGCCATTTGATCCGGGCGATACAGTTGAATGATTTCGCTGACGCCGTCGAAAATCTGCTTCAGCCGGGCGGGAAAGTCGTCGGTGTGCATGCGAATACAGCCGCTGGCGACATAACGCACACCGCGTGGCGACGTTTCGATGACGCCGTAACCCGTCAGCCGCGAGCCGGGGTCTATGCCGAGGATTCTGTTCAAGCCCTTGGGCTGCAACGACGACAAGCTGTCAGGCCGCATCGCCCAGCACGGCCATGATGTCGGCGCTGATGTCGGCGTTGCTGTAGACGGCCTGAACGTCGTCGAGGTCTTCCAGGCGCTCGATCAGTTTCAGCATTTTTTCGGCGGCGTCGGCATCGAGTTCGGTCTGGGTGTCGGCATACAGCGTGATCTCGGCATTTTCCGGCATCAACCCGGCAGCAAGCATCACATCCTTGACCGATGAACAGGCATCGGGCGTCGTGAACACGTCGATCGAACCGTCGTCGTGGCTGATGACATCATCGGCACCTGCGTTCATCGCCGCTTCCATGACGGCATCCTCGTCGGCTTCATTGGCGAAACTGAGGATGCCAACCTTGCGGAACAGATAGGCTACCGAACCGTCGGTGCCCAGGTTGCCGCCGTGTTTGGCAAAGGCATGACGCACGTCGGCCACCGTACGGTTGCGGTTGTCGGTCAGGCAATCGATCATGATCGCCGTACCGCCGGGGCCGTAGCCTTCGTAACGCACCGCTTCGTAATGCACACCGTCGAGTGCGCCAATGGCTTTCTTGATGGTGTTGTCTATGGTGTCGCGCTTCATGTTGGCGCCCAACGCCTTATCAATAGCCGAACGCAACGCCGGGTTATTCACAGGATCGCCGCCACCCGGCCCCTTGGCCGCAACGGTAATCTCACGAATGAGCTTGGTGAAGATTTTGCCGCGTTTGGCGTCCTGCGCACCCTTGCGATGCTTGATGTTCGCCCACTTGCTATGCCCTGCCATGGTTTCTCTCTAAATACTGCATACAAAATACTGCGCTACAACAAATGCGGCAAAACCGCCGTCAATGCAGCATCGTCGACGAATACGTCGGCCTGTTCTACCACCAGCGGGCGTTTGACGACGCCGCCGAAACCGATCATGAAGGCACCGGCTTCCCGGGCTTCCAGATCGGTCTTGCCGTCGCCGACCATGGCCAACGCGGAAAAACGCATGCGCAGACGCCGACAAATCCGCGCCTTGCCGCCACTGACCGCCAGCGGCGACTGCCGGGCGAAATCGGCGTAAGCGCCCTGCTCGTCGAAAAACACATCCACCGCATGTACCTGGTCATCGGCAATGCCCAGCAAGGCGGCCAGCGGCAAAATCGCCTGACGCAAGCCACCGCTGATGATGTGTACCGGCTTGCCGTGCTCGTGCAAGGTGCGTATGGTTTCGGCGGCGCCCTCGACCATTTCCGCGATGTAGAGTTTTGCCAGCCAGTCCATGCTGGCTTGGTCGGGCTTTATCAGCTCCAGGCGACGGGCGTAGACCTCTTCCAGTCGCAATTCACCGTTCATCGCGCGGTCGGTCAGCGCCGCAACCTCGTCGAACAGGCCACCGTGCCGCGCCAGTTCGTCTATGCCTTCGACCCGGCTGAGGGTGCTGTCGCAATCGAAGCAGACAATGTCGAAGCTCATAACACGATCTGCCGCGCCGAGTGCACCGCCGACAATTCGCATACGCCTTCGAGTACATCGTCATCCAGCGGATCGGAAACGCTGATGACCATCATCGACAGCTGGTTTTCGTCGGCGATACCCACCTGCATACGGGTGATGTTGATGTCGGCGGCGCCCAGTATCGCGCAAATCGACGCGATCACGCCCGGCCTGTCCTCATGCCGGGTTATCAGCAAAGTGCCTTGCGGCACCACTTCGATTTCGAAATGGTTGACGGCTACCAGACGGGGATGGTGGTCGCCCAGCAAGGTGCCGACCAAGGAAGTCGAACCCTGGGCGCAATGGCCGGTGATCTTGATTAACGATTGGTAGCCTTCCGAGGCGTCAGATTGCGACTCGATCAACACCAAACCTTGGCGTTTGGCAATGCTGTCGACATTGACCCGGTTGACCGGTGTGGAGAACTGGCCTTCGAGCAGCCCCACCATGGCTTCGGTCGAAATCGGCCTGATTTTGGCTTGCGCCGCCTTGCCGAACACCGCCACCTCCAGCTTCAGCACCGGTTGGTCGAGCAAACCAAACAACACCTTGCCCAGAATGTGCGCCAGATTCATGAAAGGCTGCGCCAGTCTCAGTTCATCAGCCGACAAACGCGGCATGTTGAGGGCATTGACCGCCTCGCCGGTTTGCAGGTATTTGACGACCTGGCGGGCAATTTCGACACTGACCGCCACTTGGGCTTCCTTGGTGGAAGCGCCCAGATGCGGGGTGAATACGATGTTGTTCAGAGCTAGCAGCGGCGAATCGGTGGGCGGTTCGTTTTCGTAGACATCGAGCGCGGCACCGGCGATGCGACCATCTTTCAGCGCCTGGTACAGCGCGGCTTCATCCACCAGGCCACCGCGTGCGCAGTTGATGAGACGTGCGGATTTTTTCATCAGTGCCAGTTGTTCGCGACCGATGATGTTGCGGGTCTTTTCCAGCAAAGGGCAGTGCAGGGTCAGGTAATCGGCCTGTTTCAGCAAGGTGTCCAGATCGACCATTTCGGCGCCGTGGTTTTCGAAAATATCGGGTGCAACGAAAGGATCGTAGGCAATCACCCGCATACCCAAGCCTTTGCCGCGCGACGCCACGATACGGCCTATGGTGCCGAAGCCCAGAACGGCCAGGGTTTTATGGTTGATTTCCGCGCCCATCAGTTTGGATCGCTCCCATTTGCCTTCGCGTACCGATTGATTGGCCACCGGCAGGTTGCGGCTCATCGACAGGATATGGGCAATCGCCAGTTCGGCGGTGGTGGTGGCGTTGGCATCGGGGGTGTTCATGACGATGACGCCCTGCTCCATCGCAACATCGAGATCGACATTATCGACGCCTATGCCGGCGCGACCGACAACTTTCAGGCGTTTGGCAGCGCATAAAACCCGTTCGGTCACCTGGGTGTCGCTGCGGATCAGCAAGGCATCGTAATCCGCAATGATTTCGCACAATTCGTCTTCGGACAGTCCGGTTTGAATGTGGATATGAATGTCATCCTGCTCATTCAGAAAATTGATGCCGTCTTCAGCGAGCTTGTCGGAAATCAGTATTTTTTTCATCGTCAATGATGGGAAACGTTGGATAAGATGCGCATCTTAACAGCTTTGATCGCTCCACAAGCCGCATAGCTGCGGCCCGCACCCACACTGGTCGCCATGAAATCGATTCGAATTCCCGGCAAAATCGCCGTTATCCTGATACTCATTCTGGCCATTGCCTACTCGCAAATGGCATCTGTCACCCCCGCACCCGACATTCGCTTTACCACCATCAAGGGCGAGCAATTGTCACTGGCCGATTTGCGCGGCAAACCGGTGCTGGTGACATTTTGGGCAACCGACTGTCCGGGTTGTATCAGGGAAATACCGCATCTGATTGCGCTTCAGCAGGAATTCGCCCCATCCGGCCTGGCCATCGTCGCCATCGCGATGGATTACGACCCGCCCAACCGTGTCGTTGCCATGGCTGAACAAAAACAACTGCCCTACTACGTCACCCTCGATCCTGACGCATCCCATGCCCGGGCGTTTGGCAACATCCGCCTGACCCCGACGACGTTTCTGATCGATCGCGCAGGCCACATCGTCTGGCGGACAGTGGGTGTATTCGATCTCGACGAGATGCGTCACCGACTGACGCGCTTGTAAACCGGCAGCCGATACCAACGAAAAAACCCCGGTGCAGCTTGTAGCCACGACCGGGGTTAAACGCTTTTCCACTCCCCGCCCTACGCGGAACCCGTATCTGCCTTTAGGCGAAATGCGGCCTACGATAAAACGTCATAGAAAACGGAAGCTGGAACAGGTAATCGCCATCAGGCAACGTGCTTACGTCTGCTCACACCAACCAGGCCAACCAAGGCCGAACCAAACAACCAAACTGCGGCTGGCACGGGCACGGGTCTTACCGTCAACGCGACATTGAAACCTCTTACGCCTTGATCCAGCGCGCTGTGAGCACCGGCATAAGCAAAGCTGGTGCCGCCATGAACATTGGGGTTACGGGTGGTGAGATTGGTGACGTTGGGAATGCCATCGAACCGGGTGCCACCGACGACGAGGGAGTACCAGCCCGGGCTTAGCAGAATATCGGTCAGCGAAACGGTATTTCCCGTCAGAGTGGCTGCCGAGTGGCCGGTGAAGAACTGGGTGTTGATTTGATTGTTGTCAGTAGCCATCGTGATGTTGCCATTGGCTACGAACAAACCTTCCTTGCCCTGCAAGTGGGCAGGTGTCATAACTCCACCGGTAGGCCAGTCGTAGGAGGATTGCGGTACCAGGGTGTGATCGCGCCAGGCCTCGTAGACATTCGAGGCATTGTTCGGATTGTTGTTGACGCCACTGCCACTATAGATGGAAAAGCCGGGGTTCAAATCGCCCAAGCGGGTAACGACGTTGTTATTGGTCGTGTTGCGCGAGAAATTTTGTGCATCCACCGTCACGCTGACCCAGGAAGCCTGATCCAGGTAAAACTTGGTGAAGCGTACGCGGTGGCTATCGCCCCAGTCATCGTAGGCGCCGAACGGAAACCCAGCGCTGCTGAAGCCATCCATCCAGCCGAAGTTGCTGGTAACGTCACCGCGATCATAGACATAGGTAGTCGAGCCATTGGCATTGGCGGTCGACGAAGTGGCGTCGGTAATCAAATCCCGTCCGCGCCAGCCCACATGGGCAGATGCCATGTCGGTTGTCATTAGCAGCGCCATTAGTGATGCGGTTTTCAGCAGAAAATGCTTTTTCATAAATCCTCTTTTGTCTGTGATTATTTAGGTGAAGCGTTATGGAACTTGAACCAAAACTCAATCAGCTTCGGCAAAGTCACATTCATGATTCGTGCCAAATCAATCACACCCTTTCATTTACTGAAACAATTAACACTCCAAACATGGGAACGTGAACAATATCTAAATTAAACTATGTTAAACACCTTGCCGCACGCGAAATAACCTAGTCAAGCTCTCAGTTTCAAACCACCGGGCAACTATCGGTTTGAATCCATCGGCGCACCTCGATTCTTGTGAGTAAACGGCTTCATGGTGTACAAAGCGGCCACGGGGGCGGGCCGGATTGGCTACGCCGGGTTTCAGCATGGCAATCATCCAAAGGTGAGTATGCAAACACAGCAGACAGTGACGATAGACGGCAACCAGGCCGCAGCCGGGGTTGCGCACAAGCTCAGCGAAGTCATCGCGATTTATCCGATCACGCCGTCGTCGGCCATGGGCGAATGGGCGGATGAATGGTCATCGCAAGGCCAGAAAAATCTGTGGGGTACGGTGCCGCAGGTGATCGAGCTGCAAAGCGAAGGCGGCGCGGCCGGTGCGATACACGGCGCCTTGCAGACCGGCGCACTGGCGACCACCTTCACCGCATCGCAGGGGTTGTTGCTGATGTTGCCTAATATGTACAAGATTGCTGGCGAACTGACGCCTGTAGTGTTCCACATTGCCGCCCGTGCGCTGGCAACGCAGGCCTTGTCGATTTTCGGCGACCACAGCGACGTCATGTCGGCCCGTATGACCGGTTTTGCCATGCTGTGTTCGAATTCGCCACAAGAGGTGCAAGACCTGGCCGCGATCGCCCATGCTGCCAGCCTGGAAAGCCGGGTGCCGTTCATGCACTTTTTCGACGGCTTCCGTACCTCGCACGAAGTCGTCAAGCTGGCTGCGCTGGATGACACGACACTGCGCGCCTTGATAGACGACGAACAGGTATCGGCGCATCGGGCGCGTGCCCTGACGCCAGACCAGCCGGTGCTGCGCGGCACGGCACAGAATCCCGACGTCTATTTCCAGTCGCGCGAGGCCGCCAACCCGTTTTACGACCGCCTGCCCGCTATCGTCCAGCGCGTCATGGCGCGTTTTGCCGACTTGACCGGGCGTCACTATCGACTGTTCGATTACGTCGGCGCTGCCGATGCCGAACGGGTGATCGTGATGATGGGGTCGGGCGCCGAGGCGGCTGAAGAAACCCTGGACTATCTCAATCGTCAGGGCGAAAAAACCGGTCTGGTGAAAGTGCGGCTGTACCGGCCATTCGATGCCGATGCCTTGCTGGCGGCCTTGCCGACCCAGTGCCGGGCGATTGCGGTGCTGGATCGCACCAAGGAACCCGGCGCCGACGGCGAACCACTTTACAAAGACGTGCTCGGTGCCATTGCCCGCCACGTCATGCAGGGGGGCTGGCATTTTGCCATGTTGCCGCGCGTGATCGGCGGACGCTACGGGCTGGCCTCGAAAGAGTTCACGCCGGGCATGATCAAGGCGGTATTCGACGAACTCAAGCAAAGCCAGCCGAAAACCCCGTTCACCATCGGCATACACGATGACGTGTCGGGCAGCAGTCTGGACTGGGATACCAGTTTCCGCACCGATGTCCACGACGACACTTTTCAGGCCATGTTCTACGGCCTGGGCAGCGATGGCACGGTCAGCGCCAACAAGAACAGCATCAAGATCATCGGCGAGGAAACCGAACTCTACCCCCAGGGTTATTTCGTCTACGACTCGAAAAAATCCGGCGCGGTGACGGTATCGCACTTGCGCTTCGGCCCCAGGCCGATCAAATCGACCTATCTGATCGGCGACAACGACGCCGATTTCATCGCCTGCCATCAAGCTATTTTTCTGGAACGCTACGACATGCTGGCCTATGCTGCCGACGGCGCGGTGTTTCTGCTGAATTCGCAGCAAGCGCCGGAGCGGGTTTGGGACAGCCTACCGCAAACCCTGCGGCAACAAATGCTGGCCAAACGCATCCATTTTTACGTGATCGATGCCTATGCAGTGGCCGAACGATGCGGCATGGGCAAGCGCATCAACACCGTCATGCAAACCTGCTTCTTCGCGATTTCCGGCGTATTGCCCAAAGACCAGGCCATCGCTGCCATCAAACGGGCGGTGGAAAAAACCTATGGACGCAAAGGCGAGCGCATCGTCGAACTCAACTTCAAGGCCATAGACGAAACCCTGGCTGGGTTGCATGTGGTCAATCTACCGGACAGCATAAGCCGCGTGTTCGAACCCAGCGCAGCCATGGCCAGCGCAGTGCCGGATTTCGTCCGTCGGGTTACGTCCGAAATCATCGCCGGACGCGGCGACCGGCTGCCGGTCAGCGCCCTGCCGGTGGACGGCACTTTTCCGACCGGCACCTCGGTGTATGAAAAACGTAATCTGGCGCTGGAGATTCCGGTCTGGGAAACCGATTTGTGCACCCAGTGCGGCAAGTGCGCGATGGTGTGTCCCCATGCCGCGATCCGCAGCAAAATCTACCCGGTCGAGGCACTGACGACCGCACCCGACAGCTTCAAACACGCCGACATGCTGGGCAAGGATTTTCCAGACGGTCTGGCCATCAGTTATCAGGTGGCGCCAGAGGATTGCACCGGTTGCAGTTTGTGTGTCGACATTTGCCCGATTCGCGACAAAACCAACGTCAGCCGCAAGGCGTTGAACATGCGGGCACAAGCGCCATTACGCGAGCAGGAACGCTACAACTGGGATTATTTTCTGTCGCTGCCGGAATACGACCGCACCCGGCTCAAAACCAACACCATCAAAGGCGCGATGGTGTTGCAGCCCTTGTTCGAATTCTCCGGCGCCTGTGTCGGTTGCGGCGAAACACCGTATGTCAAACTGGCATCGCAGTTATTCGGTGACCGCATGGTGGTCGCCAACGCCACCGGTTGTTCGTCGATTTACGGCGGCAATCTGCCAACCACGCCCTGGAGTAAAAACGCCGAGGGCAGAGGGCCAGCCTGGAGCAACTCCTTGTTCGAGGACAATGCCGAGTTTGGTTTGGGCATGCGGGTTGCCATCGACCGCCAGGCCGAATTTGCCGCCGAATTGCTGACCGGTTTGCGTGATGAGCTTGGTGGCGAATTGACCCACGCCCTACTCCATGCCGACCAGTCCGACGAAGCAGGCATACACGAACAACGCCAGCGCGTGGCCGAACTGAAACAGCGGCTGGCGGGCATCGACCAACCCAACGCCAAGACCTTGCTGGAACTGGCCGATCATCTGTGCAAGAAAAGCGTCTGGATCATAGGCGGCGACGGCTGGGCCTACGACATAGGCTATGGCGGGCTGGATCACGTACTGGCCAGCGGTCGCAATGTCAACATCCTGGTACTGGACACCGAGGTGTACTCCAACACCGGCGGCCAGACTTCGAAAGCCACGCCGCTGGGCGCGGTGGCGAAATTCGCCGCCAGCGGCAAGGCAACCGCCAAAAAGGATTTGGCCCTGCTGGCGATGGATTACGGCAATGTCTACATCGCCCATGTGGCTTATGCCGGTAAGGACACCCAAACCCTCAGCGCCTTCCTGGAGGCCGAAGCCCACGACGGGCCATCCATCATCATCGCCTACTCGCCGTGCATCGCCCATGGGGTCGATATGTCCAACAATCACAGGCAGCAAAATCTGGCGGTGAAAAGTGGACACTGGCCGCTGTTCCGCTTCAATCCCAACCGCATCAAACAGGGCAAGAACCCGATGCAGCTGGATTCGGCAGAACCCTCGGTGCCGTACCGCGATTTCGTGATGAGCGAAACCCGCTTCAGCATGTTGTGGCAATCGCATCCCGACGCCGCCGAAGCCTTTTTGCAGCAGGCGCAACAAGATGTGCGCAACCGTTACCGTTATTACAAGCAATTGTCGACGCTGGAATGGAGCGAAACCACCAGCGCACCCGCCGTCAAGGCACAATTATTGACCGAAGCCGCCAGGCAGGAGAACCACCATGATTGATTTGACGACCGATTATCTCGGCCTGACATTGGCGCACCCGTTGGTGCCGTCATCATCGCCGATCAGCCGCACACTGGACGGCGCCCGCAGGCTGGAAGACGCCGGCGCCTCGGCGCTGGTGCTGCCGTCGCTGTTCGAGGAAAAGATCGACGCCGAAATGCAGCACATGGTGCGCTTCCTGTTCGGCCAGGGCACAGGCTACGGCGAGGCCGACTCGTTTCACCCCATGCCGGGCGCCCTGCAAAGCTATCAGGAGCAGTATCTCGACAATCTGCAAGCGATCAAGTCGGCATTATCGATACCGGTGATTGCCAGCCTGAACGGCACCACGTCGGGCGGCTGGATCGAATACGGCCTGGCTTTGCAGCAGGCAGGCGCCGATGCGCTGGAACTCAACGTGTATTACCTGGCGGCCAATGCCGACGATACCAGCGTGGCGGTCGAGCACCGTTATCTGGAAATTTTGCAGGCACTGCGGGCCAAGGTGGCGATACCGCTGGTAATGAAACTGTCGCCGCAATTCAGCTCGCCGATCAATTTCGCCCAACGATTACAGGCTGCCGGTGCCGACGGCATTGTGCTGTTCAACCGTTTTTATCAGCCCGACATCGATCTGGAAACCTTGCAGGTAGTGCCCAAGCTGGAACTGTCGACACCGTCAGAGGCACTGCTGCGCATACGCTGGGCTGCACTGATGCATGGCCGGATCAACATGTCGCTGGCCGTCACCGGCGGCTTTCATCAAACGCCCGACATCATCAAAGCCTTGCTGGCCGGGGCCGATGTCGTCCACCTGTGTAGCGTGTTATTGCGTGAAGGCACGGCACGCATCGGCCAGATGCGTGCCGAATTGGCACTATGGCTGGAACAGCATGACTACGCCTCGGTACGGCAAATGCAGGGCAGCGTCAGCCATCAACACGCTGTCGATCCCGGCGCTTACGAACGGGCAAACTACATGCACGTACTCGACAGCTACACCCCGGCCAGCGGGGTGTTGTGGTAAGGAGCTGACACCGGGCAGCAATCCGCTGCCCGTGGGTACAAAGTCTGGCTTTCTGGTTCCCACGATCTCTGCGGGAACCCATGCGACCGCCGATGATGCCCGTATGCATTCCCACGCAGGCGCATGAGGGAGCGTGTGCTATAGTCTGCGGCCTTTTGGGGCTTGATCGCCCTGTTTTTGCATTGTTCGACACGATACGGTTAAGCGTAATGCTGGGTTTTTACTTGAGATTGAGCGTTCTGTTGCTGGTTTTATTTGTCCAGGCCTGCGGACAAATCGGCCCGCTTTATTTACCCGACGCGCCGCCGCCGGTGCATGTTCCCAAAGACGATAAGTAATCCATGGATAGTTTTCACTATCGGCAAGGTAAATTATTTGCCGAAAATATCGATGTTGCCGCCATTGCCGCCAGGTTTGGCACACCGTGTTACATCTACTCACGCTCGGCCATCGAGCGGCAGTGGCGGTCCTTCGACGCTGCCTTCGCAAATCAACCGCACCTCATCTGTTATGCCGTCAAAGCCAATTCCAACATTGCAGTGCTGAATGTCCTGGCACAACTGGGTTCGGGTTTCGATATCGTATCCGCTGGCGAATTGCAGCGGGTTAGGGCTGCGGGCGGCGATCCGGGCAAGGTCGTGTTTTCCGGCGTCGGCAAGCGCGAGGACGAGATTCGCCTGGCCTTGAGCACCGGTATTCGCTGCTTCAACGTCGAAGTGGCGGGCGAGCTGGATCGTATCGATCGCATCGCGGGCGAGATGGGCTTGAAAGCGCCGGTTTCGTTCAGAGTCAACCCTGATGTCGATGCACAAACCCATCCCTACATTTCAACCGGTTTGAAAGAAAACAAATTCGGTATCGACATTGACACGGCGGCCTTGGAATATCGGCGGGCGGCGGCGATGAAGCATATCGAAATCAAGGGTATCGATTGCCACATCGGCTCGCAACTGACGCAGACCGCGCCGTTTCTCGATGCGCTGGACAGAGTGCTGGTGCTGCTGGAAACCTTACGCAACGATGGTATTGAAATCGACCATCTCGACCTGGGCGGTGGCCTGGGCATCTGCTACCGCGATGAACAGCCACCTTTGCCCGAAGATTACGTCGCCGCGTGTTTGCAGAAACTCAAGGGCTACGATCTCGACATCTTTCTGGAGCCGGGCCGGGCCATCGTGGGTAACGCCGGCATTCTGGTCACCAGGGTCGAATACCTGAAACCAACGCCCGGCAAAAATTTTGCCATCGTCGATGCCGCAATGAATGATCTGATCCGGCCTGCACTCTACGGTGCCTGGCAGGACATCGTGCAGGTGAACCAGGCGGCGGAAGCGGCAGAACCTATGGATTGGGACATCGTCGGGCCTGTCTGCGAAACCGGCGATTTTCTGGGAAAACAACGCAATCTGGCATTGGCAGCGGGCGATCTGCTGGCGATAAAGTCGTCCGGGGCTTACGGCTTCACCATGAGTTCCAACTACAATTCGCGGCCACGCGCTGCCGAAGTCATGGTAGCGGGCGACCAATGCCAACCCATCCGGGCACGGGAAACCGTCGAGTCGCTGTGGGCTGGCGAACGCATCATGGATTAACGGGCCATGATGATCCGCTTCAGCAAAATGCACGGTCTTGGCAACGACTTTGTCGTCATCGATGCCATCAATCAATCCATCACGCTGTCGGCCAGCGCTATTCGTTTCATCGCCGATCGTCATTTCGGCATCGGTTGTGACCAGGTTTTGCTGGTCGAAAAACCAGTCAGCAAGCAGGCCGATTTCAAATACCGGATTTTCAATGCCGATGGCTCGGAAGTGGCGCAATGCGGTAACGGCGCACGTTGCTTCGCCCGTTTCGTGCGTGAAAAAGGCCTGTCGGATAAAGACGTCGTGCGTGTCGATACCGATGCCGGACAACTGGTGCTGACCCTGGCTGCCGATGGCCAGGTGAGTGTCGACATGGGTGTACCCGAGCATGACCCGGCGCACATCCCGTTGGCGATAGCACAGCAATCGCTGCGCTATTCGTTGGACATCGCCGGAACGCCGGTCAGTTTCTATGCGGTGTCTATGGGCAACCCTCATGCGGTGATTCTGGTCGAGGATGTCGATAGCGCACCGGTGGCGTCATTGGGGCCAACAATCGAAAATCATCCCGCGTTTCCACAACGGGTCAACGTGGGCTTCATGCAGGTCATCGACAACACACATATCAGCTTGCGGGTTTACGAGCGCGGCGCGGCGGAAACCCTGGCCTGCGGTAGCGGCGCCTGTGCTGCCGTGGTGGCGGGCATAGCATGGGGTTTGCTGGACAAGGCCGTCAGCGTGCGCCTGCCGGGTGGTTCGCTTGAAATCAGTTGGCAAGGCCCCGGCCAACCGGTTTTGATGAAAGGGCCAGCCGTTTGCGTTTATGAAGGAGAGATCGATTTATGACCGAGGACGATGTTGCAGCTTATCTGCTTGAGCATCCTGATTTTTTTCAACGCCATCTCGATTTGCTGGAGCATCTGCACATTCCGCATCCCAGTGGCAATGCTGTTTCATTGATTGCCAAGCAGTTGGAAATTTTCAGAACCAAGCATCAGGAACAGGAAAACCAGCTTTCGGCCTTGATCGACATCGCGCGCGACAACGACGCCGCATTCAGCCGCATGCACGAGCTTACTCTGGCAATGCTGGAAGCGGATGCGTTGGAAAACCTGGTAGCCAACCTCGACCACGTACTTGCCGAATGTTTCATGACCGATTTCGTGGCGCTGAAAATCGTAAGGGAAAATGGGCTATCGCCACTAAGCAATCTGTTCGTGTCGCCCGACTGCGCCGATCTGAAACTGTTCAGTGAGCAACTGGCAACCAATCAGCCCAAATGTGGCCGCCCTACCCTGGCACAGGCCCGCTTCCTGTTTGGCGAACCCGCCGCCGAAGTGAAATCGTGCGCCATCATCCCCATGGTATTCGTCGATCTGCAAGCCTTGCTGGCCATCGGCAGCCGGGAGGACGGGCGGTTTCACTACTCGATGGGCAGTTTGTTTCTGACCCAGATGAGTAAAATTATCGCCACCCGGCTGATTTCCATTCTGCATCGGGAGATGGCGGGGTGAATGCCGAAGCCAGGCAATGGCTGCTGGGTTTCATGGATTTTCTGCAAGCCGAAAAACGGGTTTCCGGGCACACGTTGCAGAATTATTCACGCGACTTGAACCGGATGCTGGCGTTTTTTCAGGAACAAGGCCTGACACATTGGCCGGAACTGAGTGTCAAGACCATCCGGCTTTATCTTGCCCAGCGCCATCGCGCCGACATCGCTGGAAAAACCTTGCAACGGGAATTGTCGGCATTGCGCAGTTTTTATCGCTTCCTGGTAAAAAGAGACTATCTGACCACCAATCCTGCCGCGCTGGTCAAGGCGCCGAAATCGCCCAAAAAACTGCCCAAACTGCTCGATGTCGATCAGGCCGCCGCCCTGCTGGATTGCCCGGCGAACAGCCTTTTGGAAATCAGGGATCAGGCCATGTTCGAGTTGTTTTATTCGTCGGGTCTCAGGCTGAATGAACTGGTCAATATCGACTTGACCGACATCGACTTGACGGCTGGCATGCTGCTGGTTCGGGTAGCCAAAGGCGGACGGCAACGCTGGCTGCCGGTGGGCAACAAAGCCATAACGGCCATCAAAGCCTGGATCGAGGTGCGCAGCGCCCCTGACAGCCCGGCGCTGTTCATCAACAAAATGGGCCGAAGATTAAGCACACGCAGCGTGCAATTACGCCTCGATCGCTGGTGCGAGAAAAATGGCTGCGAAACAACGCATCCGCACATGCTGCGGCATTCTTTCGCCAGTCATTTGCTGGAATCATCCCGTGATATTCGGGCGGTTCAGGAATTGCTGGGGCATCAGGACATTGCCACGACGCAAATCTACACCCATCTCGACTTTCAACATCTGGCCAGTGTCTACGACTTTGCCCACCCACGGTCGAAAAAAACCAGGGATCCGGCCTCCGGGCAATGACACCTGAATTCTGCCCGCTATGCCAGCATGTCGGTGTCCGCCATTATTCTCGCTCCTAAACTCTGCGTCACTGTCATTAAACGGCATGGTGGAACGCTTCAACAGACGAATCAGCGAACTACTCCGACAGACTTGGCTAGATTCCGCAACGCGCCCTCGATCACTTGACCTCGTTACAGAACACATAATTATGCAAATTCAAACAAAGCAATCAATGGAATCCCCGGAATATAAGCGACGACGCACTTTTGCCATCATCTCCCACCCCGACGCCGGCAAAACCACCATCACCGAAAAACTGCTGCTGTTTGGCGGCGCCATTCAGTTGGCAGGTTCGGTCAAAGGCCGCAAAGCCGCTCGCCATGCCACCTCTGACTGGATGGAAATGGAAAAGGAACGCGGCATTTCCGTCACCACCTCGGTAATGCAGTTCGAACATGGCGGTGCCATCATCAACCTGCTCGACACACCAGGTCACGAGGATTTCTCGGAAGACACCTACCGTACATTGACGGCTGTCGACTCGGCGCTGATGGTGATCGACGTTGCCAAAGGCGTCGAGGACAGAACCATCAAACTGATGGACGTCTGCCGTTTGCGCGACACGCCTATCCTGACCTTCATCAACAAGCTCGATCGCGAAGGCCGAGAACCCATCGAATTGCTCGACGAAGTCGAAAGCGTGCTGAAAATCGAATGCGCGCCGATGACCTGGCCTATCGGCATGGGCAAACGCTTCAAAGGCGTGTACCAGTTATACAAAGACGAAATTCTGTTGTTCAACCCCCAACACGGCGGTCGCATTGCCGAATCGCAACTGGTCAAGGGCTTGAACAACCCGCACCTCGATGAATTGCTGGGCTTGCAGGCCGATGAACTGCGCGAGGAAATCGAACTGGTCAAAGGCGCCAGCCATGTATTCGATCTGGACAAATACCTGCGCGGCGAACAGACGCCTGTGTTTTTTGGCTCGGCCATCAACAATTTCGGCATCATCGAACTGCTGGACGCATTCGCCGAATATGCACCGCCACCGCGTCCGCGTCAGGCCGAACAACGCAAAGTGCACGCGGACGAAGAAAAATTCAGCGGCTTTGTATTCAAGATTCAAGCCAACATGGATCCCGCACACCGCGACCGCGTCGCCTTCATGCGCATTTGCTCGGGCAAGTTCGACAAAGGCATGAAGCTGTACCATGTCCGCCTCGGCAAAAGCATCCAGGTTGCCAACGCCATCACCTTCCAGGCCGACAGCCGCAAGACTGTCGAAGAAGCCTACGCCGGCGACATCATCGGCCTGCACAATCACGGCACCATTCAAGTTGGCGACACCTTCACCCAGGGTGAAATCCTGAAATACGGCGGCATACCGTACTTCGCCCCGGAACTGTTCCGCCGCGTGGTACTGAAAGACCCGTTACGCGCCAAAGCCTTGCAGAAAGGCCTGGTGCAGCTTACCGAAGAGGGCGCAACGCAGCTGTTCAAACCTCTGAAAAACAACGACCTCATTCTAGGCGCAGTCGGTATTTTGCAGTTCGACGTCACCGCGCACCGCTTGAAACACGAGTACAACGTCGAGTGCGCCTATGATGTGTCGCCTATCAACACCGTGCGCTGGGTCAGCTCGAACAATCCGGCCAAGCTCGAAGAATTCAGAAACAAGGCCTTCGAGAACCTGGCGGAAGATGGCGGCGGCTATCTGGTCTACCTCGCCACCAGCCGCGTCAACCTGCAACTGACCGTAGAACGCTGGCCGGACATCAGCTTCAGCGCAACGCGCGAACTCTAGGGGGCTGCCTGTCCCCGCTTCATTTCGAGCGAGATTATTTGAAAAATGTGGCTGGATAAAAGGCAAATGTCCGGTTTTTTGACCATTACACAAGCTATCGACAGGGTAACCCAGCACGATGTCCTGGCTTGGTTTGGTCACTGCGGGTATCGTATCGAAGACGTGTGTGAAGCGCTGTAAGCCTGTGTTATTTGAAAAGGTATCTTCCAGCTCCAGGGGCCTATCCGAGAATGCAAAACCTCAAAAATTAACCACAACATATAGTGTCTAAAGTCATATTAAACCACTACATGTGGTGCTAAAAATTTTGATAGCGCTATTCTAGGACAGCCTCCTAGGAGACCTTGGGAACCAGAAAACCCATCAAACATCGGCCAGATTGCCCCTGTCTTCCAGCCAGCTCTTGCGGTCGGATGCACGTTTTTTGGCCAGCAGCCTATCCATGCCTTCAAAGGTTGCTTGGTGATCATCGACCGTCAGTTGCACCAGGCGCCGGGTATCCGGGTTCATCGTGGTTTCACGCAATTGTGACGGGTTCATTTCACCCAAGCCTTTGAAACGCTGGATATTGACCTTGCCGCTGAGCTTTTCGGCTTCGATGCGCGCCATCACCCCCAATCGTTCCGACTCATCCAGTGCGTAAAACACCTGTTTGCCGACATCGACGCGGTACAGCGGCGGCATCGCCACAAACACATGGCCGGCGTCGACCAGCGCACGAAAATGCTTGTAAAACAAGGCACAAATCAAGGTGGCAATGTGGTTGCCGTCGGAGTCGGCATCGGCCAGGATGCAGATTTTGCCGTAACGCAGGTTTTGCAGGTCGTTGCTGTCGGGTTCCATGCCCAATGCCACCGCAATGTCGTGCACTTCCTGCGAGGCCATGACGTCGCTGGAATCGACTTCCCATGTATTCAGGATTTTGCCGCGCAGCGGCATGATGGCCTGATATTCGCGGTCGCGCGCCTGCTTGGCCGAGCCACCGGCCGAATCGCCTTCGACCAGAAACAGCTCGGTGCGGCTGAGGTCTTGCGCCGAACAATCAGCCAGTTTGCCGGGCAGCGCCGGGCCGGACGTGATCTTCTTGCGGACGATTTTCTTGGCCGATTTCAGACGTTTCTGCGCACTAGCCAGAATGATTTCGGCGATTTTCTCGCCTTCCCTGGGGTGCTGGTTCAGCCATAAACTGAAGGTGTCCTTGGCGACGCCTGACACAAAGGTCACACATTCACGCGAACTCAAGCGCTCTTTGGTCTGGCCGGAAAATTGCGGGTCTTGCAGTTTCACCGACAGCACGAAATGGCAGCTTTCCCAGACGTCTTCCGGCGCAATTTTGATGCCACGCGGCAGCAGATTGCGAAAATCGCAGAACTCGCGCATCGCCTCGGTCAAACCGGCACGCAAGCCATTAACATGAGTGCCGCCCTGGGCCGTTGGCACCAGGTTGACGTAACTTTCGGCAACGGCTTCCGCTAGGCTGTCCTGTGTCCAGACGATGCCCCATTCCACCGCCTCATTGCTGGCCACCATATGAGCCATGAACGGTGGCTGCGGAAAAATCTCGGCATCGCCGACGCGATCCAGCAAGTAATCCTGCAAGCCATTCTGATAACACCACTCGATGCGTTCGTCGCTGAGTTCGCAATTCAGCACGATTTTCAGCCCCGGACACAACACCGCCTTGGCACGTAACACATGCTTCAATTTGGCGACCGATACCCGATTGGAGTCGAAATACTGGCTGTCCGGCCAGAAATGGACACGGGTGCCGGTGTTGTGCTTGCCAACCGTGCCGATTTGTTGCAACTCGCCGATTTTGTCGCCACCGGCGAACTGCATCTGGTAGACGCCGCCGCCGCGCCTTATCTCAACCAGCAGCTTCTCGGACAAGGCATTGACCACCGAAACACCAACCCCATGCAAACCACCGGAAAACTGGTAGTTCTTGTTGGAAAATTTGCCGCCGGCATGTAAGCGGGTCAGGATCAGTTCCACACCAGGGACGCCTTGTTCCGGGTGGATGTCGACCGGCATGCCGCGACCATCGTCAACGACCTCAATCGAACCGTCTTTGTAGAGACTCACCTCGATGGTTTTGGCGTAACCGGCCAAAGCCTCGTCGACGCTGTTGTCGATCACTTCCTGCACCAAATGGTTGGGCCGTGTGGTATCGGTATACATGCCAGGGCGCTTGCGTACCGGATCCAAACCGCTCAATACCTCGATCGCGGCAGCGTTGTATTCTTGATTCATCGTTGGTTTCAAAAAGAAAAAAGGGGGCTTTTACGCCCTTACCCCTCAGAGAGAGAGCGAAGCGAGGGTTTAGGGTTGGGGATGAAGAGCGATGAAAGCCAAATCAAAACGTAACAGTTTGTTTTTAATGAACATTTTCTGGCTAAATGGCCATGACGCTCTGCGTGGGAGCGGGAAAGGGCTAGCCATCGCCAATCAGTGATGCTCAACCGCTCAAATCCTGTTTCCACAAGAAACGGATAGCTTTGAACAGCAGGAAAACACCCAGCGCAATCCCTAGCGAATACAGAATGTTTTTGATCGTCAAATGACGCATCACCCTCAGCAACGTGGGGTCTATTTCGGTATTGCCAGCGGCTGCCTGCCGGGAAAACTCCTGCAATTCCTTCGAATCGAAATCGGTTTTCAGCGCAGTCGATGCCTCGAACGCCGTCTGCGTCAATCCCTGTCTTTCCCCAAACAGACGAGCATTCACGGCTTGACTCAGTCCATTTAATGCTTGGGTAAAGCGGTTGTCCTTTCCGAATCCATGATCGTCGAGCGTGACGTAAACCCACTGGTCCAGGGCCTTGATCGTCATATAGGCCGCCGCCAATTGGTCGTAATTCTCATAACCCAGCGTATCTTGCAGTTCGGAGTGCCAATCCACAGCCGGGTAAGAATCCGTCACCGGGCTGCTTGGCGTGGCGGTTTGACGCTCATTGCGGCCCTGGTCTTGTATCGGGGAATGACCGGCACCAGGTGACGATGGTTTGGAGCCAGTCTGAATATCAGCGGGGCGGCACGAAACACTGGCATTGGCATTGGCATTGGAAGCCGGGGAATGGGTGGTGCCTGCCCGCTCATCGCATGACGTGGCAGCATCATGCGCTGCTGTCGATGGTGATAGTGCGGAATGGTCGATCTGTTCGCCCAACAAGGTATCGGTCAGCGACCTGTCGGTTGCCATCGACAATCGACAGGTCATCAACAAACCCAACACCAATAGTAGCCCTCTCATGTAGCCCCCTTACCACGAAAAGCCGGATTCAGCCTATCGTCCTGTTGCCATTGCCGAAATACCCACCGCCGACCTCAAACGCTTGATGAACGGTCGGCTGATGGCCCTGGCCTTTTCGGCGCCTTCCTGCAACTGCTGCTCGATATGATCCGGCGCTTGCAACAAGGCTTCGTAGCGTTCGCGGGCGGGTGCGATTTCTTCGTTGATTTTCTCGAACAGAATCTGCTTCATTTCGCCCCAGCCTATGCCTTGGGCATAGCGCTGACGTATGGCTTCTACGTCGTGATGATGGGCAAATGCCTGATAAATGCCGAACAGTGTGCAACCTTCCGTGTCTTTCGGCTCGCCCGGCTCCAGCGAATTGGTCTTGATCTTGTTGATGAGCTTGCGCAATGTCTTTTCCGGCTCGAACAAGGGGATGGTGTTGTTGTAACTCTTGCTCATCTTGCGGCCATCGAGTCCGAGCAAGGTTGCGGCGGCGTCATCCAGCACCGCCTCGGGCAAGACGAAATGCTCGCCGTAGATGTGGTTGAAGCGGCTGGCAATGTCGCGCGCCATTTCAATGTGTTGGATCTGATCTTTACCCACCGGCACTTTGTTGGCGTTGAACAGCAGAATATCCGCCGCCATCAGGACGGGGTAGCTGAACAAGCCCATGGTGATACCTTTGTCGGGGTCGCTGCCGTCTGCTTCCTCGTTCTCGGCCACCGCCGCCTTGTAAGCATGGGCGCGATTCATCAGGCCCTTGGCGGTCACGCAAGTCAGCATCCAGGTCAGCTCCAGAATTTCCGGCACGTCGGATTGCCGATAAAACACCGCGTTCGAGGTATCCAGCCCCAGCGCCAGCCAGGTTGCGGCAATTTCCAGACTCGATTGCTTGACCCTGGCCGGTTCGTTGCACTTAATCAGTGCATGGTAGTCGGCCAGAAAGTAGAACGGCCAGACATGCCCATCCTTGCTGGCCTGAATCGCCGGACGAATCGCACCGGCGTAATTACCCAAATGCGGCGTCCCCGTAGTGGTGATACCGGTCAGAACAATCGATTTGTTCATGCTACTCCTTGAAAACACTGGAAAATCCGAATGAATAGAGCCAAATTCTACACAAAACGCCAGCGACCGTCAGGTCATTACCTGCGACAAACCCAGAAAACACGGGATTTCAGGCCGTCACCGCACTCTCGAACAAAGCTTCGACCCAAGCGGTTTCCATCATTTGTAGTAAACTCCTTGGGCATTTTTAAACGCGCAAACCGGAGGCTATTCATGCTGACTCATGACGAAAAACGCGATTACATCCGCATGGATGTCGACTGCGACCTGACGTACAAACAAGCCAATACCGACATTGCAAAAACCGGTCGCTGCACCACACTCAGCGGTGCCGGGGTTTCGTTTATCGCCGATCAGCCACTTGAAGCGGGTAACGCCATCGAAATCAGCGTGATCCCGAAAAACAATCTGACGCCGCCGATGACCGCCTTCGTCGAAGTGGTGCGTGTCGTCAGACAAAACGACGGCCAATATGAAATCGCCGGCGTCATCAAAGGCATCAAGGGCAATTAAACTTTCCACTCAACTGGTTAACCGCCCAACCGACAGGGACGCTCGCACCATGTACTCCATCACCAAAGAAATCTATTTCTGTTATGGCCACCGACTGATGAACCACCCCGGCAAGTGCAAAAACCTGCATGGTCACAGCGTCAAGGCCGCCATCACCATCAAGAGCGCAACCCTGGATGACCAAGGCATGGTCTGCGACTTTGCCGATGTCAAAGCCGCCGTCGAAGCCTTCATCGACGAACACCTGGATCACAATTTTTTACTGCACAAGGACGACCCCCTCATTCCGGCACTCGTTGCAGGCAACGAACGCTTCCTGGCCATCGACGAACACCCGACCGCCGAAGTCCTGAGCAAAATGATTTATCAACACCTGCAAAGCCAGGGACTGGCCGTCGAACAGGTGGTACTCTGGGAAACCGCCAGCGCCAGCGCCTGCTACACGGAAAATTGAGGCCATGGCCCAACTCAAGCCGGTCAATACCTCGCTATGCCTGGAAAAAGTCTGCGAAGCCAATTATCAAAAGCTGTTCAAATTGATTCCCGATTTACGCTCATTCGAAAATAGCGCCGTCGGTCTGACACCCGACCAACCCACACTTTACCTGAGCATCCTGGAGCGCAAACCCTACACGCTGACCATAGAGCTGAGCCATCGCTTCCGCCACCATCTGACCGAATCGATGACGCCTGCCGTGACCATCCGGGTTTATCTCGACGCCCGCCTGGCCGAAGTCATCCACGACAGCGACCGCCCGCCGGTGGATAAGGTGTACCAGAATCCGGCAAACGCGCTGGAAATCCAGGACTACAAATGGCGGTTGAATTATTTTTTGCAGAAATGGCTGGATCACTGCCTGCAAGGCAACTACCGCTTCAGTATCGAACGCTGCGCGGCTTAGGCTGTTCGATACCGCAATGCCGCCCGTACACAACGTAACACCCCATAACCGTACACACCGTCAAACTGTTGATAGAGCGGTTTCAGAGCATTGCGCTGGCTTCCCGGCATCGCCAGTAATGCCGACTCGATGGTCGCAAGCTCAGGTGCAGGCAAATCGATAACATCCTCGAAACGCACCATGCCCGCTTCCAGGCCTTTTGCCAAATGGGTGTAAATGGTATCGACGGCCAAGCCGCGCCGGTCGGCAACCTGTTCGACACTGAAACCCAACTGAAAACACGCCAGTGTCTGTGACACCGTATCGTCGGCATGACCCGCTTCGCCGTGGCGATCATCGAATTGCGCCAAAACCGCCAGAAAATCGTCACCGTACAGGTCGAGCTTGCGCTGACCTATGCCTGCAATCATGGCCAACTGCTGATGATTGCGTGGCCGCTGCTCCACCATCGCCATCAAAGTGGCATCGTGAAAAATGACGTAAGGCGGCACATCCTGCGCCTCGGCCAACGTCCGACGTTTGGTGCGTAGCGCGTTCCACAGCGCGGTATCGGCATCGCGCACTGCCTGTCGCCCATCTGGCCTGTTTGCCTTGAGCTTCACCCCCTGTACATCCTTGCGCAGCATCAAGGTTTGTTCACCGCGCAAAACCGGACGACAGGTATCGGTGAGTTTCAAAGCGCCGTGCGCCTCGAAGTCGATCGCCACCAGCGATTTAGCCACCAGCTGGCGAAATACCGAACGCCACTGTTTTTCATCCAGCCCCTTGCCTATGCCGAAAGTCGATTGCCGGTCATGGCCAAACTGGCGGACACGTTCATCCGGCTTGCCGCGTAACACATCGATCAGATAATTGACGCCAAAACGCTGACCGGTACGGTAGATGCACGACAACGCCTGTTGCGCGGCAACACTGCCATCCCAGGTCTCGACCGGCTCCAAACAGGTATCGCAATTGCCGCACGGCTGCGCCAGTTTATCGCCATCGCCGAAATAGGCCAGCAAGGCCTGGCGCCTGCAACTCACTATTTCACACAAGGCCAGCATGGCGTCCAGCTTGTGCAGTTCGACACGTTTATGCGCATCATCGGCACCCGATGCCGACAGAATCTGCCGCAATGTCAGCACATCCTGCAAGCCATAAGCCATCCAGGCATCGGCGGGCAAGCCATCACGACCGGCACGACCGGTTTCCTGGTAATAAGCCTCAATGCTTTTGGGTAAATCCAGATGGGCTACGAAACGCACGTTGGGTTTGTCGATGCCCATGCCAAAGGCAATGGTTGCCACCATAATCAGGCCGTCTTCCATCAGGAACCGGTGTTGATTGACGCGGCGTTCGTCGTTACTCATGCCCGCATGGTAAGGCCGTGCACGAAAACCTTTTTCATTGAGCCATGCCGCAGTTTCCTCGACTTTGCGCCGCGACAGGCAATAGACGATGCCACTATCGCCCCCATGCTCGTTGCGCAAAAACGCCAGCAATTGCTGGCGAGGATTATCTTTTTGCACAATGCGGTAACGTATGTTGGGCCGGTCGAAGCCACTGACGTAAACCTTGGCCTGCTCCAGCGCCAGACGGTAAATGATTTCCTCGCGCGTGCGCACATCAGCGGTAGCCGTCAGCGCGATGCGCGGCACAGTCGGAAACAGCTGATGCAGAACCGACAACTGCAAATAATCGGCCCGGAAATCATGCCCCCACTGCGACACGCAATGGGCTTCGTCTATGGCAAATAAAGCAATGCGGCAGCGGGCGAGCAAGGCCTGCATTCTTGGATTCGACAGGCGTTCGGGTGCGATGTAGAGCAAATCCAGATCACCCGCCAGCAAGGCCTGTTCGGTAAGCCGTGACTGTTCCTGGCTCAATGCCGAATTCAGATAGGCCGCCCGCACACCGAGCTGATGCAACGCATCGACCTGGTCCTGCATCAGTGCAATCAACGGCGAAATCACAATGCCGACACCCTCGCGTACCAGGGCAGGAATCTGATAGCACAGTGATTTACCGCCACCAGTCGGCATCAGCACCAGCACGTCACACCCGGCAATGACATCGTCGATGATGGCACCCTGATGACCACGAAAACTGTCGTAGCCAAAAACGGTGCTCAGCGTGTGCAACGGGGAAGGAAGAGACATTGAAAGAAATAGGGATGAGGCAAAACAGCAGCCATTAAACCATAAGGCCACCCGCTGAAAATGCCTTGAAAACCATAGCGACCAGACATCGCCTGGCAATAAATGACGATATGAAAAAGCAAGAAGAGGCACTGCGGAAGCAGGGTGCCTCCGCAGTGCTGATACGAACGAGACTTACAGTGTATTGACCGCGTTCAATTCCTGGAAAGCTTGTTGCAGGCGCACAATCATGCCTTCTTGGCTAGCGCGTTGCCATACACGAGGGTCATAAAACTTTTTGTTGGGCTTGTCGGCGCCATCGGGGTTGCCGATCTGGCCTTGCAGATAGCCCTCGTTTTTCTTGTAATAGTTCATCACACCTTCCCAAGATGCCCATTGGGTATCGGTATCGATGTTCATCTTGACGACGCCATAGCTGATGGACTCTTTGATTTCCTCAGGCGAAGAGCCCGAGCCGCCATGGAATACGAAAGTCAGCGATTTGGCCGGTAAGCCAAATTTTTCCGATACGTATCTTTGTGAGTTATCGAGAATTTTCGGGGTCAGTTTGACATTGCCTGGCGAGTAGACGCCGTGCACATTGCCAAATGAGGCTGCGATGGTGAAACGGTGGCTGATTTTGCTCAAATGTTCGCAAGCGTAAGCCACATCTTCCGGCTGTGTATACAACGCGGAGTGATCCATGCCCGAGTTGTCGACACCGTCTTCCTCTCCACCGGTACAACCCAGTTCGATTTCCAGCGTCATGCCCATTTTCGACATGCGCTCCAGGTATTTACCGCAGGTTTCGATGTTTTCTTCCAGGCTTTCTTCAGACAAATCCAGCATGTGCGAGCTGAACAAAGGCTTGCCGGTGGCGGCAAAGTGTTTTTCACCTTCATCCAGCATGCCATCAACCCATGGCAGCAATTTTTTGGCCGCATGGTCGGTATGCAGTATGACGGGAACGCCGTACAGTTCAGCCATTGCATGAACGTGGCGGGCACCGGAAATCGCGCCAGCGATGGAGCAGCCCTGGCCTTCCAGTTTCAAGCCTTTACCGGCAACAAATGCGGCACCACCATTCGAGAACTGGATGATGACGGCTGATTTTGCTTTTGCGGCGGCTTCTAGTACCGAGTTGATGGTATCGGTGCTGATGACATTGACTGCCGGCAGCGCAAAGTTGTTTTCCTTGCAGATCGAGAAGATTTTTTGCACATCTTCACCGGTGACTACGCCGGGTTTTACTACATCTAAAATTTTTGCCATGATACTAACCTATTGATAATGAAAGAAGGCCGCGTACTTGATTCGGCGGCCTTGGCATTTAGGGCGATGTCACGCGCGTGTCGTCATGCGCGTGATCTTTGCCACTCTGAAATCAAGCTTCCAAAGCAGCCAAACGATCGGCCAGCAGTTTTTCCAATGTTTCCAGTGCTTTTGCGAAACCGTCGATACCTTCAGCCAGTTTGTCTTTTGCCATGCGGTTTTCGTCGTGCATACGGTCGAAAGTCGCTTTGTCGACGCTGATTTTTTCGATATTGACACTGGCCGCATGAACCGGATCCAGTTTGCGCGGCAGTTCAGCTTCGATGGATTGCAGTTCGGCCAACAAAGACGGCGCGATAGTCAACAAGTCACAACCTGCCAATTCGGTGATTTCACCGATGTTGCGGAAGCTGGCACCCATGACTTCGGTTTTGTAACCGAACTTTTTGTAGTAGTTGTAAACCTCGGTAACCGACAATACACCGGGGTCTTCGTGTGGCGCATAGGAATCACGACCGGTGTCTTTTTTGTACCAGTCCAGAATGCGGCCTACGAATGGCGAAATCAGCTGAATGCCGTTCTCGGCACAAGCAATCGCCTGGTGCATGCCGAACAGCAAGGTCAGGTTGGTATGAATGTTTTCTTTTTCCAGCACCGCAGCCGCTTGAATGCCTTCCCAGGTAGCAGCAATCTTGATGAGAATACGTTTTTCAGTATCGATACCTGCCGCTTGATACTGGGCAATGATGTCGTGTGCCTTGGCAATAGTGCCTTCGGTGTCGTAGGACAAACGGGCATCGACTTCGGTAGAAACGCGGCCTTCAATGATTTCCAGAATTTTCAGGCCAAAAGAAACCGCGAGGCGATCGAACGCCAATGCAGCGACTTCTACAGCGGATGCGCCAGCACCCAAGGTTGCACGGGCACTTTTCAAGGTGTCATCGACGATGCCTTGGTATTGCGGCATTTGCGCAGCAGCAGTAATCAATGACGGATTAGTGGTCGCATCACGTGGCTTGAAGGTTTCAATTGCCTGAATGTCGCCAGTGTCCGCGACGACTACTGTCATCTCGCGGAGTTGTTCAAGTAGGTTTCTTGCCATGAAATTATCCTCGTTATTTAAATGTATGGGTTAAATCGGCGCTTTGCCGATCAAAAATGAAAACGCTAAGACACAAGCCAGGTTGCCAGAAACAAAAATCGCCACTCATTGCTCCCTGGATTTGCACATGGCAAATCGCGTCAAGGCGCAACTCGTGGCGATCTCCCGTGACCATTTTTAGCGGCTTTGGCGCTTTGACCTGGTGAATCCCCAATGAATTGTTACCAAGTCCTCGTGTGCGTCATCAAGATTTGTCGCGCAGGTATTTTTCGACACCGGTTGCGCTTGCAGCCGCTGCTGCCTTGTCTTTGACGATTTGTTTCGCCATATATTTCGCTACACCGGTCGCGGGTTGTTGTTCAGTTTGTTTTTCAAGGTATTTGGCGACGCCAGTTTTATTGGCGCCCATTTTTTCCAGATACTTTTCAACACCTGTCGATCCCGATACAGCAACGTCATCCGATGAAGCCGAACCCGATTTGACTTTGGATTTTTTGTTAAAGACAAAGAAACCTGCAATGGCCAGAACGATCAGGCCAATCATTGAAAAATCGGAAGAACCTGCTTTTTCATTCTGAATGACTTCATTGGAAACGCTGGCTGCCGATGCCGTCGCTTTAGGCGCAGATGACGAATCACTCGATGCGCTTGGCGCCGTGGAGGAATGTTTGTAGTCGGCATCGTGGTAAACCACTTTGGGTTTGTAATTGGTTGCCGGGTAATTGGCGTCATCTGCTTCAGCTTTAGCTTCGACTTTGGCAGCATCTGCCTCAGCCGGTTGACTTTGACTTGCCGATGAATCGCTGTAAACCACCTTGGGCTGAAAATCCGTTGCGGGATAATCAGATTCGGCCATCACGGAAGTGCTAACCAGCAGTAATGTTGCCAGCGCAGCGTTGGTTAATGGATTTTTATTCACGTTTCTCACCTCATTCGTTGAAACCTTAAATCGAGGCTTGGCTTGCCAAGCCTCGATTCGTCATATTCAAAGCACCGCTTCGACGTTGGCGACGACATTATCGACAGTGAAGCCAAACTCTTTGAAGAGTTGACCTGCGGGCGCCGACTCACCGAAACGATCCAGCCCGACCACTCTGCCATGGCTGCCAGCGTATTTCCACCAGCCGTCGGTAACGCCAGCTTCAACCACGACACGACTGGTCACATTCGCAGGCAGAACGCTGTCTTTGTAGGCTGCGTCTTGTGCGTCGAAAACGTTGGTGGACGGCATGGATACCACACGGATGCTCTTGCCTTTGGCTTCCAGTACTTCTGCGGCTTTGACGGCCAGTTCGACTTCGGAACCTGTGGCGATGATGATCGCATCTGGGGTACCTTTGCCATCTCTAAGAATGTAACCGCCTTTGCTGACTGCATCGATCTGCGCTTGGCTACGCGCCATGTGCGGCAGGTTTTGACGCGAGAAGATCAAAGTGCTTGGACCATCTTTGCGTTCAATGGCGGCTTTCCAGGAGATGGCCGATTCCACTGCGTCGCAGGGGCGCCAGACCTGCATGTTGGGAATCATGCGCAGGGTGGCAGTTTGTTCAACCGGTTGGTGGGTTGGGCCATCTTCGCCCAAGCCAATGGAGTCGTGGGTATAGACGAATATGCCAGGGGCTTTCATCAATGCAGCCATACGCAGGGCGTTACGGGCGTATTCCGAGAACATCAGGAAAGTCGCGCCGTAGGGTTTGAAGCCGCCGTGCAGGGTAATGCCGTTCATGATGGCGCTCATGCCGAATTCGCGCACACCGTAGTAGACATAGTTGCCGTCAAAACCTGGGGCACATACGTCTTTGCAACCGGACCACAAGGTCAGGTTGGAACCAGCCAAGTCGGCAGACCCCCCCATCAGTTCAGGCAGCAAGGGACCAAAACCGTTAAGAGCGTTTTGCGAAGCTTTGCGGCTGGCGATGGTTTCGCCTTTTTCGTTGACGGCAGCAATGAAGGCATTGGCTTTTTCGTTCCAGTCTTTCGGCAGCTCGCCCGCCATGCGGCGTTCGAATTCTGCAGCCAATTGCGGATGGGCGGCTTTGTATTGAGCAAATTTTTCGTTCCAGGCAGCTTCCTGGCGCTCACCTTTGGCTTTCGCATCCCAACCAGCATAAATATCGGCAGGAATTTCAAAGGGCGCATGGCTCCAACCCAGATTTTCACGGGTAGCGGCCACTTCGGCTTCACCCAAGGCAGCGCCATGGCATTCTTCTTTACCTTGTTTATTGGGTGATCCCCAGCCGATGATGGTTTGACAACAGATGATGGATGGTTTGTCTTTGACGCTACGGGCTTCATCTATGGCTTTTTTCACAGCCTCGGGATCGTGTCCGTCGACTTTCGAGATGACATGCCAGCCGTAAGCTTCGAAGCGTTTCGGGGTATCGTCATGGAACCAGCCGTGGACGTTACCATGACCGCGAACTTCGCCATCAATGGAAATGTTGTTATCGTCATAGAAGGCGATCAGTTTACCCAAACCCATGGAGCCGGCCAGTGAGCAAGCTTCGTGAGAAATGCCTTCCATCAAGCAGCCGTCACCTAGGAAGGCGTAGGTGTAGTGATCGACGATGTCATGCCCAGGGCGATTGAATTGTCCCGCTAGCGTGCGTTCGGCCAATGCGAAGCCGACGGCATTGGTGATGCCTTGCCCCAAAGGGCCTGTGGTGGTTTCGACACCATCGGTGTAGCCATATTCAGGATGTCCCGGCGTTTGGGAGTGTAATTGACGGAAGCGTTGCAGCTCTTCAACGGGCAAGTTGTAGCCCGACAGATGCAGCAACGAGTAAATCAGCATGGAACCGTGACCATTGGACAGAATGAAGCGGTCGCGATTGGCCCATTTCGGGTTATTAGGGTTATGACTAAGAACGTCGTTCCATAGTACTTCTGCAATGTCCGCCATACCCATCGGGGCGCCTGGGTGCCCGGAATTGGCTTTCTGGACAGCGTCCATACTAAGGGCGCGGATGGCGTTCGCTAAGTCTCGGCGCGAAGGCATGTAGGTCTCCTTAAATTGTATTTGCTAAGTTGAGTCTGGCGCTTTTACAACCAGACGTCAGTGAGATGAGGTTGGGTAAACCGTAAGGGGGCAGAGCCACACTATGCTTACAGTGTCTTCGAGTAATATCGATTAAATCTTGACATCGAGATACTCCGGCATGCAGCAAATTGTTTCAATGCAAGCCGGAGATGCCTGGTCATTCCAGGTTGGCGTGTCTTGATCTCATTTCTTCTTCCGGGATACCTTTCTCATGTATGACATGGGAAATGGTCGCTTCCAGGAAAAGCAGGGTAGACAGCTCGAACACCGTGCCCATGGGCATACCTCTTACTTTGCCATATTGCTCGGAGCGACCGATTTGCAAAGTAATATCCGCCATATCGCCGATAGTTGAGTCATTTTTCGCAGAAATCAGACAAATTTTCGCGCCGATCTCTTTCGCTCTTTTGGTGAATGCAATCAACTGCTCGGTTTCACCCGAACCCGAAATAATGATCAGCAAATCGCCTGCTTTGATGCTTGGCGTTACGATTTCACCCACTACGCTGACATCGTAACCCGCATGCATGAGTCGCATGGCAAAGAAGTTACCCACCAACTTCGAGCGGCCCGCACCGGAGATAAAAACGCGCTTGGATTGGTCGAGCATGTCAACCAGATTTTTATCCTGCGTATCAGGCGTTGCTTCCAGTATGCTTGATATTTTGTTGATGACTAAATTCTGATGCATGACTTACACCGCTGCGGCTTCAACCAGTTCACGAATCTCACGAGCCGCTTCAGCAGGTGACGCTGCACCGTAGATTGCCGCACCGACAACGATGATGTTGGCACCGGCTTTGACGGTTTGATCGATGGTTGCCGGTTTGATGCCGCCAGCAACGGAAACGCGAACGCTCAGGCCCAGTGAAGTTACTTCGTTCAAGTCGCCGAACGGGG
>PESC01000004.1 GCA_002929135.1 Methylomonas sp.
CAAGCCATCGACACGGTAACCCAGCACGATGCCCTGGCTTGGTTTGGCCACTGCGGCTATCGTATCGAAGGCGTGTGTGAAGCGCTATAATGCCTTCTGGCGGTTTTCCCTGGCTCCCAGCCAGGGCCTCATTGAAGCATGACGCAGTCAGGAGAGCCTTGTATCGGAGCTTCCCCGTTTTCCCTGGTTCCCAGCCAGGGCCTCATTGAAGCCAGGCCAGCAGCCGTCAGCACACGCTCCACGCACGACGTTTTCCCTGGCTCCCAGCCAGGGCCTCATTGAAGCACGCTCTGCTGGCCAGCAACCCCATCATGAACGACGTTTTCCCTGGCTCCCAGCCAGGGTCTCATTGAAGCGTGCATTTTTAAGGGCGTTGATCGTCCCCGTTACCAGGTTTTCCCTGGCTCCCAAGGCCTCATTGAAGCCTGAGTAACTCGAAGACACCTACAAGAACCCCGTCCGTTTTCCCTGGCTCCCAGCCTACCGACTCTGGCTAGTCACCAGTGGCGCAGCCCCCCAGAGAAATTGCATCAAAATGCGAATGCCATTGTCGTTGATCCTTTGTTTCGCTCAGGCTCATATCTAAATTGGAAAGAGGTTTGGCTGCCTGCAACAGACTTCAGCAAGCTTTATCAAACCAGCGCCCGGTCGTAATCGATAATTAGCGGCGCGTGGTCACTGAAGCGTTGGTCTTTGTAGATTTGCGCGTGACAGGCTCGCTTGGCCAGGCCTGGGCTGGCAATCTGATAGTCGATGCGCCAACCGACGTTTTTCAGCCAGGCCTGGCCACGGTTGCTCCACCAGGTGTAGCTTGCGTCGGTGGCGTCAGGATGTAACAGGCGATACACATCCACCCAGCCCAACTGGCCGAAGACGTCATCCAGCCATGCCCGCTCTTGCGGCAAAAATCCCGAGTTCTTCTGGTTGCCGCGCCAGTTTTTCAAGTCGATGGTTTTGTGGGCAATGTTCCAGTCGCCGCAAATGACGATGTCGTTACCTAGTGCGATCAACTCGGCCAGGTGGCTGTAAAAACGCGCCATGACGCTGAATTTCACGGTCTGCCGCTCCTCGCCGCTGGAACCCGACGGCAGGTACAGGGATATGACGGTCAACGAACCAAATTGCGCTTGCAGATAACGGCCTTCGGCGTCGATGTCGTCGTGACCCAGACCTTCGATGAGGCTATCAGCCGGGTATTTGCTGTAAATACCGACACCGCTGTAACCCTTTTTGTGGGCGTAATGAAAATAGCCGTGCCAGCCTTGTGGGTGGCGCATGGTATCGGTCATGTCGCTGGCATGGGCTTTCAGTTCTTGCACGCAGACGATGTCGGCATTTTGCAACGGTAGCCAGTCGAAAAAACCCTTGCTGGCAGCTGAACGGATGCCGTTGAAGTTGAGAGTAACAATGCGCATGGCGAGTTTATTTATCGATGTTGTTGATTTTTTGAGTTATTTTTCTCGCCAAAACTGCTTGACGAGGGTTTGCTGCCCCATCTGGCGATCATCAGGAAATTCTTGATAAAAATACTGGGTAAAAGCATAATTCGCCAATATTTAACATTGTGCAGGCTTTTTTTATGACGGATTCCATCGTTTTTACCGACAGCGCCGCTGAAAAAGTGGCGGGTTTGATTCAAGAGGAAGGCAATGACAACCTCAAGCTGCGAGTGTATATCTCCGGCGGTGGCTGTTCTGGCTTTCAGTACGGTTTTACCTTCGACGAAGACGTCAACGAAGACGATACCCAGGTAGAGAAAAATGGCGTCAGGGTGTTGATCGATTCGATGAGCATCCAGTATCTGAACGGCGCAGAAATCGATTACAAGGAAGATGTCACCGGCGCCCAGTTCGTCATCCGCAACCCCAATGCCACGACGACATGCGGTTGTGGCTCGTCATTTTCGGCCTGATACCGGTCGTTCAAGCTCCGGTCGATAAGGCTCAAGCCATACCAGGCAACAATCCGGCAATCAATTACAGCGCAAACTGAAGGTCACAGGCCCTTCGTTGATGAGCATGACCTTCATGTCGGCGCCGAATTGGCCAAATTGGCAATGGGGATGAATGGCGCCAGCTTGTTGCTGTACATATTCGAACAAGGCACGCCCCATTTCCGGCGGAGCGGCGGCGGCAAAGCTCGGGCGTTTGCCTTTTTCGGTGTCGGCGGCCAGGGTGAATTGCGGCACGACGAGCAAACCGCCGTCGATGTCGCGCAGGCTGAGGTTCATTTTGTCGTCGGCATCAGGGAATATGCGGTAATCGAGGATTCGTTGCAGCAGGCGGTCGGCTTGTGTCGTCGTATCGGTTTTTTCGACGGCCAGCAGCGCCAGTATGCCTTGGTCGATCTGGCCGATGACCAGGCCGTTAACGCTTACGCTGGCGACACTGACGCGCTGAATCAGGCCTATCATGATCGTTTTCTGCTGAACCGGCGGTAATCGCCGGACGGAACAGGCTGCAAACCCTGCACGGTTCGGTTGTAACGATACAGCCAGGCTTCGATGGCATGGCCATCCTCCAGATTCACCTTGGCGCGAATCCGCCGATATTCATGTGGCTCGGCAAATCGGGCCGTGCATTCCTCGTATTCATCCAGCCGCGCCAACACTCGCGGCGAAGGCAAACGATAAAGCTCACCCATCACTATTGCGACTTGCTGGCTGTCGATAGCCAGCCCTGGGTAGCCTGCAATTTCGTAAAGTGTGCCGTTGACACCAGCCTTGCCGAGATAATCGGCCTGTTGCAGTAGCGGGTGCCGCTTGTTGCGCACGTCTTGCCGCAGGGTGCCGTAGACGAATAACAAGGTGTTTTCTGCGTTGTCGGTCTTTTCAGTGGGTTTTTGCGGAATCATGCGGACGGTGCCATGCGAACGAGAGCGCTGCTTTTTCAATAACGAATATCGACGACGAGGTAGCAACTCTGCTGCCCGTCTCGATGTATCACGACCTCATCATCTACGGTTTTTTTCAGCAATACCCGGGCCAGAGGTGAATCCAGGCTTATCAAGCCACCCGAGGTATCGATTTCGTCGGCACCGACGATGCGGTAGGTGATTTCGTCGCCGCTTGCTGTTTCCAACGTCACCCAGGCACCGAAATAAACCTGATCCTGATTGCCGGGTTTTTCCGTAACAACCGTCAAGGTCGGCAGGCGTTTTTGCAGGTAATGGATGCGGCGGTCGATTTCGCGCAATTCTTTCTTGCGATAAATGTACTCGGCGTTTTCCGAGCGATCGCCTTCAGCGGCGGCGGCAGACAGCGCGGCAGTGACATCGGCGCGGCGGAGCCACAATTGCTTGAGCTCCGATTCCAGGGTTTTATAGCCGTCTGCCGTGATGTAGGGTGACGATGGGGGGCGGGGTGGTTTCCAGCGGGACATGTCGACAAATGGGATGGGTATAATCCTGGCTCCAATTCATCAGCAAAAACACTTATGCAAATTACCGATAAATCAGCCGTTCGGATTCATTATACCCTGACCAATAGCCACGGCGAGGCGCTGGACAGCTCGCGCGGCGAAGCGCCAATGGCCTATCTGCACGGTGCCGACAATATCATTTCTGGCCTGGAAGCGGCGTTGACCGGTAAATCGGCGGGCGACTGTCTGACGGTCAGTATCGAGCCAGAACAGGCTTACGGCCTAGTGGACGAAGATATGCAACAGACGATTTCCAAAAGCATGTTCGACGGCATGGCTATCGAGGTGGGTATGCAGTTTCATGCCGATGTCAGCCACGGCAGCGGCGTCATCACCATCGTTGCCATCAACGGCGATGACGTGATGATAGACGGCAACCACCCCCTGGCGGGCGAGACGCTGGTATTCGACGTCGAAGTGATCGACGTCAGGCCCGCTACCGCCGACGAACTCGCTCACGGCCACATTCACGGTCCCGATTGCCAACATTGAGCCGATTATTGAGGGTCACGCTCTGAAAACCGGACAAAACATGACAATTTTGCCGCATCACCGCTTTTTCAACGTGGTCGGCCTGGTTTGGATACCGGGCTTGTTATAATGCGGCCAGTTTTTTTGCTGACGAGAGATTTGCATGATCAAGGGTAGCATCGTTGCGTTGGTCACACCGATGACGGACGACGGCGCGGTCGACGACGCCAGTTTGCGCCGTCTGGTGACGTTTCACATCGAACAAGGCAGCGATGCCCTGGTTGCGGTTGGCACCACCGGCGAATCGGCAACGCTGGACGATGACGAACACTGCCATGTCATCGAGGCCGTCGTCGATTACGCAGCTGGCCGCATTCCCGTCATTGCCGGCACCGGTGCCAATTGCACCCGCGAAGCCATAGCACTAACCCGTCGCGCCAAGGCCGCCGGGGCTGATGCCTGCCTGCTGGTGACGCCGTACTACAACAAACCGACGCAGGAAGGGCTTTATCTGCATTACAAAGCCGTGGCCGAGGCCGTCGACATTCCGCAAATCCTCTACAACGTGCCGGGCCGTACCGGTTGCGACATGCTGCCGGAAACCGTCGGTCGCTTGTCAGCGATCGACAACATCGTCGGCATCAAGGAAGCCACCGGCAAACTGGAGCGTGTCGGCCAAATCCGCGACCTGACCGGCGATGAGTTCGCGCTGTACACCGGTGACGATGCCACCAGCATGGCTTTCTGTCTGATGGGCGGCCACGGCAGCATCACGGTAACGGGTAACGTCGCACCAAGGCTGCTGCGCGACATGATACACGCCGCCCTGCTTGGCGATCGCACCACCGCCGAGGCACTGGACGCCCGATTACAGGGCCTGCATCAACAGCTATTCATTCAGTCCAACCCGATTCCGGTCAAATGGGCCGTCGCCGAAATGGGCTTGATGGGCAAAGGCATCCGTCTGCCACTGACCTGGTTGAGCGACGATTGCATAGCCCCCGTCCGCACCGCGATGAAGCAGGCTGGCGTTCTTTGAACATGCCCGATTGCCGTTGTCTGCGCCCGCTCGGGCTGGCCTGTCTGCTGGCGATATTGCCCGCCTGCAGCACCATCAAAGGCTGGTTTCCCGACAAGGAACGCGATTATCAATTCACTACCGAAATTCCGGAATTGATTATTCCCGAGGACTTGCGTCTCAACGCCGGTCTGGCCGCACTGACACCCGCACAGAAAGCGCCCGTGAACGCACAAGCCAGCCAAGCCGTCCCGGAATCGGCTGCCGAAACCGTCGGTACGGGTAAAACCGAAGCCGATGCGCCTTACCATGCCCCTAGCCAGGGTGTCAGCAGCCTGCAAATCGACCAGGCCAGACGGCAGGCCGCCCGCTTGGTCGGCAAGGCAATGACGCGGCAGAAAATCGAGATCGTCGAGCGCAATATCGACGATGGTTTTTTCTACATTCGATACGCACCCGTTGTTGCCAAATTCACCGATGAAAACCTGTTCGACGAACTGCGGTTCATTTTTGGCGATGATCCATCAGAGGAACAGGAATACCGCATCGTCATCCGGCAGACAGGCCCTGAACAATCGGAAGTCACGGTCGAAGATGCCAGCGGCAATGTTTTATCGAATGCGGTGGCCAACAGCCTGCTGAAAATGATTACCGACGGCATCGCTCAACCGGATGAAGCGGCTGAACCAGCGACTGGACAGGAAGAACAACCGCCAGCGCCGAAGCCAGGCTCGTAGAAACCCTTACCCCAACCGGCTTCGCTCACTTCCTCGTTCCCACGCTCTGCGTGGGAACGCAGGCCGGAACGCGCTGCGTGCTAAAACTTACAACCGCGCAGAGCTTGAGAGCCAGGGCAACACCCCTAGCCGCTCACCACCTCTTTCATGTATTTCCGCAATGTTGAAAACTACCATGCTGACCATCCCAGGAACCGCCGCTCTCTCGTCCTTTCGCCTCGACAAGCTGCTGCTGCGTTGTCAGGCCATTCAGCCCGCCGTGTCGGCGATAGACGCCTGCTTCGTCCATTTCGTGCAGCTCGATGGCCGTCTGAGCAAACCACAAACCGCCATGCTCGAACGCCTGCTGGATTACGGCACGGCTCGCCCGCAGGTCAGATCCGGCGTTGCAGAGGCACTGACAGCTGCCGATGACATCCACAACCTTGCATCGCAACCGACAGCCCTGACCTTGTGGGTGGTGCCCCGGCTGGGCACACTATCGCCTTGGTCGAGCAAAGCCAGCGAAATTGCCCAGCGCTGCGGTTTGTCGGCGGTGCAACGCATCGAGCGCGGCATCGAATTCACCCTTGAACTGAACCAGCCCATAGCCGACTCCGCCAAACACGCACTGGCCACCCTGCTGCACGACCGCATGACCCAGCATGTGGTTTTCGATTTGGCGACGCTGGATTTGTTTACCGAACATCCCGCCAAACCGCTGCAAACCGTTGCCCTCATCGAACATGGCCGCGCTGCGCTGCAACAGGCCAACGGCGAGCTAGGGCTGGCCTTGTCGCCAGATGAAATCGATTATCTGGCCGACAGCTTCAGCCAACTGGGCCGCAACCCGACCGATGTCGAACTGATGATGTTCGCCCAGGCCAATTCCGAACATTGCCGGCACAAAATTTTCAATGCCGACTGGATCATCGATGGCGAACAGCAAGCCCAATCGCTGTTCGCGATGATACGCAACACCCACGCCGTGCACCCAGACGGCGTACTGTCGGCGTACAAGGACAACGCCTCGGTTATCACCGGTCCCAAAACCCAGGTTTTCATCCGCAACCCTCACAACGGCCAGTACGCCTACGTCGAAGAACAAGCCCATCTGCTGATGAAAGTGGAAACCCACAACCACCCGACCGCAATTTCGCCGCACCCCGGCGCGGCCACCGGCTCTGGCGGCGAAATCCGCGATGAAGGTGCCACCGGGCGGGGTTCGCACACCAAAGCCGGCCTGACCGGTTTCAGCGTGTCGCACTTAAGAATTCCCGGTTTCCAGCAACCCTGGGAAGCCGACAACGGCAAACCGGAACGCATCGCCTCCGCGCTGGACATCATGCTGGACGGCCCGCTCGGCGGGGCGGCGTTCAACAACGAATTTGGCCGTCCCAACATTGCCGGTTATTTCCGCAGTTTCGAACAGCCGTCGGAAACGGGCGAAGCCCATCACTACCGGGGCTACCACAAGCCCATCATGATTGCCGGTGGCATGGGCAACATCCGGCCCATGCTGGTTGAAAAACAACCGATTCCAGCCGGTGCCTTGATCGTCATTCTCGGTGGCCCGGCCATGCTGATCGGCCTGGGCGGCGGCGCGGCATCGTCGCAAACCTCCGGCGCCAGCGCGGCGGAACTGGATTTTGCCTCGGTGCAGCGCGAAAACCCGGAAATGCAGCGGCGCTGCCAGGAAGTCATCAACCACTGCAACGCGCTGGGCGACGCCACCCCCATCATTTCGATTCACGACATCGGCGCCGGTGGCTTGTCCAACGCCGTGCCGGAAATCATCCACGATGCGGGCAAGGGGGGCTGCTTCGAACTGCGCAAGGTGCTCAATGCCGACAACGCCATGTCGCCGATGCAAATCTGGTGCAACGAGGCGCAGGAGCGTTATGTCGTCGCCATCAAACCCGAGTCGCTGGCATTGTTCGAAGCCTTCTGCGAACGTGAACACTGCTTGTACGCCGTGATAGGCCATGCCACCGACGAAGAGCATCTGAGCTTGAGCGACGCCTGGTTCGGCCAGTCGTCACCCATCGATCTGCCGATGTCGGTGCTGTTCGGCAAGCCACCGAAAATGCAGCGCGACGTTCGCCGTCTGCCGAAAAACCTGGCCGGGCTGGCGCTGCAAAGCGTCGAACTGGCCGATGCGGTGAAACGGGTACTGGCATTTCCCGCCGTGGCCGACAAAAGCTTTCTGATACACATCGGCGACCGTTCGGTGACCGGCCTGGTGGCTCGCGATCAGATGGTCGGTCGCTGGCAAGTACCGGTGGCCGATGTCGCCGTCACCGCATCCGGTTTCCAAACTTACACCGGCGAGGCGATGGCCATGGGTGAACGCACGCCGCTGGCCTTGATCGACGGCCCGGCCTCTGGCCGCATGGCAATAGGCGAGGCATTGACCAATCTGGCCTCCGCCCGCATCGATAAACTGGGCGACGTCAAACTGTCGGCCAACTGGATGGCGGCCTGCGGCAGCCCCGGCGAGGACGCCGCTCTGTTCGATACGGTGCAAGCCGTCGGCATGGCACTGTGTCCGGCCCTGGCTATCGCCATTCCGGTCGGCAAGGACTCGTTGTCGATGAAAACCGTCTGGCGCGACGGCGACCAGGACAAGCGGATGACCGCACCGTTGTCGTTGATTATCACCGCCTTTGCGCCGGTGCTCGACATTCGCAAAACCCTGACGCCGGTGCTGAAGAATGAAGACAGCGTGCTGTTGCTGATCGATCTGGGATTAGGCCAAAACCGCCTCGGCGGCTCGGTGCTGGCCCAGGTTTACAACCAGCTTGGCAACCAGGCGCCCGACCTGGACGATGCCGACCTGTTCAAACGCTTCTTCGCCATCGTGCAAACCCTGAACGAACAAAACCTGATCCTGGCCTACCACGACCGCGCCGACGGCGGTTTGCTGGCAACGGTGACGGAAATGCTGTTCGCCAGTCGCTTGGGTGTCGATCTGGATGTGGCAGAACTGGGCAATGACCCACTGGCGGCCTTGTTCAACGAAGAACTGGGCGTGGTACTGCAAATCCGCCGTGGCGATCTCGATCATGTCGCCCGCCTGCTGGACAAGGCCGGTCTCGACGATTGCAGCCATGTGATAGGCCGTGTGGGCCATGGCCAGCAGTTGCGCATCTTCCAGGCCGGGCAGCCGCTTTACAGCGCGTCCCGCGCCGAGTTGCAGCAAACCTGGTCTGAAGTCAGCTACCGGATGCAGGCCTTGCGCGACAACCCCGACTGCGCCCGGCAGCAGTTCGAACGCATCGCCGACGACCACGACCCCGGCCTGTCGGCGCTGTTGACCTTCGACATCGATGACGACATCAGCGCCCGGTTTGCTGGCAGCGAACAGCCCAAAGTCGCCATTCTGCGCGAACAGGGCGTCAACGGCCATGTCGAAATGGCGGCGGCCTTCGACCGTGCCGGTTTTACCGCCATCGATGTGCACATGAGCGACATCATCAGCGGTCGGGTCAGCTTGAGCGAGTTCAAAGGCTTGGCGGCTTGCGGCGGCTTCTCCTACGGCGACGTGCTGGGTGCGGGCGGCGGTTGGGCCAAATCGATTCTGCTCAACCCCAAGGCTCGCGATGAATTCGCTGCCTTCTTCGCCCGTCCGGATACCTTCAGCCTGGGCGTCTGCAACGGTTGCCAGATGATGGCCGGTTTGAAGGACATCATTCCCGGTACCGAGCACTGGCCCGCGTTCAAACGCAACCTGTCGGAACAGTTCGAAGCGCGGGTGGCCATGGTCAAGGTGCACGAGTCGCCGTCGATTTTCTTTACCGGCATGACAGATTCCCTGTTGCCAGTGGTGGTGGCGCACGGCGAAGGCAGAGCGGAATTTGGCTCGGTGAATCCGGCGCAGGCCCAGGTTGCGGTGAGCTATGTCGATAATTACGGCCAGACAACTGAAGCCTTCCCCGCCAACCCCAACGGTTCACCTGACGGCATCACCGGTCTGACCACCACCGATGGCCGCGTCACCATCATGATGCCTCACCCCGAACGCTGCTTCCGCACGGTACAGAATGCCTGGCATCCGGCGGACTGGCAGGAAACCGGCGCCTGGATGCGCATGTTCCGCAACGCCCGGGTCTGGGTAGGCTGAGGGTTCTTGCGAGAGGGCCGGGAATGGAAAGCGTAGCGAGGGAAGCCTGGCCAAAAGGTCTTTTCCGCAGCCGGTTTTCTATGCCCGGACAGCCTCTTGGTTAGCGCCTTGAAAGCTCCGTGCCGAGGTTTTCGTTGTGGTTTGATGGTGCGTTGCGTTGGCAGGCTTTCTTGTCGCCGAGTCTGTTTGACATCAAGGACAGCAGCATGGCCCAGACAATGCGCTTCGAACCTTTGTCCAGGCATCTGAAATCCGTTGCGTGCAGCAGACCTTTTTCCATCAGCGATGCCAGTACCGTTGGTTCGATTTCGAGCCTGACGGCGGCTGATGTTGCAAACATTGAATGGCTGAGTTTCATGGCAGTCGGTATCGGGGCTTTGCAAATGATAATCAATCTTATTTGCAAAGTATAGCGATTCCTCGCCTTTCATCTTTCGCGGGCAATCCGTCTGTACAAACCGCGCGGTTAATTCGTCTGCGGCAACGCTGCTTGCACCGTGACGAAACCGCGTTCGACGGCATCCGGCTGTGAGCTGCAAATCGCCCCCACACATTCAGCCGCCAGGCTTTGCTAGAATCGCGCCCTCATTTATGACATCAACCGTAACCATTCGGCCTCTCCCTCGTTTCTGGTTCCTGCGGTATCCGTGATGGCAACCCATGGTGGACGCTGAATAGTTATCATCAATCAACCATTTCAAGGAATCCAACATGTGTTTTAGCGCCAACATGTCCCTGGGCCTGGGGCTGATCGGTTTTGCCGCATCCGGCATCACCTTCATGGATAAACAAGAAACATTCTGGGTGCGCACCGCCCGTGCCTATGCACTATTTCATTTTGCGATGATGGAACTGATCCAGTATTTCGCTTACCCGGTGGCCGATCAATGCGGCTACGGACTGAACCTGTTCCTGAGCCAGTTATCGACCTACCACATCGCCTTGCAAGCATTTGCCATCATGCCCGCGCTGGCAACCTATTCCAGTGACCCAACCGCGCTGAAAAAAGCCACGATCGGCGGCGCAACATTAAGCACACTGTTCCTGATCTGCATCGCACTGCCCAGACAATGGCAACTGTTCGGTTTGCAACCTAACTTCATCGGCGACATGGTGGCCTGTCTGTACATGGGGATTTACCACATCGGCTACCAGATACCGGCGGCCTTCGGCTCGTTCGTCACCCACGGTTCTTTTTTCGCGCTGGCGTTCAGCGGTTTCGTCTGGAAAGACAACTGGCGGATTGCTTCGTATCACTGCTTCATGGCCTTGATGACATTGATGATGCCGCAATGGCTGTTGGGGGTATCGACCGGTGAAGCGGCGGCGATTTACTGTTTTTACTCGATACCGATTACCGCCAGCTTCATGCCGTATTTCAAACACTGGTTTCTGCCACCACAACGTCGTCGGCTCCAGCCTGCCTGAGCCTGACACCATGACCAGCGTCCACGATTTCAGTGCAAAAATGCTCGATGGCCGCACGGTGCCATTGCGCGACTACAACGGCCAGGTGTTGTTGATCGTCAACACGGCCAGCCGCTGCGGCTTCACGCCGCAATACCGTGACCTGGAAAACCTGTACCAGCAATACCGGGCGCGCGGGTTTGCGGTGCTGGCCTTCCCCTGTAATCAGTTTGGCCAGCAGGAACCAGGAAGCAGCACAGACATCGCGCAATTTTGTGAATCGAATTTCCACATCAGCTTTCCGCTGTTTGAAAAAATCGAGGTCAACGGCGCCAATACCCATCCTTTGTATGGCTTTTTGAAAACCGCCAAACCCGGCCTGTTCGGTACACAGGCCATCAAATGGAATTTCACAAAATTCCTCATCGACAAACAAGGCCAGCCGGTTGAACGCTATGGCCCCATGCAAACGCCGAACAGTCTGAAAAACGCCGTGGAACACTACCTGGCAATCGCCTGATCTCATACCGCGCCCGCTATATACTTCGCGCGATCATGTTTGCGGTTATTAATCCCGCTGGAAGGCATTTTTTATCGCGAACGGTGAAATCAAAAATGCGACTGAATGATTTTGAAAACAGGGCATAGAGCGTCAAGCCATGAGCACCGGGATATTGTTATGACCCAGCATAGGATGGAAAAGCTCATTAACGAATGCGACAAACACCTGGAAAGAATCAGGCGTGCCCATACCAAAATGGCCCTATTCATGCCATTGGATGCAAGCCGATACGCGGAGCTATCGGATGATGAAGTCGAGCATATCGATCAATTCTTGTTCCGGTTTGCAAAGTTGCAAGATGCCATCGGCGAAAAGTTGTTTGTCTCGATGTTGGAGTTTTTGAAAGAAGAAAACCCCAAAAATAAGCCATTTATCGACATCCTTAACAGGCTTGAGCGACTTGGTCTATTGGATAACAAAAATGTCTGGCTGGAACTTCGAAAGATCAGAAGTAATATCGCGCATCAGTACGAAGACGAACCAGCGCAAGCATCAAATGCGCTGAATGCCATTTACTTGGCGAAACCCGCTTTGGAGTCCATTTATCTTGCGATAAAGACCCGTTATATCGAACTGCGGGATAGTGTAAGTGGCGCATTATGAGCGCTATTGGTTGCATGCCATTCCCCACAACTCATACCCCCTCCATGTGAGAGCGTAGATGCTCGACAGTAAGCGCATAGTCGCGCAGCCAGCCGGGCGATGCCCAGCCCAGTGAACTGTGCGAATTCCAGCTTCATCGGTCCAATTGCCAGCTATGTAACTGTTTTTGCAACGCGGCTATCGGACAAAACAGCGAGTCAGAAAACCGCAAATGTGGCCGCGCGAGGTATAGATGCAGCCAGGCTGCCGCCAGGGCACGGACGCAAGCGCCGCTGTCAATCCATGGTAGGCTCTCGGAAGACTGTCCGAGAATAGAACCATAGCAAAATCCTCAATAACAAAGACAGCGGCGGAGGCACCATGACAAGCACTCACATTCTGATTACCGGGGGAACCGGGTTTCTCGGCGGTGCGCTGGCGCACCGCCTGGTGAAAAATCATCACAGGGTTTCGGTATTTTCGCGCGATGCCGACAAGGTCGCTCGCGCCTTTGGCGAATCGGCACAGGCTTACACCTCGGTCGATGCATTGCCCGATGCGGGCGGCTTCAGCGCCATCGTCAATCTGGCCGGTGCGCCCATGTTCGATCAACGCTGGTCGGCGCAGCGCAAGGCGGTGTTGCGCGACAGCCGCATCGAACTGACCCGGCGCCTCGTCGACTGGATGGACACATCGCACGACAAGCCCGAGGTGTTCATCAGCGGCTCTGCCATCGGCATCTACGGCAACCAGGGCGATACGCTGCTCGATGAAGCCAGCCCGGCCAACACCGATTTTGCCCAACAGTTGTGCGCCGATTGGGAACAAGCGGCCCGGGCCGCCGAAGCCTTGGGTGTACGGGTTTGCCGGGTGCGTACCGGCTTGGTGCTGGGCATGAACGGCGGTTTGTTGCAGCGCATGTTGTTGCCGTTTCGTTTCGGGCTGGGTGGTCGTCTGGGACAGGGCGATCAGTGGATGTCATGGATACACTTGATCGACTGGCTGCGGGCCGTCGATACCCTGATACGCGATACCCGCATGAACGGCGCTTACAACCTGACGGCACCCAACCCGGTGCGCAACGCCGAATTCAGCGCCACGCTGGCTCGTGTTTTGCACCGACCGCAGTTACTGCCACTGCCAGAAGCCCTATTGAAGCCGCTGCTGGGCGAAATGGCGGCGCTGGTGCTGGGCAGTCAGCGGGTGATGCCGCAACGCCTGCTCGATGCCGGGTTTGAATTCCAGCAACCCCAGCTTGAAGCCGCCTTGCGCCAGTTGCTGCAAGCCCATCAGGAATCCGGCCATGCTGATCGATAGCCTGTCCTACTTATTGGCCTATACCAACGTCATTACCTGGTATCAGATGCTGGCAATTGCGCTACTGGTGGTCGCCAGCGTGTATTTTGTCACCCCGGAGCCGCCAGATTACTGGGGAGAGCGCCAGCCGCCGACGCTTTATTTTTATTTGCAATGGAGCTGGCTGGGTTATCTGCGGCTAAAAGATGCCTTCTGGCCGTTTTTCATCCTGTTCAACGCCACCTTGCTGTATATCGACTATCGCATCGAGGATGACAGCTTTACGATCGCAAGCTGGGTGACCATGCACATCATCATGGCCATGCCGCTGATTTACTGGACGGGTGCGGTCTGGCGCTGCTCTAGGCAATGCGCCAGCAAGCGCTGGGTGGTGGCGGCACGCTCGCTGACCGTGGCCGCCTACATCGACTATGCGCTGCGCTGGGTGATCTACCACGACTTCCCCAACATCCTGTTCAACTGCCAGCAGTTGATCAATCACTGGGGCGACTGTGTCTGACAGGCCGGAGCGCGGTCACACGCGTTTTTCGACATCGCTGTTTCTGTTTCGCCGCGACTTGCGCCTTGAAGACAACATGGCACTCAATGCCGCCCGGGCCGAGTCGGGCCGGGTGTTGACGGCCTTCGTGCTGGATCCGCGCCAGCTTGAACCTCACCCGTACCAAAGCCGCCGGGCGTTGTCGTTCATGCGGAAAAGTCTGGATGATTTGCAACAACAGGTACAAGCGAACGGTGGCCGCTTGTACCTGTTTCACGATCATCCCGAGCACGTCGTCGAGCTAGTGCACCGCCGTCATCGCATCGAAGCGGTTTACCTCAATCGCGATTACACCCCTTTCAGCCGCCAGCGCGACGAGGCGATACACCAGCGTTGCCGTGAGCGGGGCATTGCTTTCCGCAGCTACGATGATGCCTTGCTCAACCCACCGGAACAGGCGCTGAAAACTGACGGCGAACCCTATCGGGTATTCACCCCCTTCCACAAACGCATGCACCAAAACCCGGTGGCCTTGCCGCAACCGTTGGCCGCCGGGCAATGGTTGACCGATGCCAGCCACGACGCCAGCGATCGGCTGGCCAGTCTGCATCAAAACCACGACAACGACTTGCGCGGCGGACGCAAGGCCGCGCTGGCGCAGCTCGATGCCTTGCCGCGCTGCCGCGATTACAGCAAGCAGCGCGACATCCCGGCGCTCGATGCCACCAGCCATTTGTCGGTGTATCTCAAATTCGGCTGCTGCTCGATACGCGAGGCCTACCATGCCGTGGCATTCGCACTGGGGCCGGATCATGCCTTGCTCAGACAGCTCTACTGGCGCGACTTTTTCAGCCACATTGCCTTTCACTATCCGCATGTGTTCGGCCATGCCTTTCACCGGGTTTACGATGCCATTGCATGGCGCAACGACAAGGAACGCTTCCAGCGCTGGGCCGACGGTTGCACCGGCTTCCCCATCGTCGATGCCGGTATGCGCCAGCTTGCTGCCACCGGCATGATGCACAACCGGGTGCGCATGATCGTGGCTTCGTTTCTGGTAAAGGACTTGCACATCAGTTGGCGCTGGGGCGAGCGTTTTTTTGCCCAGCATTTGCTGGATTACGACCCCTGCCTCAACAACGGCAACTGGCAATGGGCCGCCTCGACCGGCTGCGATGCCCAGCCGTATTTCCGGATTTTCAACCCCTGGTTGCAGCAGCAGAGATTCGACCCTCAGTGCGAGTACATCAAACGCTGGCTGCCGGAACTGGCTGATTTGTCGCCTGCCGCCATCCAGCATTGGCACAAAACGCCGCTGGCCGGGGGCTACCCAGCACCCATGCTCGATCACGCCATCAGCAGCCAGCACGCCAAAATCCTGTTTCAATCCGTTACCGAGCAATCCTCATGAAAACCATCACATTGTTGCTATGCCTGCTGCTGTCGATCACCGCCTGCACCGGCATCCCCGACGGCGTCGAAGCCGTCACCGGTTTCGAATTGCCGCGCTACCTCGGCACATGGCATGAAATTGCCCGGCTCGATCATCGCTTCGAACGCGGTCTGACGTCCATCACGGCGGAATACAGCCTGAACGACGATGGCAGCGTCCGCGTGCTCAACAGCGGCTACAACGCCGAAGACGGCAAATGGCAACGCGCCGAAGGCCGCGCCTATTTCGTCGAAACGCCAGATGTCGGCAGACTGAAAGTCTCGTTTTTCGGGCCGTTTTACGGTGCCTACAACATCATCGAACTCGACCGGCAACACTACCGATACGTGATGATTGCCGGGCCAAGCCGCGATTACCTCTGGATACTGGCACGCGAACCGCTACTAGAACCCGCCATCGTCGACCGACTGGTGGCCCAGGCCAGGGCACTGGGTTTTCCAACCGATCAACTGATTTATTCGCAACCGCAATCTTGAGCACATCGGCATGGACAAAATTCTGGTCGGCATCAGCAGTTGTTTGCTGGGACAGGAAGTGCGCTACGACGGCGCCCATAAATATCACAGCTACATCGAACGCACGCTGGGCCAGTATTTTCAGTTTCGGCCATTTTGCCCGGAAGTCGAGGCCGGTTTGGGTGTGCCCAGACCAGCCGTGCAATTACGCGAAAGCGGCGGCCATGTTCGCGTCGTCGGCGTCAAGGATCACAGCCTGGATGTTACCGAAGCCCTGACTGCCGCCGCCACTCGCCAGCACGACTGGCCAGCCGGTTTGTGCGGCTACATTCTGAAGAAAGATTCGCCCAGTTGCGGCATGGAGCGGGTCAAGGTTTACCGCAACGACATCCCGGTACGCAACGGCGCCGGCGTATTCGCCGAATACCTGATGCGCCAGTTCCCGACCTTGCCGGTGGAAGAAGAGGGGCGATTGGGCGACCCCGGTTTGCGCGAGAACTTCATCCAGCGGGTATTCGTACGCTGCCGCTGGCAACAGTTGTGCGAACAGCCCCTGACCGCACATCGGTTGATGACGTTTCACAGCCGACACAAACTGATCGCAATGAGTCACGACCAGAACCGGGTGCGTGAACTGGGCAGGCTGCTGGCGACCCTGACCCCGGAAAACCTCGAAGCCGTGGCGCAGCAGTACATCACCGAGCTGATGGCCTGCCTGAAAATCGTCGCCACGCGCGGCAACCACGTCAATGTGCTGCAACACATTCAGGGCTACCTCAAACTCAAACTCGACGGCGACGACAAGCAGGAATTGGTCGAAACCATCGAACGCTACCGCAGTGGCCATGTGCCGCTGATCGTGCCGCTGACGCTGCTGAAACACCACTTCCGCCGCCAGCCCGATCCGTTCATCGACGCTTCGTACTACCTGTCGCCGCATCCGGCCGAGCTGGCGCTGCTCAACGACATCTGATGGCACGACACGCATCAGCGGTTGTTTAAAAAACCCAAAATGCTTGTGTGAAGGCTATAAAATGCAGCCCGCGTTGCGGGGCGCAATGCCGTTGGGCCAAAGGGCAAATCACAGCCCGCACCCTTATTCATCCATCACTCACCCAGGATCAAACTCATGCAAATCGACATGGCCTTTTTTCAACAACTGCTGGCAACGTGGATGCAACTTGCGCTGGACAACACGGCTTTTGTGGTGTGTCTTGCCATCGCGGTGTGGCTACTGACCACAATGCTCTACAGCCTGCGGATAAGCGCACTGAAAAGCCATGTCACAACAACGGAAAAAGCCCGTCAGGATGCACAAACCCAAATCGAATCTCAGCAACAAAGCATTCAGCAGCTCGAACACCATATCGAGGCCGACAAAGCCCAAATCGAGCAGGCCCACGCCGAAACCGCGACCGAAACACAACGCGCCACTGCGCTGGAAGCCCGTCTGATCGAACGCAACAGCCAGTTTGCCGCCACCTTGCAGGCCATGGCCCGCGCCCTGGATTTGCCAGAACCCGATCTGCCGCCCGGCGATGCATTGTGGCATCAACGTGAGCAATGGCTGGACAAGTTTGCCGGTTGCCACGCAGAAGCCCGACAAGCCAAAGCACACGCGGAACAAAATCTGCTGGCCGAAACGGCGAAATTGACTGAAAAAGACCTGGTCATCGCCGCGCTGCAAGTGCGCCTGGATAGCCAGAGCGAGCAACTGGCCAGACTGGAACGCGCAGCGGCAGAACGCGCAGACATCGAAGGACAACTGACGGACGCACAACGCCAGTTGAGCGAACTTCGGTTGAAACAAGACAATAATCGGATAGCTGTCGCCGCATCGACCACCAACACCCAGGCGCAGCCAACAAACACGACACCAGCCGCAGATAGCATGGCCGCGTCGGCACCACCGCCCGTGCCAGCAGCCATCGTAGAACCTGCCGTCGTCAAATCCGCGCCAGCTCCCGTCGTCGCCCAAATGCCTGCGCCAGCAGCAAACAAACCCGACAGCGAAGGAAAAGCCAGTGCCGGCATGGGTGGCAAACTGAAAGGCTGGTTCGGCCATGCCGTTGCGCAGATGGAAAAAATCGATGAATTGCTGGCGACGAAATCCGGCCCCATGATCGAAGCGGAGTCAAAAGCGCCGATTCGGCCGCAACGTATCGAACCACCCAAACCTGAACCAGTCGCACCGGCGCCAACCTCAGCCGTCGCCGAGACAGCCCCCACCAGGAAATCCAGCCTGTTCAGCTTCGGTAAAAACAAACCCGCCACAGTACAAGCCCGCGTGGCGCCGCCACCGGTGGAACAATCCACCGCAGCCGCAAACGATGAACCCGCCGGAAACAATAGCCAGAAAACCAGCAAACTGACCGGCCTGCTGGGACGCTTCAAAAAAACCTGAGTATTTGTGGTTGTCAAACGGCTTTGAAAAGCCGGCATGACTTCCCACGGAAATGTGGGAAGTCGAAATGGCGTCGATGCAGCCCGCAGTGTTCACCGCATCTACAGGTCACGTTCTTACGGGTCAAATCACTCGGAAACCTTGACCAGCCAGCCGCCTTCCGCATCGCACTTGCTGTATTTGGCTTTCAGTTGCACCGAAATCCTGACCGCTTTGTTTCTGATGTCGGCAGGCACATTGCCTTTCACCAGATAAAAGGTTTCTTTGTCTTCCACTGTTATCTCAACGGGCTGCTGCTGGATGCTGACATGGATGTGTCCCGGCCCGTTGCTGCCGGATGCGGCAAATGAAAACTCGGAGCCAGGTGCTACCGTAGCCAGGTGTTCAGGTTGCATGCGGCTGATTTTGGCCTTGATGCAACCCGTGTCGCCACCGCTGCCGCCATGGCCGATGTGGCCGGTCGATTGCGCCCAGCCACTGGCCTGCGCCCCAGTCATTAGCAATAGTGCGAGGATCAGCTTGCTTGAATTCACGTCTGTTTCCTTTTTGATGTCTGTGCTGTCGAGGGAGATCGTCTTATTTCGCTTCCGTGGTTTTTCGTGCCACCAGCACCTTGTCGACGCGGGTACCGTCAATGTCGACGACCTCGAAATACCAGTCACCGTGCTCGAAATGCTCGGTGACGCGCGGAATGCGCTCAAGATAATACAGAACGAATCCACCCACGGTATTGAAGGCATTGTCGCGCTCCCCCGGTAGTTGGCTGGTAATGCCGATGGCCGATTTGAGGCGACCGACCGACAAGCCACCATCGACCAGCCAGGAGCCGTCGTCGCGTTGCACGATGTCGGGGTCGTAACCCTCATCGGCATCGGGAATGTCGCCGACGATGGCTGTCAGCACGTCGCTCAGCGTGACCAGACCTTCGAGATCGCCGTATTCGTTGACCACCAGGGCAAAGTCGCCGTGCCGCTCCCTGAAAAACTCCAGAAGATGCGGCAAGGTCAGGGTGTTGGGCACGTAAAGCGGCGGGCGCAGTGCACCATCGATGTCCAGTGAGCCGCCGCCGATCAGCGTTTTCAGCAAGTCGCCGCGATGCAGAACGCCTTGAATGTTTTCCAGACCGTCACGGCAAACCACCACACGCGAATAAATACAGCTCGCAATCGCCTGCGCCATGTCTGTGTCACTGGCAAGATCGATGAGATAAATATCCTTGCGTGGCGTCATGATGGCACCGATACGCTGTTCATCCAGCTTCAGCACATTGGTAACCAGGTATTTTTCGCTGGCATGGAAAACGCCCGCCTCCGAGCCAATCTCCATCAGAATTTTGATTTCTTCGTTGGTGACCGTGGCTTGAGGTGTGCGGTGGGCGCCAAACAGGAATAGCAGTGCGTTGCTGGAGGCCGATAACAACCACACCAGCGGGCTGACCAAGGTTGCCAAAAGATTCATCGGACGCGCCACGATCAACGCAATGCCTTCGGGCTGAAGCAAGGCCAGGCGTTTGGGCACGAGTTCGCCGATGACGACCGAAAAATAGGTAATGAGGACGACAGTCAAAACCAGCGCGATATTGTCGGCGTAAGGCGTCAGCCAGGGGATTTGCATGAGTTGTTTTTGCAAGGGATCGGTGATGGCATCTTCGCCCAGTGCGCCACTCAAGATGGCAACCGAGGTGATGCCGACCTGCACGGTCGAAAGGAAACGGGCGGGTTGTTCATGCAACTGCATGGCAGCGCGAGCACCGCGCCGACCTTCGTCGACCTGCTTTTGCAACCGGGCTTTCGCGGATGACACCAAGGCCATTTCAGACATCGCGAACAAACCGTTCAACAAGATCAAGATCAAAAGCAGAATCAAAACGCTATTCATGGATGCAGTGGGTATTCCCATCGTCAATTGAGAGTGCGTCCATGGTATCACCGCCGCCAGCCAAGGATTTTCCCGTTTGTCCTGGCGTAGGATGATGGCCGGGAAAAGCCGAGACGTTATTTTGGGTGGGATCCTAAAGCGACCTGAACCTTGACTGCTCGCCGAAATCGGCATCGTTGACGGCGTACTGGCTGAGTTTCAGGCTGTAGAAGCGGTCGAAATGCTGTTTGACGGTACGGGTGATACTGGCGTCGTAAACCGGCATGACGGTTTGCGTCAAGCCCATCAGCCGCTCGATGACGACGCCATCCCGCACCACCAGGTGACCGTTTTTGAACAACAACACGGCGTCGGCGAACATAGCCCGGTAATCGGCTTGTGGCCGGTACACGGCAATATCGGCAATCGCACCGGGAGCCAGGTGACCTCTATCGTTCAGCCCCAGCAATTGAGCTGCAGCGGAACGGGTCATCCTGGCAACCTCGCTCAGGCTGAGTTCGCGTCTCAGTCCGGGCAGCAGGGTCAGGCTCAAGGCTTCCTGATTCAACCTCGCCATGCACTCTTGCCGATAATCGGCGTCCATCAGCAAACGCAGCAGTTCCGGATAGGCGGTGAACGGGGCACCGTTGGGGTGGTCGGTGGTGAAGAACAGGCGTTCCGGGGCTTCGGCCAGCAGGAACAGTTCCAGACCGATGGCCCATTGCAAGGTGTTGACGAAGCTGTTTTCACGGTAACGATACGGCACCACACCGCCAGAGCCTTCGGTTTCGGCATCCCACATCACATATTTGCTCGGGCTGGCGTCGCCGTGGCGGCTGTACTGGGCAATGATGTCGCCGGAGATGGTGACGGTCTGGCCGAACAGCACCTGACCTACGTCCATGGTGATGTTGGGGTGACGGTTGAATACCTCCAGCAAACGAGCCGCCGCCGAGGAAAAGCCCTTGGCACCTTCCGAACCGTAGGCATAGAACTGAACGTGGGCCAGGTGCATGGGCAGACCTTGCGCGGCCTCCATGGTGGCGACGGCGGTTTCGATGTTGCCGGGCACACCCAGATTGTTGCAATGCACATGTACCGGATGCGGCACGCCCAATTGACAGACGGCGGTTTGCAGGGTTTGCAGGATTTGCCGCGAGCTGACGCCGTAATCCGGCACGATGTCGTCCAGATCGAACTGGCGAACATTGCTCTTGAAGGCATTGGCGCCGCCGGCGTTGATGACCTTCAAGCCCAGCGCACGGGTGGCGTTCAGCGTCCAGGCCACGTAATCGTTGATCTGGTTCTGGCTGGCCTTGCCTCGCATCAGCCTGAGCAGTAAGTCGTCGTTGCCCAGGATGGTCAGTGCGGCAGTGTCGAGTATCGGAATGTCGGCCATTTGCAGATGCACATCCAGCGCATTGACCGGCAACATGGCCGGTTCCACCACCGTGGTGTAACCCATCCTGGCGTAGCGATAACCGGTGTCGGTGCCCGACCATTTGGCGGTCGAAAAGGGATGTCCCAAACGCCGCGCCATGTGATTACGATGCTGTTCCGGCAACAACAGGCGGGCGGTGTTGACGTTACCACCGGCGACATGGGTGTGGATGTCCACCGCACCGGCCATGACCACACAGCCGGTTACATCGTGAATCGCGTCGAAACAGGCATCAGGGCCGGGGTCGGCAACGATGACGCCGTCGCGGATGAACAGGTCGCGGGTTTCGCCGTGCAGGTTTTGGGTGGAGTCGTAGATCGAGCCGTTTCGTAGTTTGATGAGCATGGCCTGGGCACTTGAAATGGAATGCAATCCGGATGCAGCGCCGCAAACTCCGGTTTTTCAAAATATCCCGCCTTTCGCAGCGCTGCACGCGGGCCAATCTCAGGATTTGGGCAAACAAGCCCAGCACTTTGAATGAACGCCGCGTTTATATCATATCCAGGAGGCTGGCCGGGATCGGGCAGGCGGAGTGCGGGCAAGCATGGTGATCGCCTCAAGGGCTTAACAAGGTTTGCTCCAACAGGATGACGCCCTGCATCAGCACGATACCCAATGCGAACGACAGGCTTTGACCACCGACATGACCAATGCTGGAACGCTCATGCAAAACGGGAATCAGGTCGGACGCGGCAATGTAGATGAAACCACCGGCAGCGATGGGCAGCAGCACGATCAGCGACGATTCGGCCACCTGGCTGAGCAACAGGGTAAACAGCGCACCCGGCAGTACGCTCAGCGAACAATAAAAGTTGTAGAGCACCGCCTGCCTGGGCGAGTAGCCACCGCGCAGCAAGGCACCGACATCGCCCAGCTCCTGCGGGATTTCGTGGGCGATGATGGCCAGCGTCGTCGTCAGCCCCAGCACCGGATCGGCCAAAAAACTGCCGGCAATCAAAATGCCATCGACGAAATTGTGCATGGCATCGCCGATCAGGTTCATTTTCGCCAGCGGCAAAATCTCGCCACCGGGTTGGGTATCGACATTGTGATCGTGGCGCCAGCGCACCAGCTTTTCCAACACGAAGAAAACGAACAGTCCGATCAAAACCATCATGCTCACATCACTGACCGAACCATGACGGGCCACCGCGTCGGGAATCAGATGAATGAAAGCATCACCCAGCAACACGCCCACCGCCAACGCCACCAGAAACGGCACGATGCGTTTGAGGGTATCTGGCCTTAGCCATAAGGCGATTGCGCTGGACAGCGAACATAGGCTGACGGCCAGACACGCGGCGATGGTTGGCAAAGCAATACCCATGTCGTTGTTATCCTTATCAAATTCTAATTAGACAGCTATCCACTACAGACGGGGTTCGAAAGCCGATTTTTCACAAAATTCTCGTTCCCACGCTCTGCGTGGGAATGCAGACCGGGACGCTCTGCGTACCGCAGCTCACGCCGCGCAGAGCGCAAGAACGAGCAGCCACCCCCATGTCGTTGTTATCCCTATTAAATTTCAATCAGACAACTATCCGCTACGAACGGGACTCGAAAGCCGATTTTTTACAAAATGTTATAACATATCATACGAAACAACAAACACCTCCCGCATCCCCGTTCCCGGGTAGAACGACAGACCAGCGACCGATTTGTCATGCAAACCACGGCAACCCACACTCGCGCCGATCACGCCCGTATGCATTCCCGCACAGAAGCGTGGAAATGAGAACCGCAGCCCGACAACCTGCATCAATCCACCTGTTGATACAACGGCAGCCAGGTCGAATCGCTCAATACTTCGTCCATGGCCTTGCCGGGTGCGCATTGATCGGAAAAGTATTGCGCACTCATCCAGCCCTGCTCGCGGCGGCTCATGTAACTGTCAAGGTAAAAATCCAGCGCCTGTTTACGCGCCACGGCTTCGGGCACCCCCAGCAGCATGGCTGCCCGCACGTCGCGCTGTATCGCCTGGCACTCGGTTTGGGCTTCGTTGCGCTCGCCACGAACGTGCATGCTTTCGTGGGTGAACAGATGCAGCGCGAAAAAAGCCTCGGGGCGGGCGCGTTGCGGTGCGGCAACATAATCCATCAAGCTTGCGCACCAGCCGTGCTGAAACACGATGTGACCGGTGTCGATATTGGCATGACCAGCGGCGAATTGTTCGCTATCCATCATGGTATCGAAGACACTGTTGCAGTGGACGTCGGCCACCCTGCCATCAGCCAGTTGCGTGGCCTTGCTCGATAACAGACGTTCGAAACGCCAGTATTGGATGGGCTGCCAGGCCGATAGCGCCGACAACACAATGCAGAGGAACAAATACGGCTTGTAAACCGGTCGGGTTTGCGAATAGCCGCGTCGAGGTACCCTGGAGGCGCGAATTTCCCGCAACGCCAGCCAACCAAAAAACAAGGCCGCAAGCGTCCACAACATGACGCCACCTCATCCGGCCACGATATGTCTGGGCACCAGCAGAAAATAACGGCCACGGGATTTCATCCCGCCCGCCATGTCGCCTGCCTGCTCACCCGTGCCCCAGAACACATCGCCGCGTATCACTCCCTTGATGGCACCGCCGGTATCCTGCGCCATGACCAGCCGCTGCAATCGACGTTGACTGGCCGGGTGCTCGGCATCCAGCCACAACGGCACACCGAGCGGCAGATAGTGCTTGTCGACCGCCAGACTGTAACCTGCCGTCAGCGGCACGTTCATCGAGCCAATGGGGCCGTCGATGGTGCGGGCATCGCCGAATTTGAAAAACACATACGATGGATTCAACAGCATCAGATCGCGGCCTTCCTGTGGATGACGGATGATCCAGTCGCGTATCGTCTGCATCGAAAGGTTTTCCCGCGTGATCTCGCCGCGATCGACCAGCGTCTTGCCAATGGCGTAATAGCCATGGCCGTTCTTCCCGGCAAAGCTCAAGTGCCTGATGCTGCCGTCGTCCATCAACACCTGGCCAGAGCCTTGAATTTCCATGAAAAAAGCATCGATGTCGCTATCGACCCACAGCAATTCCAGGCCCTTGCCCGCCAGGGCACCGGCCACGATGTCTGCCCGTTGGTAATACGGTAGCAACTGGCCGTTGACCAAGCGTCCGCTCTGGCCGTTGCGCTTGACCAAATCATTGGGCAGGCCATAAACCGGCACCCGAAAACGCGGGCCGGGCCGCAGGGAACCGCGTAATTGCGGCACGAAATAACCGGTGAAAAGCCCGTCGAAACTACCGCTGCTGGCCACCGCATACGGCCTGAACCACCGCTCGAAAAACTGTTTTTCCTGGCCGTTTGCCACACCGATGCCACACAGTTTTTTCCAGTCGCCCACTCTGCCCAGTTCGAAAATACCGCCCAAAGCTCGTTCGTCGGGTTGTGTGCGCCAGCCGGTACAGGAACGCTGAAACGACTGAAACGCAGCGGCGTGGTCATCCTGATGCCAGCCGGGCAGTTCATTGAAATCGGTGGCAAAAATCTGCACCGCCGGATCGTTTTTAAGCGCCAGTGGCGGGCCGAGACGCGGCGAATGCTCGACACGGCCAGGCAGCGGAGCCACAGGCATGGGCTTGGACGCCCGTTCGGGCGTGGCTGTGCACGCCGCAAGCAAAGCCGTCATCACGGCTACGAATGAGGCTGCGAGTAAGAGGGACGAAGGTTTCAACACAGGATCCAACATGACGGCAAGCCTCGAACAGGCGTGAATTAAACGGTTGACACGGATTGACACCCAAGCCGCAGGCAGCAGAAACAAGACAGCCTTCAGTCGTAGCCGTAAGCCACCAGAAAAGACTGCAATTCATGGTCGATGGCGGCATATTCGGATGCATACTGCCGCCATCGCCCCACCGACGACGAATACAAGGGTTGCGCCACCTGACTGAAGCTAGGGCTGACGATGACCTTGCCAGCCGCTTTCTTGTGGAAATCGGCCACCGCCGGATCCCAGGCCAGATTCAGAAAGCCGAACACCTGTTTGAAGGTATTTTCGAAATCGAACACGGCGTCTTCATATTTCAACTCCATGAACGCCAGGGTCAGACGCGGCTTGACCGTTTGCCACCAATCCATGACCTGCGCGTAAAACTGCGCCGTACCTTGCCAGGTCAGCAAATGCACGGTGGACGGCGACGGCGTCATGGTTTGGCTGAAACAGCTCAAACACACATCGCGCGGATCGCGCAGCAGAAAAACCAGCCTGGCATCGGGAAAAATGGCCTGGATGAAGCCTATATCGATGCTGTTCATCGTAGTTTTATCCAGCAGCAGGCGCGACGCCAACGCATCGCCGAACAATGCTCTGGCCCGCTGCCAGTAATGACGACGCAGATGCACCACATCGTCGAAATCCAGCATCCGCAGCCGTTGCGCCACGCTGCCCGCACTGCTGCCAGTCATGCGCTTCAACTCGTTGATCGTCGATACGATCAGATCGGTCTCATCGGCCACGAATATGCCGGGATGCGCACCCAGCACCTCCTGGGTCAACGTCGTACCGGTACGCATAAAACCCAGCACGAACACCGGCGCAGCAGTGTCGGACGGAAATGCCCGCCCAGCCCAGCGTCCCAGCAAGTCGCTATCGAATTCGGTTTTATAGGCGCCCAGCATCTCGGGCACTTGCTGCTTGTCCTGGCGCTGCACCTCGGGCAAGCGGGCCGAAACCTCGCCAGCAGCATGAAGATGGGGGAACACCTGGTCGTACACCGCCAGCTTGTCGAGCACCCGCGCCAGTTCCTTGTGCGCGCGAAAACGCTCTTCCGCTGTAAGAATGTGCTTGCTCAGCGCGTGCTCCAGCCTGGCCCGTGCGCTGTCCAGTTGCTTGTCGGCAATTTCCATGGTGGCCAGCAGAATGTTCAACATGGCGCTATCGGGCGCCCGTTTCAGCGCCTGTTTGGCGGCGATCAGCGCGGGCCGGGTCTGATTGAGCCGCGACAACGCCAACGCCAGCAACTGGTAGGCACGAACGAAATTGGCGTCGATCCCGATGGCTTGTTTGCACAGATCGGCCGAGCCGGGGTAATCGTTCCAGTATTGCAACTGATCGGCCAGATCGACCACCCGGTTCACCTCGCGGGTCTTGCGTGCTTTTTTGAGCAAAAGCTGTCCGGCCTGGCGCAACTGCCTGCCCCCCTCCTCTCGCTTGCCCTGCCAGCACAAAGCCTGCCCCAGACAAGCCCTTGCCTGCGCATCTTTCGGCGCCTCTTCGACGGCCAGGCCAAACCACTTGACGGCCTCATCGAGATTCTTGTCATCAATGGCTGCCTGGCCGCGTTGCAGATAGTGACTCATGGTTGCTCGATGCTCACGGTGTAAACAGAACGGCATGACGCGAAACCAGACCACAAGACAGGCACGACAAATTTGTCGAATGGCTTGCCCCTCCGGTTTGCTGGTTTAATTCAACGCCAATGAAATTGATCGTTCGAGATGGAAAAAATGACGCTTTATATCATCAACACCCCGGTTTTGACCGAATACGGCCTGCGGGGATTTTCAGTGCCATTGAGCCTGGTCGATGCCCAAACAATGCTGGCCAGCGGATGCGCTTACGCCATAGGCCATGAGACCAGCACCAAGCAGCACCTATCCGAAGCCAAAGTGCTCGATGTAACGAAACCCAAAACCCAGGACGCCGAACTGGGCCTGCTCAAACGACAGAAATAGTACGAAGGCAAAGGAAAACCCATGCAACCATCCCACGCTTATCCCAAACGCATATTGCTGGCCGTCAGCGGCATGTCGCCGCAAATCGTCACAGAAACCCTGTATGGCCTGGCGATTGGCCAGGGCGAACCCTTCATTCCCACCGAGATTCATCTAATCACCACCGTCTCGGGCGCACGGGAAGCCCGGCTGCAACTGCTGCACCCCAAAACCGGAAAATTTCATCAATTACGCCAGGATTACCAACTGCCCGACATCGACTTTCCTGAAGAAAACATCCACGTCATAGAAGACACTCACGGCCAGCCGCTCGATGACATCAAAACACCGACGCAAAACGAAGCCGCCGCCGACTTCATCACCGCCATCGTGTGCGATCTGACCCGACACGATGACGCCGCCATCCATGTCTCCATCGCCGGTGGCCGAAAAACCATGGGCTATTACCTAGGGTACGCGCTCAGCCTGTATGGCAGGCTGCAAGATCGGCTCTCGCATGTTCTGGTGACCGATCGCTACGAAAACCTGCCGGAGTTTTTTTATCCCACACCGAACAGCCAAGTCATATTCGACCGGGAAAACCGCGCCCTCGACAGCCAGGAAGCCAAAATCATGCTGGCCGAAATCCCGTTTGTGCGGCTGCGGAGCGGTATGCCCGACCATTTGCTGAAAGGCCGGATCGGCTTCAGCGAAAGCATACGCCTGGTGCGCCGAATCGAATCCGAACCCATACTGCGTATCGATCAAACCCAGCAATGCTTTTGGGTAGGCGATGTAAAAATCCGCATGACCGCCGTAAATTTCGTTTTTTATCTATGGTTACTCCGGCGTTCGCTCGAAGACAACCCGGTAAAACGGGGGCCGTATGCCGAAAACCGCGAATACGCCGCTGAATTCACGGCACTGTTCAAACAGCACCTCGACAAGGATGAAGACGACCGCACATTGCAAACCTTGAAGCAAGGCATGCACAGCGATTGGCTGTCCGAACGCATCAGCCGCTGCAACACCAGCTTCCAGCACGCCTTGGGCAAGGCCATGGCCCAACCGTTTGCGATCAAAAGCAGGGGCAAGAACAACGACAAACACTACCGCATCGACCTGACGCAACAGCAAATTCAACCCGGAGATTAACCAATGAATGTTACCCCACTGCTGCAACAATCCAGCCGCATCGCCCTGGCGGCGTTTTTGCACGACCTGGGCAAATTTGCCGAGCGCGCCCGAATCGAAGCCGAACCGCAAACGCTGGACGACAACAAACAACTGTACTGCCCGCATCGCAAAAAGCACACCGACGACAAGGGCTGGTTCAGCCACGTCCACGCCGCCTACACCGGTTTGGCCATGGACTTGATCGAAGACAGCCTGCCGGATTTGACCGGCGCGGACTTCGCCCCGTTCGGCTCATGGAAAACCCGCGCTGCTGACGACTCCTTCATCAACGCCGCCGCCAAACACCACAAACCGGACAGCTTTCTGCAATGGATCGTCGCCACCGCCGACCGCTTGGCCTCGGGATTTGACCGGGAAGAGTTTGAAAAATACAACGAAGCCGACGAAGGCACGGCCACCGGCAAGAACCACTACACCGCCCGGCAACTGACCCTGTTCGAGCAAATCAACAAAACCGGCCTGGCGGCAGCGGCTTTCAAATACCGCTACCCACTCAAACCCCTGTCACCAGACAGCCTGTTTCCGGTCGAAGCCAAGGACTACGAGGGCGACGACAAGGAAAAAGCCCAACAGGAATACGCCAAACTTTGGCACGACTTTACCCTGGCGCTAACGCAAATCCCTACATCGCATCGCCACAACTGGCCGCTGTGGCTCGATCATTTCGAAACCGTCTGGGGTGTTTATACCCAGGCCATTCCGTCCGCCACGGCTTTCAACGTCCGTCCCGACGTCTCGCTGTACGACCATTCCCGTGTCACCGCCGCGCTGGCGACGGCCTTGTGGCGCTACCACCACGAAAACCACGACACCGGCGACGCCGCCCGCAAAGCCCTGAGTGACCCGGCGCAAAGCTGGGGTGAAGCCAAATTCCTGCTGGTGCAGGGCGACTTTTTCGGCATTCAGGATTTCATTTTCGCCAGCGGTGGCGACAGCAACAAACGCGCCGCCAAACTGCTGCGTGGCCGCTCGTTTTATGTGTCACTGCTGGCCGAATGCGCGGCGCTGAAGGTGCTGGACGCGCTGGATTTGCCCGCCACCAGCCAAGTCATCAATGCTGCCGGTAAATTCATGATCGTGGCGTCGAATACCGATGCCACCATCGAAAAACTGCGACAAGTGCAACACGATCTGGACGACTGGTTCTTGCGCCACAGCTATGGCCAGGCCGGGGTTGGCCTGGCCTGGACAGAAGCCTCGGGCAACGATTTTTGCCGCAAGCCCGTGGTAGGCGAAAGCAAAAGCCCGTACCGGCAATTGCTCGACCGCCTGTTCGACCAACTGGAGATCAAGAAGTACCAGCGTTTCGGCCTGTGCGCCCGCCCGGCGGCAACCGCCGTGTTCAGCGACTTTCTCGACGGCTTCGACAATGAAAAAGGCGTCTGCAAAATCGATGGCCGCTCGCCCGCCCGCCATCCACTCGAAGCCGACACCTTTGTCGGTGACCTGGCCCGGGATCAAATCGAAATCGGCCACTGGCTGACCCGCCGCCAGCGCATCCTGATTACCCGCCAATCGCTGAACATGCCCAGCACCCTGAAAACTCCGGTTTTCGGCTATCACATCAGCTTCGTCGAACACGAAGAAGGCCACGGCAAATTCGGCGAACAAGCCAGAAACGGCAACCTGCTGCGCGCCTGGGACTTTGCCCTGCCGCAAACCGCCGACGCCGCCTTGTGGAACGGCTACGCCCGCCGCAACATCAACGCCTACGTGCCGATAGCCACGGAAACCGACAAGCTGGAAGAACAATGGGGCAAATACATCGGCATCGATGAAAAGCTGGAAATCGGCACCGCCAAAACCCTGAACCACCTGGCCTGCGCCAATCGCCGCCAGGACGACTCCGGCGACTGGATCGGCATCAGCGCCCTGTCCACGCTGAAAGGCGACGTCGACAACCTGGGCAACCTGTTCCAGTCCGGCCTCGGCGACGACGCCAGCTTCAGCAAAACCGCCGCCTTGTCGCGCCAGCTCAACAACTTCTTCGCCGTCTATCTGCCCTGGCTGTGCCAGAAGGACTATCCCGACACCTACACCGTATTCGCCGGTGGCGACGACTTCTTCCTGATCGGCCCGTGGCTGTCGCAAATCCAACTGGCCGAAAAACTGCGCCAGGCTTTTCAACGCTACGTCGCACACAATACCGACATCCACTTTTCCGTCGGCATCAGCAGCACCAAGCCCGGCCTGCCGATCCATCAAATCGGCGAACTGGCGGAACAGGCGCTGGAACAAGCCAAGGCCCACAACCCCGAAAAACACCAAAAGCCGCCGAAAAACGCCGTCACCTGTTTCGGCCAAACCGTGTTCTGGGATGAATTTGCCGCGCTGACCGGCCCGCGTTACCAGGGCTTGCAACGATTGAGCGAAGACCACAGCCTGAGCACCGGCTACGTCTACGGCCTGCTCCACCTGATAGCCATGGCCGAAAAAGTGAATGAAAGACCGGAAAACGCCCTCTGGCACAGCTACTTTGCCTACCGCACCGCACGCATGCTGGAGCGCAACCGAAAACTGGACAAGGAACAACGCAAGCGCCGTCAGGCCGAGCTGGCCGACGAAATAGCCAATGCTGGCATCATCCGCCACGGCGGCAACTACCGTATCGCGCTGTTTTGTCACTTGTACCAGCAGCGCGATTGAATACACACGGCCAGAACTCGCCCCAAGTAACACGCAACACCCAACACGACTCGTTCCCACGCGCAGCAAAGGAATGCCGCCCGGGGCGCTCCGCGCTCCGGGCCACACTGACAGGAGACCATCCATGGCCCGCAGCCGCTACCACATCACCGAGCCGGACAAACCGCACTTTCTGACTTGCACAGTGGTGGAATGGCTGCCGGTATTCACCCGCCCGGACACCGTGCAAATGCTGCTGGACTGCTGGCGTTACCAGCGCGAGAACCACGGTTTGAGGCTGTATGGCTATGTCGTGCTGGAAAACCACCTGCACTATGTCGCCCATGCCGCCGACCTGGGCAAAAGCCTGCATCAGTTCAAATCGTTTACGGCCAGAACCCTCATCGATTACCTGAAACAGCAACAGGTGAATCGCTTGCTGAACCGTATGAACTTTGCCAAACGAGCACACAAGACCGACCGCGAGCATCAATTCTGGCAGGAGGGAGCGCATCCGCAGTTGATGGGCGACGAACAAACGATGCGGCAAAAGCTGGATTACATCCACAACAACCCGGTCAAGCGTGGTTATGTAGATAATCCGGCGCACTGGCGTTATTCCAGCGCCCGCAATTACGAAGGACAGCCAGGGTTGATCGAGATTGATCGCTGGATGTAGGGACGGGACGCAGAGCGTCCCGGGCTGCATTCCCACGCAGAGCGTGGGAACGAGGGCGTGGGGTGTGGGAGAGCGCGGGGTGTGGGGCCTGGACTCTGGACTCTGGACTCTGGACTCTGGACTCTGGACTCTGGACTCTGGACTCTGGACTCTGGACTCTGGACTCTGGACTCTGGACTCTGGACTCTGGAATCTGGGGCGTAAGCGAGAACTCGCCCCAAGCAAACACGCAACTCGTAACACAACTCGTTCCCACGCTCTGCGTGGGAATGCAGCCCGGGGCGCTCCGCGCCCCGAAGCACAAATTATTTTGCAACCGCAGTTTTAACGATAGACAGGAGACATTTGATGGCACAACCACAACACCGAAACACGGGATATTCCGGCAAAACCAACGACAGCCGAAGCGAATCCACTTCTGGTGGCAAACCGTTTTCCGACATTCTCAAGAAAATAAGCCTCGAAAACATCGAGCCAGACTTGTTCGACTCAGTAGCCAAGGAAACTGCTGAAACAATTGCCGAGACCAAGAAAGAACTCAACAAGCCGACGCAATTGCGAAAGTTTTACGATGAAATCGTCATGTGGGACAGCAAAACCACTCTGCATCCGCAAAAATTCGGCGAATACCTGCCGTTCATCAAAATGCTCAATGCCAAAATCGCCTATGCACAAGGTCGCAAACTGGTGGACAGCAATTTCGTCGACCTCATCAGCCACTGCTTAAGCAAAGTAAACAACGAAAAAACCCTGCACACCTTCAAACTGTTCATGGAAGCGTTCATGGGCTTTTACAAACAAGTCAGAGAAAAAGACTAACGGAGCACCCCATCATGCAACTCACCCAAATCCAAAAACTCAGCGCCAAAATCGAACTGCTCAGCGGTCTGCACATTGGCAGCGGCAATACCGAAATCCACATCGGCGGCACCGACAACCCGGTCATCAAAAACCCGATCACCCAGCAACCCTACATTCCCGGCTCCAGCATCAAGGGCAAGATGCGCAGTTTGCTGGAATGGCATTTGGGCGTGGTCGGCATTGCCGAAGGCCACCCCTTGAGCTTCAAGCACATCGGCAAACTCAGCGGTAAAACCCAAGACCAGGCCAAAAACCTGCTGAAACTGTTCGGCGGTGCCCCGGACAGCAGCAACGACCAAACCCTGATCGAAGAAATTGGCCCCACCCGCCTGGCGTTCTGGGATTGCTCGCTCGACTCTGCCTGGGTCGAAGACATGGACAAAAAAAACCTGCTGCTCACCGAAACCAAAATGGAAAACATGATAGACCGCATCCGGGGCGTGGCCGAGTACCCGCGCAACACCGAGCGCGTACCCGCCACCGCCCGTTTCGACTTCAACCTCACCCTCCGCGTCCACGATGGCGAAGACTTGCTGGCCACCATCCTGCAAGGCCTGAAACTGCTGGAACTGACCGGCCTCGGCGGCTCCGGCTCGCGCGGTTACGGCAAAATCCAGTTCACCGGCCTGACCCTCGACGGCAACGACATTCAGACCAAACTGCAACAAATCGACCTACAAGAGGCGGCCTGACATGCAACCCATACGCCAGATTTATCAAGACGCCCCCGACAGCATCGCTATCCCGGAAGCGTTGCGCCATCAACCCGTGGAAATCATCATCTGGCCCTTGGCCGAACCCCCGACCCCAGCGGAAACCGATGCCAACGGCTGGCCCATCGGTTTTTTTGAAGCAACCGCCGGTAGCTGGGCTGGCGAGCCATTGGTCAGAGAGCCGCAAGACGATTACGAACAACGTCTGGAGTTGGAATAATGTGGCTATTGGATACCAATGTCTGGGTGTGTTATCTAAACCCGGGAGAGACGCCAGTAAAAGCTCACATGCGCCAACATGCGGCCAACAACCTGTGGCTATGCGATGTTGTCAAGGCTGAACTGTACTTTGGCGCTTACAAAAGCAGCCGCCAGCAACAGAACTTGCAACTGCTGTCCAATCTGTTTCAGCAGTTTCAGTCTTTGGCATTCGATGGCCATGCTGCGCAAACCTTCGGCCAACTCCGCGCCCACCTGCACCGCCAGGGCCAGCCCATCGGCCCTTACGACCTGCAAATTGCCGCCATTGCCCTGGCCAACGACCTGACTCTCGTCACCCACAACCGCCGCGAATTTGGCCGCATCGACGGCTTACGACTCACCGACTGGGAGATTTGAATGCAAAGCTACCAAGCCACGCTCCACCTGCAATCGGCCTTCGCCACGCCGTTGAAGGGCGACACCCTGTTCGGCCAGTTGTGCTGGGCGCTGCGCAACCGCTTTGGCGAAGACCGCTTGACCGAATTGCTGGCCGGTTACACCCAAGGCCAACCCTTCGCCGTGGTTGCAGACGCCTTACCGCAAGGCTGGCTGCCCTTGCCCAAACTGCCCGGCAGCCACTACGACCCCATCGAAGGCGCGGACAGAAAAGCCCTCAAAAAACGCGCCTGGCTGGCGGAAGATGATGTAACCCAACCGCTGCGTCGATGGCTGAGCCACGCCAAAAGCGCGGCAGACATCGCCGGAAAATCGGACAGCCTCGGCCATACCCGCTCGCAGCCGCACAACACCATCAACCGCCAGACCAACACCACCGGCGAAAACGGCTTTGCCCCCTTCAGCATCGAACAACAGTGGTTTGTCCCCGGCCTGGCCTGGACGCTGTACCTGCTGCTGGATGAAAACCGCCTCAGCGCCGACGACTGTCGCCTGTGCCTGACCGACATCGGCCAGATCGGCTTTGGCCGCGACGCCAGCATTGGTTTAGGCAAATTTGCACTGAGCGACTTTGCCCAAACCACGCTACCCGGCCAAACCGGCGCCAACGCCTGCCTGACCCTGGCACCCTGCGCCCCGCAAGGACTGGGTTTTGACGGTAACAACAGCTTTTACCAACTGTTCACCCGCTTTGGACGCCACGGCGACATCGCCGTGCACAGCCAGGGCAAACCCTTCAAAAATCCGGTGTTACTGGCGCAGACCGCCGCCCTCTTCGCCACCCCGCCACCCGCATCCGGCTTCATCGGCCAGGGCCTGGGCGGCGTCGGCCAATTGTCGAAAACCCTGGCCGCCACCGTACATCAAGGTTATGCGCCGGTCATCGCCACAAAACTCGACACCCAGGACTGAACATGACTGACTTCTTGCAACCCTACCGCCTCAGCTACACCCCGCTGTCGCCCATCCACATCGGCACCGGCGACAGCTACGACCCCACCCACTACGTCATCGACGACGGCACCCTGTACGAATTCGACAGCGGCGGTGCGCTGGCGGCCCTGACCGAAACCGACCGCAATGAGCTGAACAAGATCGTCAACGCCAAAGCCAGCGAAGACATGCTGAAAGCCGTGCAGAAGTTTTTCTACGAACGCCGCGAAGCCCTCAAACCCTGGGCCATCAATGCGCTACCGGTACTGGCTGGCGTGGCCAGTCTGTACGGCAAACGGGTTGGCCAGACCGCCAACCGCGAAGGTGGCGGTGGCCAGGTGCTGAACAAGCTGGAAATCGACCGCACCGCCTACAACCCGGTCAATCGACAGCCGGTGTTGTTCGGCTCGTCGATCAAGGGCGCGATACGGACGGCGTTGCTGAATCAAGTGAATGACAAACACCCCTTACTCAGACAGGACGCCGAAAAGTTTGTATTGGAAAACTTAGAACCTTGGGAGCGAAAACAGCGGGAACGCGAGCAAAAGAAAGTTTTCCCAAAACTCAATGAACACCTGTTTGAATTCAAGGCCGGTAAATTTGAACTTGATCCGATGCGATTGGTGCACATTGGGGATGCAGCCTGGAATAAACTCGACCCGCTACCCACCACGCAAGTGCTGGTTTCAGTAAATCGCAAAAAGGAATTGAAACGAGACAAGCATGGCAATGAGATATTCAGTCAAGCCGAGAAAAACGAAAATCTTTGTAAATTGCTCGAATCCATTCCGGCTTGGCGTTATCGGGCCTTTTTCGGTCAGCTGAATTTGCAAAACATGGCAGGTATAAAAAATAGCGAGAAGATACCGAGCGAGAGCCTGATTTTTAAAGTCGAGCAGATCGCCAAATATTGCAGTAAGCATTATTTGCCCATTTTAAAGGCCGAAATGAAAATCATGCGGGAGCGAGGCTTTCTTGACAGCGAATGGGATAAAACCATTCAAGAGATACTTGGCAAAATGACCGAAAAGCTGTTGAGCGGACAAGCGTTTTTGCTTCGCGTGGGTCGTCATTCCGGCGCGGAAGCAGTCACGATAGAAGGTGTTCGGCATATCAAAATCATGAAAGGCAATCCCGAATATCAACCGCAAACCAAAACCCTCTGGCTGGCCGCCAACGACCCCAAACAACGCAAAAACCTGCTCCCCTTCGGCTGGCTGCTGGTCGAAATCCATCCCGGCGAAGGCCCGATTGCAGACTGGCCGGAACTGGCGCAACTGTGCCAAAGCCAGCAAACCCAGGCGCGACAATGGGCAGAACGACACGCCTGTCAGCAAGCCGAACTGGCCACCCAGCGCCTGGAAGCAGAACAACGCCGAGCGCAAGAAGAAAGCGAGCGCCAACAGCGCCTGGAACGCGAACAGGCCGAAGAACAGACCAGGCAGGCCAAGCAACAAGCCGACCAACAACGCCGCGCCAGCATGACGCCCGAGCAACTGCAAATCGAAACCCTGCGCCAATTGCTTCAACAAAAACAGGCCGGCAAGATACGCGAACAAATCGGCGGTCCGCTGTATGGCGAGTTGAAGAAATTGATCGATCAAACCGGCGACTGGTCCTCGGAAACCAAAGCCGAACTGCTGGAACTGGGCAAGGCGATACTGGCTTTCATCGATGCCAGCGGCAACAGGAAAGCCAAGGAGCTACTGCGAACCTTGCAATAGAAAATAACCAGTCCTCGTTCCCACGCTCCGCGTGGGAATGCAGACGGGCGCCAATGAAGGTAAGCCTGCGTAGCAAGCCCGGTACGCAGAGCGTACCGGGCTGCATTCCCACGCGGAGCGTGGGAACGAGGAAAAAACCAGCAACCTACTCGCACGAACACTACATGCCATTCACTATCTCAACCAATCATGAGCACCTATACGCTTGGCATCGCGACTGGCCTTGCTCCTGTACACAAACGCGGAATAACCCATGACCCAAATCCTCATCTGCACCGTCGGCGGCAGCCACCAGCCCATCGTCAGCGCCATCAACGACATGCGCCCCGATTACGTGGTGTTCGTTTGCACTGATAAAGACCCGGCCACCGGCCAGCCGGGTTCAGTCATTCAGATCCAAGGCAAGGGCAATTGCATCAAGGCGCAGCCCAAAGACGACAAGCCCAGCCTGCCCAACATTCCGACCCAGACCGGTCTGGCTGACAATCAGCATGACGTCGTACTGACGCTGTCCGACCATCTCGACCGCATCTATCTCGATTGCGTGGCGGCCATCGATGACGTCGGCCAGCGCTTTCCCGGCGCCCGCATCGTCGCCGACTACACCGGCGGCACCAAATCGATGAGTGCCGGACTGACGATGGCGGCTGTAGAAAGGCCGGACATCGAGCTGCAACTGGTCACCGGCAGCCGCGCCGATTTGCTCAAGGTGCGGGATGGCTCGCAATTTGCCGACCAGGCCGATTGCGAACGTATTCGTTACCAGCGCCTGACCGACCCGTACCGGCGCGCCTGGAACCGCTACGCCTACAGCGAAGCCGTGGCCGGACTGGCCGATTTTCGGCCACCCAAAGGTATGCGCGACCACTACGCCCGCTTTCGCGACCTCAGCCGCGCCTTTGCCGAGTGGGACAACTTCAACCACCGTCAGGCCCTGAGCATTCTGCAACCCTACGCGCCCAAACTGCCGGACGCGATGAAAACCCACATCGGCATCGCCTTACGCCTCAACGACGACGACCCGGCTAAGCGCGACGCCGCCCGTCTGTTCGACCTCTACCGCAATGCCGAACGCCGCGCCACCCAGGGCCGTTACGACGACGCCGTCGCCCGCATCTACCGCCTGATCGAATGGAGCGCACAATGGTTGCTGCAAACCCAGGCAGGCATCGACACCAGCAACGTAGCGCCCGAGCAAATACCCGACGGCCTGACCTTGACCCAACACCGCGACGGCCCATGGCAGGCCGGTCTGTTCAATGCCTGGCAACTGGTCAAACACAAAACCGACGGCGCTGCCGCCCGCTTCATTGCCGAACAAGAAAACACCCTGCTCAACCACCTCAAGACACGCAACGGCTCGATATTGGCGCATGGCTTTGCCCCCATCGACGCCCTGGCATGGCAACCGATGCACACCTGGCTGGAGCAACAATTTTTGCCAATGCTGTTGCAGGAAACCGCCAGTGTCGGCATCAAAGCCCTGCCGCCGCAATTGCCTCAAACTGACAGCGAAGCGGGTGTAACGACACCCCACACCCCCGCCCAACCCGACACGCAAATCCAAGGAAAACGGCAATGAACCCGCTCCCTGCCCACCGTTACCAACTCAACTGCCGGGTACTGCAAACCCTCAACCTCAACCTATATTCCGGCTCCATGCTGCGCGGTGCCTTTGGCCGCGCCCTGCGCAAAACCGTTTGCGTAACGCGCGGCGACGACTGCAAAACCTGTTTGCTGTACCGGCAATGCGTCTACCCCAAAATTTTCGAAACCCCGCCACCACCCACCAGCCAGTTTCAACACTTCAGCGAAATACCCAACGCCTTCGTCATCGAACCCCCACCGATGGGACGCCAACAACTGCAACCCGGCGACCACTTCAGCTTCAACCTGGTATTGATAGGCCGCGCGATAACCGACCTGCCTTTCGTCATCCACGCCTGGCAAATGGCCCTGAAAGCCGGTCTAGGTGCCGCACACGCCCAAGCCGAATTGACCAACGTGGTTTTCGAACCCGGCCAGCCGGTCGAACAAATCCTCTACACCCCAGCGGCTGACAACCGCCTGCTGCCCACACCGGCATTCGCACCACAACCCCTGCCAGCCACCGACAGCCTCAGCCTGCACCTGCAAACCCCGTTGTGCATCAAACACCAGGGCAAAGTGCTGTCCAGCGCTCTGCGCGGCAAAGACTTCCTGCTGGCCCTGGTACGACGCCATTACCTGCTTCAGGAATTTCACACCGCCGATTACCAGCCGCCCGACTTCAAAACCCTGGCAGCCCAGGCCGAAGCCATCACCGCCAGCCACCAACTCACCTGGAGCCAATGGGAGCGCTACTCGCACCGCCAACAGCAAAAAATGACCTTTGGCGGCGTCATCGGCAGCCTGCACCTGCGCGGCCACCTCGCCCCCTTCCTGCCCCTGCTGCAACAAGGCCAATGGCTGCACGTCGGCAACAAAACCACCTTCGGCATGGGCCGCTACAGCCTGCTGCCGCAGCCTGAAACAGCCGAAGCGGGCTGCTGAGGGCAGCACCAAATGGCCAGCGCCCCCGCCTTCCGCTCCCACGCAGAGCGTTCTCGTTCCCACGCGGAGCGTGGGAACGAGGGCACAAGAAAAACCAGCAAAAACCCACAACCCACCCGAGACCCACCATGTCAACACCCGACATACACCTGCTGATTGTCACCGGCCAGGCCCAGGCCAACCTCATACCCGTGATGCAGCTCAAGCCGCACATCATCGCCCTGGCCATATCCCAAGCCATGAAAACCAACGCCGAGCAATTCATCAAACTCCTCACCCGCCTGGCCGGATACAGCGAGGAAAACATTGTGCAATATCACAACGTACCCGACGTTGGCCTGGACGCCATCAAAGACCGCGCCCTGGAAATTGAAGACCACCTCAACCAGCGATTTCCCGAACACCCCATCGTCTATCACGCCACCGGCGGCACCAAATTGATTGCTCTGGGGTTTTACGACGTCTTTCACCGCCCGCCCAACCGCGTGGTCTACACCGACACCGCCCACGGCCAGATCGAAATCCTCTACCCGGCAAAAAGCCCGTCCATTGCCATTGACAAAGTGCTGACGCTGGAAAGCTACCTGCTATCGATGGACAAACAAATGCGCAAAAGCGCAGACGACACCTGGCAAACCAACGCCCGCCAGCGGAGAAAGCTGAGCATCTGGCTGGCGCAAAATACCAAACAACTGCAAAGCTACTGGCGCGTCATCAACACACTGGCGCATAACGCCCTGGCCCAACCCCAACGCGGCCAGCCGCCTGCACTGGCCCAACCCCTGCAAACCTTTGAGACCGGCAAAGCCCCGTTCCGCCCATGGCAAACCGCACTGGCAAAATGCAGCCAGGCCGGACTGTGCGGCTGGGACAGCAAAACCCCGCACCACCTGTATTTCAAAAGCGCCGACGCCGCCCAATACCTCAGCGGCGGCTGGCTGGAAGAATACGTCTGGCTCACCGCCAGCGAACTGGGCTGCGATGAAGTACACGCCAACGTCTTCTTCACCGAAACCGGCAACCCCAAAGACGACATCCGCAACGAAATGGACTGCCTGATCCTGCACAACAACCGCCTGCTGATGATCGAATGCAAAACCGGTGCATTCAAAGCGGACGATCCCAAAAGCGACGGCATTTTGTATAAACTGCACACGCTGGAAAACCGCACCGGCGGCTTGTTTGGCGACGCCTGGCTGGTTTCTGCCAGAACACTGGACGACGCCACCCAAAACCGGGCACATGAATACAAAATCAAAATCATTCAAGGAGGCAACATCAAACAACTCAAAAACCAGCTTCAAAACTGGATGAATGGCGGTTCAGCACCATGAACACAGCAACCGTTGTCAACCACCCGTATAACCCATTGATAAATCGCAATTACTGGCCACGAGCGATTGAATTACAGCCCTGTTTACGAAGGGATTAAGACATCATCCAGGAACAGGCGAGGCCGCAGCTTGGATTGAATTACAGCCCTGTTTACGAAGGGATTAAGACTCAAGTCCTGACTGCGGTAGGCTTGAGTTTTTATTGAATTACAGCCCTGTTTACGAAGGGATTAAGACGCAAGTCAAACAGGCATCAGAACGGCAATAGGTATTGAATTACAGCCCTGTTTACGAAGGGATTAAGACTAATTTCGCCGGTTTCTTCGTTTTTGGTTTCTCTATTGAATTACAGCCCTGTTTACGAAGGGATTAAGACATATGACGCGGCCAACGTCGGCAGAAAAAGGGTATTGAATTACAGCCCTGTTTACGAAGGGATTAAGACGTAGTCTTTGGGCATTATTTCGCTACCTCTATTGATTGAATTACAGCCCTGTTTACGAAGGGATTAAGACCGAAATTCGGGTGCTGATTGATGATACGCGACCATTGAATTACAGCCCTGTTTACGAAGGGATTAAGACCCGGTTGGGGTAGGCACCTGCAAGGTATTTCTGGATTGAATTACAGCCCTGTTTACGAAGGGATTAAGACATATACTGGATGACGTCCCAAATCATTTCGCGGAATTGAATTACAGCCCTGTTTACGAAGGGATTAAGACCGGCTACGCGGTTGCCAATACGCTTGTGCTCAGATTGAATTACAGCCCTGTTTACGAAGGGATTAAGACTGATACGCCGAATCGTGATCCGGGTGCAAGCTCAATTGAATTACAGCCCTGTTTACGAAGGGATTAAGACGCGGCGGACATGGGCTAATGTGTTGAACATGGTTGATTGAATTACAGCCCTGTTTACGAAGGGATTAAGACTCCCACCGGAACTTTAAGGCAACGGCCTCAACTATTGAATTACAGCCCTGTTTACGAAGGGATTAAGACGATTTCAGCGCGTTTACCGCGCGATCTACCAGGTATTGAATTACAGCCCTGTTTACGAAGGGATTAAGACTTAACAGCAAATCCACAGTCCATCAGTTCTTGTATTGAATTACAGCCCTGTTTACGAAGGGATTAAGACTCAAAATGCCTTGGGTGAAAGCATAAACCGTTTTATTGAATTACAGCCCTGTTTACGAAGGGATTAAGACCCAGAGCTAACTGTCCAAATGCCAGTTTCTCGTGATTGAATTACAGCCCTGTTTACGAAGGGATTAAGACTTTCCACATAGAACATAGAGATAGTCTTATTTATATTGAATTACAGCCCTGTTTACGAAGGGATTAAGACTAAAATTACTCGCCGAAACCTATCACCTCGACACTCAGAATGCCCATCATCGCCTTGCTGAGGGTGTTGGCGGCATCCTTGCCGACATCGGAACTGACCGAGGATTCTGCCATCTGGGTAACCCCTGCCGCCACGTTGCCAGCGCCGGTCAGACCTGCTGCCAGGCTGCCAGTCGGTGCTACCGGCACACCGGTGGCGGTGCCGCCGACCTGGATGTTGGCAGCACCCAGTACCGCTACCGCCGCAATGGTGACGTTGGTACCGGCAATACCGGCCTCACCGGCATCGACTACACCGCGCGGCGCGAACAGGAAGACGTCGCCCGGCGTCCGACCAATCTGGCCGGCGGTACGGATACCACTACCGGAAACGATAGGCGGGAACTCGATGACCATATTGCCGTTCTCGTCGAAGCTGATTTTCGGCGGCGGCGCGGCAATTGCCGACTTGGCACCACGACCGGCGTCGATATTGCCCTCCGACGACCACACCAGGATGTCGCCGCTATCCAGTGCGAACACCCGCGACTGGTTGACCATGAAGTCATCGCGAATCACCGCGTTGATGTCACCCTGGCGCTGCGCCACGATACCGAGTTGTGACGCGGGCTTGGCATCGGTGCCCACAGCCAGACCGGCGTTGACAAAACCACCCGGCACCAGCAGATTGATGGAACCATCGTCCAGCGTGTGTATCTTGCTGAAGAACAGGCTCAGGTCGCCACGCCAGGATTGTGCGGCAGCGATGTCTTTGCCATGAATGTCTTTAGTTGGAAACAGTGTCTCGATCGCGCGGTAGCCGCCTTCATTGGCCAGCGCACCGGAACCAGCTGCCGCCGAACCGGAGCGTTTGATCTCGTCCACGTAAACCTGAACGACCAATGCGTTCAACCGAGGCTGCAAGGTCAGGTAATCGTCTGACGCCAACTGTTTGAACGCGGCAAACGCATCTTCGTCGCTCAGAACCGGATTACCGCTGCGGTCACGCATGAAGCCGGTAATCAGGCTACGCACCTGCGCGGCCATGTCCGAGTAGCGGGTATCACCGCCCAGATAGGCTTCGATGAAACCCGCATAAGCCGGTTGTCTGCCGTTCAAGCCCACCAGTGTCGAAACCGAGGCGCCGCTGTCGGGCAGGCCGGGGTTATTCAGATCGCCCGTGGTCGAAATACCCACCGATGCGCCCAAATCCAGATGACGACCGGTTTTTATCAGCAGATTGCCCGGCCCGGCGATGTTGATTTCATTGATATTGGGTATCAACTGGCCGTTCAGATCGCGCACGCTGGAAAAACGCAAATCACGACCCATGTCGAACACCGTGCTGTCGCCCAGGTTGTTATGCTGGATCAGCAACAGCGAATTGCGTAAATCCTGGCCGGTCTTGAACACCGCCTGCTTGGCCAGATTCAACTGCACATTGTCGATGTTGCCCGCACTGGCAACGATACGCACCGGAACCGAATCGTTTATGCGCGTCGGCACCGCAGCCCTGGCGAACAGAGGATGACCGAACGGATTGATACGACTGACGGGATCATCCATTTCATTACCCGCCACCGGTATTAGCGCTGAGGGCAACAAACTGCGGTCGGCATCCGACATCGCCAGACGCTTGGCCGCAGCCTCCGATCTGAAGTCCTGCGCCGCCAGCATGTTGAGATCGGCACGCGGTGCCGGGAACAGCACGATGTCGTCCGCCAGTATCACGCTACCGCCAAATGCCGTGGCATTCAGACCAGCAGGATAGACTCTTGCCAGCGTGTTTTGCGCGGTATTTTGCGCACTGAGTGTCGTGGTAAAGCGACTTATATCGGCCGCCAAGCGAACATTCCCGGCCAGGGCACGGGCATCGATATGACTGGCGTCACCGTAGCTGAAGAAGTTGGTGTCGCCGCTGTGTAGAATCATTGGGTCACTGACAGCACCGATGTTGACATCACGTCCGGCCAGCAGCGACATGCGGCTGTTGCCCATCAGCAGATGCGGGCCTGCAAGCGCACCGCTGCCGGTAATACTGCCAGCGGCTTCGATCCGGCCCTGGCCTTCACCCACGTAGAACACGCCACCCTGCACATCGCCACCCGCTCTCAGCGCCAGATTGCCGCTGGGCATGACCTCAAGCTGATTGGTCAGCAACGACAGGGTTTGTATATAGTTGACATCGGAGGTCAGTTGGCCGACCTGTTTGCCGCTGGTTGGCATGACCACGGTCAGATTATTGATGTTGCCAGCGGCTGCGATGTTGACGTTACCACCGCCGAACGAACCGACGTTCTGCTGGAAGCCGCCATTACCCATGCTGAAGCCCCAGGTCGTTGGAAAATTGAACGCACGAGCATCCAGTTTATAACCATCAACGATGCGTGTCTGCAAATGGGCAGGCAAGCTCGCAATATACGCCGCCAATTCGGCGGCATCGTCTTTGCGCACCAGCAAATCGGCTGCGACTGTTTCCAGATAAGCATCCACCGCCAGATAATCGCGGCTGTCCGGATCCTTGCCACCCTGCCGCACCATCCAGGCATTGATGAACTGATTGCTTTGTGCGCCCAAAATATTGCCACCGGCACGTATCGACAAGTCACCGCCGTCTATCGGGTAATCGGCCAGCGGCAGACTACCTATGGCCATGTGCAATTGCAACGCACCGTAAGGGTTTTGCGTGGTTGGCCGCCCGGCGCTATAGATGACCGAGGTCTGATCGGTCAATACCACATCACCAGCCGCTACCAGCGCCATGTCGCCAGTGCCGGTACGAATCTGCACATTGGAACCCAACGTCAGGTTACCGGATGATGCCGTCGCCGCCCAATCGGCAGCGGCCAGATCGGCACCGGCCACCAGGCGGTACGACCACGACTCGCCGCCTTGCAGCATGTCGCTGAATCGCATGTCACCGAATACCGACGACACTACACCATCCTTGAAACCATCGCTCAACGAGCGGTTGAACAACAGATTGCCGCTGGCCCGCAGTGTCAGTGTGCCCGGCATCGCCACCCGATCCGTGCCGTCGCCGTAACGCCATTCGACCATATCCCAGCGCTCGGCAACGGTCAGGTTGCCGTTGAACACCACTTCGACTCCAGGCCGCAAGCGAGCGCCCAGCGAGTTTTCCACCGCCTGCATATTGGCCGCTGTCATGTAGTCGTTGGTGTGAGCCAGGTAGGTGTTGAAATCGTTTTCGGTCAAGCGGCCATCGCCATCGACATAGCGACGCACGGCTTCGATCTGGAATTGGCTGTCGCCGTATTCGACCAAGTTGCCGTCGGCGTCGCGAACCGTCGCTTGCTGGTGGTAGCCCTGTACACGGCTGTTCGGGTCGATCTGCACCGGAAGAACGCCATTGTCGTCGAGCAGCGCCCGAAAGGTCACTTCGCCGCCTTGCGCAACCGTAGCACCCGCGACATCAATAACCGCACCGTTCAGCGCAATACCGCTGATGCCGTCAGCATCAGTATCGGTGGACGACAGCAACACCGTGCCGCCTTTAGTGCCGCCCTTCGCCGTCAGTTGCGCACCGTTCAGCGTGATGGCATCACCGGCATGCAAGGCAATGCGGCCACCGGTGGCCTGGCCATCGGCATTCAAGCGACCGGCCAACGTGATCGCGCCGCGATCACTGGCTAACTGGATGTCGGCTGCACGAATCAGGCCGTCGGCAGCTTGAACGATGTCAGCATTGCGGACGCGAACCTGTATGCCTTGGTCGATACCCGCATTGATAAACTGCTGCATCAAACCGTCGAAGCTGTCGCCGCCGCTGAAGTCATGGATGTCGAGATTGACACTGCCGCGCCGTGCCGACAACACCGCATCATTGAAGTCAACCGATTTTGTCGGTGCCGAAATACTCAGTACGCCACCGGCTGCGCTGCCGCCGCCGCTGTTCAAGTTCACCTCGGCACCGCGAGCGGCCACGACGTTGCCCTGCCCGGCGGTCAGGTTCAGCCTGCCACCTGGGGTAAAGTCTTGAATGTCGGCGAAGCGGACGGCACGACCGGCCAGATCGACGCGGGCATGCTCACCCAGCGTCACGTCGCCGGTCTGGGCATTAAACTCGGCATTGCCTGACGGCAAGGCCAGCCGGGTATCGAAATCGATCGTGTTGGCCGTCACTGCCAGCCGCGCAGCAAAGCCGCTGCTGATGCTGCCGGGTACTGTAGGATGCATCGTGGCGAAACTGACGTCGTGGTCTGCGGCGTTCAGCGTCAATCGGGCACCGCCACCGGCGGTAACCACCGGCGTCTGTACCGCCAGATCACCGCCCAGCGTCAAGCGGTTGTCACCTTCGAAGCGCCACTGCCGCCCGGCGTTGATATTCACCTGATCGAAACCGGTCAGCGCCAGTGCGCCACCGCCAAACTGCACATCGTCACCGGACAGGCTCACTTCACCTCGCCCGCTGGCAGTATGGCTGGCGTTGACGCCCCGGCTGTTCAGCAAACGCAGGGTATCGGCATGAATGCGGGCATGCTGGTTGGCATTGCCCTGGCCGACCAATCCGGCGCTGTCGAGCACCAGGCGCTTGAAGGTTATGGCTTGCTGCTGGCCGTTGACGTCGAGAACGGGGGCATTATTGGCATCGACCTGACCAAGATTGCCGTAGATGCCGATACTGTCGCGTGCCGACAAGATCAGCTCATCGACGGTGAGATTCATCAGTTTGCTGTTCGACAGATTCATCGCCGTACCACCCAGATGGCCAACCTCGCCCAGATTGATGGTGTTGCCGCTCAGGTTCAGCGAACCTTGCCGCATCACGATGTCACCGAGTAACACGGTGGCGCGCGAGGCATCGAGCAACATAGATTGCGAGGCTGACAAGGTTGCGCCCGCTGCAATGTTCAGGCTGCCTGTAGTGCCGGACGCTGCGGCACGTTGCAGCGCCACCTGGCGGTCGCCCGACAGCCGCAGCAGTGCGCCATCGCCCGCCACCGTGTAAACGCTGTCACCGGTGTTGATTGCGCCGCTGGCCGACAGTTTTGCACCGGTTTCGACCGTGATCTGGTCACGGGCGGCGGCCAGCAAATCCTTGGCGCTGACGTCAACGCCGGAGGCGAAAGTCACATTGCTGGCATTGACGCTCAGCCGGGTCGCCCCGGTTTGCACATCTCGCTGGCGTGCGCCGCCCAGCAACAAGCTGTCGACCGCCAGGGCGCTCAAATCGTCGGCGGCGATTTCCAGCACGCCCGCAGGCACGGTTGCACTGGGTGCACTGACCACACGAATGCGCTCGGCGGCGATGTCCATCCGGGCACCGCGACCGCCGCTCTGGGCATCAACCAGGAAGCGGCTGTCGAGTACCAGCCGATTCTGTGCGATCAGCGAAATCTGACCGGCATCAGCGGGTAACAGTGGCACAGCGGTTTCAGTGCGGGCAGCCAGTGCCGGGAAGAAGGTGCTGGCACGCTGCTCGGTGTAGTTGGAACGCATGCGCACGTCGGCGCCGTTTTCGATGCGGAAGCCCGACCAGCGGGCATCGCGGCTGCCATCGACGGCGTTGCGCAATTGACCGGCCACCACCGGCAAGCCCTGGCTGGTGAGCGTGGTTATGGATTGATCCTGACTACCCTGCATCGGCGTAATCAGGAAAGCACCGGGCAACAGCGCGTAATAGGCAGGCAATATGGTGTATTCACCGGCCGCTAGGCCTTTGCTGGCTGAGCCGGTGAGGAAGACGGTGTTGCCGATGTCGCGCTGCCAGCCGACGAAGTTGTTTTGGAAATGATCGAACGGTGCCAAACGGCTGTTCAGGGTAGGCACAATGGCAAAACCGCCCTGATAGGCCGGGCTGTTGGGGTTCAGATAATCGAACGAACCACCGTGACCGGGTATGAATTCGTGGGCGGACAGATCGCCACCACCGGCCAGATTGACGACGCTGCCTTGCTGCATGTCGATATCCGGCGCTTCGAGCACCAGTTTTTTCTCTGGCAGCGTGTTGAACACCAGGTTGCGGATGCCATCCAGCGGATACAACCAGTCGAGACCCGCTTGCAACACACCGAACGGCACGATATTGCCTTCGCCGGATACCGAGGTCAGGCTGCCATTGCCCAGGATGAGGCGTTGGGCGGCTTTGAGGTGAATCTCGCCCAAGGGTGCCCGCAACGCGCCGTTGTGTTCGATGACCGGGGCCTCCAGCACCAGCCTGCCCGCTGCCGACAGCGGCGCCTGGCTGCTTTGGCCGCTGGGCAGGATGCGGATGCTGCCATTGGGGTTGTTGCGGATGGCGAAGGTGAACTGACTGAGCGTGCTCGGGTAAATCTGGCTGGCGGTCAGGTTGATATTGGCGGCAGTGACCAGCGTACCGGTGAAATCGCGTTGTGCGCCGGTGCGCAGACCAACGGTGCGCAGGTCGTGGGCGCTGCTGAGATTGATGCGGTTGAAGCCATCCCAGCGGCTGCCGCCGGTCAGTTCCATCCACTGGGCGTTGGCATTGAACGCCGCGTTGCCGCTGGTGGGTGTGCCGGTCACGTCGCGCCGCAACGACGAACCCAGCCGGATCAGTCGGGCATCGAGGCTGACCGTCGCCGCTTCGCCGCCCAGCGCCGTCCAACTGAACTGGTTGGCGTCGAGGTCGATACGTGCTTTGGCTGACAGGCCGACGTTGCCCTGGAACTGGATGCTGTCCGGCGTTCTGATGCGCACGTCTTCAAAGCCGCCGCCTTCCAGCATCTCAGCTGACAGCGTAGCCTGGCCTATCATGGCATCTGGCAGGGCGGCACCGAAGGCAAGACGGTTGTCGAAGCTGGGTATTTGTTGTTCGCGAAGGCGAACCAGCAGCGGATTATGGGGGAACGGCGTCAGCGGTTCGCTAGGTGGGCTGCGACGGTCGCGATCGAAACTGAAGCTGAAGCGTCCGCCTCGTGCGCCTTCGGAACTCACCAGGCCTATCATGCGGCCTTCGAACACGGCGGCTTCCGCCACGGTGACATTGATCTGCCCGGCGTTGCCGAATACCTGGGTGGGCGCGGTGATTGCCGCACCGGCACCCAGCCTGGGCAAATCGAACACGGTATGGGTGCCGGATACGTCGATCAACGAACCACGCTGGAAGATGGCGCTGCCGCGTTCGAGGTCGAACAACACCCGGCCACCGTCCAGTACCTGACCGGTACGCCGACCAAACACATCAGGCAGATTCAGACGGATGTCACCCCGGGCGAGGATGCGGGCGTTTTCACCGAGGCGCACGGTTTGCCTGGCATCGTATTCGGCCTGCGGCACGGCTTTGATGGCCAGTGTGATGTTGCCACCCGGTGCGTTCAATGTGCCGTCGAGATAAACGCCGCCCAATCTCGCCGTCAAATCCAGGCTGCCCGCTTTATCAACAGCCAGCACTGCGCCGGTTTCAACCATGACGCTCTTATTCGCCGTGAGCGTCAAGGCATTGGCTTGCCGCAGATGCTCGGGCAATACCACCAAGCGGCTGAAACCGCGAATGTCGGCACCGCTGGCGCGATTGAGGAAATCACCATTCAGCAACAGGTTGGCGGTTTTCATATCCAGCACCGTGCCATGGGTGACGACGACATCACCCAGCGTGGCCAGTAGATTGATTTCGCCAAAGCCGCCCTGCGGGTCGAAATCGAAGCGGCCATTGCTCACGGTCAGGCGCAGCGGGTTGACAACAGAGGTAGCGCCATTACCCACCACGATGTCGGCGCTACCCAATGTCAAACGTCCACCCTGGCCCAGCGCCGCCGCTGACACTGCACCATTGAGGCGCAAGCGACTGGCAACCACGCCACCGTCGGCGATCAGCGCGATGCTGCCGCCATTACCCGGCGTCAGACCACCACTCTGATCCAGCCAGCCGCCACCGTCGGCGCGGATACGTGCGCCCTGTTGCATGACCAGATCGCCGACTGAGCGCACGCTGACCGTGCCGCCATCGATGGCAAGCGGATCGTTGGGCAGAACCCCGGTACCCCGGAAGCGAAAATCGTTGACCCAACCACCCGATGTGTCGAGCAGCGAACCGTTATGCAGCGTGATACCGCCCAATATGCCTCTGTCTGCCACGGTCGCCAGCTCGATATTGCCAGCCGTAGCGCGTACTGTGCCCAACACGTCGATGGTACCTGCCTGCGCCTGAAACACAGCGCCGGGCACTAATTGAATGTTGCCATCGGCTGCCACCGTCACCTTGCCCAGCGTTCTGAGCGCAATCTGTTGCACACCGGCGGCATTGATCAGGCTGTTGGACAGAATCAAATCCTGTGGTCTGCCGTCAGTTTGGGGAAACGCCTGGGCCAGCGCCAGATCGGCGACTGCCGCAGCGGCCTGGAAGCGGATATTCTGTGGTGCCGTGGCGAAGGCGGTTGAATCAAAGATGAAACGGCCACCCAAAGCGCGATCGGCCAGTTGCCGCTGATAAATGCCCTGGCTGGCAGCCGCCAGCAACTGACCGTTCATCCGCAAGGCAGGCGTGTTGATGGTCAGACTGCCAGCATCCAGACTCTTGCTGTAGCCCGGCTCGAACTGGGCGGCGGCAAACTGCTCGGCTATGCTCCACTCACGGGTCTCGCCCCATTTGCCGTGTACCTGTTCCACATTACGGGTACTGACAATGGACTGATAGCGCAGATCAGGGTCGGCATTGGTGATGTCGAAAATGCGGCCATCGGCGGTTGCCAACTTGGTGGTATTGATGAAGCCTGCGGCATAAGCCACCGAGCCACCGCTAATGTCGAGCCTGGCGCCGGAATTGATGACGACGTCGCCACTCGCTGTCAACTGGATGTCGCCCCCGCTACCCAGCCTTTCCTGAATACCGCGCGAAATCCGCGCCACGGCACCGCTGCTATCGACGATGGTGCTGCCCTTGCGCAAATCGACGTGGACGGTCTGGCCACGCAACGGGCCGTCTTTCTGCACCGGCGAGTCGCGCAGTTCGAAGCTCTGCACCGAAACCTCGCCGACATTGCGGCTCATCGCCACCGGTACGTTGTCGTAGCCGGAGACATCGATGGTGGCACCGTTGTCGATATGAATACGCCCCGACTGGCCTTGCAGCGGCGTTTGTGGGCTGTTGGTTGCCGTCAGCCGGACATCGCCCGAAGGCGCAAAAATGCGGGAACCGCCTGCCATGCTGACGGTATGGCCGACGACGCCAATATGAGACTTGGGCTGGCGCTGCTCATCGATGGCCGAGCCACCCTGTTCGTCAGCCACGACTTCCGTCGTGCTGCCGCTAGCGAATGTCACGCTGGACTGGGTGCCCAGACCATCGTTCTGGTCTGTGGTTCGCGTGGTTCGGGTTGCGATCAGTTTGTTGCCGTCCCGACCCTGACCTTCCTGCGCCACCAGCCGGATCGAGCCGTTGACGTTCACCGAGGTGGTGGCGTTAATGCGGCCTTGCTGATTGACGGCGAAACCGGCCAGCGTGATGTTGCCCTGACGCACGCCGATGTCGCCAGTTTCAGCGTTGGTGACCTTGCCACCGGTTTCGACCTCGACCACCAGACCGGCGAATGGACTTTTATCATCGGCTGGCTGCAAATACACCTTGTCTTTGCTGGCAGCCAGGATGATCTGGCCTTGTTCGCCTGCCGTCAGCTTGCCCCGGTTTTCGATGGTGGGTGCCGCCAGGATGATGCGGCCTGCCTTGTCTACGCTGATTTTGGCACCGGCTTCGACCAGGATTTGGGTAGTGGCGTTGTCGAGCACGCCATCGATACCCAGCGCCGGTTTTCCGGTTTCGTCGAACACGCGGGTGATACCCCGGGTGAACGCTTCATCGGTGATATGCAGGGTGCTGGCCAAAAAGCTGTTGGTATCGACCACGGCATCCTTGCCGAAAATGAAGCCGTTGCGGTTGTACAGGTAAACCTGGCCGTTGGCGACGATCTGGCCGAGTATCCGGCTGGGGTCGGCCTGGCCGATGCGGTTGAGGGCGACCGAGGTGCTACCCGGCTGCTGGAAGCGCACAGTGTTGTCCTGACCGACGTTGAAGCTTTGCCAGTTGAGAATGGCGCGGTCGGTTTGCTGCTCGATGTGCAGGGTGTCGCCGACGATTTGCTGGGTAGCCATGCCCTGGGTTACGAAATTTGCATCGGGCACCGGCAGCACCGCCGAGTCTGCCTGCGCCAGCGGCGCAACCAGCACACTGCCTGCCACGACGATGCGCACCGCCGCTGTCAGTGGCTTCAGGTGAAACCGGGCATCGGACATCGGATTGGATACTGGATTTGCCTTGCTGACCATGCTGTTGCCTCTGGCTGTCTGGGTTAATCGTCACATTTCGTGGCAACCCGGCCATCTTGCAGCACAAGACCCTTAGGCTTTCCGTCCCCGCCTCACGGCGGGTTTGGCAACTGTCGTTCAAAAAACCGGCGCGTTTGCGCCCCTCACCCTGCCCAATCCCTGAGGGAGAAGAGAACTCACCCCCCCACGCTCTGCGCCCCTCGTTCCCACGCTCCGCGTGGGAATGCATACCGCGCCCCATCCATCACACAGCACCTGGTGTATCAGGCCCGGTATGGGGTCCCACGGAGACCGTGGGAACCAGAGACCAGAGAAACTCTAAAACTCGCCCGCAATCGAGAAATGCAGGCGCGGGTCACCGCTGCTGACCGGCGCAAGCGTGGTGAACGGCACACCCACATCAAAATTGCCGACCAAATGCTTCATGACCTTGAAGCGCAAACCCACACCGGCACCCGTCAGCACATTGCCGCTGACATTGCCCGGCAGGGCATGCTTGATCCAGCCCTGGGCAGCGTCGACAAAGGCCAGCAGCTTGAGATCGTTGACGTAATCCCAGTCTGCCGGGGCCAGATGCGGTGAATAAAGCTCCAGCGAGCCGAACACGGCGTCGTCGGCCAGTGCCTGGGTTTCGAAATAACCGCGCACGTTTTGGTCGCCACCCAGCGAGAACTGTTCGTTGGCGATCAGAGGACTGTCGGAAATCTGGCCGGAGAACCGCGCCACCAATTCCATGTCGGCAGGCAAGGTGTGTTGATGCTTGAGGTTACCGACCAGATAGGCGTAATTGGATCGGGCCAAAAATCGCCTGTTCTCGAACTGTTCCTGATCGTTGCCCAGACCGCGCACAGAAAAACGGGCACCGGCATCGAAGGTGGTCAGCGACGACGAGCCGCGCAGTGTGCCGCCGTACTGCAACATGAATGGCAGATAGGCCACTGGCGATTTCATGGTGTCGGCACCGAGCAGCATCAAATCTTCCTTGAAGTCTTTGTAATCGACACCGGCGGTAAAGCTGTGGAAGTAATCGTCAAGCGCCTTCAGCGGCTTGACCAGGCGGGCACCGTAAATCCTACCGGCACCAATGACCTGCATGGCGCTAAGAGCAGCGGTCGAATTGAAGCTGACGGCATACAGCGCCAGCCGGGCATCGGAATCAAACACAGGCATGGCATAAGTGCCCGCCCAGACATCGACCTCGCTGGCCTTTTCGGGTGATACCTGATACATCAGCGAGGCGCTGTGCATGCGTTGCCACAGGTTGTCGTAGCGCAGCGAGTTGACCAGACGCAGGCGTGTGGTATTGGGCACGTTACGACCGTTGAGTTCGACCTTGCCGTGTACCGGTATCTCATCCTTGACTTTGAGATCGACCTCTAGCGTGCCGGGAGTTTCACCGGCCCGCAGCACCGGCACGATCTGGCGGTCGGGGCTGGCCATGGCCAGCTCGGCGAGCTGTTTTTGCATGCGGGGAAAATTGGGCACATTGCCTTCGGCAAGCTCCGGGACGGCGGCGATGATGCGGCCTTGGTCGAAATAGCGCGCATCCTTGACCCTGAGCCTGGCAACCTTGCCTTCGACGACTTGCAGATAAACCACGCCTTCCCTGACATCTTGTTCAGGAATGTCGACGGCCACGGTTTGATAGCCCTTGGCGCGGTACAGCTCTTCCAGGGCGGTGCGCGCGGCTTCGACGTTATCTATGCTTTTTTTCGGCCCCAGGAACGGGTAGATGGTGCGTTCGAGCTGGTTTTTGTCGAGCAGGGTGTTGCCCTTGACACGGAGTTCGAACAAATCAAAGGTTGCCGGTGCCTGCTCACCTACGCTGGCCTCGGCAGGCTGTGCCTGCTGGGTGTCGGCCTCGATTTCCATTTCGACGTCCTGACTCCAGACGTTGCCGATCGGGATGAGCACACAGCACGCCGCCATCAAGGCTGATTTTGTCCACCGGGTATCGATTGACAACATGTATTGGATATTCCACGAAAAACGGTTTTCCCTACGAAAACCAACTTTACGAGTGTAAAAACCAATTTTTAAAGTTTGATGACAACTCTGTTACATATTTTTCGTTTCCATGCGCCGACGGGTGGCTATACATAAATTGTAACGGCGCGGGAAAAAGCACCAGACCACTGTGCTCGTAGCGCGTTTACCCTCGTTACCCTCGTTCCCACGCGGAGCGTGGGAACGAGGAACCTGTTCGCGCGGCTGGGGCTGGTGTGCACCATGATCGCGGTACTGATGCTGTTTGCCGCCATCCTCGATCTTTTCGTCCTCGTTCCCACGCTCTGCGTGGGAATGCAGACCAGGCCATGCGGAGGCGCAAGGCTTCCACAGCGGCCGCAGAACGATGCAATAGCAGCGTCTAACCCTGCCCTGGCTCGGTATGGATTCCTTTGCTGCGCGTGGGAACCAGGAAGCGCTCAGGCCGTGAGCCACCCTCGTTCCCACGCTCCTGCCTGGGAATGCAGACCAGGCCATGCGGAGGCACAAGGCTTCCACAGCGGTCGCAGAACGATGCAATAGCAGCGTCTAACCCTACCCTGGCTTGGTATGGATTCCTTTGCTGCGCGTGGGAACCAGGGGTTGTCCACATTTTTTGTGGATAAGTTTGTGGACAACGGTGGGATTCATAGGCTAAGTCGCTGGTTTTCAGGCACTGGACTTAACTTGGCAAAACATTGCGCAGCCTGGAATTTTTGCCGCTATGTCTTTGTTTTTTCTTTGAATGAACGGGTTGCTTCAATGCATTTTCAAGCATATCCCGACTTTGCCGGGTTTATCCCCAAAAGCTGTGGACAATGCTGTGATTATGTCGTGGTCAGATCGTGCAAGCCCTTGGTTTTTCGGGGCTAGCGGGTAGTGGTCATTATTTGGCCGCCCTCTCGTTCCCATGATCCACGTGGGAACGCAGACCGGGCCATGCGAAGGCACAGAGCTTCTGCAACGGGACGATGCAATAGCTGCGTCTAACCACACTCAGGCTCGGTATGGGTTCCCACGCGGAGCGTGGGAAGCAGGGAGACCAAGGGGTGTACCAAGAACATCAGCGCAGTACCCGGATAGATCCCAGCCAACCGGTTTCGACGGTGATGCTGAGACGGGTGATCTTGCTGATGCGGATGGCGCTCTTGGGGCGGCTGGGGTCGATGTTGAATTCATCGCCCTCGCGCACCATGAAAGTGCCGACGCCGGTGATTTCCAGCAGGGCGATGAAATCGCCGGGATGCTTGCTCAGCAGGCCGCGCAACTTCATTTTCGGAACATCGGCGCTCTCCGGCGAAGGCACAAAACCGAAAGCACCCGCAGCACCAGAACTGGCACCGATGGCTTCATACATCGCCTGACTGGGGGTAAACGGGTCGCGGGCGTGAACGACGGGCGGCCTGTAGGCGGCTGCCGTTGCGTAGTCGATTGCGGTTGGGGTTTCGGCAGAAGCCGCCGTCGCCAGCAGCAGCAAGCAACCCGCGCCCCAGTCTGTCCGGTAAGTTCTCTTCATAAATTATCGCCCCGATACCAAGGAAAACAGCGCCTGAAAAAAGGCGTAATAAACAAAACCCACCATGCTGCCTATGACCAGGATCATCACCGGCTCGATCAAAGCCGACAAGCGTTTGATGGCGATTTCCAGCAATTTCTCGTAATAAAACCCCAGCTCCTGCAACACGCCGTCGAGATTGCCGGTGCCCTCACCGACGGCGACCATCTGCACCACCAGGCGCGGCATTTTCTTGTGATCGATACTGCCTGCAATGTCGCGGCCTTCCAGTATCCGTGCCGATGCCTCGTGCAGCTTGTCGTGATACACCCGGTTACCGATCAGGTTGGCGGTGATTTTCAGCGCATCGAACACCGTCACCCCGCTGCGCAGCAGAATCGACAAGGCCCAACTCATCTGCGCCATGGCCCCGGTGATCAGCAGATCGCCGATCACCGGCAGCCTGAGCAGGCCGTGATCGATGGCCAAACGACCGCGCCGGGTCTGGTACAGCACGATGACGGCCACTATCAGCGCCGCGACGATGCCGACGATCAACGGCCCGTGGGCGCGGATGCTGTCGGAGATGTCGATCAGCGCCTGGGTGGACGGCGGCAGCCCCCGACCCTTGCCGGACAGAAATTTGGCAAACTTGGGGATGATCTGCACCACCATGAAAGTGCCGACGCCAAGCGCCGCCACCACCACGATGGCCGGATAAATCATGGCGTTGATCATCTGCGCCCGCAGCGTCGCCTTCTTGTCGAGATGAGTTGCCAGTCTGTCCATGATGGCGTCGAGGTCGCCGGTCGTTTCACCGGCCACCGTCAGATTCACCGCCATGGCGGGAAACACTGCCGGATGTTTGGCCATGGCCGCCGACAAGGACTGACCGGCCTGAATGTCTTTCAGCATCAGCCGTATGGTCAGATTCAGACGCGGGTCGGTCAGTTGCGCCTGCGCCAGCGTCAGCGCTTGTGTCACCGGCAGACCGGCACGCAGCATGAAGGCCATCTGACGGAAGAAGAAAATCCGCGCCGATTTCGACGGCGAGCGCTGCGAGGCCAGCCAGTCGGCAAAATTGGCCTGACCGAGAAAGCCGTCAGCCGTCCGCCCCGGCTTCAACTCCAGCAGGCGCAAGCCGCGCTGACGGATGAGCAGCATGGCCGCCGCGCTGTCGTCGGCCTGAATCTGGCCCACCACTTCTTCGCCACGGACATCGAGTGCGATGTAGGAAAACTGCGCCATGTCAGCTCAAAGCCAGCAAGTCCCGGGTTTTGTGCAAAGCCACGTCGCGCAGCTCGTCCAGCGTCGTCAGCCCCAGACGCACTTTTTCGCTGCCGTCTTCCCACATGAACTTCAAGCGCTCGCCCGCCGCCGCTTCCAGGGTTTCCTCGTCGGCACCGCGCGCCACTAGCCGCGCCAGCCGTTCGTCAAACCACAGCGTTTCGAACAAGCCCAGACGGCCACGAAAACCCGTGCCCTGACACAAGGCGCAGCCAGCGGCTTCGAAAATATCGAAACATTCACCATCGTGGCCACCCAGCAACTGCACCTCCTCTGCGCTGGCAGGGCGCGGCCTGCGACAATTCAGGCACAGCCGCCGCACCAGGCGCTGGGCGATCACCGCCGCCATGGTCGAGCCGATCAGAAACGGCTCGCAGCCGATGTCGATCAACCGGGTCACGGCGCTGACCGCATTGTTGGTGTGCAGTGTCGAAAATACCAGATGCCCGGTCATCGCCGCTTTCACCGCCACGTCGGCGGTTTCGTGGTCGCGGATTTCACCCACCATCAGCACATCGGGGTCGTGACGCAGAAACGAACGCAAGGCTTCGGCAAAGCTGATTTTTGGCCCGGTCTGCACCTGCGACACGCCGTCAATGACGTATTCGATCGGGTTTTCCACCGTCATGATGTTGATCTCGGGGCGGTTGATCTCCTGCAAGGCCGCAAACAGCGTCGTCGATTTGCCGCTACCGGTCGGCCCGGTCAGCAGCACCATGCCGTAGGGTTGGTGGATGGCCCGGCGGAAGCGATGCAAATCGTCGTTCAACATGCCCAGCTCGCTCAAGGTCAGGCCGTGGGCTTCCTGGCCCAGCAAACGCATGGTGATGCGCTCGCCCAGCCGGGTGGGCGCGGTGGCAACGCGAATGTTGAAGGTTCGGTCGATCGGCGGCGGCAGGGGATAACTGAAACCACCGTCCTGCGGCTGGCGCTGTTCGGCAATGTCCAGCCCGGCCAACACCTTGACCCGCGACACTAGCGCCATGGCCGCCAGCGCCGGTGCTGCCACCGGAAAATCGCGCAGCCTGCCATCAATGCGCAAACGCACCCGCAGGCCGCTGGCCTCGGTCGACAAATGGATGTCCGACGCCCGGTGCAGATAGGCTTCGCGAATCACAGTGTCCAGCAGCAGCACCAGATCGGTCTCGGTTTCCGCCGATGCCGTTGGCGCATTCAGGATGCTGCTCTTGCCCGCCATGACCTGTGACACTTTCAGTTGCAGCGCCGCCGGGTCGGCCATGGCCAGCGGCAGAGCGGTGCCGAGCAAACGCTGCACCGTATCGATAGTGCCACGATCGGTGGGGTCGGCCACCACCAGCCAGGTGGCAGCGCCGCCGTCCAGCGGCAGCAACGGTTTGCGCTGCACCAGACTGGGCGGCATTTTCTTCAGCAACACGGCATTGACCGTCATGCCGTGCAAATCCAGATACGGCAGGCCTTGCTGTTCCGCCAGCGCCCGGTACAGCGCCGACAGCGGAAAACGATAATGCGCCTGCACCATGCCCAGCAGCGGCAACCGCAACCGCCGCGCCTCCAGCCGCAGACGCTCCAGCAGCGCCGCATCGATCAGCCCGCTACGCAGGCCGACGTCGATCAGATGTTCGTCATTCAGTGCCATGGTTCAGTGCCTGATGTAAATGGTGCCCGGTATGGGTTTGTTTGCTGCGCGTGGAAACCAGGCCGGCAGAATGCAAGCCCCCCCTCATTCCCACGCTCCGCATGGGAATGCAGACCGGGCCATACGGTGGCACGAGGCCTCCAGGCGGGCAGCGGGATGATGCGATAGCGGCGTCTAACCATACTCAGGCTCGGTATGGGTTCCCACGCGGAGCGTGGGAACCAGGATGGAGCGCTGTGCGTGGAAACCAGGTCGGCAGAATGCAAGCCCCCCTCATTCCCACGCTCCGCGTGGGAATGCAGACCGGGCCATGTGGTGGCACGAGGCCTCCAGGCGAACAGCGGGATGATGCGATAGCGGCGTCTAACCATGCTCAGGCTCGGTATGGGTTCCCACGCGGAGCGTGGGAACCAGGATGGAGCGCTGTGCGTGGAAACCAGGCCGGCAGAATGCAAGCACCCCTCGTTCCCACGCTCCGCGTGGGAATGCAGACCGGGCCATGCGGTGGCACGAGGCCTCCAGGCGGGCAGCAGGACAATGCAATAGCGGCGTCTAACCATGTTCAGGCTCGGTATGGGTTCCCACGCGGAGCGTGGGAACCAGAGGGGTGGGGATTGCCGCGCAGAGCGTGGGAACCAGGGGGGATGCCACACGGAGCGGGGGAACCAGAACACCAGGGCGACCAGAATAAAAACATCGACAGGCCTGCATCATGACCTACAGCGCCAGCACCAGTTCGGCTACCAGCACCTGCGGGTAGCCTGGCGGCGCCAGTGTTGGCATACGTTCCACCGTCATCCGCAGAACCGTCACCGGAAATGGCAGATGATCCAGACCATAAATGAACTGGCGCAGCGACTCGTAAGACGCCTCCAGCTCCAGGCGCTGCATGGGCCGGTAGAACACCGTGCCGGGCGACATGCGGGCAATCCAGCTGGCCGTTGGCGGCTGAATCAGCGCGGAATTGGCGGTGGGCGCCGTCGGTGTGGTGGTGGCAGCAGCGCCCTTGCGCTTCTTTTTCGAAACCGCTGGCGTCGGCGCAGCCGCCTGGCCGTCCGGCTTCATCGTCTCGTTGCTGCGGACATGTATCTGGTGCAGACGGGCCAGTTGCGAGATAGCCACGCGTAGTTCCAGTGAATCTGGCGGTGCCAGGCCTTGCAGTATCGATTCGGCCTGAGTCTTGACCGCCGCCATTTCGTGTTCCTGCTCATCGAGCTGATGCGTCAGTTTGTCGATGTCTTCGCTGGGTTCTTCCGGTATCGTCGTGGTTTGCAGGCGCAACTGGGTCGCCTCGGTGGCTTGCGTCAGTTCGGCGATGTGTTTATTGGCGGGCATGTAGCGCAAGCTGACGTAGCCACCCAGCACGGCAGCGGCAATCGTCAGCGCCAGCAGGGCTTGTTCCCGGTTTTTCAACTGCGATAGTTTCAATGCCATGTCACGGTTTGTGGTTGTTGTGCGCTGGTTTCGGCGGTCATCAACCGCACCAGGCGCAAGGTTATGGTAAAGCCGTTGTGGTTGAGCGGGCCTTTACCGATGATGACTTGCGGATCACGAATGTCGAGCGCCAGCCCTTGTGCCGCCTGCGCCATGCGCTGGACAAAGGTTTGCGCCGCCGTTTCGTTGACAGCCCACGCCTCCAGGCGGAAATGCTCGACCTCCAGCCGGTTGTCCGGTGGCGGCGCATTGGGCAGCGGTGGCGTCGGCGGCGCAGGCGGAGCGACTTTAACGACCCGCTCCGGCTCGTCGATGGCAATCATCACCACCTCATCGCTTATCACCCCTTGCAACATGTCCAGCACCTGCTTCACCAGCGTCACCCGCGCCGGTACGGCGTTGCTGTAGAAGTCCAGCGTCGCCTCGAAGCGGATCTGATCGGCCTTTTGCTGGGCCAGCGCCTGCTTGCGCTGGTTGACCAGCTCGATCTGGGCATTGATGCGGCGGCTGGCTTCCTCGATGACCGCCCATTTTTTATCGACCTCGTGCTTGACGCCTTCGATATGGTTCCGCCGAATCAGCAGCGAGGCTTCGACACCGACGACCAGCACCAGCAGCACAGCCAGCAACACAGCCGCGCGAACCTCCACCCGCTGCCACAGCGGCGGCAGCGGCCCACCCTCGCGCACGCCGACACAACGCTCGGCTTCGGCCAGCCCCAGCGCATGACGCGCCACCCCCGCCATGCCTGGCGTCAACCCGCCGTCGATCAAAGCATCATCGACGACGCGCACTTCGACGGCCAGCAGGGTATGCAGCTTGTCGGCCAGTTCGGCCGCCTGACCATCCCGTGCCGCCAGCCACAGCGGATCGGACGGCAACAGACGCAGGGCGTGGTAAATCTCCAGGCAAATGTCCAGTGCTGGCTTGCCGGGGTTCATGTACGGATACAGCACGCTGACCTGGCCAGCACTCAGACGGCTGGCGAACGCCTGCCCCGGCAGCGCTTCCAGCATCACCGCATTGTGGCTGTCTTCGGGCAACAGCGCGGCGGCGCAACCGGCCAACGGATACATCGCCCGCAGCTTGAGGCCGTGCTTGCCGACCAGCGCCGACCAGCGTTGCAGCAGACCGGCATTGACGCACGACACCAGCCAGCGATGGTTGCCAGGCATGTCATCCACCGCCGCCAGCGGCGCCCAGCCGCATTCGATGCCCTGGTCGTCGGCACGCAGCCAGTCCTGGCCGGTCAGGCACTGGTTTAACTGGCTGCGCTTGATATAGCCCAGCTCCTCCGCCAGATCGCCAAAGCGACGGAACGAAAATTTGTCCTGCATGGCCAGGCCACCGGCGGCGTTGGGGCGGCCTTGCTGCAAATCCATCACGGCCTGCGCCTGCTGCTCGGTCATGTAACCCCGCCCCACCAGCAAATGCCCTACCGACCAGCGCATGGTGTGCTGCAACAGCAACGGCTCGACCTCCCAACGCACCAGCTCCAGCATCTGCGCCAGTGGCCTGGGCTTTTTCGGATTGACCGGCAACTCCAGCAGCATCGTCATTACTGCGGGCGACAACAGAATCACCGGCCCGCCACCGGCCCAGCCACCTGCCTTGAGCTGATCCAGCACATCGGCCAGCGCCTGAGCCATGTCCACCTGCTCGACCCGTGCCTGCTGCCCCAGCCGCCATTGCTGACCGTCGCGCACCAGCACCGCACCGCGCAGCGAAAAACCGTCGGTCTCGCAGACCAGCAGATGGGCGGGTTGGGAAAATCGCAGGAATCGTTCAAGGTTCATGAGTAGCAGAATGTGCGGGGTTATTGGTGGGTAATGGGAGCGTCGCAGGGATCGGGGCAAGCCGCGCAACCCCTCGTCCTCGTTCCCACGCTCCGCGTGGGAATGCAGACTGGGCCATGTGCAGGCACAAAGCTTCCACAGCAGGCAGCGGTACGAAGCAATTGCGGCGACTAACCATGTCCAGGCTCGGTATGGATTCCCACGCGGAGCGTGGGAACCAGAGCGCGCGGGCAGCACCGTCGCAAGCCATGAGCCACCCTCGTTCCCACGCTCCGCGTGGGAATGCAGACCGGGCGCTTCGATGGCAGGTGAGCAGGCTCACTGTATGATCCAGTCCAGACTAAGGCTCAGGATTTGGCGCGGCACGACGGCAACACTGCGGACGCTGGACAAGCCGGGTACACCGTTACCCGCATCACAATCGCCATCGAACACCACAAAATCGTCGGGATCGGCGGGTGGCACGTCGTTACACACCACCGCATAGCCCCGAATACCCATTGGCAAACTAGGCGGGTTGTCCAGGCGAAACGTCTCGGTTCTGCGGTTATTGCCCGGCAGGACCGAATCAGCTGCCAGCGTCAGGTAATCATTGCTGCCATCGTCGGCGTCGAAGTAATCGGTCAGGTCGGAACGATAAAGCCGCAGCCGCAGATTCACCGCAGTTGCCGGTCTGGCGTCGGACGTGTGCTGATTGATAAAGGTCACCCCCACCGCTGCGGGCAATTGCACTTGCCAGTCGGCAGGGATTATCAAGGGTATCGGCCTGTCCACTGCGGCTGCCGCATCCATATCGCCCGGTGGATAGCGTTCCGTGCCGTCAAAGCCCAAACTTTGCAGCCGCACAATGGCGAACGGATTTGTCGCTGCAGGCGTAGCCAGACTGTCATCGGCAACATAAAGACGCCAAATCCAGCCCGAGTTGGCCGCATCGTCAGCCGCCGTATCATCCCGGTTGCCATAGCCATCGCGAAAGCGCAGTGCCCCACCAATTTCCGGCAACACCTGAAGATACGGCCCGCGCCAGCCAAAACCGATGCCGGATGATGGATCGTGCGTCCACACGGGCAAAGCCGCAGCCGGATCGCCACAATCGAGGCGCTCCAGCAACTCCCGCAAACACCCCGGCAACCGCCCCATATCTGCCACAAAGCCGCTAATTTCCGGCGCACCGTTCACCGTGCGGGTGGGGTCGCCGACGATCGCTTTGCGGATGAGTTCCATGCGGCGCTTGGTTTCGTCGTATTTGGCCTGGGTTTCCACGCCCTCGGTCAGCATCAGCCCGGTCGACGCCACCAGCGCCATCAGGAAAATCACCAGCAACATTTCCAGCAGGGTAAAGCCATGGGCAGTGCGCCACGCGGACGGTGCCGACGCAAGCGATGAGCCACCCTCGTTCCCACGCTCCCGCGTGGGAATGCAGACCGGGCCATGTGATGGCCACAGGGCTTCCATGGCGGGCAGCGAAACGATGTGATAGCGGCGTCTAACCATGCTCAGGCTCGGTATGGATTCCTTTGCTGCGCGTGGGAACCAGAAGGTGCAAGCAGCGCCGACGCTAGCAGTGAACCACCCTCGTTCCCACGCTCCC